>JAMPFU010000028.1 GCA_023664385.1 Clostridium sp. | reverse complement strand
GTACTTTGGGAAGATTTAACCACTTTTTGGTTGCATTTTGCGGAAACTCAAGTTTTTTGTTGGCAAGTTTACCCCTCCGGCAAAGCCCTGACACTTTTACCATTACCTACAAATAATGTTCCCTTATTTTTACCATTCACTATGTCATATAGGACCTCTGGATTTTTCCCGTTTGTAATAATCGTATCTATCCCATTTTCTGTAGCATACCTTGCAGCGTCAAGTTTTGTCCTCATGCCGCCCGTTCCACGCTTAGATCCTGCTCCTCCCGCAATTTTATATAAATCCTCTGATATGTTATCAATTTGTGGAATCAATGCTGCATTTATATTTTTATGTGGGTCACTATCATACAACCCATCTATATCGGAAAAAATAATGAGCTTTCCTGCCTGACACAAAACCGCAACGATTGCCGAGAGCATATCATTATCTCCAAACAGCCGTTCCTCCGATTGTATTTCCTCATAGCTTACGGAATCATTTGCATTTACCACGGGAATAATTCCCATTTCCAACAGCGTGTTAAAAGTATTAATCAGATTTACCTTCTTTTTTTCATTGATAACATCTGCGCCACTCAACAAAATCTGACCTATCTGTTTATCATATTCCCCAAAATACTTATTATATAAATGTATAATTCTGCACTGTCCTACAGAAGCGGCTGCCTGCTTGTACCTGATTCCATTTAGTTTCTTTTGCAGATTGATTTTATTTGTACCTACGGCGATTGCTCCCGATGAAACCAAAATCACTTCATAGCCCATATTATGAATATCCGATATTGCATATGCAAGCCTGTCGATGGCACGAAAATTGCTTTGCCCCAGCTCATTCGTAATTGTGGATGTGCCGACCTTAACCACAATTCTATTATGATACAAATTCATGTTAAACCTCCACAATCTCAAAGGAATGACCTGTAAACGGCAAAAATTTTTCCGTTATCAGCTCTGTTTTTATCTTCATATATCCCGTAGTAGTCCCATCACTGCATCCGTAATAAGCTTCATTTATCACATCCCTGTCAAAAACAACCCTTACATCTTCTGCCGTATCCAAAAGCATACTGAATATGGTCGCAGCTCCTATCATTGTTCCGAGCATATCCTGCATTTTTTCTGCCGGTGCAAAAGACATTCTCGATATTCCCAATGCATTACTAAAATCCTTTGACCGAAATTGCTTATCACCTCTTGTAACAAAAAGATAGTATTCTGTCTGCTGTCTATTACATAAAAACAAAGTTTTTACCATGTTCATATCAAGTCTTTCATTAATCCACTTACAATCCTCCATTGTGATTGCCTCGTCCGTATCAACACGCTCAAATTCAATTTGCAGACTGTCTAACACTTTATAAACTTTTTCCTGCAAAGGCGTCCTATACTCTGTCGGTGCATTTTTCTTGATTTCACTTACATAAAACATATTTCATCCTCTTTTCATAAAAATTTAGCATAACTCCTTGTATTTACTGCTCCTTTAGTGTATTCTATATCTATCAATTTGAAAAGCGAATATATTTCATATTAACTATGACATTTTCAGATGTGAAAGAGGTATATATGGATGTAAGTATTCAAAAATATTTGGCTTTTGTAAAAACAGTAGAGTGTGGCAGCTTTACACGGGCTGCTGAAATTCTTTCATACTCTCAATCAGGCATAAGCCGTATGATAAATGATTTAGAAAAAGAATGGAAGGTTGTTTTGTTAGAACGTGGAAAAGGCGGCGTCAGACTTACCTCTGACGGATTAAAGCTGCTTCCATATGCAAAAAATGTATGTGACGAATACCAAAAGCTGCAAATGCAGGTATCGGAGCTTAACGGACTTCATTCGGGATTAATACGGATTGGGACATTTTCCAGCGTTGCTACCCACTGGCTGCCTAACATTATAAAGCATTTTCAAGCAGACTATCCGGGGATTGATTATGAGCTTCTGCTTGGTGATTATACGGAAATAGAGGATTGGATTTTAAGCGGCCGTGTTGATTGTGGTTTTCTTCGTCTTCCTGCGCATGCAGAGCTTGACACTTTATTCCTTGAGCAGGATAAGCTTCTTGTTGTCCTTCCTGAAAACCATCCTCTTAAAGACTGCCTTCATTTTCCCGTGAGTGCTCTATGTGATTATCCCTTTATGCTTTTGGAAAAAGGTGCAAAGGCAGAAGTATCAGAAATATTTGAAAAATGTAATATTGCTCCTAAAATTCATTTTACTACGTGGGATGATTATGCCATTATGTCAATGGTTGAAAGTGGATTAGGCATCAGCATACTGCCACAGCTTATTTTACAGCGTGTACCCTACAAAATCATCACAAAGGAGCTGGAGGTTCCCGCTTACCGCAATATCGGTATTGCGATGCGCAATACCAAAACAACATCATTGGCAGTCAAAAAATTTCTTGATTACCTTGATTACAGATAAGGTGTTCCAGTTTACGAGGTAAATCGAGCACCTTAAAACGGCAACGACTCGTCTCGGCGACTTTGTTACCGGACATACTACATGATACACCACTAAGTAAATCAATTTATATATCGGTAGCAGGAATGGAAATATTTTCGGCTTTAACGTAAATGGAAGCGTTTTTGACGTAAGTGGAAATTGTCATATGGCGAATATGTGGAAGGTTTTTGTTGTCAGGTTTAATTTCTCGTTTTGGGACTTTTTGCAAATATTTTGCAATCGTGTCATCCTATAATTTCTTTTTCTCAACACTTTTTAAAAAAGTCTTCTTTAGCTCTTGTGGTTTATAGAAAAAATGTTCTTCCGATTTACTCAATCGTTTTTCATCTCGCTTAATTCTCAACAATTCCATCGAGCAAATAAAATCTGCCGCCTGTAATAGCCGATATTTCTGTGGCTCAGCTTTTCTAAATTCTACATTTGAAAATTGTATCGAAAATACTGCATTTAGAATTGTGCTAAGTTCAACCTGACCATTATCATAGTAAACAATAACCTTGTCGAACTCCGTGAAAAATTCAATATGTTCGCTTAACGCTCTATTGATTGCCTTTGCCAATTTACCAGACAACGCAATTTTGTCTATTGCTTCTTTTCTATCAACAACAACGGTCAAATAGGAAATTGGACATCTATTCACAAAATTAAGCATTTTATATAACAATTTTCTTCGCTCATCTATGGAATATTTTTCAAATACTTCCTCTCGTCGAATTACCGGACCCGTATGTATATATTCCACATCAAACCCTGAACTGCGAATACTCTCTTCCAATTTTGAAACCTGTTCTTCTATACTATTATCCTGATTATGAAAAACAAATGTTACTAAATAATATGCCGATTGCTCTTTTATTTCTCCAAAATCTCCTGATTCATCAATAAATACACTCAATTCTTTCATTATTATTTCCTTTTATAAATAATAGAAATGGCGGGAAATTCTTCCCGCCTACGGTGGTCCAAAGAGCTTTCGCCCAGACCAAAACTGTAACTCGTTACAGTTTTATTCTATTCGCACCATACCATATCTATACATAATTTGCAAGTATTTTTTCAAACACGATAGCTTTGCGTGATTTTAAGTATATCCTCATTCAAATTCTTCTGTCGTTTTAATTTGCAAAAGCATAATCCATAATGCTCTTAATCCATTTATTGATGGAAAGATAGGAAGCCCAGTTCCCCATCGTTTTATAATCCTTCATAACCTCATTGGCATATGAAATGTAATCCTTCTTGTCAAAGTAACTTTTAATGTTTGCCTTATCACGTGCAGCTACTGCATGGATTATGTCCTTCGGCGAGGTGTGTCCTGTCTCCACGTTCAGTACCATAAGCTCATTATAGCTGCAATGATTGGGATTAATTTCACCTGCATTTATTTCCTTTTCAAATTCATTTCCATCTGCATCAAGTCCTTTTATGATATACACAGGATTGTCCTCTGAATAATCGTCTGCCCTATATATATTTACTGACTCTCCCGTTTGAGGACTTCCATAAGACAGCAACGCATCCTGACGAAGGGACACAGCATGGTTTCCTACACGTACACATTCCATAACCGTTTTATTAAAAGCTCCGTCTACCTTCCTGTTTTTTGTATGATTTAGATTTTCTTCCACAGCCGTATTATTTCCTATGCCTGCAATTCCCATACTATTTTCCTCCTTTTTTAGCATCAACGCATCCTAATTTTGCTTCACAATATGTTCCAACTTACGAGGTAAATCGAGCACCTTAAAACGGCAACGACTCGTCTCGGCGACTTTGTTACCGGACATACTACATGATACACCACTAAGTAAATCAATTTATATATCGGTAGCAGGAATGGAAATATTTTCGGCTTTAACGTAAATGGAAGCGTTTTTGACGTAAGTGGAAATTGTTACATGACTGATGTGTAAAAGTAAATGCTTGGACAATATTTTGATAGAAATACACTTGGGATTATGATATTCTATTAGCAAAATAAATTCGGATTTATAGAGGGAATTAAGCATTATGGAAAATTTGATACTTGTATCTGTCCAAATATATCCCGAAAATTAATAGAAATGAGGTGTATCACTTGCATACAATATTTCAAAGAACAGAAATTTTAGAGCCAGCCTTGTTCAGTCCATCAGACACAACAAAAAGAATAGAAAATTTCCCTGAAATATGTGTTTCAACATTTTCTGATAACATCATTCAAAAATTTTCTTCGTTGGATAATGTAGAGAGAATAGCAGAACTCTATTCAGCAAGCGGCACATTGCCTGTTTACAAAATCAATTACAAGAATACAGAAATTGCTTTTTACCGTTCTATGGTAGGCGCACCTGCTTGTGTTTCCTGTTTTGAAGAAATCATTGCTATGGGAGCTAAAAAGTTTGTTTTGTTCGGCTCTTGTGGAGTATTAGACGACAATAAGGTAAAAGACAACATTATTATCCCCGTTTCTGCTGTTCGTGATGAAGGCACAAGCTATCATTATATAGCACCTTCTCAGGAAATTGAGGCAGACACACATTCTATTCAGATACTGGAAAATGTTTTAATAAACTGTGGATATTCATATGCAAAAGGCAAAACATGGACTTCGGACGCCATTTACAGAGAAACCCTCTCTGCCATTGAGGAACGTCGCCAAGAAGGTTGTCTTACCGTAGAAATGGAATGTGCCGCTATGTTAGCAGTTTCAAAATATAGACACATTCCTTTTATCCAGTTTTTATATGGAGCGGATAATCTTAGTTCTGATACATGGGAAATTAGGGATTTAATGTCTTATGGGCTTACCAATGCAGAAAAATATATGGTTCTTGCTTTTGAATGTGGACTTGCTATGTAAAAGCATTATGATATTCGCCTTAAATTCGGATTTGTGGAGGAAATAGTTTAAATGCACAGGAGAAAAATTATGTCCCTGAATAAAAAATATTATCCCCGATTTAACAGTTATTTAATAGAGAAAATACTAATTATTTGTGGTATTGTATTCTTCATTTGTTTTTTATTATTTAATTTTATCTTTGACAGCAGGGATTTAGCCTGTGTTTTTTTTGGATTATGCCTTTCTTCATGGTTTATACCTGTCACACTATCTTTTTTCAAATTGAGGGAAGGATATATTATTTTGGAGGACGGCATTTCCTTTCAATATAGGTTTATGAAAAACAAATTACTTTATCAAGATATAAAATGCATTATTATTTCAAATGCGCAGGGCAATTACACAATTACAAAAACTCCTTATGTTACTGTTATTGGTGGAGAGAAGGATGAAATTCTGCAATACTGCATAAAAAGCCCCAAAAGACATGTATTAACAAGCAACAATATCAGGTATAAGCTGGGTGCAGAAATTGGATGTTATCATCCAAAAAACATCCGAGAAGTATTTAAAAAGGGGTCATCTACTATTTATAATTATGGGTTTGTGTGGAACAAAAGAGCAATGGATAAGCTATTGAAAGGTTTTGAGGGCGACTATTATATTGCGGCATCGGTTCTTGGAAACTTTCGTGATGAATTTAATAATATTGTAAAGACATATAATCTAAGCAACGAGCGAATATTTGTAATTGATGATTCAACAAATGGGAAATTTATATGGAATTAAAAGCGTGATTCAATCAGCTTATAGCTATTTTCTCTTTTCAAATCCATAACAATTATTCCTCCATTGAATTGCTATATTTCATCTTCTTTAGGCTTTCCAGATAATGTTTTATATTCACAACACAAACATTTTTCTTTCATAATTCTCCTTATATGCTTTGTTTCCAAATCATTTTATTATCTTTAAATTCATAAGTGATTTTATTTTCATCACATAAATAAGATAAATATGATTTTATTGTACTTCCAACTAATACATATTGATTAGCATTCATGGTTAGTGCGTATTTATCAAATATATATTTAAGCACATCTTCAAATGTTACTTCATTTTTACAATATACATATATCAAATTTGCAATTTCATTTATTTTATTTCTATTTAGCTCAATTAAACTGTCTATATTATTTGTTGCCTCACAATGAGAAGGAATAAATAAAGTTCCATCAATACTTTGTAAATAATCTAAAGTATTCAAATATTCCCGTATGTCATATATAAAGAATAAATGGTATTTTGTTATTGTTTCTTCACTAAATAAAGAATCTGCTAAAAATATAACATTATCTGATGTCCTAATTCCTATCATATCAAAAAAATGTCCTTTTAAAGCAAAGTATTCCAATCCACTTGGCAGATTATCATTTATATTTGTAACATTAGATTCCTTTGCTAACAGAAACTTGTTTCTTAAATCTTTAAAGGGATAACCACCATACAAGAATGATGATTCTAATATAGGATATTCTGTAAAAGACTTTTCAATATTGTAAGCATATATTTCACAATTTGTTCTATCTTGAATTACTTTATTTCCTCCAATATGGTCTGCATTTGAATGAGTAGTTATTATACCTTTTACTTTCCAACCTTGCTC
Organism: Clostridium sp.; assembly: GCA_023664385.1. Taxonomy (GTDB): domain Bacteria; phylum Bacillota; class Clostridia; order Lachnospirales; family Lachnospiraceae; genus Coprococcus_C. The sequence continues at coordinate 35,147 of JAMPFU010000028.1, read as the reverse complement.
ATCAATAATCTTCAATATTTTCTTTCCTGCATCTTTATCATTTCCTGCATCTATTAAATAAACATTTTCATCATCTATTTTATAAATTCCTATATTCGTAGGATTTTTAATATAATAAGTTTTTTCTCCAGCTTTTACTAATTCCACAATAATTTAATCCTCCCTGCAAATTGTAATTTTACCACCCCTTTATACTGCATATTAATACTGCCAACCATAGTATTATACTTATTATATTAGTTATAACATAAAATCCCAATATAGCTTGTATTAAACTAGATATAATTAAAACAATTGAAAGGGCAAATAAAATCTTACTACCTTTTATAAAATTCTTTTTATCATTGTTATTCATTTTTTCCTCCGTTCAACAAATTACTATTTTTCAGCTTGCTCATATTATATCATTAAACCATTAAATACGGAATAATAATCACAAAACCTATACAAAAAACAAAAGACTATCCTTTTAACTGATTTATTTTTAATTTTGTTATGAAGCAACCTCTGTAATGCGATTGTTTTTCAGAGTTTATTTTGTTATAATGAACCAACAGACAAATCGGGAATTTGACGGAGGATTATAATGATAGATAAAAAATATATGGCACCTTTATGGATTAAGCATCCCGAAATATCTGAAGCCAGCATAGGCTGGCGCATGGGGTATGGCGAGGCATATGCAGAAGAATTTTATGATTGGTTTTATGCGCTTTCAAAAGAAAAAAGGAAAGAATTTGAAGAAAAATTCCCTAAGCCACTTTTGTGGAATACAATGATGTATGAAACTTGTACCTATAACAACCATCACATAAGAAAATGGAAGCATATACGGGGCTACAGTGTTGATACGCTTATCAAAGAAAAGAAAACGGGGTTAGAAAGACCTATCATCTGTTTTTGGGGACATCGGAATAAGGGCAGAGACATCGGAAAAGAATGCTTCAGCCAATGGTATAAGGCTGATTTTCAGGTAGACCATTTTCGATATTGTTGTATGGAGCAGTATATGATGGCGGAAAAGGCACGCATTTTCGGAGATGAAGAAATTGCGAAGCAAATCATGGATGAAACAATGCAGGATAAGATAAAGGGGCTCGGACGAAAAGTAAGAAACTTTGATGAGAATATATGGAATGACGTAAAATATCACATTGTTCTTACGGGAAATTATTATAAATTCTCGCAAAACAAACAACTCAGACAAGTTCTTTTATCAACGGGCGATACTATCCTTGTTGAGGCAAGCCCCCTTGACATGATATGGGGAATAGGCATGGATGCTAACAACGAGAATGTGTATCATCCTGAAAAATGGAATGGTTCAAATCTTTTGGGTTTTGCTTTAACCGAAGTACGTGAAGAAATAAAACGCATCAGAAAATATGAAAATGAAATTTTCAATTTGCAGGATGACGATGCATAAATGATAGTCTGATATTCCTGTAAATTCCGTCTTAGTATAGTTACAGGGTGTTAGCGCCAATACTACAGAAATGAAAGGAAAGAAAAGATGTCTGATGAGGCAATTTTAAGTAGTAAAAATGAATATACAATTTTTAAATATGATAGGCATATTATTAGATTTCGTGCTCCGTATTCGCTGGAAAGGTACACGAGGGTTAAGGAATGGGATAATGGATATTTAGTAGTTATGGCTAAGTATTCTCATAATCAGGATGAAGAAGAAGAGTATATAGACCTTATTCCGATTTTGAAAGATTTATATTATGATGCATATGAATTTTTAGTACCAATAAAGAAAGTGAGGATTCAATATGATTGATTATAAGACCATTGCTGAGGATTCAAACATGATTATTAATGGTTATGCTTTTACGAAAGATGATAAAAATATAAGGGTGTTGAATCTAAATAATACTGAAATGGCTGTTGTATTTAATAATAATTTTGAAGTGATTGAAACAACAATGAGTGATATAGAAATCCAGATTGTAAAAGATTATTTATCAAATAATATTGAATTTATGGAGGATTAATATGCCAAAATACTACGATTATAAGGTTGCCGGATATTTTCTGTATTTCACATCATTTTGTACTGTTGAGTGCATGCATGTACATGCAAGTGATAAACAACTTACCGAAGGCAGTTCTGCAAAATTTTTTGTAAAAGAAAATGGGGATACTGTACTTCAGAATAAGGGGAAGTTGAATGACAGGGAAATACTAAAGATCAAGAAATTCATCAAAAAAAATTATCGTGAAATGTTTTTGAAGTGGTCAGAATATAGTAAAAATGAATTTTATGAAAAATAGGCATTATAAAACCATTCCTTCTACCAACATTTTATATGCTGCTTCTAGCACTCCCACTGATATTTTTTCAGGTCAACGTGGGTATCATCCTTTAATTTAACCCCTTCCTCCTCCAGCAAATACTTTTGCTCCTTCCATCCAGGCACAAGCCTGCCTGCATGATTGACAACCCTATGACATGGGTATGCTCCATAATATTCTGCCATACTAAGCACCTTGCCAACAAGTCGTGAATTTTTATCCCTGCCAATCAGTCTTGCTATCTGCCCATAGGTTGCAACCTTTCCCCTTGGAATTTCCTCCACGACGGAAAGTATTTCATATATCAGTGCTTCTTCCATAATTTATATACCTCTGTCTATTGAAACAACTATCATACTGTCGCACTCCTTAATTTCTTCAATACTGCCAAATCTTCTTCAAATTCTTCCTCTGTTTCATCAAAGTAAGGCAAACCCAATTTACCATACAATGTAATCAGGTCAATCTTAATTATATACATTTTATTTTTGCCTTACAATAGCAAAATCAACAAATCCTTAATACCGCACAAATAGAAAAAAAATTCTCGGCACTAATATAAAATAAAAAAGGACTTACCGCACGGACGGACGTAAAATCCATCACGCATGCGGCAGTCCCATATTTTTATAAGCTCTATTACTCTACATCCTGCAAGGCTGCAAAGCCTTCCTCACCGGTACGAACCTTAACAACCTGCTCCACGTTGTATACGAATATCTTACCGTCGCCGATATGTCCTGTGTAAAGAGTCTTCTTTGCAGTCTCGATAACCGTATCTACAGGTATTTTGCTTACAACGACTTCAATTTTAACCTTTGGAAGAAGTGTTGCATCAAGCTCAACTCCACGGTACATCTCTCCTGCACCCTTCTGAATACCACAGCCCATTACCTGCGTCATTGTCATTCCCGTTACGCCTAAATCATTGAGTGCCTTTCTAAGCTTCTCGTATCTCGAAAGCTTGGCGACAATAACAACCTTGTAAATACCTGACGCAGAAGCTACAGGAGCTTTGCTAACCTTAACGGCAGCCTCCTTCTGCGCCTCCGTTGCCTCACTGTACTCAGACACGCCAAGGTCGGTATTTTCATTTTCATCCATGATATTTGAAATATCCATAAGGCTGAAGCCTGAATACGCTGACGGAAGTCCATGCTCTGTTGAATCAAGTCCTACAATTTCCTCCTCCTCAGTAACACGAAGACCGAATATCGCCTTAATCGCATAAAAGGTTATTGTAATTGTAACAGCCGTAAATGCAATGATTGCCGCCATTCCTACAAGCTGTATTCCAAGAAGCTCAAAGCCTCCACCGTAAAACAATCCCTTTCCTGCAATCTGATTTGCACCAAATACTGTTCCATCACCAAAGCCTCTTGCATAAGCAGGCGCCGTATCTGTGGCAAAAAGTCCAACTGCAATCGTGCCCCAAATACCATTCATCATATGAACGGCAACAGCGCCTACTGGGTCATCAATGTGGAGCTTATGGTCTAAGAGCCATACACCGAACACCACAAGCAATCCTGCCACCGCACCGATAATGGTTGCGCCTAAGGCATCTGTAACGTCACAGGAGGCGGTAATTGCCACAAGTCCTGCAAGTGATGCGTTAAGACACATTGAAACATCAGGCTTGCCATATTTAATCCATGTAAATACCATACATACAACCGTTGCAATTGCAGGCGCAATTGTGGTTGTAACAAATATTGAGCCAAGCTCTGCTACTGATGTGGCAGCAGCACCGTTAAAACCGTACCAGCCTAACCAAAGGATAAATACGCCGAGGGCTCCGATTGGAAGATTATGTCCCGGAAATGCATTTACCTTTGTTATCTTTCCTTCTTTATTCTTTGAAAATTTACCAATACGGGGACCAAGTATTTTTGCGCCAATCAAGGCACAGATGCCACCTACCATGTGGATGCAGGTTGAACCTGCAAAATCATGGAAGCCCATCTCGGCAAGCCATCCACCGCCCCATACCCAGTGTGCTTCAATCGGATAAATAAGACCTGAAATAACTGCTGAGTATACACAGTAGGACAAAAATTTTGTTCTTTCTGCCATTGCTCCGGAAACGATTGTTGCCGTAGTTGCACAAAATACTAAGTTAAACACAAAGTTTGACCAGTCAAAGCTTTCGTAAGCCGTAAAAATATCAAATCCCGGCTTTCCGATAAGACCAATCATGTCCTCTCCAAGAAGAAGACTGAAACCAATCAGGATAAACATTACCGTTCCTATACAAAAATCCATAAGGTTTTTCATGATAATGTTACCTGCATTCTTTGCTCTGGTAAAGCCTGTCTCCACCATTGCAAAGCCTGCCTGCATCCAAAATACAAGTGCGGCTCCGATTAAAAACCAGACGCCAAAAACATTGTCAGATACTAGCTGCATTAATTCTTCTGCCATAGCTTTTTCCTCCTTTTACGTTACGATTTTTAATGTAAATCGTAATCCTTCCTGTCATAAATCCTTTCAATGCTAAAATCTATATAAAAAGCGATACATGGTCTACTTTACTTTTTTGTAAATGCCCCATTGCATCGCTTAATTATTTTATATATGGTTTTCGTAATTATTATTGCGGAATACGCATCGGATAATCATTATCGAAGCAGGCACGACATATCGGCAAATCTCCTACCATCGTCTGTAAGTCCTCGATTTTCATATATCCAAGTGTATCAGCTCCAATAAGCTGTCTTATTTCCTCCTCGGAATGTGAGGAAGCAATCAGCTGTTTGTTTGATGGGACGTCCGTCCCAAAGTAGCAGGGATAAAGAAACGGCGGTGAGCAAATTCTCACATGAACGCTTTTTGCTCCTGCTTTTTTCAGCATATGTATCAGGTTTGCAATCGTTGTACCCCTGACAATGGAATCATCCACAAGCACAATGCTTTTATCCTTAACGGACGGCTCCAACACGCTTAGCTTTAGCCTTACGCTTGATTCCCTTTCCTTCTGCGTCGGCTTTATAAAGGTTCTTCCCACGTAGCTGTTTTTGTAAAACACCTGACTGTACGGTATGCCCGCAGCCTTGGAATACCCCATTGCAGCCGCAACACCCGATTCGGGAACTCCTGCGACAATATCTGCATCTATGGGATATGCCTTTGCAAGAGCCTCCCCTGCCTTCAGTCTTGCATCATAGACTGATATGCCGTCTATGGTGCTGTCAAGTCTTGCAAAATAGATATATTCAAAAATGCAATGTGCGCATTTTCCATTACAGAGGTTTTTGTAGGAGTGTAAACCATCTCTTGTTACAGTCACAACCTCACCTGGAAGCACATCCCTGATAAATGTTGCTCCAAGGGCACTAAGCGCACAGCTCTCAGAAGCGATTATGTACGAATCGTCCTTTTTTCCTATACAAAGAGGCTTAAGCCCTAAAGGATCCCTGACGCCGATAAGCTTTCTCGGACTTGCGATCACAAGGCCATAAGCTCCCTTTATCTTTTCTGCCGCCTTTATGATAGCCTCCTCAACGGAATTTGTATTTACCCGTTCCCTTGCTATAAAGTAGGCTATAAGCTCCGAATCGGTTGTGGTCTGAAATATTGCGCCTGTTCTTGCAAGCTCACATTTAAGCTCCTCCGTATTTACAAGATTACCATTATGTGCCAGTGCCAATGTTCCCTTGATGTAATTCAGTACAAGAGGCTGAGCATTATTTATGGATGTATCTCCCGTTGTTGAATATCTCACATGACCCACGCCGATATTTCCCTTTAGCGAGGCTAAAACAGTTTCCTTAAAGACTTCACTTACAAGTCCCATACCCCGCTCTACGTTCATGTTTCCCATAGGTCCGCTTGTATCAGAAACAGCAATCCCGCAGGATTCCTGCCCGCGATGCTGCAACGAGGACAGTCCGTAATATATCTGCTGTGCAACATCGCCGCCGGAAATATTATAAATTCCAAAAACACCACATGCCTCTTTTATTTCCTGTTCCATATCTTCCTCCCGGATTTCTCCTTAGACTGTCGCAGCCTACACCGCAAACAAGAGTTTTTCATATGTCGGATATGGTAATATGTCATCAGGAATAAGCGCTTCTATCTCATTTGCGCAGGCAGCAAGAGCATCCATCTTCGGAAGCACCTTGTCACGACATGCATTTGCAGCCTCCTGCATTTCAGCAATAGCAAGCGTTTCCTCCGTAAGTTTTTTAAGCTCTGCCACATTATCAGTGATAAATTTATATGCATCCGTAAGCTTTTTAACAAGTGCTTCCTCAGTTTCCATTGAAAGGCTTGGCATAAATGCCTTTGCACTTGCTGCATCGCCTGCTACCTTTCCAGCATATGCTGAAATAGAAGGCAGGAAATCCTTTGTAAGCATATCAGCCATTGTACGTGCCTCAATTCCAATTGTCTTAACATAGTTCTCAAGGAGTATTTCATATCTTGCAAAAATTTCCTCCTTCGTGAAGATGCCATGCTTTGTGAAAAGCTCAACATTTTTATCCTCAATAAACTTAGGAAGACAATCCGGTGTAGTTGGCAGATTGTATAAGCCTCTTGCCTCTGCCTCCTTAATCCACTCATCCGTATATCCGTTGCCGTTAAATATAACCTTTTTATGCTTTCTGATGGCTCTCTTGATAAGCTCATGCACTGCATGCTCCATATCCTCAGGCTTCGTTCCCTCAAGCTCGTGATAAAACTGCTCAAGTGCCTCGGCAACAGCAGTATTCAGTATTACGTTAGGATTTGAAACCGATGCCGACGAGCCAAGCATACGGAATTCAAATTTATTTCCGGTAAATGCAAACGGTGATGTACGGTTTCTGTCAGTGTTATCCTTAAAGAAATGAGGAAGTACATTTGCACCCGTCTCAAGCTGTACCTTTTCCTGCTTTCCAAAATATGTGTCATTTTCAATAGACTGAAGAACAGCCGTAAGCTCATCTCCAAGGAATATTGAAATGATTGCAGGAGGTGCTTCATTTCCTCCAAGCCTGTGGTCATTACCCGCTGACGACGCTGCTATTCTCATCAAATCAGAATAATCGTCAACCGCCTTGATAACTGCCATAAGGAATACTAAAAACTGTATATTTTGTGCAGGTGTTCTTCCCGGATTCAAAAGATTTACACCATCGTTTGTCGATACGGACCAGTTATTGTGCTTGCCGCTTCCGTTTATTCCCTCAAACGGCTTCTCATGTAAAAGACATACAAGTCCATGCTTCTCGGCAACCTTCTTCATTGTATCCATGGTAAGCTGGTTGTGGTCAACCGCAATGTTTGCCGTCTCAAATATCGGTGCCATCTCATGCTGTGCAGGTGCAACCTCATTGTGCTTTGTCTTGGCAGGTATGCCGTACTTCCAAAGCTCTCTGTCAAGGTCATGCATATATGCTGCAATTCTAGGCTTGATAGAACCAAAGTAATGGTCCTCCATCTCCTGCCCCTTTGGCGCCGGAGCTCCGAAAAGCGTTCTTCCACAGAACACAAGATCCTTTCTCTTATTGTAAAGCTCTCTGTCCACAAGGAAATATTCCTGTTCAGGTCCTATTGTTGTTGATACGCCTGTTACCGTATCATTTCCAAGAAGATGAAGTATCTTGACTGCCTTCTCGCTTAGCATTTCCATAGAACGGAGAAGGGGTGTTTTCTTATCAAGTGCCTGACCGCCATATGAACAAAAGGCTGTCGGTATGTAAAGTGTTCCGTCCTTAATAAATGCAGGAGAGGTCGGATCCCATGCAGTATATCCTCTTGCCTCAAAGGTTGCACGAAGTCCTCCTGACGGGAAGCTTGATGCATCAGGCTCACCCTTTACAAGCTCCTTACCCGAAAATTCCATGATAACCTCTCCGTCACCTGAAGGCTGTATGAAGCTGTCATGCTTTTCAGCAGTAAAGCCCGTCATCGGCTGAAACCAATGGGTGTAATGGGTAGCACCGTTTTCAACAGCCCACTCCTTCATTGCAACTGCAACTGAATTTGCAACGTCAAGCTCAAGGTGTGTCCCATTTTCAATCGTCTTCTTGAGCGCCTTGTACATATCCTTCGGTAACTTTGTTCTCATTACCTTATCATTAAAAACAAGACTTCCGTATAATTCAGGTATTTCATTTGCCATATCTTTTTTCCTCCTTCTTTGAACATCGCCGCATTTAAAGCTTTGCTTCACAATATGTTCCGATTTACAAGGTAAGTCGAAAACTCTAAAACAGAAGCTTAAGACTATTCAAACAAAAAAAGAGCGCTTTAGAGTTATTCTCCAAAGCGCCTTTGCTTTTACGTTTTCAAATTATACACCTAAATTTTAAAATGTCAATCCCTTTTTTAAAATTTCTAAATTTTTTCTCATTTGCAAAATTAAATTCCACTCAGAACTGGATTAGTTTTCTTTGCCTCAATACTCCTCAGGAATAAGCTTAAATACTGCGGTGTTTTGGTAAGCCATTGTTTCATTATGTGCAAATGCAACCGTTCCGTCTATCGGTGCGCAAATCTCAAGCTTTTTTACTCCTAGATACGGGTCGTTTACATATGCCATCGGCTGTCCCTTTTCAACCTTATCCTCCACATCCACAAGCCGTTCAAAGAAGCCTGCTGCCGACGTCCTGACATTAACCATATCCGTGCTTTCTATTACCCTTGATATGTAGCCCTCGTAGCCCCTGTAATTTATAATTCCCTGTTTAGACATAAAATTAAGGATTGCCGCCACTGCCTGTCTTGCACTTTGCTTGTCCACGTCACTTGTACTTGATGTATATATTGAAAATGCATCCGTTCCCCAAAGCTGCCAGTTATAATTCAGCGTAGCTGTATCAAAGGGTCTTGGGTGATGAAGCACAACATAAGGTAAGCCAAACTGACAGGCAAGCTCAACATTTTCATTTCCCGTTTTCATCATTCTTATCTGTGGCACAAAATTTCCAGGCATGTAAAACGATGCAAACTGTATTCCAAACCGATATTCTTTTATTGCGTCAAATATGCCTCCTGCAATCCGCTGTGTTGTCTCCCCTAAATCATATCCCGGAAACATACGGTTAATATCCGTATTGTCTATGCTCCAAAACCGTTTTCTGATATTAACCGAATATGGATTTGCGCAGGGAATTACCATTATTCTATGCCCCTTAGCAAGCCTGCCTTTTTCCTCTAATTCCCCCAGCCGTTTTACAAGCTGTGAGCATACATAAATCTGCTGAAATTCATTTCCACGCATGCTTCCGACAATACATACGGTTTTCTCTCCCTCCCCAAAGGAATATCCTGTAACACGAAAATCATCTCTATATAGTGCCTTTATCTCATATATAATTTCCTTTTTCATTTTTCTCCTCCATGCAAAAGTCTATTGATTTTCCAGTATATCCTTTTTTAGAATACGTCCCATAAGAGATCCCTCCTCTAAAATGGGGTATTCTCTTTGCGTAAAAAGCCATCCCGCTTCAGGTGCATCAATTTTAGCAAGCAGCTCGCCTGTAAGGGGATTTACCACATCACCGATATGAGCTCCCTGTTCCACCATTTCACCGTGATTTACCGCTTTAATGTAAATTCCTGAAACTGGTGCATTCATATAGCATACGCACCCGCCATTTTCATCTGAGGCGACCACTGGTTTCTTAATATCGTCAACAGGGCCCTCCCATATTCCCAAATTTTTCATGAGAGAAAAAATCCCCTCCGTAATCTGATTACCATATTCTTTCGTTATGCGCATTCCCACGCCAACCTCAACTACAAGCGTAGCGGTCTTTCTGCTGTTTAAGCTATAGGCAAATGTAGATTCGAGCACCGTACTTGCACCATGTACCCATATCAAATCCACGTTAGCATTCATTGCGATAGGAACAAGCCAATCCTTATGAAGCTCGTTTATTCTGATTTGGGGAACCTCCGTCAAAAAAATATTACTTGCATGTATATCAACACAGACATCCGCTCCGACCATATCCTCAATAATTTGTGCCGCAATATGCTCATTCATATCTCCGTCACTGTTGCCCGGAAACAGTCTGTTCATGTCCAAATCAAACGCAGGGATTCCTCTTGTTATGGAATCTATGCCAAAGGGATTAAGTGCAGGATATATATCAACAGTTCCCTTTAAATACTCAATATTTTCTCGTATCCGCCTGTTTACCTCATAGCAGACATATTGTCCCTCCAGCTCATCTCCATGAATACCTGTCACCACACATATTCTTTTTCCATTTGATATTCCATTTTGGGGAACAATTCTGTTTTTCTTTATCTCAAGCAGCTCATCTACTGGTAATTCTGCCTTTGCAATTGTCTCAATCATATTTTCCTCCCATTTTTTACACAACTCTGATACTTACAATTCTTCAACTAATACGGATATATCCTGAAGCTGTTTTGCATTTCCATAGAAAACACCTTGGTTTATATTGCAGTCCTTATAATCCCTTCCGTTGGAAATTTTAATATGGTCTTCCTTTACAATCAGATTATTTGTAGGGTCAAGGGCAATCCACCTTCCATTTTCATATATGTCTACCCATGCATGGGATAATCCCTCACCCATAAGCATACCAACCACATAACGGCATGGTATATGCTCCATCCTGCAAAGTCCAAGCATAATATGGGCATAATCCTGACAAACTCCCTGTCCAAGCCTTAATGCCTCCTCCGCAGTTGTTTCTATCCCCGTCACACCCTGAACATAAGAAAAGCTGTTATAAAGCTTATCCATAAATAAAAGTGCCTTATCTAAGCTTCCTGCGTTCTCTGAAAATGATACGGAATTATGAAACATGTTCATTTCCTGCCCGGGCTTTGTGTACTCTGTCTGATATTTATAGAAGCCTATTTTGTGTATTTGGCTCTCCTTCTCACAATCAGCGAGCCCTGTCCTTGCCTTCCCCATAACATCAATGTAAAATTTGTTATGCTCGTTTTTGGCATAGCCGTAATAGCAGAAATTTCCAAAGGAGTCAAAATCCTTACTGATAAATTCATTTGGATAAATATCCACCTCAAGGTCATATATTTTCTGCCTGTCACTGTCAAGGGGTATACATTTTAGCGTAAAACGGTGTTCCCTAATCGGCACGTCAAAAGAAAGCCTCATTCGGTAATGAAATTTTAGGTTTTTCATAACGCTCCTCCATTTTATAGAAACAAACTGCTACACCAAAGCCTCAACTGTTTTTACTATTTCTTTGTAATCAAGCTCATCCATCTCACAAAAATAGTTAAGCTTCATAAGGTTTGCGTGATTATAGCTTAACCCGGTCCGGTCAATACGTCCTGTCAGACGCCGAACCTCCCTAATAAGCTCTGACGCCTTGTAATGCATTCTTGCATACAAATCAATTCTTTCAATTCGCTTTCCAACCTTGATAATATTTCTTACATATTCACTGTCAATCTGATCGTCTGCAATGCCCCAAAATGCAACAATATCATCCTTAACACTCATAAGAGGGATAAGCGGTGCATCTGATTCCTTAGCTTTATTCATGGCATAAACGGCGAGCTGAATATAGGCAAGCGTCTCACTTCCTATTTCCTCCCTCAGCACGATTGCATTATCATATGCCCGCATAAGATTTGAAAATATTGAATTTACATCCGTCTTATCAAAGCAGTACCTGCTTACAAAATCCTCTGACGAGGTATAAATATTGGGAATTTCCTGCCTTCTGCAATATTCCTCATATGCATTTTCTTCCATGTCAATCATAGTATCATATCGCTCTGAAAAAAATTTCAGTGTGGAATATACCCTTTCACTATATCTTCCAAGCCAATATAATCTGTCCATGTGTTCTACTGAGATAATACCCATGTGTCCTTAAAGCCTCCTCCCTGTGATGAATTCACAATAAATGAATCCGGATTCCTTGAAAATCTTGTCAAACCACTTTTCCAAACCATCGGTTCCTCTGCCATAAGCACGAATGCCCGAAGGTCGGCTTTCCTCGGTACGATTTCACCCTTGTCCATAATATCAATATCAAGGAAATCAATTACCTCCTGTGCAATAAACCGTCTCGGTTCCGCTTTCAGCATTTCAACAAAAGCTTCCTTTTCCTGCTTCGTCATCTTACTTCCAAAAACAACTCCGTACCCGCCTGCCTCGGCAACATCCTTAAGTACAAGGTTGTCAAAGTTATCCAAAACGTATTTCATATCCTCCTCATAATACGGAAGATAGGTCGGAGCATTTTTCAAAATTGGCTCCTCACCCAAATAATACGTTATCATCTTAGGCACAAAATAATAAATACCCTTATCATCTGCAACTCCGTTTCCAGGCGCATTCATAAGTGCGACATTTCCTTTGCGGTATATGTCATAGATATGCGGAATACCAATTACCGACTCCTCAAGGAAATTCATCGGGTCCAAATAGTCATCGGATATACGCCGATAAACAACGCCTACTTTCTCCTTGTGCCCTGCATAATCAATGAAATACAAGTGTTCATTTTCCACGACAAGCTCACTGCCTGTAACAAGGTGTGCTCCTGTCATTTCTGCAAGATACGAATGTTCAAAGTAAGCGGCATTGTATCTGCCCGGCGTAAGAATAACGGAGTGACCGCCTGTATTCACATAATCCATTGTTTTTCTAAGCAATTTAGCATAATTGCGATTGTCCTCAATGTGATTTTCCTGAAAGGTTTTCGGACTGCTTCTTCGGCAAAGCTCTCTTGCAATCATGGGATATGATGCGCCCGACGGCACTCTTAGGTTATCCTCAAGAATATACCATTCCTTATCCTTTCCCTGAACCAAGTCAATCCCCGAAATATGGTTATATACCTCCTTCGGCGGACTTACACCCTCGCACTGAACAAGATAACCGCTTCCTGCATATACAAATTCCTCTGGAACAACCTTGTCCCGAATAATTTTTTTGTCCCCATAAATATCCTTGATAAAACAATTTAAAGCTTTTGCCCTTTGCTTTAGTCCTTTCTCCAACTGCTCAAATTCTTTCTTTTCAATTATCCTCGGTATTGTATCAAAGGGAAAAAGCTGCTCTTTAAATTCATTATTTTTATAAATACCAAATTTAACGCCGTATCTTGCCAACAGCTCATTTACTGTGTCCGTATGCCTATACAAATCCAAATTTTCCATGACAAATCCTCCTTTCAAAAACAAGATGCTTTTTAAAAACAAAAGAAAAAGGCGCTCTGCATAACTGCAAAACGCCTTTGTTTGTATAAACAGTAGCACAACATTATTATTTAGTCAAGAATAGATTAAATATTTTATTAAAATATTCCTTCCGTTTTAACACGCTATATATTTTTTATTTCAAGCTCATCCTTAAGCTCAGTAAAATCCTTTATGCATGCCTTAATGTATTTTAAATTGTCTATATCAGGCTTTTCACTGTCGCCTGTTACGGCAACAATATTTTTCACTCCCGCATTGATTGCCGAAAGTATGCCCGCCTCCGAATCCTCAAATACAAGACACTTTTCAGGAGGAATGTCCAACATTTTACATGCTACAAGGTAAAGGTCCGGATAAGGCTTATCCCTCAGCCTTTTATCATGGCAGGCAAGCTTGTCCGGGTCAAACCATCTGTACAGGTCAAAGGCTTCAAAATAGTACATTACATTTGACAGATTGGCAGAGGTAGCCATTGTTCTGGGAATGTTATATTTGTCAAGATAGTCCAAAAAATCAGTCAGGCCTTTGGCAAGTCCTATGTTATCCTTTGCAATCAGCTTTCTGTATATGTTTTCCTTTTCCTCGCAAAGCTGCTCAGCCATATCGGCAGAAATCTCACAGCCCATAAAATACTCTAAAATATCCTTTCCCGATTTGCCTATGATATGCTCTCTCTTTGCCTTTGCACCCACGCATGTGCCCGTAAGCTCCTCTATATATTTCGACCATGCCTCCACATGGTATTTTCCGTCAAAAAGCATGGTTCCGTTTATGTCAAATATAACCCCTATAATTTTGTCCAGCCTTACCATTCGTATAAAGACCTCCATTTATGATAAATTTTGTTTTCATATTTACATTTCATTTATTGTTTTGTATTCTTATAAGAGATGGAATTGCCACACGAAGCATATGTATATCCTTCGTGCAATAGTCCTATGGTTATATTATAAAATAAAAAAACATTTTTTCAAGGAGGCAGACATGAAACCTCAAAAAATAATGCAATGATGATAACACAGATAATCGTTTTTACGAGCCAATCGGACGTTTTCCTGAAATTGAGGAGGACGAAGCGCCTTACCGCCTGCTTTGCAGCGAATACCCAAAAGCATAACATATTGATTTAAAAGTAGTTTAAAAGCGAAGGAGATTTGCCATGACAAAAAAAGAAATAAGCACAGGCTGGACAATGTGTATCGCAGGCGAAAGCACAAAATATGCCGCAACCATTCCCGGCTCCGTGTACAATGATTTGCTTGCCAACAATGTAATGCCTGACCCATATTACAGAGATAACGAACTGGCTGCCCTTGATTTGATGAAGCACGATTTTATATACGAGACAGAATTTACCGCAGAGGATTTTTGCGGCAGCTATGACTATGTTGTCTTAAAATTTTATGGAATCGACACGATTGCCGACATCTATTTAAACGGCACGCTTTTAGACAGCACTTGCAATATGCACTGCGAATGGGAATATGTGATAACCCCACTCCTGAAGGAATGTAATACGCTGAAAATCATACTGCACTCTCCTACCAAATACATAGCAGAGCGCTTTAAGGCTGACCCTGTAAGGGGTACGGAGGATGCCATGCGGGGCTTTCCGTCTCTTAGAAAAGCCCACTGTATGTTTGGCTGGGATTGGGGTCCCCGGCTTCCTGACGCAGGCATTTGGCGTCCCATAGAGTTAATCGGCTATAATCACGCACGTATTTCCGATGTATATATTACCCAAACACATTCTGATGGACAGGCAGAGCTTTTTACTGAGGTTTTTGTATTATCAGGCAGTGAAGCTGTGCGTGAAAATTTGAATATGCTACAGGCAGAAAACAAATCCTATCATGCAATGATTACCGTTTTGTCACCTGAAAATGATGTGCTGTATCAGGATATTTCTTATTCGGATAAGATAGTAATTGCAAACCCTGAGCTTTGGTGGCCAAACGGGTACGGAAAGCAGCCGCTTTATAAAATTATTGTAACCCTTATGTACGATAGCACAGTACTGGACGTATGGGAAAAACGAATTGGACTTCGCACCATGACAGTTGCCAGAGAAAAGGACGAATTTGGGGAATCCTTTGCACATGAGATTAACGGTGTCCGCATTTTTGCAATGGGTGCTGATTACATTCCTGAGGACAATATTTTATCACGTGTAAATAAAGAGCGCACAAGAAGGCTCTTAGAGCAGTGCGTCAT
The DNA here is from genome assembly GCA_023664385.1 of Clostridium sp. GTDB lineage: Bacteria > Bacillota > Clostridia > Lachnospirales > Lachnospiraceae > Coprococcus_C. Next base: position 19,478 of record JAMPFU010000028.1, on the reverse strand, counting down.
GGCTAATTTCAACTGTATCAGAGTATGGGGCGGCGGTTATTACCCTGCGGACGATTTTTATGATATATGCGATGAGCTTGGACTTGTCGTATGGCAGGACTTTATGTTTGCCTGTGCAAACTACCGCCTTACTGAGGAATTTGAGGAACAGATAACAAGAGAACTGCGCCAAAATATAAGACGGCTGCGTCACCATGCAAGCCTCGGATTGTGGTGTGGAAACAATGAGATGGAAAAATTTGCAGCAGTCGGTGAATGGGGCTGTGATGATGCGCTTCGGGCTGATTATATCAAAATGTACGAATACATTTTCCCAAAAATAGTAACGGAAGAGGACTCTCAAACCTTTTATTGGCCGGCAAGTCCCTCCTCGGGCGGAGGCTTTGACAACCCTGATGATACGGCAAGGGGCGATGTACATTATTGGGAGGTATGGCACGGAAATAAGCCATTTACGGAATACAGAAAATTTTATTTCCGTTATCTTTCCGAGTTTGGTTTTCAGTCCTTTCCTTCCATAAAAACGGTTGAAGCCTTCACGCTTCCAAGTGACCACAATGTATTTTCATATGTTATGGAAAAGCATCAGCGAAACGCATCTGCCAACGGAAAGCTTATGAATTATATGCAGCAGATGTATTTGTATCCTACAGACCTTGATACATTTATATATGCGTCCCAGCTTCTTCAGGCTGAGGCAATCCGCTACGGTGTGGAGCATTTCAGGAGACACAGGGGCCGCTGCATGGGTACTGTTTATTGGCAGCTAAATGACTGCTGGCCTGTCGCCTCATGGTCCTCCATTGATTATTACGGCAGATGGAAAGCGCTTCACTACTATGCAAAACGCTTTTTTGCACCACTTATGATTTCCTGCGAGGAGGAAGGGCTTTTGACCCAATCCATGAATGTAAATGAGGAACCCTTTGACGTGGAGAAATCCATCAGATTAAATGTTGCAAATGAAACCTTAGGCACACATTTTGTAACTGTCAATTGGCAGCTTCGCACATCAAATGGAGAAATTAAAAAACAGGCCTCCGAAAGCCTGACTATAGAACCCCTTTGTTCAAAATGGCTTGATAAGGTTTATTTTCCTGATGCAGATTTATACAGTGATTATGTAAGCTATGCGCTTATTGAAAATGACAAGCTCATATCAGAGGGCACCGTGCTATTTTGCCAGCCAACGCATTTTCATTTTGAAAATCCTGAACTGTCCTTTACGGCAGAAGGCAACGAAATTGTCATTACCTCCTGCTGCTATGCAAAAAGTGTAGAAATCAGAAATGAAGATGACAACTTAATTTGCGACAATAATTTCTTTGATTTAAACAAGGAAACGAAACGCATAAAGATACTGTCGGGTAATATTGATACAATTTCCCTGCGGAGTGTGTATGATATTGGGTAGCATTAAATAATCGTCTGGTATTTGTACTTCCCCATTCATTTTATTTTTTATCCTTAAAGAAATCTGGATGTTCAGCCCTATACTGTGCTTCCGCCTCTGCACGTTTTTTCACCGACTTTTTTGCCGATACAAATGCAAGAATATAACATGGGATGCAGATAACCGTACAGACAATCGCCGGTGTAAGACAATAATAATCCTTATCATAAACTGCCATCCAAAGAAAAATCGCCGGTACAGCAAAAACAATTGCTACGCATGACATAAAGGTTGAAAAACCCGTTTCCCTTAAAATTAAAAATCGCATTGTAGTCCTCCTATGTAGAAAATTCCAATCATATACAAATAATTATATAGCAAAATAAATTTTCATGTCAAGACGAATGCTGGTTGCTACACAGTGTATTGTTGTATTCTATATTCTATTTAAATCGCACCTGCAAATTCAATTTAATATATATTTCTCCGTTTTCCTCGTATAAACTCATATACTCATGCCTCGTAGTTGATGCCCTTTCAAAAATTGTATTATCAAGTAAATACTGTTCAAAGAAATTACGATTGTAAATATGATATGCAAGTATCTCACCATCTGCCTTGACAATTATATAGCCACCATTTGCTTCGTCCAAGCCATCCCAAGGTTTTGCCGGTTTCATTCCCAACGCACATGAACACAAAAATTTCTTGAATTTGTATTCATACATAACTGCATCTCCATACATCAATGGGTCACGATCACCTGCCAATTTTACTAAAGTTTTGCATTCCTTAACATCCTCAGCATAAAAATACAATAACATATTTGCAATTATTTTCGGCATATTGCTATCGACCATAATAAGATTTCTCCTAAACCCATCATGGTTGACATCAATAAATTCCATTATTCCACCATATTCTCTAATTTTTGCCATCCTATCCATAATTTTATTTTTGGAATTAATATTATTAATTTCTTCTGCCTGTTTATTTGTAATACCCTCAACTCTATATATAAAATTAGTTGTTTTTCCTGCATTTAATAACGTAGGTGAATTTCCCACTTCTGATTTAATGGAAAAACCCACATCACAAACATAATTTGTATGTATATCCTGTATTTGCATAGAAATATCTGTTGTATCATCCGAAGGTGCTTTAATCTTTGTAACTTTAATTTCATTTGCAAATTTCGCTATATCCTCTAATTCAAAACTGCCATTGTGTTTTACAATCTGACCCAAAAGAATTTCCGCTTGCTTTTCCAATGTATCTCTGTCAACAGTTATGACTTCTTTTGATTGCATTTCAACAATCACCGTATCATCATTAATTATGTAATCCAATCGTTGCCCTTTTTCCTCTTCTCTCATTATTTTCAATATCGGATAATATACACTATTAATTTTCTCCACTTTTTCGTCAGCAGCATATACCCGACCCTGACTAAGCAGTTTCATAAATGCGTACAGTTCTGACCACTCGCCCTTGTTTCCCGACATTTTTTTATCCGTATTTTTTTTCATTTAAGCTCGCCCTCCTATTTACCTATCTTCATAACTTTTTATCTCCCATTCATCTGTCAATTCTCTAATTCCCATTTTTATCCAAAACCACCTTTATCTCCTTTGCAATTGCCTCAATTACATTTACGGTTACACTATTTCCAAACTGCTTATATAAATGCGTGTCAGCCAATTCCAATTTAAAGTCATCTGGAAACCCTTGCAATCTAGCCCATTCTCTTGGTGTCATTTTTCGTATTCCATCATGATTGACTTCCCCCTTTATATGAGTAACCGGTACAAAATTGGTAAGTCTTTTATCAATAACAAGATTTCGTTCACGTCCCATTCCACCACAAACGATTGCACCTGCATACCCATCTAAATCTCTTATCTCATATCCAAAACCATTTCCTTTAGCCTGATGCCTTTCTTTATGTTTTTTCAACGTATCTATATACACCGTTGACAAATAATATTTCACACTTACTTCTTGTTTCTCTAAAATATCCCTTATACAAGTATTTGCATTGTTTCCTGTCGGAAATTTAAAAAAACTACTTTCAATGTCATTACGAAAAGCAACGATATAAATTCTTTCCCTATTTTGCGGCACACCAAAGTCTTTACTGTTCAAGACTTTATCATATACATTATACCCAATCTGCTCAAACGCCTTTTTAATAACCTTAAACGTACGTCCTTTATCATGAATGGTTAATCCTTTTACATTTTCACAAAAAATAACCTTGGGTTTCCTATATTCACAAATCCTCACCACATCCTGAAATAATGTTCCACGACATATTCCTTTATAATCATCATCAAATCCCATATGTTTTCCAGCCAGCGAAAATGCCTGGCAAGGAAAACCTGCTAAGCATATATCAAATTCAGGAATGTCTTTTTCGTCAACCTTTGTGATATCCCCGGCAATTTCAAAATTATCATGAAAATTTAATTTGTACGTCATCTGTGCATATTTATCCCACTCACTCACAAATACCGTTTTTATGTTGTCCTCAAAAGCGTAATCAAAGCCCTTTCTAATTCCTCCTATTCCTGAAAATAAATCTATCGACCTATACATTACAAATTCTCCTTTACTCATAATAATCTTCCGTATCTAGCATCGTATCAAATATCGTTTCTTCAATTACTTTAATACACTCATTCGTTCGTTTCATAATATCTTTACCCCAAAAACGTATCACTGTCCAACCAAGATATAAAAGTTGTTTATTTACTTCATCGTCTCTCTTTCTATTATTAGAAATTTTCTTTATCCAAAATTCAGGATTTTTTCCTTTTTCAAGCTGGGGTTTTAAGACCTCCCAATCCTTGCCATGGAAAAATTCACTATCACAAAAAATTGCTATCTTATATTTTGACATAACTATATCTGGTGTTCCCGGCAATCTTTTATCATTTTTTCTGTAACGATAACCCTTATTCCATAACTCTTTGCGTAAAGTTATTTCAATACCAGTGTCTTTATTTTTAATATTTTTCATATTTTTATGCCGTTGTTCTTTTGTGAGTCGGTCCATTTCATTACCTCAATAATTACATACCTTTATCTTTCACAACTTTTCATCAATAATTCTCACAGTACCTTTTGCAAACACATCCGAACATATTTTCTATTATATTAACATACCATACTTTATACAGCAAGAGCAAGACAAAAATTCTCCTAAAGCATCTTGACCTTTTAATCCATTCACTTTAGAAGTATACATTTTGCAACATGCCAAGAGGACATAAAAAAGGTGTCAAGGTAGGAACGACAATTCTACCCCGACACACACATTTCCTTAAACTTTCTCCGATATATAACTGTATCTCTAAAACCTTTATACTTACATTTATTATTGATAAAAACTAAAATTCTATATACTAAAATCGTACTTTGTTCCACTGTTTTGTATTTCTTCTGCCTTAACAACGTCCCAGTCTACCGATTTCATTTTTGCAAGCAGCTCATCCATGCTGTCTGCCTGTATGCTGACATGCTTAATATTGTCATTCCTTTTTGCATAGTCGGAAAGCTCCTTTTCTGCTTTGCTTTCCGTCCTTTTTTCTTCTTCCTTCTGCTTCGTGCGTTTTTCTTCCCGTATTCTCTCAAGATTTTCTCTTGATTTACCATCTTAAATATATTTTCTCTGTTTCAACAAATTATGCCCTTTTACCGAAACAAACCTTTTTCTCATTGATGATGCCACTTCATCAAATGATATTTCGATACATCATCCGTAAACCCTACGGATTTATATAACGAATATCCCTCCTCTGTGGATTTTAACTCCACAACACAAAGGTCTTTTTCAGCGGCATCGGAAAGTAATTTTTCCATTACCATTTTCCCATATCCCTTATGCCGATATTTCGGTTTTGTATAGACATTTAACACGGTTCCTGTTCTTCCATTGATAAATAAAGGGCTCATTGGTTTTTCAACCAATAGTAAAAAAGCACATGCAACAATCTGTCCACCTTCTTTTGCAAGATAACAAAAGATGCTTTTATTCAAATGTCTTTTAAAGTAACCGGGCAACTCCATCCTGATTTTCTCTCTGTCATCCTCACTTAATGTACCATTGTCTTCTTCCAAATATGCTAATCTTAACTCGGTTAGTTCATCAATATCTGTAATTTGAGCATTATCAACTATCATTGGCATGTTAAAGTCCTCCATTCACTGTAACTATGCTTATGCAGCAGTCCCTAAACTAACACACAATCATACACGGACTACTAAATTAGGGGTGCTATCCTCCAACAATACAGCATTCCCTTCCCCATCGTAAATTTTCACATCCGAAGTTTCCGCTGCACATTCCGTTTCTGATTTTACGTCTTTACTGTCCGAAGTTCGTTGAGACTGTAAGCCTTTTTCAATTTTTCTTGCTTCCTTCTTACGTTTTTCAACTGCATTTTCACGCTCAAGTTCCTGCTTTTTACGCTCCTCCTTCTGCTCCTTTACCAACTCCTCCTGTGCCTTTTCCTTATAATCATACGCCTTGCTTGTAAAAGCCGAAACATACCCCATTGCCCGCTCCATTCCTCCAATGTCACCGTTTCGGTTGGCTTCCTTATAGGATTTCATAGGTACATCAACCATTTTTGCGCTATAGCTTGCTCCAAGCAGTGCCTCCATACTTCCTGATTTCATAAAAATTCTCCTTCCTCTTTACTGTGATTTTATATCATTTCTTTCGGAAGCAGAAAATTCATATATTATAATAATGGTATAAACGGTTTATTTTGTGTCATATACGGCATTCTCTGCAACAGGAAGCATAATTGTTATTTCAAAGACATTATCCTTTATTTCAATATTCATAATACCCTTTAACCTTTTGACAATTTTATTTACATTTGTAATACCGATACCCCAATTCTTCTTTCCAAATTTTTCCGTGTATGTACCATATATCGGGTTTTTTATGTTAATTATTAAATTTCTTTTTACAATTTCTCCCTGAACATATACATATCTTTCACCATTTACGATGCCGGCAGCATTTATGGCGTTGTCTAAAATATTTCCCCATATAACGCATAAATCATATTCGTCTATATTAAGATGTCTTGATAAATTTATGTCACATTCAAATTTTATATTTCGCCTTTCTGCCTCCTGTGCCTTTATATTTACAATGGCATTCACAATGTTGTTTCCTGTTTCAATTTCCATATTGTCATACGTACCATATATTTTAGACATATACTGCTTCAGCTTATCCCATTGTCCATTATCTGCAAGAGCAGACATGCTTATGAAATGATTTTTCATGTCATGGTGGACATTTACCTGATTTTTATATTGCAAGAGCATCGTTTTGTAACGGTTTATTTCCATTTTATTTGTCGTGTCCAAGGTTACATACTCTACCAGCATGTTCATTCCAAACAAAAGAAGAAAACATATTGCCATACAAAGCATGGATATAATAGCCACCTCTATATGAGTGAGCATTTCATTATAGCAGATATTCCCATACTCCGCCCCATTATAAAACACCATTACAACCCCTTGGGTTATACCGAAATTACATATATCAAGAAGCATAAGCAAAAAAGCAGTCACAGAAAAAAGAAGTTTCCCGCTGCCAAACAAAAAACTTCCACGGACAAGTGCCGTCCTTCTGAAAATTATGTACATAAAAAACCATGTCAGCAAAAAAGCAAGCCATGTTATGATATTTATATCAATTCTGCCACGAGACATAAGCATTCTGTCAGATAAAACTATATCAAATATGGATAACAAGGATACAATTCCATTCCATGAAAATTGCCACAGAGCTACAAGTACACATGAGAGTCCCAACCTCTCCCATGTATTGCCGCAAAGCACCATAGCGCAGTAGCATATAAGCAATGTCTGCTGTATAAGGGAATATGCCAAATGATTACCTATCGTAAATATTTCCACAATAACAAGAAGGCATAAAAAAATAAAATATTTTATTGTCCTATTTTTGCCCTTTCGTAAAAACATACAGCCAAGCTGATTAAGGCACATAAGCCATATCAAATAAACTACAGCGGTAAAAATCAGCCTGTATATCTCAATTTTCATTACAAAATTCCGCCTCTCATCTTCATATATGACAGAATTTCCTTCTGAAATTCCTCCCACCGTCTTTTTGCAATTATGATTTTATCATCATTTTCCATACATATCTCAGTTTTATTAAAGGTGTCTATAAATGCGAGATTTACAAGAAAGCTTTTATGACACCTGAAAAAAAATTTATCCCGCAGCTTTTCCTCCAATATGCCTATCTGCTCATATGTTTCCACCGCACAGTCCTTACAGTGAATTTTTACAATTCTTCCGATGCTTTCAATATATAAAATATCCCTTAACCGAAGCTTTTTTGTCTGTCGCCCCGTGGAAATGATTAAAAAATCCTCAGTATGATTATCCAGTTTTTTTACAGCCTTTTCCAAAACCTTTTTAAGTGTTTCATACTTTATAGGTTTTACCAGATAATGAAAAGCCTCCACGTCGTATGCCTCAAAAACATACCGTGAAAATGCTGTAATAAATATGATAAGACTTTGCTTATCCCATGACCTCATTTTTTTTGCCAAATTCATTCCATTTATTTCAGGCATTTGAATATCCAAAAAAATAATATCAAAGTTTTCTTCACTGTCAAGCAGCTCCTGCCCTCCAAAAAATCTTTTAAGGACAAATTGTACATTCATCTGTTTTAATATAAGCTCAATCTGATTTGCAATGTCAGCACATTCTATGGGCATGTCATCACATACCGCCACCGATACCAATTTACACATAAAACCTCACCAAAAACCTTGTTCCTTTTCCTTCCTCGCTCTCTGCCGTTATCGTGCCGTTCTGTCTCATAATAATCTGCTTTGACATGGCAAGCCCAATTCCCACGCTGTCGCTTGCCGTATTATCAGCCTTATAAAAACGCTCAAAAATATGAGGGAGGTTTTCCTTAGAAATTCCTGCTCCGTTATCGCTAATGGCAATGCTAAGTGCAAAATTATTCTGCGATGCCGAAACGAGAACCTCACCCCCGCTATCCGTATGCTCAATACAGTTTTTCACGATATTTGAAATTGCCTCTGTCGTCCAGTGTATGTCACATTCAAACTCCATTTCCTCGTCTGCCTTTATGTGAAGCGCAACCCCTTTAAGCTCTGCCATAACCAAAAAAGGCTCGCAGGAATTTTCAAGCAGGGCTTTTGCAGTCACCCTTTGACATTTCAGCTTTAAAACCTCCGCCTCAAGCTGCGACAAGGTAAGAAGATTTTTTATGAGCCATGTTATCCGCTTTACCTGACCTTCAATATTTCCGATGTACTCTGCCCGCTTTTCCTCTGTAAGCCCCTCGCTGTCCAAAAGGTCGGTCATAATCGTAATCGCCGCAAGGGGCGTCTTAATCTGATGGGAAATGTCAGAAAGCATGTCAGCCATATATTTATTCTGCTTAGAAGTATAATTTGACTGTTCATTCAGCAAAGCGACCACCTTATATATTTCACTCTGCAAAATGCCGAGCTGCCCCTCGCTGCACTTTGAAAGCGCAGGCAGGGAAAGGTTATCCTGCACCTTCATAAGATAGGCAATAAGCTCCGATATTCTTTTTTCCTGTATAATATGCCCTATTATGGAAACTGCAAGTATGCCGAGGGTACAAATACATGCTATAACCACGCTGGCATTTACGTTTCCCAAAATAAATACAGCCACAATTCCCGATATTGCCATGACACATTGCAGAAAAATCATCATTTGCATATTCCTACTTCTCCATTCTGTAGCCTATCCCCCTGACGGTTTTAATAAGCTGGCTGTCCTCCGTATCACCCAGCTTTTCCCGAAGCCGTTTTATGTAAACCGTCAGTGTATTATCATTTACAAAATCGCCTGCAACATCCCATATTCTGTCAAGAATTTGCTTTCTCGTAATTGTCTGTCCCCTGTTGTTGATAAAGATGAGCAAAAGCTTGTATTCCATTGCCGTAAGGGGTATCTCCTCATTATTTCTGTACATTCTGCCTGTATTTAAGTTAAACTGATTTTCTCCAATGCAAACTATTTTGTTGTCGGACTGCCCATTTGACAGGGTTCGTCTTAATATCGCCTTCATGCGGGCAAGAAGCTCACGGATGCGGAAGGGCTTGGCAATGTAGTCATCTGCGCCAAGCTCAAGCGCCCTCACCGTGCTTACCTCGTCATCACATGCAGTTAAAAATAAAATAGGCACGTTGCTTTTTTTACGGACTGCCTCACATATTTCAAAGCCCGTCCCGTCAGGCAGCATGACGTCAAGGAGACAGAAATCAATCTGCTTTCCACTCTCCAAAAGCTTTTTTGCGCCTGCTGCGTTTTGTGCAGATAGAACCTCGTATTCCTCCTGCATCAGGGAATATTTTAGTCCGTCCAATATAATGCTGTCATCCTCAACAACCAAAACCGTCATGCATCTTTCCTCACATACTATTTATTCTATCCTCTACTATACACTTTCACTTCGTATACTTTCAAGCAGGTTTTGTTTCTTTTCCCTGCCAAAGGAAAGCATCGTTATGATAACCACTGCAAATGCCGTAAACAGTACGGCAAAAACCATAAGTGCAACAGGTAATGTAAGCGCTACATTGCCGAATATGGATATGATTGTTCTCTTAATAAAATACATCAACAGGAAAGAAATTACCAGTGCAATCACAAGTCCCTCTGCCAAAATTCCCATACATTCCATAAGCAGCATTTTCCTCATTTGGGGCCTTGTCATTCCAATTGACTGCATCACTGCAAATTCCCTGCGTCTGTCTTCCATTCTTCCACTTATTGAATTGCCGAGATTAAGCAGACAGATAACCGATGTGAGAAGCACAAAGCATATCAGCATAATATCTATAATTTTTACCATTGCCTGACTCATGGTCATCTGCATTTCCAAAAAATCCTTATCTGCAAAAAACATTTCACTGTCGCCATCAGAGAAGGTTTTAAGCCTCTCAAAAATATCCATACTATCCTTATCAACCGTAATGACGGCACTCTCAGAAAAAATCTGCCCCACATCATAATAACCTAAAGCAGTCGCTATTTCCTTTGCCGTGTCAATGCTTATGATAATCCATATATCTTCATATACAGATAAATAATCCGCAAGTTGCTCATTTTTAGCAAAGCCTGCTATCTGAAAATCAAACGGAATTTCAGCCTCCTCTTTTGGCGAATATACATCTAAATCGAAATGGTCGCCCTGCTTTAAATCAGTAACAGCTTCTATATCGTAATACCGATATCTTTTTGGCGTTTTTCCGTAAACACTATAATGATCCGTTGAGATGGCGCATTCATTTATAATGATTGCCGAAGGCGTTTGCGGATTCACAAGCACTTCATAATCGGAGCCTGTTTTATCGGCGATATCCCTTAACGTATCATTATTTACTGCCAATACGCTCACACTATTAAACGCAAGCGGCTTATATTCACTTTCAAATTCTGACATGGGAAGCGCCCCGTCATAATACTCGTTCAACACAGCATAATATGCATCCCAATACTCCCTGCTCAAGGTATCAGCACTTACGCTGCCAAACATAGTTTCATCATATCGTTCCTCCACGCTTAACACACCTTTTGTTCCCCTAAGCTCCTCCTTTAACGCATCATATTCCTTACGACCTTCCTCGTACTCCTCCTTTGACATGTCCTCCGATATATAATTTGGAGAAAGGGCTATCATTCCCTGATTTTCCTTCAGGTTAAATGTAGCGCTCTCCCTTGTCCTATCGTCTGCAACCCTATGGATTGCCCCTGTGCCAAATGCAGTCACAAGCAAAATAACCATAAATATAACAACGGCAAGACTGATACTCTTTTTCTTTCTTCTCTGACGCTTCAACGAGTTCCCTGCAAGAAGTCCCTCCGCACCAAATATTTTTATGCTGTTATTTTTCATTTTATAGGTCTTGTTTTTATTACTATCACCATTCCTAATACTTTCAACTGCACCGATTTTCGCAATTTTTTTAGCAGGCAGAAATGCTGAGACAAGCACAGTAAGCACACTGATAATTATGATGACTGCAATTGCCCTTCCTGAAACCATAAGCGTAACAGGAAGCGTATGCGCAAGTCCTAAAAAAGACATAAACTTCAATATAAAGGGCTTAAGCAGGTTCATCCCACCTAAAACAACGCCAAACCCCAAACCTATCCCTATGGGAATTGCAGGAATAAGAAGTGAAAATGCCTCATAATAAATACTGCTCTTTTTCTGTCTTGCAGTTGCACCCACAGAGGAAAGCATGCCAAGATAGCGGCACCGTTCCCGAAAGGACATATTAAATACGTTGTAAATCAGAAGCACAGATGCGAGAATAATCAGCGCCACAAAAAATACCGTCATCATATTTACAAGCATATTCATTGTTGTATCAGAGGAATTTCCTGAAAACGTAAGCAGATAATTATTAAATTCAACCTTGCCCTTTCCCACGATTGCCTCGATAGCAGCATGGCTTTCTATGCTGTCATAATTTTTATACTCTAAATCAAACAATAGCGACACGTTTAATAAATCCGAGACTGCAAAAAGCTTATCATCAAGCAGGGTTATTCCCGTATAGGCTGCTGCCTCCTCTTTCTCATAAAATGGTATTTCCATAAAACCGACAACAGTATAGGTGACACTTTCCCCTAAATATTCCTTGTTTTCCTGAAAATTATCGTCATCGCCGAGATAAAAGAAATCCTGTGGTGGCGTAACCGTTTCGCCGTTTTTTATTTCAAGCTCATAAAAGGGAAATATGGAGCCTTCTGCACCGTCCTGCTGCTTTCCCGTAATGGTACGGTTAAAGTACTCAGCATCTATTTTATCTCCTATTTCAAGCTCTGCGCCGTCGCTTACGCAGGCATAGCTTAAAACAATCTCATCCGAATTTTCCGGCAGACGCCCTTTCGCAAGCTTAATATTATATAAATCAAAGCAGTCCTTTTCATATGCTTTAATATTCAGATATGGTCTTTCCGTGTTTTCCGAGTAAGAAAAATCAGTCAGTCCAAGGCTTGCTGAAGCAACGGTGCTTTCCACCATATCCATCCCTTGAAGCTGCTCCATTTTATCCTTTGTTGTGTCATACACAACTGCATGCCACTTTCCCTGCTTCATGGAGGATAAATCCTCAAGATACTTGATTGCCGTATCCTTTCCCACAAAAACGCAGGTCATAAGAAGCACCATAAAGGTTATTCCTATCAATGCCGTAAATGTACGTTTTTTATTTATGCGCATATATTTTTTTGTAACATGGTGGACAATATTTATCTTCTTATTATGCTTCATTATGCCTCACCTCCAAGCACCCGAATACGCTCGTCCCTCGTGATGCGCCCATCCTCAATACAAATCATTCTGTCTGCAGAAAGTGCAATGCTCTCGTCATGGGTAATGAGTATCAGCGTCTGCTTTTGGGTTCGATTCGACTCCTTTAAAAGGCTGATAATGTCAGCACTGTTTTTGCGGTCAAGATTTCCTGTAGGCTCATCTGCCAAAACAATGGCAGGGTGGTTAAATATGGCACGACCGATTGAAACCCTCTGCTGCTGCCCGCCTGAAAGCTGGCTTGGCAGATTATTTCTCCTGTCCGTAAGCCCCATCTGCTCAACGATAAGGTCAAGCCGCTCCCTGTCCATCGCCCTGCCGTCAAGAAGATGTGGCAGTACAATATTTTCATCCACATTTAGCACAGGAAGAAGATTATAAAACTGATACACAAGTCCAATCTGCCTCCTTCTGAATATGGCAAGCTTATCCTCCTTTAAGGAATGTATGTCCGTATCGCTGATAATCACCTTACCGCTTGTAGGCTTGTCAACACCGCCCAAAATGTGAAGCAGCGTTGACTTTCCGCTTCCTGACGGTCCTACGATTGACACAAATTCGCCCTTTTCAACAGAGAAGGAAACATTGTCAAGCGCCTTTACCATAGCGTCTCCCTCTCCATAGGTTTTACAAATATTTTCGCATCTTAAAATTTCCATACTCCCATTCCTTTCACAATATAATGATAGCATAATCATCCAAATAACGCATTATGATACTGCTTTGATTATCTGATTTTATTATGAAACGGGAACATGACAGTAATGTGAATAAGAAAGTGACAGTTTTGTCATAATAGAAGCATTCTTTTCATGCACCTCAACATTATACATCCAACTAAAATAGGGACAATTGAATTTCCTTCTCCTGTCCCTATTTTGCAATATGCTATTTTTACTATCGATGCTTACGACCCATTTTATCTACCATGAAACAGCAATGTCCAACTGATACGGATTACTTTCCGCAAAGCCTCCAGTGTCCACTACAATGCCTGTCCCTAGAGAAGTATCAACAAGGCTGCCCTTTGGGTACACGTCATAGCATGCGGCAACCATAACATAATCACCTAACATTTTTACGCCATCATCACGTACCCAATATTCTCCTGTTACTCCCATGGAATAGGCATTTGAAACAACGCCTCCCATATCAAGGTTATAGTATGTCTCCTTATTTCCGTTGGCATTGTAGTTTACCCCGCCGCTTGCAGTAAGAACGCCTGAAGTAGGCGTACCAGGTTCACTTGTATAAGTTGCGGCAGGCGCAGTATATACATATTTGGGCTCGCTTATATTGCATACCATTCCATTTGTTTCTAATGCTTTAAAATGATTGGCGCTTCTATACACAGTTATATTGTTTTTCGCAGCCGCCACATTTTCAATGCTTTTCTCCTCCACCATGGTTACCGTCGTTGTACCCACAGCCTGCAATTTAATATTTTCGGCATTGGTTTTATGTAAACTTCCCATCTCCCCTTCTTCCATTATAACCGCCAGCATAAAAACGGCAGATATAAATGACATAGTTACAAATTTCCTTTTTTTGTTCATATTATCCTCCATTTTTAACAGAGGATACCGGTATCCTTAGAACAGTGCGTCTTTTGACGCTGCCGTTCTCTCCCCAGTAAATGTCCGTGCGTCCACAGACATAGTTTTTACTTTCGTAAAAATTTTTAGTCTTATCGCACCGTCTAACATCATACCCTAATCAAGGACAACCATTTGTCGTTTTTTTGCTCAATTACGCAATAACTTCCTGCCTTTTTTTGATACAGCTATAATTTTATGACATTAAAACGGTCCATAAGCAATGTCCAGTTTGCCTGAAACCATTGCATGATGGTCCAATAGCCTGCTCCCCTCAAATTATATTCCTCAATCAAATCAAACTTTGCGCCCATGCTCCTTACATCCTCGAACCAAACAACGTGCCGCTGCCCATTTTCATAGTAATAGAAAAACGGTGCCTGCGCCACTTGGTCAAACTCAATTACCGCATTGTTATCTGCGGCAATTCTTACCGCCTCAACATTTCCTATTGTCGTTGCCCTAGGACCACCTCTTTCATAGGGCAGCGTCCAGTCATAGCCATAATTTGGTATTCCCAAGCTAACCTTATCCACAGGAATTTCAGTGAGTGCATACTCAACCACGCGCCTTACCTGGTCAATCGGCGCAACTGCCATTGGAGGTCCGTATGCGTAACCCCATTCATAGGTCATAATAAGAACTCCATTTGCGGCAGCTCCCAATCCGCCGTAATCCTTGCCTGCATATAAAAGTCCCTGCTGGGTCGCCGACGTCTTTGGCGCTAAATCCACATAAACCTGATACCCCAAAGGATTTAGCTGCCTTGTAAGCCCCGCCACAAAATTTGTAAATACGTCTCTGTCCTCCTGCAATATAAACTCAAAATCTACATCCAATGCCCGAAATCCCTTTTTCTGCATAATCTGCTTTAATTGTTCCGTAAGATTTGCGACAGCCTCATCATTCCTGATAAGCTTATGAATAAGGGTGTTATTAAATTGTCCATCCTCGCCAAAGGGTGTAAGCGTTATGGCAGGCGCTGTACCAAAATTATTTGCAGCCGTAATCATAAACGTATCATCAAGCTCTGGATATACCAAATTCCCTTCTGGCGTAAATCCATAGGAAAATACCGATAAATATGTCAGGTAAGGCAATGTAGCGTCCAAAACCCACCTGCTTATAAAAGGATATGCGTAACCATTTACATAAATGGAACGCTTTGTCCTTGGCTCTGCTTCCCGACCGGCATTTTCAATGAGCAAGGACTGCCCCACCACCAAATCATAGGGATATTGCAGTTGATTTACTGCTTCTATGCTTTCCTCAGTAACACCATACATATTTGCAATCGAAAAAACCGTTTCCCCCGCAGTGACAACATGAATCAGCATACTTTTGTCCATCCTGTAAGCAATTTAATAAAAATATATTCTGACAAGTTGTAAATTATAACAGTGCATTTTGACTATTGCACAAAATATTCCCTATGATATAATATATATGCACAAACACATATTATACTTTGCGAAAAAACATCGCAAATAGCGCATCGCCAATCTTCGATTGGCGATATGGTATAATGCACATAAAATTTTCATGGAGATACATATGAATTATATTATAGAATTTGAAATTGCAGCTTTAGGTCTTGAGCTGATGCTGTTAGTCATCTACTGCATCAGAAATAATTTTCCATGCGCTACAAACAAATTTTATTTCGCCATGCTGTCCAGTGGCATTGTTGCCACAGGCTTTAATATCATTTCGGTTTTTACGCTTGCGCACATAGATACACTGCCCCTTTGGATTAACTATCTATGCAACATGTGCTATCTTTTTGCATATAACGGTGCAGCATTATTGTTCTTTTTGTATGTGCTCCATGTATCTGACGATGAAAAAACAATCCATATCGGAAAAAAATTTTTTAATATTGCCTCTGTGATAGTCGTAGCTCTTATTTTAACCACTCCGTTTACCAAGCTAATCATACATTTTGACAACGGCATGTACACGCATGGTCCTTTGTTTTTCGTGCTTTATGCAGTTTCCGTTTCCATGCTTCTTGGTGTGTTTTTACTGTTTTTCAAATTCAAATACAAGCTTGACAAAATGCAGGCATTTTCCATCATGGGACTTGATTTGGCAACTGCCATAGTAGTGGTCGTACAGCAGTTTTTCAGTGAGTTGCTCATACAAAATTTCATTATTTCATTGTTCTTTGTGCTTATCTATTTTTCACTGCAAAATCCTGATGACTACATAGATAAGACTGCCAACTGCTTTAACAACTCTGCGTTTTATGAAACGGCTGCCATCTATCTGAAAAAAAAGACACCGTTTTGCATTATCGCATTTACCTTGGATGACTTTCAGGCTGTAAATAGACTGCTTGGAATAAAGGCTGGTGAAACGGTTATAAACAATATTGCAGCATACCTGCAAGGTCTTTTTGGCAAATCCCGCATTTACCACCTGTCAGGCAGCCGCTATGCCATACTGATTGATACAAAAACAATCCTTTCCGCCAACGAGGTTATAGATGTCATAAACATATATTTCAGTGAGCCATACAAAATTGACAATGTAGAAATTCCTTTAACCCCTTACTTTTGTGTAATTGACTATCCTTCCTTTACCTTTACGACGGAGGATATCAGCGATATATTGGAATACTCCTTCCACGAAATGCAGCATAACCGTGATATAACCGTTATCGCTGCCAATGAAAAATCCTTACAGCAGAAAAGGCGTGAGCTTCAAATTATAGACAGCATCAAAAATGCCATACGACAGCAAAGCTTTAAGGTTTACTATCAACCGATTTACAACACAAGGACTGGTAAATTTACATCCGCCGAGGCGCTGATACGTCTTTTTGATGACGAGCTTGGATTTATAAGCCCTGACGAGTTTATTCCTATGGCAGAACAAAACGGAATGATAACGGAGATAGGAGAAATTGTTTTTCGGACTGTGTGTGAATTTTTAAAAAATTACGATGTGAAAACACTTGGTATTGAATATATTGAAATCAATCTTTCAGCCATTCAATGTATGCAGGAGGACCTTTCCGCCCAGCTTGTTGGCATTATGAAGGAATATGGCGTATCTGCCGATATGATTAATTTTGAGATTACGGAAACTGCCAAAACAGTAAATGAAAGCACGTTACAGAAAAATTTAACTTCCCTTATTGACAAGGGTGCAAGCTTTTCAATGGACGACTACGGAACAGGCTTTGCAACCGCAAATTACCTTATCACCCTTCCAATAAGTATTGTCAAAATTGACAAAAGTATTTTATGGTCCTCCATGGAAAACGTGGATGCACTTACAATTCTTCGTCATACAATCGGTATGCTGAAGGCGCTGAATAAGGAAATTGTTGTAGAGGGTGTCGAGACAGAGGAAATGAAGGAGTTGCTTATTGATATGGGTGTCGGTTATTTACAGGGCTTCCTTTACTCAAAGGCTGTACCTGACACCGAGTTTGTTGCGTTTCTTCAAGCAAATAATACCCAATAATAACCCAATATATTTGACGTTTTCAGATTTTCTATACGTTAATTCCAGTTGATTTTTTATGTTTTTAAATTTCTATATTATAGCTTTACTTTCTTACAATCACGTGACCATTACACTCCATAACAGGGTCATCCCATATAATATCTCCCACGCTGTCAACCATTATACTTCCTGACCTTGGATTTTTAATTGAATCAACATGCCCCTTTATGTCAGCCTCAACATCGGAATACTCAAAGGAAAGGTCAGTGTCCTCCATTGTACAGTTAATAAGCTTTAAATCCTTACAGTAGCATAGAGGCTGTGTGCCTGTGATTTTGCAGTCAATTAATGTAAGTCCCTCGGAAAACCATCCAAGGTATTCCCCCTTTACAACAGAGTTTTTCACAACGACATTTTTGCTGTGCCAAAAAGCGTCCTTCGTGTCAAGGTTGGAATTTTCTATTTCAAGATTTTCCATATACTGAAATGAATATTTGCCCTTCATTTGTACATTCTTAAGACTTACATTTTTGCTGTCCATAAGCATATACTCCGACTCCACAAATGTGTCCGTAAGCGTTATACCGTCACTTTTCCAGCCAAACTCAGGTGATATGATCTTACAATTATTTAAGCTTATGCGGTTACATTCCCTGACAACCTTTATTCCATTTAAGGTACAATCCGCAATATCCCCATCATCGGCGTACCAGATAGCCGCTCTTGTATCTTCGTCCATTACGCTGTTTATCAGCTTAAACCCCTTAACGTGCCACAATGGATACCGAAGTGAAAAGCTACAATCGGAAACTGTTATATTTCTTGATTCCTTCAAAACAGATTCCCCATCCGCAGGTCCCGCAAATACACAATTTTTTATTACACAATCCATAGAATGATATAATGCTCTCTCCTCATCATATTGCTTGTTTTCTATCAATGTGCTCATGATTTTGTTTCACTTCCTCCATTTTGCTAATTGCTTTAAAGTATATAAGCCGTTTGCTTAATTACATATTATGCAGCTTCCAGCGTAAAATTCCATATTGTATTTTATCAGCATTTACGTATGTTAGCAACTAATATTTATAGTCGCTAAAAAGACACTAACGAATATTTTTCATTAATGTCTTCTAATTATTTGTAACTTATTCAATTACTTTTTATATAAATCTGCATGTGTTCCAGTATCAACTAATGTTAATGTCAATATAATATCTTCTATAAGATATATCAATAACCAATCCGACTGAATATGACACTCTCTAAATCCATCCCAATTTCCCTTTAATGAATGATCCTTATATTTTTCATCAAATGGTATTCCTTGAAGCAGCTTATTTACAATAGAATCTAATAAAGAAATATCCAAGCCACGCTTATTCCCCACAAAAAAAGTACACGTATAAAGTGTACTGAAATTCTGTATATCACATGCACCTTCAGAACTCCACACAGAGAAGCCTTGCTTCCATTTATGTTTTCTTCATCTCACAAACAGCTTTTACCCTGCCTTACAGAAAACCTCTTTCCCGTTCTTACCTTACTTGAGGATAAGCCCTCGACCTATTAGTATCCGTCAGCTGAATGCATTGCTGCACTTACACCTCTGACCTATCTACCTCGTAGTCTT
>JAMPFU010000027.1 GCA_023664385.1 Clostridium sp. | reverse complement strand
AGCCGGTAACCATAAAAATACAAAATATAAGAGGCTTGTCTGTGTAATTTTATGTGTGCCTTACATCTTACTGTGACAGCCCCTTTTTATTGTTACATGGCAATGTATTCGTATTCAATTCCTGCATCGTCAAGCTGCTGCTTCGCCCCCTGATTGGCTGTTAGAAGTATAATCTGCTCTGCGCCGACCTTTCCCATGCAGCGTATCAGATTGGATGCAAAGCTTTCGTTCCCCGTAAACCAATCTTCAACTACGACAGGCATGTTATCCTTGTTCAGCAGCTTTGCCGCCGAAAGCTTCATTGACATATATACCATTTTAAGGTCATCATAGGATAGGGTGTCAATGCCGTTATAGCTTCCATTTTTGCCGACTGCTACCCGTCCGCTTATCTCAAAACGCACATCGTCATATCTGCCATTTGAAAGAGGTGTTATGAAATTACCTGATGCCGTAAACAGATTTTTCATTTCCTCCTGTATGTTTGTTGACAGCTCGTTTACCGTATTGATTGCAAGGTTAATCGCATGAAGCTCCTTCTGCATTTTCTGAAGCTCTGCCTCTACCATGCCAAGCTCATCGAGAAGCTCCTGCTTTCTCCTTTTATCCTCAAGCAAGTCATGCTCCTCCGCTTTAAGGTCCACTTTCTTTTCTATAAATTCCTCGGCAAAGGACATGTCTATTTTAACTTCATCTTCTTCCTTCTTTTGCTCAAGCTCCTGTATGACCCGCTTAAAGTCCTCCTCCGAAGGCGTTGTGACATCTCCGTCAAATACGCCCTTGGCATATAAGCCCTCCACTATCGTTATGATTACAAATAATATCGTACAAACAACAAAGAGCTGCCTTACGCCCTTCTCAAAAGGAAGAATGTATACCATAGCCGTTATCACAGCAATGACAAATAAGCCGGTAAGCAAAATAAACCAAAGCTTATCCGTTAATTTTTCCTCCTTGTTCCCGCTGTCTTCTTCCTCGTCCGTAAATGTACTATTCTCTGTAAGCGCATCAAGATTATCACTTAAAGCGGCATCCTCCTCATAGGTTACGCCCTTGTCTGTTTCAATCAGCTTTCTCGCCTCTCGCTTTCTCTTGGCAGTTTCCATCGCAAATTCTTCTTCGACTTCCTTTATTTGCTCTCTTACTGCCTGAAGCTTATCCTCCACACCGTCGTAACGTCCTATCTGCTCACGTATGCCCTCAGCCTCCCGCTCTAATGACCTTGTATCATACTTTCTTTTTTCATCCTTCAAGGCTTCGACTATCTCTGTCTTATTTATGTCTGCCGAGCCGCACAACGTCATGTTGCCTGCATATTCCATCAGCTCATTTGACAGCGCCCTTGCATTTTCTGCCTTCGGCTTTGTAATGCATAAGCTGCCTGCGTATGTGCTTCTGTCCGTATCAAAAAATGTCTCACGGAGATTATTGCTATGCTTCAGCATAAGCTCTCTGCCTGTTTTTATGTCAAGCACATTTACCTTATCGCCGCGCTTTTGAAAATCACGCTCAATAAAATATGAGCTTTCATCCTTTTTTACATATACCCTGCCCGAAGCATTTTTACCACTAACTGACTTTAGGCGCTCATAGCTGTCATCATTTTTCTCAATGCCCTTGAAACGGTTTATCCCATAAAACATGCCAACGACAAATTCCTTAAGACCAAACCGTTTTGCCTCACTGTCCACACAGATAAGATTGACGCCTGCCTTAAGGTCTATTTCACTGTTATTAAATTTTCCAAAATCCTTAAGTGATAGCTTATTAAGATACATTTATCTGTCTCCAACTCCCAGCAGCGCACCAATTCCGTATTCAAGTGCCTTTTGTCTTATTTCCTCAGCTTCTTCGCTTTCCTCGTCCTTCATCCTGCTCATAAATCTTCCCAAAAGGTTATTCTCGTTGCCATGATACAGCTCGTCCACATTGTAATCATACTCTGTCCTGTCAATAACCTCATTTATGTTATATCTCCTGACAATTCCACTCAAATTAATTTCAAGGCTGCTGTCAACCGTTCCCTTGAGCAATATTCTGTATATATTTTCTTTCCCGCGATTTTTTATCTCGGCTTCCACAATGTCCAAAATGTCAGCATTTGTGCTGTCAGGCTGAAGCTCAAGCGTCATGTTGATATAGCTTCGTTTATTGCTTGCCACCCATGAAATCGTTGTATTTTTTTCCTCGTCAACCTCGCCGTAAATGTAGCCCCTGCGTCCCGTATCCGTGTAATCAAGCGGCTCAAGGCAGCCTGGAAACGCCATTTTATTTTTAAGAATATGGGTCGGCTTTCGGATATAGCCAAGAGCAATATAATCAAAGCCTGTTTTTGCAAGCCTGTCCTTCGAAAACGGCATATGATTTTTGTCTCCGCCATGTCCTAATAGAATGTTATATGCACCCTCCCTGCCCGGCTTTAATTTCTCAAGTATTTTAGATGTGTACTCAGGCTTTCCGTAGCTGTAGCCTGTAATACATACATTTATATCCTCAAAATATACATTTGCAGCCTTATCCCTCGGCATAATCAGCGTGTTTGAATTAAAATCATACTGCTCCCAGACCGAGTCCTCCCCGATATAATCACAGGAACCTGCTATGATGACCGTTTTCGTCACTGAAAGCCTATTAAGCTGCAAATCAAGATTTTTAAGCTCCTGCAGGGTTGGAGACGCATGAAAAAGGTTGCCCGAAATAAGCAGCAGCTCCACCTTTTTTTCCTCGCAGAGCTTTACAATGTTTTTAAAGCTGTCCCATAATTCATCTGCTCTCTCATCACTCCATATTTTTGTCCTGTCAGGCTTCATGCCTAAATGAACGTCGGATATGTGTATAAATTTCATTTCAAAAGCTCCTCATTTTAAGTGATTGTTTTCCTGCAGCCATGCCTTACGGCATATCGCCTTTTGACATCATTAAATTTCATTATAATACGAAATGGAAAAATGTGCAATTATTTAGCCCTGTCTTTTTTGCATGGCTTCCCTTTCCCTTGCAAGCTCCTCATACAAATCAAGTATCGTCCAATTTATATTATGGCTTGTGACAACTGCCTTAAAGCCCACGGACGGTATGCCTAAATTTTTGAAGGTATCAAGTATACTGTCAAGCTCGCTAGTGCTCATGCCTGCAAGCAGCATCACAGGCTCGGCAAGGTCACTTTCCCCGTATAATTCACCTGTGCCCTCATGCCCCGGTATGCCTATATGATTTCCGATTGTCTGCAAAAATCTTTTTTTTGGTATTTTTTTGCACTCTATTTCACACGCAAGACATATATCTGAAATTTTTTTGTGAATGTCATTTGGATAGCTATAAAGAAGTATCTTTTTCATGCAGATTTTTCCTTTCTAAAACTGCCTCATAGTTTTCTGCCCTGTGGGGAAAGGTGCAGCTTGTACATTCCTTTATTTTTCTGCCGTTTACAGTTATGTACTTAGGATTTCCGGGACATTCTTCCATATCATATAACGGACAGAAGCAGAACAGACAGTTTATATGATCTATTCCCTCATGGCATGGATAATAGTTACATTCCCTATTTTCAAAATATTTATAGGAGTTTTGCATAAGCATCTTCCTCCCTGTGCATTTTCTCATATTTAATTGCGTTCACGATTTCTATTCCCATCGGCAGAAGCAGGAAGCAGGCATATGACAAGTAAAACAGATACGACCAGCCCTTCGGTCTGTACATAATGATTTCAGGATCATATAATATCGTTGTCTGATTGAGCATCACTGCCATAAGCGTAAGGGTTATGCCTATAAAAAGCATTATCACAAGGCTTCTGTCCCTGTTATCAAAGCGGTATATGGAAAAGGATGTCCTATGCTTTAACGTATACCCCCTGCATTTCATTGACATGGAGCTTTCCATGTAATCCTCCAATGTCCACGTAATAACGATTGACAGTATGCGCAGCCTGTTTCTTATGCCGCCTATTATTGTGCCTTGTCCTTTTCCCATTCCAATTCCTTTTCTCGACATCGTTACAGCCGCATTTCTTTCCCTTATGCGTGAAAAGCTCCTGAGAAATATGGAAATAAAAAGCGAAAGTCTTGGGAACAGCCTGCCAGCAAGGTATATTACCTTATCGGTGGAAAAAACCGCAAGCAGACAGGCAAAATTCATAATAAACGCCGCTATAGTCATTCCTCGCACCAATCCATAAAAAAGTGCCTCCGCCGTAATATTATTCCCAATAAAATTTTTTCTTATGTTTGTAATTCCAAAATGATTGTAATAAGAATACCACAAGCAGTAGATTACAACAAATAAAATTAATATAAAATTAAATATTACCTCCCGCTTTCCATTTAATTTTATAGAATAGGCAAAGGAGGATAAAAAAGCGATGACAACATAAACAGGGTGATTAAACCAAAGTATAAATGTCATGGAAAATAAAAAATATATGAAATTAATGCCCGGATGATAATTTTCAAATTTCATGCAGATTCCTCATATAAAATACGGCATCACGAAATGTCATATTTAACTTTAATTCTGTTTATTCTCTCCATAAATGGCTTGCACAAAAGAAGCAGCGTCATTGCGACAGCCACGCCATGTACAGCATTTACAGACAACCCTGATAAATAGATTGACCACATCGTCATATCTCCCAGCATGCCGTCCATCAGGAAAAAGGTTGATGTGTCTAACAGCGGTCCAACGATAAGCACGATAAGTAAAAAGCCGAGCAGGGCAGTTACAAGCCTCTTATTTTCATTTATTATTTTTTTCTCGTACAAAATACCAGCTATAAATCCCGCCATTCCGAAGGCGAACATCTGCCACGGCATCCACGGTCCCGGACCAAAGGTAAAATCGCTTACAAAAGCCGACAACATTCCTGAAATAAATCCTGCTGTCGGACCAAATGCCATTCCTGTTATCATAACAATTGCCGCCATAGGCTTAAAGTGTGGAACAAAAGAAAAAGCCATCCTCGACGCAACGGCAACCGCACTCATAACTGACACAAGGACTATCTCTGCTGCCTGCGGCTTTTTTCTTTCAAAGCCAAATATAAACGGCATCATGCCACCGATAATAAGCAAGGTTGCAAATAAATAATACCGCCCATTGCCAAGCTTCCAAAAGACAAGCAACAGCAAAATTGAAACCAACAGCATAACCATATATCCAACCCATCTTTTTACAGATTTTCCCTGCATAATGTTATCACATC
Organism: Clostridium sp.; assembly: GCA_023664385.1. Classification (GTDB taxonomy): domain Bacteria; phylum Bacillota; class Clostridia; order Lachnospirales; family Lachnospiraceae; genus Coprococcus_C. Next base: position 38,047 of record JAMPFU010000027.1, on the reverse strand, counting down.
CTCCTCAGTTACGGCATTTGCAAATATGTGTCTGCTCATGCGGTTTGCCGATGTTGTATAAAAGCTGTTGCCCGAAAAAAATTTCCTTGCCGTATTTGTCGTTATCACTCCACCGTCAAAAAACATACTCACGTAATCAGCATATTTTGCACAAAATTCTATGTCATGCGAAACCATCAATATTGTAAGGTTCTCAAGCTCCCTCAAAATTCCCACAAGGCTCTGCTTAAAATAATTATCCATGCCTTTTGTAGGCTCATCCATAAGCAGTATTGACGGCTTTGTCAAAAGCACCTTTGCAAGTGCCGTCCTTTGCTGTTCGCCGCCTGATATATCGTATGGGTGCTTATCCAAAAGAGGACGAATCAGACATTTTTTTGCCATGGCGTCCACTTCCTGTTCTGCCTCGCTGCCATGAACCATCTCAAGCAGCTCCTCCCTGACCGTTTTTTTCACGAACAGACTTTGCGGGTCCTGCGGCAGCATTGCCAAATGTCCCTGAAAAAGCTCCCCTTTCTTATATTTATCAAGCTTTTTTCCATCTATGATGACCGTTCCACTGTAGGGCTTTAATATTCCGCATATTGATTTTAAAAAGGTTGACTTTCCCGTGCCGTTTCCACCTACAATGGCATAAAAGCTCCCTTTTGGTACGGAAATGGAAGCACCCTTTAAGACATCTGCCCCCTCCTTACTGTATCTGTACCAAAGCTCCTTTGTTTTAATTGCAGGTTTTTCAGGCTCATCAGGTAAATCAGACTCATCAAGCCTGTCCCTTTTTAAAGCTTTGCCTGCAAGCTCCTTTGTGAGCCAGCTTCTTCCCTCTCTCACGGTAAGGGGACAAGCTGCCTTGCCTCCCACTCCGTAATATATCTGCATCGGTGCAGGCAGTGCCGCAGCCATATCGCTGTTTTCCTTTTTCAGCATGTCTCCCACAAGCCTTGGCGTGTCGCACGCAATAATCCTCCCCTCCTCCATGACTGCAACCCTGTCCGAGGCAGGAAACACCTCCTCAAGCCGATGCTCCGACATGATTATTGTGGTGCCAAGCTCAAGATTAATTTTCTTTATCGTCTGCAAAAAGTCCGATGCCGCAATGGGGTCAAGCTGTGATGTCGGCTCATCACATATGAGTGCCTTAGGCTGCATCGCCATAATGGAGGCAAGATTCAGAAGTTGCTTCTGCCCCCCTGAAAGCTCGTTTACATCTTTATAAAACCAGTCCTGTATTCCAAAATAGCTTGCCATTTCAGCCACCTTGAGCCTGATGGTCCTCGTGTCGTACCCAAGGCTTTCAAGTCCAAAGGCAAGCTCATGCCATACCTTGTCCGTCACAATCTGATTATCAGGATTTTGCATGACATATCCTATTTGTGCCGCCTGCGTTCTCAAATCCAATGCCTCCACAGGCGTTTCCTCAAACAGCACCGTCCCTGATTTCTTTCCCTTAGGCGTGATAGGGGGCTTTAAATGTTTCAGCAGTGTTGTTTTCCCGCTTCCGCTTTTTCCACATATTGTTATATATTCCCCCTGCTCAATCGCAAGATTAATATCAGTTAAAGCCTCACGCTCCCTGACAGGATAGCAAAAGTTCAAATCCTTGATTTCAAATAGTGCCATTTTACTGCCTCCGTAACATTTATCACAATCGGTGTTGCAAAATATAATACCATAGCCGCAAGCCCCATGACAAAATAATCATTATCCATGCCGCTTATATTGATGCAGGGCAGAAATACAGCCTCAAACCCCTTTTTCGCCTTACAAACCATGATACATAAAAATAGTACAATACTCCACAGCATGAAAAGAACATCTCCTGCTTTCAATACATATACCGAAAAGCGGCTCCGTTTCCCACAGCCATACCCCCTGCATTTCATACTGTCCGCAGTGATAACTCCCTCCTCAAGCGACCACGAAAGCATTGCCAGCATAATATTTGCAGCCTCAACGGTTCTATTTTCACCGTCACATGACACCACTTTCCTTGCGGCGGATATGCTTTTCATATGGGTTCTGTAATAAGGCAAAAGCCGAAGTATCATGGAAAGGGCAAGTCCCACTGCCGGCGCAAGTCCTCCAAATATATATAACAGCTTGTCAGCCGTCATTATTTTATGATAGACGAAAAACCATAAAATGACGGAAATAAACATAGCTGCAAGCACTATACCGTAGTATAGTGCCTCCAGCGTAAATACACGTCCTCCAAAATAAGTAAACAATATCGTCTCTCCCCTTGTATTAAACACGGGATTTGCAAGTGCAAGCAAAACATAGATTGGCAGCATAGCGCAAACAACCTTCCATGCATCCCTGCCATGCATATTGATATAACATACGGCTGCCATAACAAGGGAAAGCAAAGCAGCCGCAGGGTGCATGGTAATCATGCTGATTACGATTGCTCCTGCAAAATATACAAAGCTGGCGATTGGATTGTAAGCTGCAAATTTCTTTTCTCTACTCATGTTCCGACTTTTTTCTTTTTATTATAACCACTACAAGTCCTGCCATTGAAAGTGCTCCTATGGTAATCAAAATCCATATCATACCATTTTCACTGTTGGCAGTCGCTCCATTTATAAGCTGTTCATAATCAGCATTTGTACCTATCACAGTATAATTCGCATTTTCATATGCCGTAAATGTAAGATAGCCGTCTACCTCATCACATTTTATGATAGTGGCCTCCGTTCCCTTGCTTGTGGAAGGTACTGGAACGGTGGAAAGTGCAATAACATTACATTTCATGGCAGTTTCCCCACTATCTGCGTGACATACGACAAATGCATTGGTGTACCCCTGCATATCAGGCTTTGGTATACGGACCGTAATGCCATCAGCAAAATCATAGCTTTCGTCTTTTATCAAATCCGTAATGCTTATGTTGTATGAACAAAGCTCCTTCATATCCTTATTCGGTATTTGCGCCAGCCTGTCAATCACGGAATTGTCCAATGCCCTCTCATATACATTTAACTTATAATACCATTGAAGCCCATCAATATCAATGCCGGATGACGCATCTCTATGATTTATCGTTCCGATTATTTCAAACACCTGTTGCAAATCCTCATAGTTTTCTACCTCTGCCTGTTCTGCCTCCGTCAGCATACTGTATTCGTTATAAAGCGCTATCGCCGTATCCATTTCCTCAGCAGTGATTTCTTCTACTTCTCCCTGCACAATTCTCTTTAACTCCTTGCCCAAGCTGTCCACTGCTCTATTTGTAAATTGTGTAGCTCTGCTTTCAGAATTTGCCCCACTGACAGCAGCATCCGTCTTTTGTACACTTTCTTCTATTTTACTTTCCTGCTTATTGTCTGACTTATTATCAGCCTTTACAAGGTTGCCGCCTATGGTAATTCCTCCCGGTCTTTTTACATTGGAGCTTCCTTCACTTTCTGAAGGCACCTTATCCTCTGCCTTAGGCAAATCCACAACAGGTTTTTCTTCCTCTGTTATAGGGGGCTGTTCCTCTGTCGGACTTTTTTCTTCCGTTGTCGGCAAATCCTCCTCTGGGTTTTTCTCCTCTGCTGTAGGAGGCGTTGGTACGGAAGGTTTATTTTTTTCCTCCTCCTTCAGTCTGTCATACTCTTTTCTTGCCGCCTGCAAAATATCGTAAGCCTTAACAAGCTCTTTCTCAGCAGCCGTAAGCTTCTCATATGCTTCCTCCGCCTCAATAATTGCAGCCTCACTTTCAAGCGTCACGCTTCCAATTGCACTGATAAGTGCGTCCATGTCGCCGGCATTTTTTTCTGCCCTAAGCGTTTCAAATATCTGTCTTGCATTGACAAGCGTACTATAATTTGTAATCTTTGCTTTTTCTTCCTCATCAAGCTTCTCATATGCTTCCTCTGCCTTAATAATTGCAGCCTCACTTTCAAGATTTACATCCCCTAAATTTACAATTTTGTTGATTACCTTAACATAGGCGAGCACACCCACTGCCATAACATTTGCACTGTCATTTTTATAGTAAAGCGTTCCGTCCTTGTCACATATGATGCTCGTGATACAATACTGCTCATACCCCTTGGCATCATAAAGCTCAACAAGCTCCGCCTCATCTGCCGTGGTTGCCTCCGGTTTTACCTTTATCATGGATATTCCACCAGGCGTGTTGTTGTATGAGGAATAAAGATAGATATATCCCGTTGCCTGCTCATATGCTGTTGAAAGAAGCAGCGAGCACTGTGGATAGCCCTTTAATCCTACGGCATAATACATTTCAAGCGTCTCTGCATCTGCAACGACTACATTTCCACTGGAGCCTGTTGAGGATATTCCGCTTCCTGTTGCAAAATAAACCTTTCCCTTATATACAATCGGCGTACTTGTGCTTTGTGCATTATAATTAACGCTTTTTAGCTGTAACAAATTTCCCGAAGCATCTACCTTGGCACTACACAAATATCCACCCTTCGTCGTAAAATATACCCTTCCCGTGGTACTGTCATATGCCATCGAGGACCTTTGATCCCCCATGCCTTCAAGAACAAGCCTTGACACAATCTCCCCTGTTTCTTTTTTAAAGGAATACAGGCTTGCGTTTCCACTTGTTCCGCTTGTACCGTCATCAGTCCCAACTATAACATAGTCCCCTACAGCCACAGAGCCAGCCCAGTAAAAGCCGCCTGCCTGCGTATGCTTCCATGTTGCAAGCTTATCTTCATTTCCCCTTGTCGTGTCCTCGTCAGTTACACTGATACATACATAGTTGGCATCCCTTGTCTCACTGTTCCAAAAGCCTGTATAGATATATCCGTCAGTATATGTAATTGGAGATAGCGATTGTCCCCCTAATCCATCTTTGTAAATCCAAAGTGAATCAAGCGTCTTTGCATCAAATGCCTGTATTACTCCACCTGTTAGTGGACAAAATATCATTCCGTTTGCATAGGCTGGAGGCGTATATCCCCAATTAGGCGCTGCCACCATCGCTGCCTGGGCAAGTATCTCTCCCGTCTTTAAATCAAGCTTATACAGATTTGCTCCTGCCATAACAATCAGAGCATCATCCACAATTATCTGTACGCTTGGAGCGTTTCCCCAACCACTGCCCAGCTTTTTCGCCCACAAAAGCTCTGTTTCTTCAGCATTGATAGGCGTTTCCGCATCGGTAATGCCCATATTGACATCGCTGTCCCTAAAGTTCTTCCATTGGGTTTCCACCTCCTGTGGCTGATTTTCAGACGCCTTATCCAATGTGACATTGATTTCTCCACCAGCCGCAGGAACATCCCCTGATACACCAATGTAACCTGTTTTTGTAACGGTATAGGAATAGTCCCCAGTGGAGAACAATCCCTCATAGCCGCCGTCTGTTTTCTTGAGAGGACGTCCGTTTTTATCATATACCATGACAACTGCATCCTCCGGTATGGTGTTTACCTTAAAGCCAGTAGATTGCTTTTTATCAAAATGAACCGTGTATGTATTTTCAAGCTTATCTGCGCCTTCTCCCACAGATACCTTAACAAGTACCTTGTCAACACCCTGCGTTGCAACAGCAGATGAGGAAGCGTCATTGTAGGTTACCGTGTAATTATCCTTTCTCGGCACAGCCTGAAAGATTACGCTATCTGCACCTTCAGGAATGGTAAGAGTATACTCAAAGTCGTTGTACGAAAAGGTTTTATCCGTAAACTGCTCATATTCCCCCGTATCAAATGTAAGCCCCGTCAATGTAGGTATCATATCCAAATGGAACGTATAAGTAACCGTAGCTTTTCCTGTCCCTGAAGCCTCAATCGTAAATGTATTTTTTCCAGCCAAAACGCATGGTGCAAATATTGCCGTCTCCGAAGTTGCTTTCACATTTTTTATTTCCTTCTTCTGTCCATCGCCATAGTAAATCGTTATTGTGTCATAGCCTGTATACGGCGTTACCTTAAAATAAAGGTTCGTATAATTATCATTTATGAAGCCAAGATTATATTCCTTCACTTCCGTGGAAAACACGTTTTTTGTCTCATATGTATCGGTTTCATTTCTAAGTATTACGCTTGCCGAGTTCGGTGTATACTGCGTGCATATTTTAAGAGATGCAAGCCCCTCAAGCTGCTGATTTGCTTCACTTACTGCATTTATAGCTGCTGCTTTTTTTGCTGCTTTGACTGCACTTGCAGCTTCGGTTTCCGTTGTTGCTTCATCCACGCTTGCAGCTTCGGTTTCCGTTGTTATTTTATCTGTACTTGCATCTATAGTTTCTGTTGTTTTATCTGTATTTGCATCTACGGTTTCCGTTGTTATTTTATCTGTATTTGCAACTGCGGTTTCTGTTGTTATCTTGTCTGCATTTGCATCTGTCGGGGTACCTTCGCTTACCTCGTATATGCTGTCTGATGGTTCTGCCGCTTTTACATTTAATGGCATAAATGCAAGCGCCATACAGATTGCCAAAAAGGCGGCTATCACTCTCTTACCTTGTTTTTTGTATGCTGTCATCATTTTCTCCTCCTTTAATATACGCTTCCGCCAACATCTTCTCCAAGTCCTTTACAGGTGTAGCACCAAACCATAGTATCTCCATCAGCCATCACATAAGAGCTGCAGCCATAATTTGGAAACCAGCCATTTACCTTATACATCCAGCCTGACTGACTTCCACAGTCAAACTCGTATAAATAATTGATACCCTCAATATAATAACTGCCGTAAAGGGGTGTATAAGAATATTCTATCTGTAACCCGTAATAGGAGCATACTCTTTTCAGCACGTCAAACGCCGTTTCGCCCTCCGTAAATTCTACTGTGGTAGTTCCCAATATAATTCCACTTTCAGGCACATATGCTTCCTTTCCCGGTTTCAAATCCTCAAGATTGTTTAATATGGTATCGCACCTAATCTGCACTGTGCAGGTCATGACCTTTGGCTCTGCCTTCGGCTCCTCAGTAGTGGAAGGTGACTCTGTTCCCTTACTTTCCTCAGTAACCGTCTGTGGTTTTTTCCCACCTCCTGTGCTTTCCTCCTGTGGTTTTTTTCCTCCTTCCGCAACGGCTGTCTGTGGTTTCTTTCCATTTTCTGTCTCTGTGGTATTTCCCTTTCCAGCATTGTCAGATATGCCATGATCCGTTTTATTTCCCTGAACGGTACTGTTTTCAGCACTTCCTCCATTTACCGTTTCATTTAAGGTATCGCCGCCTTCCGCATACGTTACGTCCACTTGAGTATATACCTGTGCGTATGCGTTCTCATCTTGCTGTGCTATATCATTCTCTTTTCCCCCGGAAGCATTTGCGTCCAAATAAACGATGTTCCCACTTCCATTTTGAAGCTCCTGTATCTCGTTCTGCCGTTCTGCGGCAAGTGCTTCAAATTCCGACCTTGTAAAACACAGCTCATTGCTTTCGCTAAGCTTTGATAACAGTGACAAATAAAATCCGTTCAAAGAGCTTATACTTATGTCGCCGGAATAGGTTTCCTCGTCCATGACGCACAAAAACGCTCCCGATAATATTTTCTCGTCCTGCTCTCCCATGCTTACGGTTACTTCATCTGAAAATACGCTTACCGTTGTCGTTCCCGTCTGTGCGCTTATAGAAAATATCCCACCGTCACAGGTTATTATTGTATCTTCTATGCTGATTTGTACGGGAATGTCATTTTCCCCAAGGCATATAAGCATATCACCCGATATAAGCTGAATATCCATCAGCTCGCCATCAATTTTATTCACAGCCGCTGCTGAATTTTCCCCTAATATGTATTCTCCGCCAAAGCTTACTCTTGCCCCATTTCTTGTCGTTATTACATTTCCTTCCGTAATTTTCGACTTTTCATCTAAGGTGTATATAATGTCATTTTTCTCAATGCTCACCACACCATAGACTTCGTTTACATCTATGCTGCTTCCCTTATGCCCCACATATCCCTTTGTAACAGCAACTATCATTGCGCCGCAAAAGGCTATGACTACAATGAAAAGAACCATCAGAGCATTGTACAGCGTTTTCTTTTTCTTATTTTCCAATATGTAGTCTCCCTCCTTGTGTACAATTACAACATCCTCGATGCTGTAGTTCGAAGCTTAGCAGGTTTTAATTCTGCCTATGGCCTGCCACTCATATCATGTTGTAAAATGCTGAACATACGACTGAACCGTCAATCTAAAATAAGAAATCAGATATTTTTATGCTTCAACTGTAAAAAAGCGTACAAAAATAAGAAGCACAAAACGCCGCCCTACCTCAGAAGACTTCCGTTCGTAATAACAATACAGGTCTCCCGACTTAGTCTTTATCCTACTAAGACACCTTCCCAAAGCAAAAGCTATGCTTCAGTGGCTGCAAATTTGCACGTCCCTTCGTAGACAACACGGTTGCTGAGACACAGTGCCGGACTTACACCGGCTTCCGAGATGTATTGTTCTGCCTATCGTTATTTTATAACATATATTTTCCAATTTGACAACAAATATCTGGAACACAGTTTTATATAGTTTTATATTGTTGACAGAAAATGCGAAATGAACCCCTTTCATCAGGCTTTGTAACTGCCTAACAAATGAGGTTCATTTCAATAGCAACGGCTGCCTCATAATGAGGTAATCGTCTTGTAATCGAGGGTAGAGCCGCTTCTATGGTTCTCCCTTTTCATTTAATACAACATACACAGAAAATAATTGCTATCATTTCTTCATAATCGTTCCGTATAGATATAACCGAACTGAAATTTTAACAAACGCAATTGTCATAAAAGAAAGAATATGGTAGAATATCAGCGAGGAACAATCGTGTTACAAGGTGGTAACCTCCCTATTCTTGAACTAGAGGGGAGGTGGTGTATATGAGTACATACGAAGTTTTAACGCTGTTAATTCTTTTCGGAACGTTTCTTGTTGCACTGCTTGCCTACATAGATAGGAACAACAAGCGAAAATAAATAAGCCTACCTTGTACTTGACGGTCTAGGTAGGCTTAAACACTTATCATGGAGGTCAACCACTTTGTGGGCGATTGCTCCTTTTATGTTCCCAATATACCACATTTAAAAGAGAGTTTCAAGTGTCTTAATCCCTCTACCAGTAAGAAAATACAACCCCAGCAAGCGGCGATAAAACTATCATGATTACGGAAAAGGAAAACGACTCCACAGAGGTGAGCGTTGCCCTCTGCTCTGACGGAAACATATCCTGCAAAATTGCATTGGTGCGAACCTGTAAGGCATCATCTCCGATTGCAGCCAAAAAGCCTCCCAAGGTCATGAGCAGATAACTTCCCGAATGCTCCACAAAAACGCCTGCCAATACAAGAAGCACTGACATGGCAAATACATTTCTGTACCTGAGTCTTGGAAGCTTCAATATAAGCTTTGAGCCGACGATACCACCCATCTCCATAAAGAACAGGGCAAAGCCCAACCACCACCTGGAAATTCCCTTTTCGGGAAGCTTTGCCTGCAGGAAAAACAAAAGCAAAATGTCAACTGCTCCCACAAAGGAATTACAAAGCATTAATTTCATTACTTTTTTCCCTACACTCTTTAAAAACAGCAGGCTCTCCTGAAAGCATCCAAGCAGCTCATGTCCTATGTAGGTTAGACTTGCTTTTTTTGCCCGCTCCTCTCTTTTGCCCACATAAACCTCACACAAGGACTTCAAAATAAAAATCTGTATCACACCTGCCACAAGGTCTGTACCATATGCGGCTTTATGACCGAGAAACAGGGCAAAGCCTGCGCACATGGTTGAAATTCCGCTGCACAGACGGTAAATAACAAGCGAATTTGCCTCGTAACGTTCAAATTCATTTTCCATGTTTGCCACCTTGAGCGAATCATATGCCAGCGCATCTCCCGTACCCGATGAAAAATTATAGCCAAGCGCATGAAATGCGATGGATAGGCATACCATAAATAAATTGCATGATAAAATCATTACAAGATTTCCAAGCATCCTCATAATCGTGCTTACAATCAGCATTTTCTTTCTGCCAAACACATCGGCAAATATTCCTGACGGAATTTCAAATACAAGACTTGTTATGTGGAAAATAGTCTCTGCAATTCCTATTTCCACCAAGCTGTAGCCTCTTGCCGCTAAAATTGCAACCCACGCTCCCGTAAGCGACAAATTTCCAAGAACGGAGGCTGTATATAGCCTCGATATTTGTTGTTTAATTTTAAACATAAAAAAATCTCCTTAACTTTAAATTTCATAACGGTTAAGAAGATAATGCGACGTCCTTATTCTTCATAAAATTTTAGAAGCTGATAAAATATGTTTTAACAATCAGTCTAAAAAAAGGCGCACTACCCCCATATAGGAGAAACAGTGTAACCTTTCTTCAGTTGTAGATTGCGATTTTTCCAAAACATAATATCTACCTCAATACCAATACTAACATAAATAGCACTCATGCACAAGCTTTTTTATCTTCATTTGCCAATTGTTTTTCAATTGTAAAACAGGGCATTTACTTGTTTTTCCGTCGTTTTCATATTATTTTATTGACTTTTTATACCCTAAACTTATAATTAATGCATCTCCTGGCAGGATTTTTAAGCCTGCCCATAGGAAATTCAGGGAAAGAGGTATACATATGTCAACAGAAATCCCAAAGCTTTTTGGAAGTCTTGTCTTTAATGACGAGGTTATGCGAAATAAGCTTCCAAATGATATTTACAAGGCACTTAGGAAAACAATACAAAACGGAACACACCTTGAGCTTGACGTTGCAAACTCAGTTGCCGTTGCAATGAAGGAATGGGCTGTAGAATTAGGCGCAACCCATTATTCCCACTGGTTTCAGCCAATGACGGGCTTCACAGCCGAAAAGCATGACAGCTTCATCAATATCGCAGGCGACGGTCATGTTATTATGGAATTTTCCGGCAAGGAGCTTGTCAAGGGCGAGCCTGACGCATCAAGCTTTCCATCAGGCGGACTAAGAGCTACATTTGAGGCGAGAGGCTACACTGCATGGGACCCTACCTCCCCTGCATTTATAAAGGATAAAACGCTATATATCCCGACAGCCTTCTGTTCTTATAGCGGCGAAGCGCTTGACAAAAAGACTCCACTGCTCCGTTCCATGGAAGCATTAAACGAACAGGCTGTTAAAATGCTCCATTTACTTGGAAACAAAACGGTTACCGGAGTAAATATCACTGTCGGTCCTGAACAGGAATATTTCCTGATAGACAAGGATATGTACAAAAAACGCAAGGATTTGATTTTCTGTGGAAGAACCCTGATCGGTGCCCCTGCGCCAAAGGGACAGGAAATGAACGACCACTATTTTGGAATATTAAAGCCTCGGGTTTCTGCATTTATGCACGAGCTTGACGAGGAGCTTTGGAAGCTCGGCATACCCTCCAAAACAAAGCACAACGAGGTAGCGCCTGCACAGCACGAGATGGCGCCTATCTTTGAAAATGTAAACATTGCCACAGACCATAACCAGCTTACGATGGAGATTATGCGGAAAATTGCTGATAAGCATAATCTTATCTGCCTGCTGCATGAAAAACCTTTTGCAGGCATAAACGGAAGTGGAAAGCATAACAATTGGTCCATAAGCACAAACGATGGCGTAAACCTTTTAAAGCCGGGACGTACGCCTGCACAGAATATACAGTTTCTTGTATTTCTTATGGCTGTAATTAAAGCTGTAGATGACTACGCAGATTTAATGCGTGTTTCTGCTGCCAGCGCAGGAAACGATCACCGTCTCGGTGCAAATGAAGCGCCGCCTGCCATCGTATCCATTTTCCTCGGCGATGAATTAAACGCTGTTTTAAAGTCAATTGAAAATGATACCTATTTTGGCAAGCAGGAAAAGATAGAAATGGACATAGGCGCAAATGTACTTCCTCACTTTTTCAGAGATACAACCGACAGAAACCGTACGTCACCATTTGCATTTACAGGAAACAAATTCGAGTTCCGCATGGTCGGCTCCGCCGCTTCTGTTTCGGGACCTAACATTATACTGAATACTGCCGTTGCCGAAGCACTCGCACAGTTTTACACCGAGCTTGACGGAACAAAGACGGAGGACATGGAGCATGCTGTACATGAGCTTATCAAGCGTGCCATACGAAAGCATAAAAAGATTATATTTGACGGAAACGGATATACTGACGACTGGGTAAAGGAGGCAGAGGCAAGAGGCTTATACAACCTGCCGACAACACCTGACTGTATGCCTTGTTTTATCAGCGAAAAAAATATAAACCTATTTACAAAGCATCACATTTTTACCAAGGAGGAAATTCTGTCACGATATGAAATCCAGCTTGAAACATATGTAAAAACGATTGTCATTGAGGCACGAGCAATGGTTGACATGATTTCCAAGGATTTGCTTCCTGCCATAAATTCCTTTGCCGCCACAACTGCAAGGGAAGCGGCAGAAACAAAAGCATATCTTCCTAACATATCCTGCACGGCGCAGGACGCTCTCATAAGACGGCTCACCTCCGATTATACGGACATGACAAATCTTATCGACAAGCTAAAGCACGAGCTTACCCAGCTTGGAGGCATAAGCAGCATGCAGGGAGCAGCAGACTACTGTCGGGACAAAATCATTGTTACTATGAATGAAATCCGTGCGATTGCAGATGATGCAGAAGCTGCCATACCAAATGACTTCCTGCCCTATCCGACTTATGAGGAATTGTTGTTTTATTTGTAAAGGATAAGAACAAAGCGTTTTCGACGCTGTAGTTCGAATCATGGCAGGATTTTTAATCCTGCTATAGGAAATTCGGAGGAATTTCCTATAAAGAAATAAGGGGCTGTCGCAGTCAGAAGCAAGTGTTTATCGTTGCCTGTCTGCGGCAGCCTTTCTTTTATTTTGTATTTTTATCAGCCTTCGTTATTTATGCATATCAGGATATTTTCCTTATATTTCAAAGGACTGCCTTACGTTCTCAACATCCTCAACCTTACAATTACAGATTTCCGCAATTTCATTGTTATCATTTATGCCACTGCGTACTACCTTAAATATATCGGCTCCAAGCTTTAATCCTTTTTTTATTCCATCTTCTTCAACCATATCAAACAACTCACACATATTTACACCCTCCTCTTTTATTGTTTCATCACAACCATTATAACATTGTTTCATTTCCTCAAATCTGTTATCTCCACTCAGTGCATCCAGCATATCAAGTACCTGTGGAACATGCACAAGCTTTTGCTCATTATCCCGCAGCACCGTTTTCAACGCATCCTTGTCTTTTTTACATGCAAGAAAGTCCGCTATGACCCTGTAATCAGATTTATATTTTTTCCTCACGCTCTCAGGCTGGTTTGCCATATGTATAACCTTAATTTTGTAATCATCTATCAAAGTTCCCCAAAAGTCCTTATCCTGCTCTGATACATCAAGCATATCCATAAGCGATACTGGTTTTTCTTCAAATGCATTCCTCCTTTATGCACAGGAACACATTATTTCTTAAGTTCCTGCTTATTGTGTAATATGATGATTTTAAGCAAGAACTTTATCAGAATTTTTAGATTTAAAAAAATGCCGAACTACTTGATTGCTTGCTTACACGCATAATACCATATGTGACGGTAAAAAGCAAGGAGATAATATAGCAATTTTTTACAATTCATTTTTTCCACATATTGATAGGATGGAAACAGGCAAGGACATTGCCAATAAAATTTGAAAGGACGTGTTAAAATGGATGATAAAAATCTATTTGAAAAATTTGACAGAGAGGGTAAGCTGCTTTTGCCTGATACAGAGGTTTCCTTTGATGTGATTCCATGGTCTAAGCATCCTACATTTGATGGTGTAGCACTAAAGCATATTATCACATCCGAAAAGACGGGCGGACAGTTCAGTTACCATCTTGTACGGATAGCCCCTGATAAAAAGATTGGCAGCCACATTCACGAGAAGCAGCTGGAAACACATGAGGTAATCTCGGGTTCAGGCGTATGTGTAAACGATGGCGTCACGCTGCCTTACGAAGCAGGCGTAATATCTATTTTTCCCATAGGCGTGCCACATGAGGTCACTGCGGGGGACGACGGACTCTATCTGTTTGCAAAATTTATGCCTGCCCTCTGTTAGCTAGATTGCTTCAGAGGACATTTTGTATGTTGATGGCGGCAATCCTACATATTTCTCAAATTGCTTTATGAAGTGGCTTTGGTCGCAAAACCCCGTGGTCAAGGCTACTTCTGTTATTGTTTCGGCTTTGTGGATTAAACGCTGTGCCTTGCGGATTCGGTTCTGTATTTGAAACTGATGCGGCGTAAGCCCGACCTCTGCCTTGAAGCTTCTGATAAAGTGATATTTGCTGACGAAAGCATTTTGTGCCATTTCCTCAACAGTAAGCTTACATTCCGGATATAATTCCAACTGTTTTTTTAAGGCGTGGATATATGGCGTATTATTTTCAAGCTGCCAACCGGAAAAATCCACAATCTCCTCCAAGCGTTTTAGTATCAGCAATATTTGATACGGATTGATTTCCCCCATATTCAGAGCCTGCATCAGAAGATGTGTAATATGGTTTTGTATAACGGCAACATCCTCGTTCCTTACAACATCCTTCCCAATGCACAGGCTGAGCATGGTATAACACTCATGTGCCAAAATGCTATGCGGCACATATGGGAATATGACGAAGGTTTCATTTTTCTTACAAACCCTTGTTTCCTGATTTGTAGTAAGGGCAACAGAGCCTTCCAGTATGATGCCAATTGTCAGCACGGAAACGTGGTTATGCAACGGGTAGGATATGGTTGAGTGCTTGCAGAAAATCAGTTCAATGCCCGTTTTGGCACTATACAAATAGCGGATTTTGTTTGTTGTCATAGCTTTCCCTCACAGTCATTATCCATTTCTTAGAGCAGCTCCGTATGTTGGTATCACAACATTCAAATAAAGCTTTTAGCAATGTTTTTTATAAACACGTGTGCCACAAAACAGTCTACTGCCGATTATAAAACATAGCTCTAAGGGTACAAATATCCCTTGGCACGCTCTCAATATCCTCAGCATCATGCAGCGTTCTTACCCATGCATAATATTCATTTGCAAGGGGCGTTATCAGTGCCGAGGTTTTCATGATATATCCCTTTCTGATTGCCTCGTGGGACACATTTCTCATAAACTTCCAAAAATTATAATAGGTAAGCTTCAGCTTTGTCATGAAGCCTGTAACATCCTCAATTACAAAGCCCTCTATTTTCCTGCCATTATACTCGTAGTCCTCCTCCAAAATCTCATAGTACCAATCATAAAATTCCTGCCAGCTTTCAATGCAGACTGCCCGTTCCTTGTGTTCAAGTCCAAACTGGCCTGCAACATGGCACATATCCTCATACTCGTACTTCGCAAAGCTCATTTGATTATATATAATATCAAGCAGGAACAAATGATTTTCAGGGTACTCGATAATATGCGGGTCATGCTCCATATCAACACACTCGAATACAAAGGACACATCATGCTCCTTAATATACTGCTTCATTTTATCAAGATTTTCCTCAGACACCTTTTCATAAAGCATTTCCTTCAGCCATTTTGCATAGTCGCCTCCGATGGTGGACTTTGTGGCAATAAAGAGGTCGTCCTCATACTCGTTATAGCTCACAATTCCCAAAAATCCGTTTTCCTTTACGTATGCAGTAACAGGGAACTGTAATTTGTGCTGCAGCAGTTCAAATCTTGTTTCCTCACGCTCATTTACATTGAAAAATTTGTCGTATGCCCTTGCAGCAACCTTTTCCTTCGCAGTATCAAGATATAAACCACGTGCCTTTGTCGTCTGCTCATTCCAAACCTTTTCATAAAATGCCTTGCTTGTAAAATTAAAGGAGGATATATTGCCAAATTTCTTTTCCTGAATGTACTCATTGCTTCTCATTGCCGCAATAATATCAGCTACGGTTCCTGCATACTGCACCTCATTTATTTCAGGTCTTTTGTACACATCATTTTTAATTTCAAATGTATGTGCTCCCTCCTTGTCAATCTGCACGCATCTTAAATGTCCACCAAATTCAACCTGCCCCTCCAAATTAAATACCCTGTCATTCACCAAAACAGGAAGCTGCTTCGTATTTCTATGTCCATGTATCTGATAATAATTTTTCGGAGTTGTATCGTAAAAGGTTTCAGCAATCCGCTCAAAATCGTTATAGCTGCCGACACCCTTTATCATCTGCTCCGTAGCTACAAGGGATAAATTTTCAGGTATCGTGCTAAGTCCTGCATGCGTTACCAAATATACATTTTCTCCATATTTGTAATATGCACACTGTCCAAATTTTCTGTAAAGCTGCCTGATATCCTTTTTGTCAATATTTGACGCCTCAAGAGCAGGACGTGTAACCATTTCAAATTCCCTTGACCTGCCCGTGCTTTCGTTCGCCCAATACCACAGCCATCTTTCATGGTTTCCCTCAAGCATCAGCACATTTTTTCTGTCCTTAATGGAAAGCAGAAATTCCAGCACCTCGACATTTTCTATGCCTCTGTCAATGTAGTCTCCCACAAATATGTAAAACTCGTCCTCCTTGATACCGCCATTGTCGGAAATATATTTTTGCAGTGCAGTATTGCATCCATGAATGTCTCCGATATGGTGTATTTTTTTAAATTCCGACAAATCAATCATTTTCAGCCATATTTTATCCAATTCATCAGGTCTGATAACGGTAATGCCTGACGGAATTTTCTGCGTTGCAAATCTTGCGTACATTCTGTCAATAACAGCATCGGAAACCCGCTTGTACACATCTCGTTCTGCATTTCTTCTCTTTACCTCATCAATGGGAATGTCCGTAAAGTCAACACAAAAAATTCTATACCTGTATGCGGCACACATCTCCTTATACTTGTTCATTTCCGTTCTTTTTGAGTTTGTCGCATCAATTACAGTAAATTCCCCACGCTGCATCCTTGTCTCAAGCAGGCTGTAAAGCGTTTTCCACACAACGCTTTCATTATCCTGGCTAATACCTCTGCTTCCATCCACCTGCAAAATAGGACTTTGACATAAAAGCCTTATATCGTCAGCCGAAAGTGCATAGGGCTTCAATCCATTTTCTTCAATCCACGTAGACTTACCACAGCCGGCAGAGCCACGCAGCAATAATAAAATTCTCATAACATCCTCCTCTAGCAATTTCCTACAAAAACATTTTTCAAATATCTTTCTGCGACAGCCTTCAGCTCATACACCCTTTTCACATCTGTAGCACCCCTGTCCTGCATATGATAGTTTGGAAAGAAGCGTGTAACATGAAGCGGTATGCTGTCACTTACCGATGCAATCCACTTTGCTTCCTCCTCCATTTCCCCTAACGCATCATTTTCATTTGACACAATAAGCGTTGTAAGCTCCACATGACATGCCGCTGCCGCACATTGAATAACGTCCTTGACCGCATCCAAGCTCCCACCAAGCTTCCCATAATATTCATCCCGAAAACCCTTTAAATCTATATTCATGGCATCAATGTACGGCAAAAGCGTTTCCATGACAGGAAGCGACACAGTACCATTTGTCACAAGCACAGATTTCATATTTTGCTCATGTAAAAGCCTTGATGTGTCAAGGACATACTCCCAGCTTATCAGAGGCTCATTGTAGGTAAACGCAATTCCGATATTCCCTATTTTTTCATAATAAAGTGCCTCATTCACAAGCTCCTTGGGTGAAATATATCTCGTTCCGATATCCTCCTGCCCTGCCATTGAGATTTCGTGGTTTTGACAGAAGGGACACCGCAGGTTGCAGCCGTAGCTTCCCACAGACAAAATTTTACTGCCCCTGCAAAACATTTTAAGGGGCTTTTTTTCAATTGGGTCAAGTGCCATGGAGGTTATGCGTCCGTAATTTTCACAGATAATTTTTCCATTCTCATTTTTCCTTGCCCTGCAAAGCCCCCTCGCTCCATTTTTCAGCTTGCAATGATGAAAACATACATCACAGGTTGCTTCCATAGATTCCTCCTCTCATGTCAAGTTTTCAGGGAAAACTTGACACAATTATCAATAATGTCTCACTACCTCAAACCGTTCCAGCTCCACCGGCTCCTCCTCATCAATGCCTGCCTTCTGCTTTGCAATGGCAAGCTGTTCCTCCACAGTATCTACGCCTTCAAGATTAGGAAGCAGAAGTCCTCGCCTTCTTCCCCTTGTAACGATAACGCCGTAGCGTTTTACATCAAGCTCATTCGCAGAGGATATTTTTTCCGTATCTCCCAAAACATCCACGCTTATCGTAAGCCACGGCAGCTCAGCCTGTTTGATAGGCGAAAATCTCGGGTCACGTGTAGCTGCACTTATGGCATTTGCAACAATTTCCTTCGCTATGGAGCTTTGTGTTGCTTCTATGGTTCCGATGCAGCCTCTAAGCCTTCCATCCTTTTTTATTGAAACAAAAACGCCTGCCTGTTTCTCCCGCATTTCGTCCGGAAGCTCATTTGGCACATCAGGCATTTTACCCGTAGTTACATATTCCTCTATCGTCCTTCTTGCAAGACTTACATAGACATCTTCATTTTTTCTCTGTTCGGCAAGCCTTGCCTGCAGCCCACTTTCAAATTGCTGTTTAAAGCTTCGTCCGCTGTCCTGTCCCTTAGGCTCGTATGTGCATATGCCGTAACCAACGCCAAATGGTCCCTCATACGAAAGCCGCTTAACCTCCACAGCCCTTTCATCAAGTGCACCTGCCATTATGACAAAGGAACGGTGCCCGCACTCTGCCGCACGCTCCATAAAATCTTCTGAAAATTCAAGCAACTCACGAAATGCAGCCCGTTCCATTACATCCATCACCCTGCTATCGTATTCAGGACCTTCCTTACTGTAGCCGTAAGGTCCATCCTCCGTAAGCTTATGCGACAAATCACCACTTGCAATAATTGCAGTATTTCTGCCAAGCTTATCTGCAGCCATCTTGATACACTGTCCAAGCTCATAGTGCATGACAAGAGGCATTCCAGAAAGACCAATCCTCACAAGCTTGTACTCTTTCCAATACTGATTTACAAAATATAGGGGCACCATCGTACCGTGGTCTAAGCTCTTGTCACGCTCGCCCAAGGTTCCCGCCGGAATGTCCCTGTCATCTGCAAATGTGCAAAGCTCCTTTACAAACTCCGTGTCGTAGGATACCTCCATCTTCACCTGCCCTGCCATAAAACTGCCAAAATCCCCTTTTGCACTACTTCCCGGCGAAATATGAAAATAATCTGAATACAAAGTCTGATGCGGCGAAATAAGCACGATTGTTTCGGGCTTGTGTTCTGCAAGCTGTCTTGCCGCCTCGTGATATGCATGAATTGTTTTTTCTATTCCATTTTCCTTTCCCCTGCCAATCTATGGTATAATCAGCGGTGGGTGAGGCACCATAATTGCCGATGTGATTCCCATAAAACATCTCCTTCGCAGCTATTTTGATATTATTCGTTTACGCATATTCTACCATAAACTGAGTTTTTTGTAATTATCTTTTCCCTTCTTATTCTATTAATGTTTTCTCCTGTTTCAACAAAGTTTACTACAGGATAACCCATATGTTTTTCTCCTCTATGAAAAACAAAAAATACCACCTGCCGATTATCTGACCAGTGGTATTTGAAAAGCAGTCCCTGCCATCTGCTAACTCGCTCACTTAAGGGCTGTGCATCACCCACTATATTTAGTATACACTATTTTTTCTAATTACAACTTAATTTTTCCGATATTTTTTCTCGATAACCAGCGTATAAATTACAGCCGTGACAATCACCTCCGCCATTACGCCAATGACGGATAACATTATCATAGGTGAATTTTGTCCTGCAAGCATAGGGATTCCAAGTGCTATGAATACAAGCCCAAAAATACACCACATAATACCGCATGCTTTGTTGTATTTTTTTACATCTGTTACCTCAAACATTTTTGCGTTTGCCCAAAAGCCAACCGGTCTTTGGGCAGCAAATGCAAAAATGCCAATACCGATAAACAGCACGCCTACGGCACACCATATGATAAATGCAATTAACATTTCGGACATGCAGCTTTCCCCCTCTACATATTGCCCCCGTTCGGAGCATTGCCATATGCATTATTATTTTAAATTGCAGGTTTTGTTGAACTGCACCTGCAATTTCATCTGAATAACCAAAAAGGATTCCCGGACGTGTCCTTGAAAGGATTGAAGCAATCTGATTAACGATATCACCTGTAATATCCTTCTTGGAAAATCCACCTGTGGATTTCATTCCCAATACATGAACATCACCTGTACGGGTCATTACCCTTACATAATGCTCCTTTGTCGTCGGAATTAAGTTCATGGAATTTTTTACAACATATCCATAGACCCATATAATATCATTGACAGGCAGCACGTTCAGCACACGTGCCTCCATACAAATGACTGCTGACGGCATAACAAAAGAAGAAAGCACCTGTAGTGCCGACTGTGCTTCATAATTAATTTGGGCAATCATTTCATGTCCAAGCCTCGTCCATTGCTCCTCTGCCTTTGCAAATGCCTTCTTGTTAAACATAGTCTGCTTCGCTCCCCCAAGCTTTGCATCTATCATTGCAATATTTGGATAATTTGTAAAATCCATTTTTTATCCTCCCATATGTGTTTTCGCATATCATATCGTGAGGCTGTCGCACCAAGCCCGCATGATTCATGTATGCAGGTCTAGTGTGGCAGCCTCTCGTTTTTTCTTAACTGAAAGAGATATTAAAATTCTGCCTCTCAATATTATTTTTCTCTTTCGAATAGTTTGTATTGCTTACCTTAATATCGTTGCTGTCCTTTTGGGCTTTGCTGGTAAGCTCTCCTGTGGACGCACGACGTAATCTGTTTCGGCTCTTTTCAAGCTGCTCCTTCTTGTCGTCCACATTTTCTCCTCTCGCCTTATCCTGCTTGATTTCACCCTTCAATATTCTTATGTCGTTTCGTATGCCTGACACAACCACCTTCTGCAATCTGCTTTGGGAAGCAACGGTCTCTGCCGAAACAACCTTTTGCTCCGTACCCCGCTCCTTTTTTGCATCCTGCATTTCAACGGTTTTGCTTTCCGTTTCCTTTTCCTTTGTTTCATCCTTTTTTGAGGTTGAAAGCTGTACCTTTTTCTCATCGTCAGCCTTTACGTTTTCTGTATCACGCTCTTTTGCCGCTTCCTCTTGGTTCTGCTTTCTCCGTGTCTCTGCCTGACGCTGTCTTAACTGATTATTCAGCCTGCTAATCTCCTGCTGAAGCTCCCGACGCTTTTTCATCTTCTCATCGGCAGACAAATCCTGCTTAGATACCTGCTGCCTCTGTCTTTGGACATCTGAAATTTCATTCTCAATGCTTTTGCTTATGGCATCCACCGGTTCCTGCTTTACCATCTGCACTGCCGATACATTTTTCGATGCATTTATACCGCTAATGCTCATACGCTCATCCTCCTTCCTGACGTTGTAAAATCCGCTCAATATACTACAATATATTATATACAAAATGCTAAAAAAAGGCAATATAATTTATTAATTATTCAATTTTCCCAAGCAACCAATCCAAAGCGTTAATCCGGCGGATACCTTCATAATCAGCTTCCGGATCTTCATCAAGCGTCAAAATGAATTTGGGATAGTGATCCGTAATCTTTTGGAGAGGTGCAAGTTCCCTCTTTAATGTTTTTTCATCTCTTACTGAAGCTGCCACCTGATAGTAAACAGTCCTTTTACCATCCATCACAACAAAATCAACTTCAAGCTCATCGACCTTTCCTACATAGACATCATAGCCACGCCGTAAAAGTTCAAGATAGACCACATTCTCTAAAATATGACCTACATCCACGGAACGAGAGCCGAGAAGCATATATCGCATACCTATATCAACAACATAATACTTCTCAAGCGTTTTTAAATATTGCTTTCCCTTAATGTTATACCGCTTTGCCTCATAGACCACATAGCTTTCCATTAAAGCCTCAATATATTTTTCAACGGTTTTAACATCTATTTTCCGCCCGTCAGAGGTCATAGTATCTGCAATTTTCTTGGAGGACAACGGATTTCCAATATTATCAAAGAGAAACCTCAAAACACTTCTAAGCATCATCGTATCTGTGATTTTCTTTCGTTGCGTAATATCTTTTACCACAATTGTGTTAAAAAGCCCCTCCAAATAATCCCGAATCTCTCTCGGTTGATCTGCAAGCTCAAGCGTATAGGGAAAAGAACTGTTTTCAAGATAGCCTGTGTACTTTCTCGCAAGATCATTTTCGTTTCCAGTACTCTCGACATATTCCTTAAACGAAAGGGGTAACATTTCAATCTGCACATACCGTCCTGAAATCAAAGTTGCAATCTCACTTGATAGCATATAAGCATTTGATCCAGTAATATACAAATCAACGCCTTTCTTGATATAAAGACTATCAACAACCCTTGGGAAATTGTCAATATGGTGAACCTCATCCAAAAAAATATAAGTCATTTTTTCTGGCACTAAACGTTCTTTGATATAAGAATGAAGCTTTGCTCCGTCTTTGAGTTCTTCATTATCAAAATCTTCAAAATTCAAAGCAATAATTTGTTCTGGCAAAATTTCATGACCAAGAAGATAGTTCTGATACATTTCCAAAAGCGTAGATTTCCCACATCGTCTGATTCCTGTGATGACTTTAATGAGCTGTTTGTCTTTAAAAGCAATGAGTTTGTTAAGATATTCTTTGCGTTCAATTAACATAAACACACCTCCACGGTATATTTTTTCCATAGTTTATCAAAAAAATTCGCATATGTCAAAGTTTTTGGATTTCATTCCAAAAACTTTTAAATTTAATAAACTTTTTGGATTTTAATATTTAATATCGAGCACATGATACCGCAAAATCCATAAAATTCAATTGGGCTGTCGCAGCCCTTTCCATCGTGCTTATAAAATGATTGACAATTTTTAGTTTCCTTGTTAAAGTATAGCAAGGGAATGAAGTTCTCCCTTGGGAAACCAAAACCGCTTTTATTAAGCTGATGACTTCTGTGATTATAGTAATCGCAGGAGACATTGGCTTTTTCTTTTTAAGGAGGATTATTTATGTTGACATCACTTGCACTCATTTTTCTTGTAGGTCTTGCTATGGCATCTATTTGCCAAAGGCTGAAGCTTCCACGCATTATCGGTATGCTGGTTACGGGAGTCATTTTAGGACCATATGCCCTTAACCTTTTGGATGCTTCAATTTTGGGTATATCCGCTGATTTGCGGCAGATGGCTTTGGTGATTATTTTAATTAAAGCAGGCTTGTCCTTAAATATCAGTGATTTGAAGAAAGTGGGACGTCCTGCAATATTGATGGCATTTGTACCCGCAACTTTTGAGATATTGGCATTTGTTCTGCTTGCACCGTTTGTACTTGGAATACCATTGCTTGATGCCGCTATTATGGGTGCGGTTCTCGGTGCGGTCTCCCCCGCAGTTGTTGTGCCAAGAATGGTACAGCTTATGGAAACAAAATATGGAACGAAAAAAGGGATTCCACAGCTTATTTTGGCCGGGGCATCCCTGGATGATGTTTTTGTTATTGTACTATTTTCTACTTTTGTCGGGATGGCACAGGGAAATTCGGTAAGCATGACAGCGTTTGCCAAAATTCCAATTTCAATTATCTTAGGGATTTTTATCGGGGCAGTTGTGGGACTTTTATTGTCTGCTTTTTTTGAAGCCCAATATGCACATGAGCATCATATTCGAAACAGCATGAAGGTTATTATTGTCCTTGGCATGGCTTTTTTGTTAATTGCACTGGAAGAATGGCTGAAAAATGTTATCCCTGTTTCAGGGCTTCTTGCAGTTATGAGTATGGCTTGTATGCTGCAGATAAAAAGTGCCGCATCGGTTTCCATGCGTCTTTCTGAAAAATTTGGAAAGCTATGGATAGCTGCAGAGGTAATTTTGTTTGTGCTTGTAGGTGCGGCTGTGGATATCCGTTATACCTTGGAGGCAGGTCTTGGAGCTGTTCTTATGATTTTTATTTCGCTTATATTTCGGTCTGTCGGTGTTTTATTATGTTTGATAGGAACAAAGCTTACCTTAAAGGAAAAGGTATTTTGTGTCATAGCATATCTGCCGAAGGCTACGGTTCAGGCTGCCATCGGTTCTGTTCCGTTATCCTTAGGCTTACCATGTGGTAATCTTGTTTTATCGGTAGCTGTATTATCAATCATTATCACTGCTCCGTTAGGTGCATTTGGTATTGACATGTCATATCAGCATTTCTTGGAAAAGGAAATATAAAAATACCAAAAATAAACATTATCCGATGCTGATGCAGCTTTCTAGTCCAGTCTTACAACCTGATTTTTTCCTGCTGCCTTCGCCATATAAAGTGCTTTGTCCACTCTGCTATAAAGCGTGTCGGCATTTTCATCCTTTGCCTGCGTAACTCCGATGCTGACGGTCTGAGGACCGGCAGTATCATAAGATACGGAAGCAAAGTCCATTCGTATTTTCTCCGCCAAGACTGCTGCATCGTCCACATTGCAGTCTGTCAGCAATATCATAAATTCCTCACCGCCCCAGCGTCCCATGGAGCAGGAATGAATCCCTGTTGTCACATTTCTGAGAACGTCAGACAAAGCCTGAATTACATGATCCCCCTCTTTATGTCCATATATATCGTTGACCTTTTTAAAGTTATCAATATCCAGCATAATCAGGGAAATGTCATTGCCTGTCTCCTCAGTACTGCGTTTATCCAAAGCACCACGAATTTTTCTCTCAATCTCAGCACGGTTATAGAGCCTCGTCAATCCGTCCGTAACAGAGCTTAAAGCAAGCTTCATGTTTATTTCCTCAAGCTCGGCAGTGGATGCCTCAATGAAGGAGACAAAACGTCTGATAATCGGTATCTTTTCGTTATTATCATTGTCAATCTGTGCCTTGGCAATGTTTACCCTTTTTCCTGTTTCAGGCGCATCGCCCTCCCGCATGCCGACAAGCACAAGCGTCACATTGAAATTGAGCATATCGCCCTTGACTCTCAAAAACTCACCGTGTGTATAAAAGCCTGTTGTTGATGCGACACTATTGAATATCGCTGTTTCGTCACTGATATTTTCATCGCCCCAAAACGCCCTTCTGGCAGCACAGGAAAAGGTCTGTATCACCTCAGGACAAAAGTCCACCACCTTCTGTCCATCCTCCCTGATACTGGCAAGAATCGTCTCCGGGTCTCCATAAGCCAGTCTGACAACTGCATCCTCCTGCACGTCAGAAGACATCACGAGAGAATCGTCATCGTTGACAGCAAGCGGACACCGCAGAATATCAATATCCCCATGCTCCAAAAAAAGTGGGAACTCCAGCGTATTGGAGAAAAATCTGTCATTCCTGTTGATATTTAAAAATTTTCGGTACACGTCCAAAGCAGGCTTTCCATCCAGCTCATACAAAAGCTCTCTGTCCGCCTTCGTAACCCGAAACTTTCTTTTTAATGGCTTCCACCCTGAAACAAGGGTGCTGTATGTATGAAAATCCGTTCCACCCAGCAGCAGAAAAATGATGCCGTGCTCCAAAAAACCGTTTCCCTTTGAAAATACGGCTGCCGTTTCATCGTCCATATCAGGATTAAATGCACCGCCGCCAAATACCTGAATGTCCTCCCGCAGACTGCTCATCTCATTGCAAAACTCCATCATGGACATATTCATAATTGTTGCATGCATTTCCACTGCATGAACCCAAGGGTTTTCATCACAGCATTTTTTCAAGGTTTCCACGTCCTGCACTACAGTTTCTTCTGAAAAAGGAAGCTGCAAAATTCTTGCCTGCGTCGTCTCATATTCAAAAATCGTACAGGTTAAAATAATTTTCGCATCTGTCAACACCCCATCCATGATATTGGCATTTGTCGTACAGCCCAAATACAGTGCATCCGGCATTTTCTCGTCCAAGCAATCGCAAATATGCTTAATTCGTTCAAGCTCCATATCCTCCGAGTAAATTCTGAATACGGTAACATAAGCCGAATGGGAAGCACGCCATTCCTTAATTTCCGTCAGCTTTTCAAAAAAATCCTCATCCTCTTTATAGCAAATTTGAAATTGCTTCATTACAACCCTCTCCTTCTCGCTATATCATGCGATTTCATTACACCCATACCCATACATTGTCGAAAACCCACTTATTACATTATAACTTATCTTTCACTATCTCACAATCAATTTTATCAAAAACAGCATAATTTTTTTATATAGCTTTTGATAAAAGCTAGGGCAGATGTCAATCGTAAATTTCAACATTTTACAAAAAGATAACTTATTTTGTGATAAAAGCCCGAGGAAATATAATATTGTATTTTAACATTTCGTATGTTATAGTTATTTTATACAAAGGTGTGCTTCAACTGT
Source organism: Clostridium sp. (assembly GCA_023664385.1). Taxonomy (GTDB): domain Bacteria; phylum Bacillota; class Clostridia; order Lachnospirales; family Lachnospiraceae; genus Coprococcus_C. The sequence goes on along the minus strand of JAMPFU010000027.1, from coordinate 11,695 downwards.
TGAGGTGCACCTTTTTCCAGATAATCTGGAAAAAATGTCATATACATATAATAAAGCGGGAGGGAAAGATATGTCAAATGATTCCATATGGATTACGGGTGCAGAGGGAAGGCTTGGTTCTGCATTGGTACAGCTTTTAAACGATGATACGAAAAACAAAGTAGTTGGTACAGACCTTGATGTAGACGTCACAGATATTGACGCCGTGGAGCATGCAGCGAACATATACCATCCGAATATCGTCATCAACTGCGCCAGCATTTCAGATGCGGCATGTTGTGAGGAAAATATGGTGGAGGCATTTCGTGTAAATGCGCTTGGTGCCCGAAATTTGGCATCTGTGACAAGGAGATTGAATGCGAAATTAATTCAGCTTTCTACCGATGATGTTTTTGACGGAAAAAGCGCAGGACGAATGACTGAATTTGATATTCCCGCTCCTCAGACTGTGTACGGAAAATCAAAATTTGCAGGAGAAAATTATGTCAAGGAATTAAATCCGAAGCATTTGATTATCCGCAGCTCATGGGTTTATGGTGCGGCAGGCAGCGAGAAGGCACAGGATTATTTTTCCTATGTTGTAGAGCAGGGAAAATCCCAAACCTCCTTCGAGGCTCCTTTTGATAGAATCAGCACGCCTACCAGTGCCGGAGAGCTGGCTCGTTTTATCAGCTGTCTTTTAGATAAGACCGAGTATGGCATTTACCATGCTTCCTGTGAAGGAGTATGCAGCAGATATGAATTTGCGAGAACAATTCTTGCTTTGATGGGATATGATTCTTCCTTGGTAAAAGGAACCTTCTCATCCAATGACGGACGACAGGTTTCTACCCTTTTGGAAAATCTTATGATGAAGCTGACAGAAATTTACACGATGCCGCAATGGATAGATGATTTGAAGGCTTATGTAGCAGAATATAAAGGATAGAAAAGGAGGAAACTATGAAGGAAGAAAAGACGAATGAAAGTAAAAAGCGGAAAAAAATGGGACTTACCACAAAAATTTTTGTGGGCTTAATCGGCGGCTTGATTTTAGGTGTTGTTTTAAATTTATGGGTACCTAATTCTTATTTCAGAGATACCATTTTAGTCGATGGAATCTTCTATGTCGTTGGCAACGGCTTTATCCGTCTGATGAAGATGCTTGTCGTTCCTTTGGTATTTTGTTCTCTGGTATGTGGAAGCTCTGCGATTGGTGACACGAAGGCACTTGGAAAGGTAGGCGGCAAAACGATTATATTTTATTTGGTGACTACTGCATTGGCTGTAACGGTTGCGATTGGAGTTGCCTCGATTATACGTCCGGGAGTCGGACTGGATATGTCCATGATTGAGACAGGAGAGGTCACAGTTGCAGAAAAGGTTTCGGCAGCAGATACGATTTTGAATATTATACCGGAAAATCCGATTGGTGCCTTGGCAGATGGAACGATGCTTCAGATTATTTTATTTGCCCTTTTGGTCGGCATCCTGTTAGCCAAAATGGGAGAACGTGCAGAGCTAATTACTAATTTTCTGAATCAGTGCAACGATTTGATGATGGAAATGACAAATTTGGTTATGGGGCTGGCTCCTATCGGCGTATTCTGCATGATTGCGAAAACATTTTCCAATTTGGGATTTGAAGCATTTATTCCTTTGCTGAAATATATGGGAAGCGTTCTGCTTGGGCTTGCTGTCCAGTGTTTAATCGTATATATGGTTTTACTGGCTGTGTTTACGAAATTAAACCCGGTAAAGTTTTTAAAAAAATTCTTTCCGGTTATGGCATTTGCATTTTCAACCTCTACGTCCAATGCAACCATTCCGTTGAATATTGATACCTTAGAGGAAAAGATTGGCGTATCCCGAAAAATATCCTCCTTTACCATTCCACTTGGAGCCACCATTAACATGGATGGAACTTCTATCATGCAGGGTGTGGCAGTTGTATTTGCAGCCCAGGCATATGGAATGCATTTGGGAGCAGGCGGCTATCTGACTGTAATTGCCACTGCAACGCTGGCTTCTATCGGCACGGCAGGTATTCCTTCTGTAGGACTGGTAACTCTGTCTATGGTATTTTCTGCTGTAGGGCTTCCTGTGGAGGCAATTATGCTGATTATGGGAGTAGACAGAATTTTGGATATGATTCGGACTGCAGTAAATATTACAGGTGATGCGGTATGTACCACGATTGTAGCACATCAAAATGGCGACTTGGATCGTGCGGTATTTAACAAAGTGGAGGGTAAGAATGAATAAAAAGCTTTTGATTGGCTGTTTGTGCTGTCTCGCTCTGGTTCTTTGTGCCTGTGTACATAAAAATCCGAATGCATCGGAGTCCGAAGTAGAAGATACAGTTGAGGTCAATGAAAATTATGTGGAGGAAATCCGGGAAAAGGGGCATCTGACTGTAGGGTGCAAGATGGATGTGCCGGACTTGGGATATTATGACAGCGAAACAGATACATGGTCCGGACTGGAAGTAGAGCTTGCCTATCAGACAGCGGCAAATCTATTTCATGTCAGCGTGGAGGACGCAAAAAAACAGAAACTGGTAGAATTTGTAGGGGTAACGGTGGCTGACCGTGAAGAAAAGCTGGCATCGGGAGAAGTGGACTGCCTGTTTGCCACCTATACCATTACGGAGGAACGGCAGAAGCGGTTTGCTTTTTCAGATAGTTATTATACCGATTACATCGGACTGATGGTAAAAACCTCCGGTGAAAATATAAATTCCCTGGGGAGCAGCGATATTCGCTCGCTGGCTGATTTGGACGGAAAGTATATTGGTGTTCCTAAAAATTCAACAACGAGAGAAACCTTTTTGAAGTATATTGATACCATGAATACCTTGAAGGTAAACCCGATTTTCTGTGAATATGAAAGCTACGAAATGCTTTTTAAAGCATTAAAAGAGGGAAATATTGATGTAATGTCTGTGGACGTCAGCATCTTAAATGGTTATGTGGACAATACCACGGTAATTCTAGGGGATCGTTTTGGCGGACAGCATTACGGGGCGGCTGTGAAGAAGGAAAATGTGAGATTACTGGATGTCATCAATCAGGCAATCAGTGGAGAAACCTAGATGCTGCCGTTCACAATAATGGGGCTGTCACATTAAGCGTATTACCAAAAATACGCTTAGTCTGACAGCCTCAGCTATTATTTTAAGCGAGCCTGTATATAGAATTAAATGGTAATTTTCTGTGTGAGCAATTAAATGTACATAAAATTAGAAGAAAAATTGAAAACAGATACACTTTATGGTAAAATGTGCATGGCACATTTTACTTTGTGAAAAATACATCGCAAATAGCGCACCGTCAATCTTTGATTGACGATATGGTAAAATGTACATATACATTTTACTTTGCGGAAAAACATCGCAGACGAAAGCTTGCAGACTACATATTTGGTAAATTTTTTTTGTAAAAACATTTTAAGAAAACCGACTGTATTACAAGGAGATTAACTGATTATGGAAAAGGAACATGAAAATCATTATTACCATATATTTACAATTCTGTTTGCAATCTCACTTATATGTCTTACTATTACATTTGTTGCAGCATTTTATTTGGGTGCCTCCAGAAAAGGACTGCTCGGCGATTCCGGTAAAAACCAGTTAATTTCCTTAACGGAGCAATGGAAGCAATTGGAAACGAAACAAGGTGAGACTGCATGTTTTCAGTATACAATTCCCCAAGAGGATGACAACCTCATGCTCTCTTTTACTGCCCATGCACCAATGGATGTATACTTAGATGACGAATTAATCTTTCATTTTGATAATCCTGAAAAAATCAACGTGCGTCCTGCCTATTTTCTTGAGCTGCCAACTGACTGTGCAGGTAAAGACCTTACACTGGCAATCGACGGAAGCACATCCTTACAGAAACAAATTTGCAGCAGTGCCTGCATCGGCAGCCACAGGGCAGTCATTGTACATTTTTTATTCAGAACCATATACACCTGCTTTATAAGTGTATATTTGATTTTGTTGGGCTCACTTCTGATTTTCGCAAATATTCCGCTATATATAAAAAAAGTAGAAACCTTCTTTGGAAATGCACAGCTGACACACCTTGGATTATTTATGATTTCATCAGGCGTCTGGATGCTAAATGATTCCCAGTTTCTGATGTTGTTTACAGACAGCTACTGGAGAATGGGATTAATTTCCTCAACTGCATTTTGCCTGATACCTGTATTCCTTGTACTGTTTATCCAAAAAATGCTACTGAATTCAGGTGAACAAAACCGTGGAAGGGAGCCTTTAAAATATCTGACACTGCCGCATATTTTTACCCTATGCCTATACTTGGTACTCTACGCTTTCGGTTCTCCCCTGAAGACATACACGTTACCTTTGGAGCACACATTTATTATAATCACACTTGGAATATGCTTGTTTGAATGCAGAAAAAATATACGAAACACAGGGAACAACAATATTAAAAAAATCATATACGGTTTTGTCCTGTTTACCGTTCTGTGTATTTTAGCATTTATATGTTATTACTTTATTCCTACAATTCCATATGCAGGAATTTATTGCTTGGGGTTCCTGTTCTTTTCCATTATTTTGGCAAATGCCGCCATCCACAAGGCTGTAACCATTATTCAGCACGGTGCCAACGCCGAGACATACCAGCGTTTGGCATATATTGACATGCTGACAGGAATTGGAAACCGTACTGCTTATACAAAAATGTGTAACGACATGCAGGAGCCTCCAATCTGCATTATGCTAGACATCAATGGTCTAAAATATACAAATGACAACTATGGACATCGGGCAGGCGACAATTTGATTGTGACGGCTGCACGCAGCATTCAATCAGCATTTGAGCCAAACGGACACTGTTTCCGGGTTGGCGGCGACGAATTTGTTGTATTGTTAGATGCAAAATATATGGACGACCTTCAAAATATGTTACAGACACTTGACAATATCATTGCCAAAGAAAATGCCACACGTGATTTTCCGTTATCTATCGCCTGTGGTTATTCTGCTCCTGCAAATGCACAGGATTCCTATGAGCGGATTTATCGGGAGGCAGACGAAAAAATGTATGCCAACAAACGGGAAATGAAGAAACAGCTTGCCATAGGGACTGTTGGATAAACAAACATTAAAAAAGGGGATGATTGATTTCTTTTTCTTTGAATATGATGATACTACAGGTACTACTGTTCCGGTATCTATAGAAGACACTTCATCATTTAATGAACAGGAACTTGAATTTTTTTATGATAATCATGTACGCAAGGTATGGCACAAACAACAAGGGGAATGGTATCTTTCTATTATTGATGTGGTTCAGGTGCTTACAGACAGCGTGGATCCAAAACAATATATTAAAAAACTTCGTATGCGAGACAAAGAATTATCTTTGAAGTGGGGTACAATTTGTACCCCACTTCAGATGATAGCTTTAGATGGTAAAATGCACAAAATTCAAGCATCTAATATTGAAGGCATTTTAAGAATCATTCAATCCATTCCATCTAAAAAAGCCGAGCCATTTAAACAATGGCTTGCCATGGTTGGCAAAGAGCGTTTAGATGAAATTGCTGACCCTGAGCTTGCTATGGAGCGGGCTGTTCGTGAATATAAAGCTAAAGGTTATAGTGATGCATGGATTACCCAACGATTACGTTCCATTGAAGTACGCAAGGAAATGACTGACGAATGGAATCGTGCTGGTATTACCGAAAGTAAGCAGTATGCAATTCTTACTGATATTCTTACCGCTGCATGGTCCGGCAAAAAGGTCCGTGAGTACAAAGAACTCAAAGGACTACATAAAGAAAATTTAAGAGATAATATGACAAATACCTAATTGGTTTTAAACCAGCTTGCGGAAATATCAACTACAGAAATTTCCAAAGCCACCAATCCTAAAGGCATGAATCAGACTATAAAAGTGACACAACAGGGTGGAAATATTGCTAAAGAAGCAAGGGAAAATCTTGAACGGCAAATAGGGCACAGCGTATTATCTCCGTTAAATGCACAATCACCTAAATTACTTGATGATGATAATGCAAAAAATTAAAAAAGACGCAAGAAAGGAGCTTTGAGGGTTTCATTTTCTGAAAGGTTCCAAGCAAGGTTTCAAATTATAGTTTGTTTGAAAAAAGGGATATTCCGATTTGTTTGGAATATCCCTTAATTATAATCTTTATCAACACATTCTACTCAATCTTTACAACCCATGTCTTCTGATTTTTCTTCCAAATATCATTGTCGAAGTCTTTACTGGTAATTATGTCATCATAAAGAGCCTTTTCTACCTTAGCGTAACTATGATAATGGTACGAGAAATCTGCCCATTGAAATTCAAATACAATTATCAAAGTTCTATATGTTTCAACTGATTACTTATTAGGGTAAGTTCAAAAAAAGCCCAATCCCTATATTTACTAGAGATTGGGCAATCTTAAAAGCTGCCGGCAACCGGAATCGAACCACAGGTATAAGCAAAAACGACGCAAGAAAGGAGTTTTGAGGGTTTCATTTTCTGAAAGGTTCCAAGCAAGGTTCCAAATTATGGTTTGTTTAAAAGGGATATTCCGATTTGTTTGGAATATCCCTTTTTGATACTGGACAAAACTTGTTATGACAATTCCCTATCCTATAATCTTATTGTTTGCCCTGCTTTTGATATAATCAGTAATTTTTTCATCCGAAAGAACCACATCCAAAAAGTCTGTTGGAATTTTCTGCATGGAATCAAAGCGTAACCATGTTGCCTGCCCATCATCAAAATACTTTTCTGGTGCGTAATTCATAAATTCCTGCTTTTCATCAAGAGACATCTCTTTTTGAGCTTCCTTAAACCTATCGACATGACATAAAAAACAAACATTATCTTCATTCCCCACAGTCAATAGTGCATAATCTGGTTGTGTGCTAATAGGGATATTCGTTGTATATGTCACTTTCCCTTTTATCCAGAAATAACCCAAATGCATAGACAAAATATCCATAGCACTTAACAAATCTTTGGCTCCTTTGTCGTTAGACAATTTTAAAATGCGTATTTCCATGACTTAGACCTCCAATAAATTGTTTTCTTTTTAGTTTTTTTAAGCTTTATTCATATGTGATACTTACTCAAAAAATATGTAGTAATAACATTCATCCCTCCCTTTGTCTGATAAAGATTAATTAAGCTAATGCCAGCCAATAACCTCTATACCAGGATTGTTATCATAGTAAAAGTTTTCCAATAATGGACAATTACTCACATCCAGACTGCTGATTTGATTCTCGCTACAATTCAAGCCCTCTAACGCTGGATTTTGGCTCACATCCAGACTGCTGATTTGATTCTCTCTACAGCTCAAGTCCTCTAACGCTGGATTTTGGCTCACATCCAGACTGCTGATTTGATTCTCGCTACAATACAAGTCCTCTAACGCTGGATTTTGGCTCACATCCAGACTGCTGATTTCATTGCTCCTGCAATTCAAGTACGTTAACGCTGTACATCCTCTCACATCCAGACTGCTGATTTCATTGCTCCTGCAATCCAAGTACGTTAACGCTGTACATCCTCTCACATCCAGACTGCTGATTTGATTCTCGCTACAATTCAAGCCCTCTAACGCTGGATTTTGGCTCACATCCAGACTGCTGATTTGATTCTCTCTACAGCTCAAGTCCTCTAACGCTGGATTTTGGCTCACATCCAGACTGCTGATTTGATTCTCGCTACAATACAAGCCCTTTAACGCTGGATTTTGGCTCACATCCAGACTGCTGATTTGATTCTCGCTACAATACAAGTCCTCTAACGCTGGATTTTGGCTCACATCCAGACTGCTGATTTGATTCCTGTTACAAAGCAAGCACTCTAACACTGGATTTTGGCTCACATCCAGACCGCTGATTTGATTCTCTCTACAATACAAGCTCTTTAACGCTGGATTTTGGCTCACATCCAGACTGCTGATTTCATTGCCTTCACAATCCAATTCCGTCAATGCAGGCAAGCCTGCACATGAAAGTTCTCCTTTCAGGGATTTCCCCGTAACATATAATTCTGTTAATCTTCCATTTTCGTCCCATGTATAAGCCTCATTATCTAAATCTGTAGGCATGGAAGCTCCTCGTGCATTTTGTTCTTCAATAATTTTTTGTAAAGCCTCCACATCTGTATCATGATTTCCCCTCGGCTTTTCTGGTTCTAACACTTCTTCCGTTGCTTTTTCTGTTTTCTCGCTTACTGTACTATTACTACCAAAGCTTGCTGACATGTCACCTATTTTTTCTTTGCTTGCTGTGTCCTCCTTACCACATCCTGCCAACATACATAACAATAACAGAAAAATAAGCAACGTACTTTTGCCTTTTCCTAAGCCTTTCATTAAAAATTTCCTCCTTTTGCTTTTCTGTAGATATTTATACATGATATAACCTACTTTCAGATGCAATCCACGCGATGTCAACCCATGCACCTAACACTTTTGTTAGTCACATATTTGTGAATTACATTTCTGTCAACTATTATATAGAATAGTGAAAAAAAGTCAAGGAGTACTTCTATGGATTATGGTGAATTGCACATGCGAATAAATGAAATACTGGAAGAAAAAGGAATTAGCAAGAATAGAATTTGTAAAGACCTTGACATTCCGCGAACAAACTTTAATAAATATTGTCGTGATGGGGTTACACGTCTTGATACAAAATTGATTTGTAAGCTATGTTGGTATCTTAATATTGAAATAGGGGATTTGATTGAATACAAGAAGCCCGACAAATAATGTGAAGTTTTACAGTGAAAAATTGTTTATAAAATACTATCTTCAACTGTTTATAAACAGAGTTTATAAAGTGTATTCTTTTTTCCACATCGACCCTTTTTCTTCTGTTTTTGCACAAAAATCGTGCGATTTTTTTCAAAATAGAAACCATATACAAGGAATGTTTATTAAGAAAGTTTATAAACAGAGTTTATAAAACATACTTTTTTCCATTTTGTTTTCACAATTTTGTCTTATTAAATTTACCTTTCAAAAATTCTTTTCTAAAAAATCCAATTAGAAATGAACAGACTAAATTTAGACATGAATAAACCAAATTTAGAAATGAACAGACTAAATTTAGACATGAACCATTATATTAGGCAGAAATGGAATATGCATAATTACAAATACACACAAATTAATATCAAATTTCACAAAATTTTCACATTTTATTTTTAGGTGTGCTTTTAAGTAAAATATTGTTATTTTCTAAACAAACCCCCCTATTTTTTACCCACCCTTACCACTCTCCTAAACAAAAAAGGGCTGAATTTCAATGTGCTATACTGTATCAAAAGCATTGAAATTGGGCTACACACACTATATACGAAAGGGGGTGACAATATGGCTTCTTCTCATTCTAAAAATACAGATAGCATTGAACGGTTGAATACTCTGGCAAAATATGCTAATATCCCCCTAGGTGAAACCCTCAAAGATGTTGAGACGATGATACGACAAAAAATCTTAGAGGATAAACACAAATTTTCAATTTACTACGTAGAAAAGGAGGGTGCATACAGAACCTATTTACCAGATGACAGTAAAGTCAACCATAGGCGACCTATCAAGCGTAAGTCAAGGGAAGAATTAGAAGAAGCCATTATTGATTTTTACCTAGCCTGTGATGAGGCTCAAAGACGTGAGACTATTACTTTAGAAAATCTTTACAAAGAATGGCTCCTCTTTCGACGTGATTATACTGCTGTGAAGCCTAAGACCATACAAGAGAATGTAGCAGAATGGAATAAGTTTTTTAAAGATAGCGAATTGGCTGATATGCCTGTCAAGGATATTAAACCGATTACACTTATCCGTTTTTTTCGCAAGCTTACAAAAAACAGAGATGTCACCTACAAGCGATTAAGCAATGCCCGTTCCGTCTTGAATGGAATAATGAATTATGCGATTGAGGAAGAATTGATAGTATATAACCCTGTCCATGAGGTAAACCTAAAAGCCTTTACCGTAAAGCCTGTGGAAAATCAGCGTGACAATGTTTTTTCTGTAGAGGATGCAACTAAGCTGCTGACTTATTTACAAGATTTCAATGAGCCTTACGCTTTGGCAATTCAGTTATCCTTTTACTTATTCATCCGTATCGGAGAAACAAAGGCAATACGGATAGAAGATATTGACCTTGATAAGAAAACCCTTTATTTACACTCTCAAGCACTTACTGAGCGTGTTTTAAATGATGACCTGACATTCTCAACACGCAAGGTTGTCATTTCTAATCAAATGAAAGGAAACACATCAAGGGGTTTCCGTAAACAATATCTTACGGATGAAGCTGTCCAGATTATTAACAAGGCTTTAGCCTTAAATCCAAATGGCACACTTCTTTTTGAACCAAACGGAAAAGCAATGACCACTGAACGCTTTAACAGACGTTTAAAAAGATATTGTGAGGAATGTGGTATCAATTATCATTCTTCCCACAAAATTAGGTTTTATAATGCCAGTTCTGCCTATGCAAATGGTACAAACTTATCTGTCATTAGTAAACTCATGGGACATAGCGAGGTTGCAACTACCCTGCATTATCTTAGGGATATTGACAACGAAAATGACAACAGGGAAGCCTTTTTCGGTTTAGGACTTACCCCACCACATAGCTAGGGTTCCAAAGGGTTTCAAAAAACCATAAAGCAAAAAAATAAGCAACCCCTTGATTTCTCTGGGATTGCTCAGAAAAATATTACTGCCGGCAACCGGAATCGAACCGGTACGGGAGATTAGTCCCGCAGGATTTTAAGTCCTGTGCGTCTGCCAGTTCCGCCATGCCGGCAAATAGCTACAACAAAACCACGATTAAGAATCGTGGATTATTGTTAGCGACCCGAAAGGGGTTCGAACCCTCGACCTCCGCCGTGACAGGGCGGCGCTCTAACCAGCTGAGCCATCGGGCCTTATAGATAAGGAGCTCCTATCTCATGGAATCTCCTAATTTCGTACAGTGGACGTTCAGGGACTCGAACCCCGGACCGATCGGTTATGAGCCGATTGCTCTAACCAGCTGAGCTAAACGTCCATAAATTTATAAACATATGTTGCCACTATGTATCAATCGTCAGAGCCGACGATCAGAATCGAACTGATAACCTGCTGATTACAAGTCAGCTGCTCTGCCAATTGAGCCACGTCGGCTTGTAAAAGGAGCTCTCCCAAATGGAGCCTATCCTTGTTACATTAGTGACCCCAACGGGAATCGAACCCGTGTTACCGCCGTGAAAGGGCGATGTCTTAACCGCTTGACCATGGGGCCATAAGCTCCCCGAGTAGGGCTCGAACCTACAACAACTCGGTTAACAGCCGAGTGCTCTACCATTGAGCTATCGAGGATTACATAAATACTCAAATAATACTGAGCATCTCGAAAGTATATATTTATACACCTTCAGAACTCCACACAGAGAAGCACTGCTTCCATTTAACCTTACACCTCTTATATCTTGTCTTCCTTTTCCGTCTCATATGCTACAGGCAGTTTCTTTTCCTCCCTGATACATATTTCCCTTCTACTCTCTGGCAGCTTTTACCCTGCCTTACAGAAAACCTCTTTCCCGTTCTTCCCTTACTTGAGGATAAGCCCTCGACCTATTAGTATCTGTCAGCTGAATGCATTGCTGCACTTACACCTCTGACCTATCTACCTCGTAGTCTT
>JAMPFU010000026.1 GCA_023664385.1 Clostridium sp. | reverse complement strand
ATGGGTGCTCTTTCCTTTATCTATTTATTTTTCCTACAAAAACTTTACCCTAACTACAAACGGCATTATTTAACTCTTGGGTCAGTTTAACCGCTGGCCCTTTTATTTACCGAAATTTAAATTAGGATAGGCAATTTTGTCTATCCTTTTTTAGGTTAAGGCAGTGTTTATCAACTTAATAAAAATTTGTAAAGGAGAGCTAAATAATGCGAAAAAACAAACAAAGAATGTTACTGAAGATTATGCTGGCACTTACGCTGTGCCTGGTTCCGATAGGGCTTGCCGGAAAGGAGAAAATACCTTTAGCAGGCGAGATAGCCACAGATACGGATGCCGAACCAGGCAGTACGGAGGAGGCAACGGAGGTTACGGACAGTATCTACGACCTGAACCCGTCGCTGTACACAAATGCAGATGTGGCATGGATGGACAATTACAGTGACGAGGAGTTCGAAAACAAATATGGGATGGGCAAGGAAGTATTTTTGCGATACTATGACTTGTTCGATACCATAAGCGGGTCAATGAGTGCAGAGAATGTAATGGTGAACGGCACCATCACAATGACAGGTAGCACACCACATACAATAAACTTTGGTTCAACCTCAGTGACATACCACACATTTGTTATGGGTGGTGCATACAACGGGGTGTGTATTGAGAATAGCCGTGGTGCTGCCCCTGTGAACACAGTATTTACAACAACTGCAATGACGACAGACCCAAATGATTTAGGGTATAGATTAGTATATTACAGTTATTTGGGACCAGGCAAGGATGAATTTAGCAGTAATGGCGAATTTGATACACACAAAGCACTATCCTACTATTTTAAAAATAATGGTCACAGTGCAGGTAATAGTGGACTTACTTGGGGAACTAGCAGCAGCGGATATTCATTTTATAACGCTGTAAGTAGTTCGGAAAAGCGACCGCCTGCTGATACATACGAGTTTACCATAGAGGATAATGACTGGAAAAGCTACACGGAGAATGGGGTAGTGAGAACAAAGACCATCACGTTTAATGCAGACAGCCGTTTAACAGGCAGCATTACATTAGCTTCCGGTCAGTCTCTTTACTTTGAAGACAAAGCAGGTGACACTGGTGCGCACACCGGGACAGTTAGTTTAACAGGTGGAGATAAATTTTATGTTACGGCAAACAGCACTTTTCTGAGTGCACAGGGCAGTGATGGGCAGGAACTAACTTCAAGTTACAGTGGTAGTCAACTGCTACAGCCATGGGTTGCAACACCTACGGGTTCAGCCGCAGGCAATCAGGCTGTTTTATATGTTGCACCGAGAACCGTAAATGCCAACTTTACGCTGGAATGGGAAGGCAACGGCAAGCTCAAGCTTACAAAGTCAATCAGTGATGCTGATGGTCTGACGAAGGATAATAAGTGCTACAGCTTAGAGGGAACAGTATACACGGTATACAGCAATGCAGAGTGTACAAAAAAGGCAAAGGATTTGGCAGGCAAGGACGCCACGTTGACTGTAGGAGCTGATGGAACGAGCAATGAGCTGGATATGCTGGCAGGGGACTATTGGGTTAAGGAAACGACAGCTGGTAGAGGTTTAGTTTTAGACAGTACCATACATCAGGTGACTGTCGCACCGGGAAAGACTGCTGTAGTCACAGCAGAGGACGCACCTGTAAGTGACCCTGTTAATATTGCACTTACTAAACAGAGCAATGAAACTAAGGTTGGGCTGCAGGGAGCCATTTACTGCGTAGAGTTCTATCCAGGTATTCAGACCTACAATGAAACTGAGGCTAAGAATAACCACAGCGGCAGCGTAAGCAAGTGGTATCTGAAGACTGATACAAATGGTCGAGCTATGTTTGATGCACCATACTTAGCGTCGGGGTATACACAAAGTAGTTTTTATATGAATTTAGGTATTCCACAATTTCCTCTCGGAACAGTAGTTATTTATGAGGAACAGGCACCGACGGGCTATTTAAAGAGTCCGAAGCATTTTGTTTACAAGGTTTTGCAGGAGTCAATGGGCAGTGGCAATGCACTTCTATACAAAGAGGGCAAGAACGGCGAAGACGTACTTCTCACAGGAGGCATACAGGAAGAAAACTCACCTGTAGTAGCAGATGCACCAATCAAGGTAGATGTTGAGCTGACAAAGGGCAATGCGAACACAAATCCGAGGCAGGGTAACACAGGTGATTTGTCCGTTGAAGGGGCAGTATACGCTCTATACGCAAGACGGGATGTCGTGGACCCTGCATCCGGTGAAGTGGACGTTCCTGCAAGTGGAAGCTACGCTGTAAAGACTGCAATAGTATATCCTGACGGAACACCTGTAGTCGACAGGACCACAGGGCAGGTAGTATGGGCAGAAGCAGGTGATAAGATACCAGTAGCTATTTTTCCGCCTACGGATGCTGACGGAAAGACAAAGCTGGAAGATTTATATGTGGCTAAACAAAAGGATGATTACTATGTAGTAGAGCTTGCGGCACCAAAAGGATTCTACAGGGACCATAATCCGATAGAGGTTGATTTAAGGGACAAGCGTACAGATACGCAGAAGCAGGATGTTAATTACAAAAGCATTGATGCAACAGTAAATGCAAATAATAATCCGATAGAGCAGCCCCTGCACGTGAAGAAATACGAATACGTAGAGGAGGGACAGCACAAGGGTATTGAGGGGCTTAACGGCGCTGAGTTCCGTGTATTCCTTATTAGCAGCCTGAAAGACCAGTCCTTCAGGATTACGAACGGCAACGGAAGTACATCGTACAATTTTGCCAACTATGATTTTAGCAAAGAACAGCCGATAATTGTTACGGCAGACGGCGGCACGGCACTGGTAACAGGTTCGGACGGAGGTGATGATGGAGAGGTAGTCTCTATTCCATTAATGCCGGGAGAATACGTAGTAGTAGAGACGAAGACACCAGCAGGTCTGGAGCCGGTGGAGCCAATAGTTATTTCAATGCCGAAATACAAGGTGGATGTGAATGGGGATATTGTGCCAGATAAGGACAGGGAGCCTACTATTTATGCGACCAACAGCATTTCCCCTCTTAATGCGCCTGTTGAGCAATACTTAAAGATTAACAAGCTGGATGCAAATACGAGCGATTTTGTTTTAGACAGTGAAGCAGTATTCTCTATTTGGGATGTTTCGGGAAGCAATACAAGCCTATACAAGGATGACCCGTCCGCTTACGGGAAACGGGTAGCACAGGACAAGCAGACGGAAAACGGCATGGTAAACGTAGATGAGTTTAAGACAAACAGTGAAGGATACCTCGTGCTGTACGAGCCTTTCGGTTACGGTGAATATGCGGTAGTCGAGGAGAAGGCACCTGACGGTTACGACAAGGCGGACCCAGTATTTTTCAGCGTGCGTTCCGAGGGCGTTTACCTGTGGTTTGACAACAGGTGGGTAAAAGCAGGCATCTACACGAACACTACGGCAACGACAGTATACAGTTACTGGGAAGTGGTGGTTTCGGACACACCTTTTGAGCTTAATCTTGCAAAGAACGATGCGGAAACCGGAGACTGGGTTCCGGATGCAGAACTGACGATATACAAGGCGTTGGACTCCGAAGGACATTTAGCAGTTGATGAAGACGGTAATCCGGCGATACTGGAAGCAAGAGATGAGAGTGGAGAAAAGGTACAGGCTGTATGGAACACATCGGAAGGATTTAAGCATTTTGAGGTAGTGCCTGCAGGATGGTATGTAATTCGGGAGACAAAAGCCCCGGTAGAAGCAGGATATGCTACCATGGATGATGTTACGCTGTACGTGGGCAATGACGATGAGACGGCTCCGGACGGTATACAGGCTATTACGGGAGACGACACGATACTATACAGTTTTGAGAAGCGTGACGGTGGTGTTGTTTACAAGGAGTCTGACAGCATTGAAGTGAATGCAAAGAAACAGGAAGTTGCACTGCGTGACAAGCCGATAACCGTATCGGTCAGCAAGGTTGACGCTACAGATGGAAACGAGCTTCCGGGGGCAGAACTTACGTTGTACCGCATTGATGAGGATGATGATGTGCTTATTGATACATGGGTAAGTGGGAATGAGCCTCATGTAGTGAAATATCTGCAGCCGGGAAGATACAAGCTATATGAGAACACGGTTCCATTAGGCTACAGAACCGAGCAGGACACGATTGAGTTTGATGTGGAGGACTCTCAGGTAGTTCAGAAGTGTGATATGGTGAACCATCCGATAGTTGTACGGTTCAGTAAGGAGAGTTCAGAGGCAGAGGACTTTGTGGAAGGGGCAACTCTGGCACTATACAGGGTAAGCGACGGTCCCGCACGTGACGAAAGCAGGGATGAGGACGGGAGCAGTAATGCTACTCCTTCAGATGCAGATGACTCTATGCAGGCAGAGGAGACTACTATTGAGGAAGCAGAGACAGAGGAGGCTTCCACGGAAACTGATGCTGGAACAGATGAGAATTACGGCACTTTAGTTGAACGATGGGTGACAGACGGAACAGTGCATGTGATTGAGAAGCTGTACCCGGGTGATTACCTGCTGGTAGAGGAGAAAACACCATACGGTTACACGAAGTCAAAGCCGATAGCATTTACGGTAAGCGACCACAAGGAGCCGGAGAGCGTGATTATGTATGACGAGCCTATCAAGTGCTGGCTTATTATTGACAAGCACGGCGAGGTTCTGACGAGTGCTTCCACGCAGGAATGCGAGTATGGAAGCTATGTAAAGCTCGAGTGGGAAGACGCAGCCATGGAGGGCGTGGAGTTTGATATAACGGATGAGGACGGCAACCTTGTTGAGAAGCTTGTGACGGATGAGACTGGAAAGGCATACAGCAAGCAGCTTGACTTTGGTGTATACAAGGTAAAGGAGATTGTTCCTGATGGGTACGTAGATAAGCGTGTCGTATACACGGTTGAATACGAGTGGAGCGAGGATATTGAAACGGCAGATTTGGTAGGAACGCTCACGGTAGACAACGAGGCATGCAATACACAGGTAAATGTATACAAGACCGGTGAAGGGCTGATAGAGAAGGACGGCAAGTACAGCGTAGTGGAGACACCTCTGCCAAAGGTGCTGTTCGGTATTTACGCAGACGAGGAAATTAAGGATTACAGTGGTAATCCATTAGTACCACAGGACACGTGCGTAGGTTATGCAGTTACGGACAGTGCGGGAATTGCAAGCTTTAACGTGCAGCTTCTCCGTGGTAAATACTACTACAGGGAGCTTAAGACGGCAGGACCTGAATACGTGCCGGATGAGGAGAACCACAAGTTTGAGATAGTACTTAAGAACAATGCAATTGATTCTTTTAACCTGAATGAAACGACGCCGCTTAAGAACAAGCTGGTGCGAGGTTTTGTACGGGTTTACAAGATTGATGCGAACACGGAGGCACCGCTTGCAGATGCTAAGTTTGATGTGTATGACAGCAAGGATGTACTATGGGGCAGCATTACGACAGGTTCTGACGGGTATGCAATGATAGATGAGCTTCCATACGGGGATTACTATCTGGTGGAAACGGAAGCCCCTAAAGGATACCAAAGAGTTGACACCAAATTTAAGGTTTCCGTAAGGAATAACAACGAGATAGCGACCGTTACTATTTCTAATAAGACAGTGCCGAAGCTTGGTGACTTTTCAATAGTAATTATTGCAGGTTTTGTAATGATTGCGTCGGGATTTATTACGGCGATAGTCTTCAGGCGTAAAGGTTAAATAAGGAGGTGCATGGTATAAAAGCCATGCACTTTATTCAAGGAGAATTTACACTACCTTTTTAGGGAAGGGTGTGATAAAATGGCAGTGAGGGGTGGCAGTATGGAAAATAATATAGGGGTTTTACCATTTTCAAATTCCGTAAAAGAAAAATTAGAGTTTCTGATTGATAAAATAGTAAGCACTACTGATAGCGTAATTAAAGTTGTTTTATTTGGTAGCTATGCCAGATGTGATTATAAAGTGACAAGTGATTTGGATTTATTGGTAGTGACAACTGAAAAGCTGGCTCAGGGTACACGTGGTGAATTGTCAAGCGTTTTCGATGACTGTAATGCTGATGTTATTTTTTACACTGAGGAGCAGCTTGAGCAGTCGACTTGTATGCTTGTAAATGAGATTAGGAAGGATGGTATACTGCTATGGAAGAAATGAATTCATACTACGGCAGGGCATTAAGTGACTACAGATACGCTAAACATAGTATGCCTATTGGAGAAAAATTTAATGATTATAACAATGTTGCTGCTCTTTGTGAACAGGCAGCCGAAAAGTACCTCAAAGCTGTTTTAGAGGTTTCTTTTTCTGAGGATGAGGAAGTTGTCAGGTTACTACGTACGCATAACCTGAGGAGTTTATATAATAAATTAAAGACCAGATATGATTTGAGTATTAGTTCAAAAGACTGCGTATGGCTTGGTAATTTTTATTATGATGCAAGGTACCCCGGCGATAATTTCACTGTTGTTACGAAAGAAGATGCATGTGAGTGTATCAGAATTGTAGAGAATATTCAAAAAGATGCGGATACAGTGCTAGAAGCAGTAAATCAGGAACGTAAAAAACAAGCCAGCAGTCTAAAAGATTTAAAAAAATTTTAACCGGAAAGCTTTTCGGAGGGATAAAATTAGAGCCAACAGGAAATTGTTCAATTACAGAATGTACTTATCTTAGGAGTGATGATATGGAAGAAATGAATTTATTTGGCAGTGTTGAACATAATGATGACAACACTGATAAATGGGTAGAATTACCGGATAATCCGACTAATCAGGATATGCTGGATTATATGGTGCTGGTGATTGCCAGGTATGTAAGCTGCGATAAGGCGTTTAAGGGCGGGTATATGCTGAACCAGCTTCTGCCGTCGGAGAGCAGAATGACACATGACGCCGATTTTAGCATAGCTAAAAAAGAAGACTATGATGAGATAAAAAATATATTGGTTAAAATTGCACAAAAATTTAAAAAGAACGGCTTAATAAAAACATATAAAGTAAAGGATGAAATAACAGAGACTAGCTCCGGCGGAATTGATATTTATGATATGCAGGGAGTAAAAATTTTGGGCGTAGATGTTGGACTTCATGATATTAGCTGGGGAGTAAAATCATATGATTTTAAAATAGTAACCTCGAAAGCTTTTGAAGTTGAACGTATGCTGAGTGATAAGGTTACTGCAATTACAACAAGAAAGCGTTTCAGAAGAACTAAAGATTTATATGATGTCTTTGTTATAACATCCAATTTCGATTTCGATTATAAGAAGTTGCAGCAATATGTAGCTATGCATGATACTGTTCAGTGGGAGAATTTACCATTTTCAGAAGAAATTTTGGTACAATATGAGCATGCTTGGGATAAATTGATTTTAACAAATATGCTTGGTGAAAATTTAAATAAGCCTGCATTCAACATAGTGCTGAAACGATATTATGATATTGCAATGTCATTAAAATATGATGAAATTCATGAAAAGTGGCAGCATACTTTATTATCTTGGAGGTAAATATGTTTACTACTGAAGTAGCTAAGAATTTAGTCACAGAGGAAATGGTTGTATGTGGCACTACAGCTCTGACATATAATGGTATGACAACCTATAGCAGCCCTCATTTACGATTAATGACACAATACAAAGAACTTGATGGTTGTGATGTTGTCTTTCTTTCTTATTATTATTACACATATATTGATAGGGTAAATTGGATTAGGCACGACGTAGATAATCCTTTGATACTTATCCCATCAAGGGAAAGAGCCATTATTGATTATTTAATGAATGAGAGATGGTGCGATGAGGGTGTTGCCATTGATGCTTTGAAGGATTATTTAAATAATTTTTGTGACATGTCTGAGTTATATAGAGTCGCTGATTTTTATAAGTATTCCAAAGAAACCCTTGATTACTGGTTAGAAGAAGCCAGAAATGACTGCGAGGTTTAATATGAGCAAGCTACTGAATAGGGCGAAAGTAAATCGTAAAATCGTGGCAGATAATTACAAGCTGATAAGCACAGATGATGCTTACTTAGACAGTTGCTGTTTTAACGTTCAGCAGGCTATAGAGCAGGCATTAAAATTTTTGATAGAAATTTATGGTGGCGTGCATACTGAGGATTATGATGCATATGTACAATTAAATAAACTACTAGAGTCGCCTGTGAATATTCCAAGGGTAAGTGAATTACACAATTTAGCCAATACGTTAAATAACTGGAAAATGGAAGCATGGTATTCGGAGTCTTTTACAGCTTCTATAGAAGATTTAGATAAGGCTATTAGTATTGCAGATGATATTATTGCTTTTGCGGATAATAGCATACAGCAATTGCCTCTAAGTAAAATGGAAAGGTTTCCGGAGGAATAATAAGAGGTATGATAATGAATGATATGAATTTGTTTGGATCTGACAGACAGTTGTGCAGTGATATAAAGGCTGCATTGATAGATGAATTTCAGGCACAATACAAGAATGGAGTGTACGGTTTTCTTCAAGTGAGCTTAGCGTACAATTCAAATCATTTAGAGGGAAGCACTCTGACAAAAGACCAAACAGTATGCTTGTTTGATACAAAGACTTTGACACCTGATAAGACTGTCTACAGAGTAAAAGATGTAGAAGAAGCACAGGGTCATTTTTTAGCATTCAATCACTTAATAAAAACAATGGATGAAACCTTGTCTGAGGAGCTGGTTAAGGCTCTGCATTATTGTTTGAAAGCTGGGGTATTCGAAGACCGTATAAATGGGTATGCTATCGGGGATTATAAGAAAAAGCCTAATATAGTTGGGGATATTACAACATCATTGCCAAAAGACGTTGCGAATGATATGAAAGAATTGCTTGTATGGTACGACAATCAAGAGAAGTCAGTTAAAGTTTTAGCAGAGTTTCACGCTCGTTTTGAAAAAATACATCCATTTCAGGATGGTAATGGCAGGGTAGGCAGGCTTATACTTTTTAGGGAAAGTTTACTAAATGGTATGTGTCCAATCATTATAGAAGATGAACAAAGGATGAGATATGTCCAGAGCCTGAGGCTTGCACAAAGCGGAGACAGCAAAGATTTAGTTAAGCTGTTTACAGATAATCAGACAGAATTCAGGCAGAAACTGCAATACTTCTTTGCAGAATAAGTATAGTTTTAAGGAACGTAGTAATAAGAGTGGATTTAGTCCGCTCTTATTTTTATGTAAATAAATAAAGAAGGAGTGAAAGGATGAGAAAAACATTAATGTGGTTATTAGCTACAGCGGTAGCTATTACTTCAACCACACCCATCAGTTACGGGGCAGGTAGCGAGTTGGGAGATGAGGAATATGTTGTTGAAGAAATTTTGGAAGCAGCAGAGGTAACAGAGGAAAACTCAGAAGTAACAGAGATAACTGAGGAGAGTACCGAAGTTACCACAGCAGAGGTTACTGAGGAGAGTGCTGCAACAGAAGTTGCAGAGGAAAACTCTGAAGTAACAGAGGTTACAGAGGAGAATACTGATGTGACTGCAACAGAAGAAATTACTGAAGCAGCAACAGAAGATATGGTAGATATAGTTCTGTATGATGATGTTCAATTAGTTTCTGAAGGTAACGCCGATGCTGGAGAAACAGTCACTGGGATTATAATAACTTCTTTAATCGACTGGATTAATATGAAGGCAAATAGTGAGTTGTTTTCAGGAGACATATACATAGGAAATGAACCGTTGGTAATTAATATGGAGTGTGATACCAACAGTAGTTTTACACAAATAGCTGGTTCGGATGCAGGTGTTGTGATAAATGGTAACAGTCATGTGTTTGATGTGACTACAGATGTGAGTAGCATTACCTACAATGACTGTCAGATAGGCAGTATCACGATAGATAACGGTACGACGGCGGTATTCAATAATGTGTCTTTTAATGGTCTTGTTACTATTGAAAGTAATGCCGGGGTTGTCACTATGGACAACTGTACTTTTGCCGATATAGCTGATACGGGAATGAATATTAAACAACAGGGAAACGGCATAACCATTAACAATACCTCATTCAGCGGAACAGGAACCGGAATACTGATAGAGCAGGGCACGGATATTACTCTGAACAGCTGCTCATTTAGCGGGCTGGAGCACGGTATGAGAAATGATATGTCTGCTATGGTCAGCAGCGCAGGTCAGAGCACTATTGAGTTTAATAACTGTACTTCTGAGGGATGCGGCAAGGTATACTATGTGGAAGGCAGAGCGGGAGATAACCTGCGTGTAAATGGTGGGAACTACGCTGGCAATGGAAGCAGCGTCGGATTTGAGTATACTATTGGCACAACAGTTTATGATGGAAGTTATTTCCCTGTTGAAGTACACGATGCCATTTTTAAGGATTTTGATGCGGCTATAAAAACAGGATATGGAAATCATTTGGTATCGGGCTGTACTTTTGAAAATAATATGACTGCCGTTAAGACTAACACAGGCGGTGGAGACGGACTCAGCAGAATAGAAAATTGTGAAATTACAGGTAAAAATAGCTCAGACGCAAACTGCTACGGAATAGATACAAGTGGCGGCAGTAGAGGTAGTGCCTTTGGAAACGGCAATACAAATGAAGATAACTACGGGTATGTAGTAAAGGACACTATAATTACAAACTGTTATAATGCTATTAATATGCATCACGCATTTACGGTATACGTAGATAATGTGACAGCAACAAATGTAAATAGCGGCATTAATTCGGGCGAGGGTTCAAGGGCACAGGGAATGGCTTTTGTGTGCAACTCACATTTCACAGCAAAAGAAGATAAGAATGATTACTCATACGGCGTAGCTGTCTCCAACGGTGGTGGAGCAGGCTACAATAACAGCTTTAACGGTTTTCATGTGGGTGTATCTAACTGTGTCGGTTCTTCCAGCGGACATATGTGCTGGGTAAATACGGATATAATAAATGCAGATATTGGTGCAGAAATGTATGTCAGTGCATTAGTAGGATGCCATGTTACGGCGAAACAATATGGAGTAAGGGGAACTGCCAGTTTTTCAGTTTATAATACTTTAATAGAGGGTATTGGAGATGATGCTGTTGCCGGTATATGTGGACAGGTTAGTTATGGAACGTCTGCCAATTATTCTGAGCTGTTGCTAGGTATAGCCTTTAAGAGTGGATACCCTGCCGGGAGCAATATAAGCGATATAGGCGGGCTAAAAGGTATAGTGGATGAATATATTAATTTAGATGAGAAATCTGAAATTTCAAATTTCAGATACGGTGTTTCGGTCGACGGCACAACTAATATATTTTATACAAGTATACATGATTGCGAAACAGGTGTACAAGTAGGATATTGGTCCGATAACGGAATAAGCAGGGGCAGCGGGCAAGTACAATACAAAGATTCTAATGAGATTTACAACTGTACAATAGGTGTAAATAATACAAGCTCAAGTGGTTTCTTTGTTTATCCGATAACTTCTAGTAGGGAAACAACGAATATAATCTATGATTGTGATACAGGGTTATACACAAGTGGACAGGTGTCTGTCAATATGCTGCCAGACGGGCTGTACAATCTTGAAATATATGGCTGTGACGAAGGCTTTGTACTTGACGGAAGTAGAAGTTTGTATTTGATGAGTTTAAGCTGCCATGATAATGAAACAGGTTTTTGCACAAAGGGGTCTTCCACTTTAAATTGTCAGGGAGGGTTTCTCGCAAAAGATAACGGCACCGGTGTAAAGTGTGATGAAGGCAGTACGGTGAATGTCTACGCACCTATGGTATTTGAGGGCAATGAAAGAAATGTGCATGTTGAGGGCAGACTGTCAACTCAGGTAGGCGACGTATTCAGTTTTAGTAAAGATGAGTCATACACGGACGCAGACTCATACTTAGAAATAGGTTATAACAGTATACCTATAGGAAACCCTAACTTCCCTGCAATGTTCTTTGTAGGAGAGGATGCAGGATACTACGAGGGAAAGCCTGTTATAGTCAGCATGAGCAGAACTGAAGAATTTGATGAAGGTGTAATGACCTTTTATCGGGAAAAGTGTAAAAAGCTTGAAGTGGAGGTAATTAAGGATGGGTGGATAGCAGAAGCAGTATACCAGACAGTAACCGGGGCAAAGCCTACTGCAACCATCTCTTTAGCCGAAGGCATTTACGTTACGTATGATTGGGAGTACAACGGGGGCACTTCTTGGGATGGAGAACAGGAAAAAGTTGCAGTCAGAAAAGGAGAGAAAGTTGATATAACGCCGACGGCATCAAAAGCAGGATATGAATTTGTCGGCTGGAACACTGACAAAGATGCAACAGCTGGTTTTACTGTTGATGATGATTTGACTGCCATAGAGGATGTCACAGGGGATATTACATTATATGCAATTTACAGGAAAGACATGTCTGTTGCCTACCATGACTGTGATGGCGTTATGGCTGAGGATGTAGTTTCATTTTATAATAATGAAACTGAAAAGGATTATGAGCTGCTTGAGTACAGCGGTAATACAAGCTTTGAGTTTGCAGGGTACACACTTAATGCTGATAATACATCAAACTTGCTAGACAATGCAATAGAATTAACATTGTCGGATAATGATGTGGAGATATATTCTGTATACAAAGCTGATGGATTGCTGCAATACTTGGACACTTCAGGCAATGTATACTACAATTTGGAGATAATAAGCTGTCTGCTTGGCAATGTATACCTGTCTCGTTTGGCAAGAAACAATGTTATGTACGTTTGCAGTGCTGTCCAAAATGAAAAGAAAGTTCCTGTATACGGATACTATGGGACTAGATTACGTGATGCATATGTAGTCGATATTGATTTGGGAGAGTCGGGATTTAGCAACGATGAGAGGATAAGTGAAGATGCAGGGTGCTTTAATGTTGATAACATGGAAGTAGGAACTAACAGATTGACTAGGGCTTTCACTGTTAAAAACGGTACGGCGGATGAACAGGTTTATGTAATCGTGGATTGGAATTACGTGATACCTGATAACGAAATACTCGCAAATGAGGATATTGCGAATTATGTTAGCAGTATTGAAGAAGGCACGGATAGCCTCACTTTACAGGATGTGAATAGTGTTATTTACACACGCCCTACCGGCAGTGCTATTTTACAAGAGTGGTGGGACTCTAATCTTAGTGTTTCCAATTCACTTGCTAATTTTATGTACGGAACTTCCGGTGTGGAATACGTGAAGTCAGGATACCTGGCTCCAAGTATTACAATATTGCGTCCTGAAGGTGTTACAGATGGTACTATTTCGCAGATATTTACGCAAAACGGCTTTAAGCTTGATGAAACTGGATTAAAGTACTGCGGTAGTACAACTAAATGGTGGGAAGTGTTTTACAGTGGGAGTACATTGAGCGACACATACACCAAAGCATTAGCAGCAGGTACCCGGGGGTATAAACTGCTTAATGGAAAGAATATGGCTGACGGTAAGACTTACTCAGACAGTTTTTTTGTCACAAGAGCTGGTGTTATTTATGAGAATGTACAAACCAACGATAGTGTACTGTACAAGGACGGACAGCTGAATATACAGACTAGACGAGTAAAAGGCAGCTCAGAAACTCCAATTGGGAAGGAGTTTAATTATAATGGACAAAAATGGATTTTGACTGGCTCCCGCAGAATTAATCACGAAGCATACTATTGTGTGCAGCCCTTGTTCGAGGATTCGAGATTTACAATCAGCGGCGTTGTTGTGGATGACAAACTGGGTATTCTCCCAGTTTCTAACCTCAGCAGTACTAAACCAAACAGTGCTGTTTTGAACGATTGTATCACTAAGCTGAATGAGTTATACGCTGATTTTTTTGGTATGCCGATGCTTGCGACCAGCACTGTGGGAACGACTAATAAAATACAGGTTACTGACAGTTCATTTTTGTATGAAGCACAGCCTACTACAGTAGCAACAAAGTTTAGGGATGTCTACGGAAAGTGCTGGTATGTGAATAACAAAACTCTCACTGATGGCAGAGAGACTAAAGAATCTTTTACAACAAAAAAGTTTGAAAAATTACGTGGAAAGAGCATACAAGCTATTCCAGTATTCTTTCTTAAAGTGAGCGATTACTACTTTTATGAGTCACAAGGGGAATACTATTTGAATTCAGGGGCTCTCGTAAATGCATTGAATGTAAATGGTATTTACACGAATGGCATCTCTCAGGCTGTAAGGGATAGTATAATTTATGCAAACACGAACACGGTACCTATTAACAATTTAGTCGAAAAACAAGTAATAACAATAGCTGATATTAATTTTGTGCGTGTTGCTTCTTCTAACAAAGGGGCTCCTCTTTTTGTTTCAGAACCCATCAGCGATACAGACCTTATTTCCGTTTTAAATAGTTCTGCTACCGATGAAGATAAATTAACAGCCGTTAAAAGTCATTTGTTTGTTGGAATACCAGTGGTCTGTGGGGGTCAGCAATTTTACCTGAGCAGTTTTATAAATAATGCATACGTAGGTTCTCTGTATAATCCTGATGGTAAATCCGGTGTTTTGTATAGCGGTAATGGTAAGAAAGGTGGTGCTCCTGTTGTATACTTGGATGGAACCAATCAGGCACAGGATGCTTCGACTATGACACCAACATCGGTGTGTATCACAATACAGTTAGATGATGGGCTATATGTCAGACCAACAACTAAAAAGCTTAACAGATACGTAGCTTTACTGACAAGCTCTGTCACGCCGAATACATACGTGGATGAAATACCGTTTTTTCGGGAGTCTTTAGTCTACGAAGAAGGGTCTGCTGCAACTGTTGCTGTTACGAGTTCAAGATTTTTCCCATCTGAGTGGTTTAAAGCTACAAAGACTAAATACAAACAGATGATGAGGGATGCTTTTAAAGGTGATGTAATAACGGTGCTTTGGATGTTTGCTTTCTACTTCGCAGTTTACTTGGCTATTGTATCGTGGATAATGTGGGCGATTCTTACGGAAGGTTATGGTAGAAAGTTGTTTGAAACAATTACTTTGCCGTCTAAGCAGAACAGTATGATGCGGCATGGTTTTGATCTAATTAAGATATTGACTTTCGGTATTTACAATATTGACTCGGAACCAACTCTAGCAAGAACATTTGTCACAAGCTTTATCAGTTTCTTTATAAGTTACGCTATTGTAATGTGGCGACCTTAAAATTAATACAGTAATAATTGGGTTACTCCAATCGTTATAAATGCTTTAGAGTTACCAATAGAAAGGAGGTTACTATGGGTACAAATTTAATTCTTTATGAAAAACCGTTAACTGATTTATTTTACACCAGTGCTTTTTCTGGTTCATGGGAAGTGTTCAGTAAATTCAATTGGCTTGGTGCACTATTCCAGTTTGTTATTTCGGCATTTTGTCTTATAGGGCTTGTAATGACAATGTACCAGTTGGTAGTTACGTTGTTGTACTTAAGCTCCCGTTCGATGTTCGACAGGATACATGATTTAAAGAATGCCGGGAATGGAGGAAAGTTTTTAGGACTACCAAACCTGTTTAAGGATAATATTGCGACTGCTAATAATGGGACTGGCTTGGATGCTATTTTCTCTTTCCTTCTTACTTTACTGCCTGATGTTAAAATGTATTCAGATTACGGTCCAGAGCGTAGGAGCTACAGGTTGTCTGATGATGACACGGTGACTACTTATATGCTGAAGAAAGCGCTGCCGACTATAATGATAGTGTTCTTCTATTCTATAGGGTTTAACGGCACGTTGTTCAAAGCATACGGTGTATTAGTAGATGCTATGGCTACTGCAGCCGATGAAATTGTATCAACTGATTTGACGGGGACTGTGCGTAAATGGATGAATTCCGGTTCAGCTTACAAGTTTGCTTACGATGCTGATGGCTCTGAATTTGGAAAGTTCAGACAGAATCTGGCGGAGGATATGTATAGTAAAATACTGGCTAAAACCAATGATTTGTCAACTAATGCAAAGCTATATATCGGGCAGATGATTGAGCAGTACGTTAATAACAATGTCTCTATTAGTGAGGGGTATGTAGGCAGTGCTGAAGTTCCGGGATTTGATGGCTCCGACAGAGACTGTAAAAATCTGCAGGTATCTACAGTCGTAAATGCCACACAGTTTTACAGTGGAGGGACTATTAATTCTGAGTTAGGTGGTAGTGGTATTCCGATGGATAGTTTTGGAATTACTGGTGACTCTGCAGGTAAGTATTATATGCACGTCTTTATAACCAAGAAGTCTAATGCAGATGAAACCAATTACTTTGAGGTAGATGATAATGAGGCTACCGACGGTGTCAATGATGGCAGTGGCAGTAATAACAAAAACGGTAACCAAAAAGCACCGACCGGTTACTAAAGTCGAAGTGTATGGCATAACAACCATACACTTTATTGAAGAATGGAGTGAGCAGTGTGAAAAAGGGAATAAAATACGCAATAGTGATAAGTTTGGTGGTTGTGCTTTGGTTAAGCATAGCAGTGGTGTTAGTTAGGTATGAATACTGTGGTGTTTACTCATGCGACAGTTACGAGGAACTCGGAATTGAGTTTAGTCTGAAGCTCGATATGAAGGAGTTTACGCTGACTATGGGTAATAGTGATAGCCGTAACACACTTTCAGGGAAATACCGCAAGGAAGGTAATGAGATAGTGTTGGAGTGCTCTGAGGAGGATATGCGGGGTATTTACGATAAGAAAAATGGCAGTATTACAATTAATGGGTTTAAATTCAGCAAAAAATAGTATTGTGCATCTGATTTATGCTTTGTATAATAAATTTGAAGGAATGTTACTTAAGTTTTATGAAACAGGATACGACGATAAAATTATTAAGTTTATGAAGGAATACTGCATCAGACGGGTACAAGACCAGGTAGAAGCTATGGGTACTTTTTGAAGCGTGGTTGGCGAAACTATGAATTTAAGTTGATTAATCATGGAATTTAGGTTACAATGGTAATAAATTCATAAGAATTTTAACGAGCGATAAAAGGTGTGAATGATGAGTACAGAGATAAAAAATGCAATTAATGCGGCAGATATAAATGCCCAATATGATGAACAGGCAAAACGGCTGATAGGTAATAAGGAAATACTGGCACATATTTTAATAAATACAATAGAAGAATTTTATGGTATGGAGATACCGGATGTAGTGAAGCTTATTGAAGGTGAACCGCAAATAGGACGGGTTCCCGTAGAGCCTGGACTGACTAATAGTGTCACTTACCCAAAAGGGCAACGTATTGTAGGATTAAATACTGAAAATAGCGAGATTAATGAAGGATTAGTCAGGTTTGATATTATTTTTTACGTGTGGATGAAGGACGGATTGTCTCAGGTTATTATTAATGTGGAAATTCAAAAAGAGATACCATACGCATACAATTTACTAAACAGGGCAATTTTTTATGCAAGTCGTCTAATTTCTTCACAGAAAGAAAGAGATTTTGTAAATACTAATTATGATGATATTAAAAGAGTATTTAGTATTTGGGTCTGTTTGAATGCAGACGAAAACAGTATGGCTTATGTTCATCTTACAAAAGACGCTGTTTTAGGTTCGTGTGACTGGGAAGGTAATCTTGATTTGATTAATATTGTGTTAATTGGAGTAGCAAAAGAACTTCCTGATGTTAGTAAGGGGTATAAGCTGCATCGCCTTTTAGGGGCTCTGCTATCGGATAATCTCTCGGTAAAGGGTAAACTTGATATTATTAAAACGGAATACAAAATAGAGACAGAAGGCAATATAAAGAAGGGTGTGAGTGTTATGTGTAATTTATCAGAAGCGATTTATGAAAAAGGCGAGGAAAAAAAAGCAAAAGAAATAGTTATAAGTATGTATGAAGATGGAGATTCAGTAGAGCGTATAGCTAAGATTGTAAAGATGCCTATTGAGAAAGTAAAAGATATTATCAGTAGTGTAGCCCATAACAGTGACGATAATTCAAAAGATATGCAGTTCTTTTCAGAATAGAGGGAATATGATAATATTTAAAATTAAAAAGAGACAGAGTGTAAACAAAGAACACTCTGTCTCTTTTTAATTTTAATGGGATGGACAGGAGTTGTGTGAGTAAAATCAATAACTCTTTTATTAATAATGCTAATAGTAATTCTAAAGTTTTAATGAGAGGGGGCATTATACTTTGAAAATTAAAAAAGTTGCAGTTTCACTTGTACTAGCATTAGCACTGTGTTTAAACCTTAGCTCAAGCTTTAATGTGTCAGCAGCTACCAATGAAAATCAACAAACTCTACAACAATACAAGTTAGCAATTGTTTCTCGCTTGAGTACAATAGAGGGAAATCTTAATAACAAACTTTCCAATCAAATAGGGCTGCTGTATGATTTAAGAAACTTGTCAGAGTATATGATGTATTGGCAGGTGATAAGCAGGTACGCTGAAGATTTAGGCTTTTCAGATAAAGAAGTAGTGTATTATGGACAGAGGATTGTTGCATATGTGGATCTTTTTAATGGCAAATACGATGGTAAATCCGATTACAATGGGGTTACTAGTTCTTCCACCGAAGATAAATACAAAAGTCTGACATTAGCTTTTGGAGATGAAAATGCTACGTTAGACTCAAGATATAATAATTTGATGAGTTACTGTACGCAAGCTCTGAGTAACACCATTCCCAGTTACTACAGTAGTGTGCTGGCGTCTTTAGATAACGACAAGCCAAGTGGTGATGAAGATAAAGCACAATATCTGCGGGAGCATTCTCAGGTATTGGAGCAGTTATACAAATGTATTATTGTTTTTCAGGATGTTCCAATAACTCTTACAAATATAACACCAATTCAGGTGGGGTCTTCAACACACCCGACATACTCTGTGGATGGTTCTGGAAATAACAATTCGCTTAAGCAAAAGATAACAGCTATAGTAGAGGCTCATGAAGAATTACTGCAATACGGAAGAAAAGTAAGTCAAAAAACATCAGATGAGAGCTTGGATGTAAATACGGATGAAACGCCTATTGAGATGTTTACTAATATTGAGCTGGATGGGAATGGGGAATATGTGTTTCCTAGTGAGGTGGAACTTAGTCAGACATACTTGGCTATGCTGGCTACCAGTTCAGTTTACACGCCGTTCAAAAGTTATGTGGGTTCACCTGAGTTTACAAATGCACTTATGAGCCTGGCAGATAACGATACACAGGGTAATGCATTGGTAAAAGCTTACAATTCCGTGAAAGATTATAGGAAACCACTGTACAAACGTGAAATTGATAGCAATGGTGCCACAACCGGACCAGCAAAGCTTATCACAATTGAGGAATTTATAGAGGATATAGAGAATGGAAGTAACGGGGCATTAGTCACAGTGCAGGGGGATTTTCATTATAATTCGGAAGTGCAAGCTTGGATTTATTCACAGAATGAACTGACATATGATTACAGTATAGGTACACAATTCAAAGAACAGGAAACTGATGATAATAAATCAGATACTAAAACACCTGCGAGCGAGCCCGATAACAGCACCAGGTTAGATTTAGGGGACAGCGTAACGGTTAATGCAAGTGAGTTGCCTGTGTACAATGAGGTGGATTTGTCAGATAATAAGACTATGATTAAAACTTTGGAGAATATTATTTTTGTCGGGGACTCCCGGTGTAATGGCTTGCAGAGTGCTGTAATTACACAGGGAGTTTCGATTGCTGAGCTGAATAGTAATAATGTATACTTTGTGGATAAGGACGGTGCCGGTTACGCATGGCTAAAGAACACAGCAGAAATCACAATAAATTCTATTTTACAGGCGAACCCTGGCGTAAAATTTACCATAGTAATTAATCTGGGTGTCAACGATTTAGGACATAGCAAGGAATACTACGAAGAATTAAACCGTCTTGCTACAGATGAGTGGTCCAGTAGCAACGTTGTAGTTCAATCTGTTGGAGCAGTCGACGACCAAAAAGCAGCTGATACAGGTTCATCTGCATCTAATAGTCTTATAGTAAGTTTTAATTCTACCATGGAGGCAGGGCTGAGTCAGGATATACAGTTCGTTGATACAACGAAGGATATGCTGAACAGTGATGCTTCCGGTCTACAGTCAGGATATGCAAGTACGGATGGTATTCATTACACCAGCAATACATACTTAAAGATACTGCGAGAACTGTTACCTAAAATAGTAGATACAAATCAACAGTCCGGTAGTCAGACAGCGGAGGGACTCAGTCCTGTTACTACAGAGAGTACAGATGACAATACGGAAGATTCAAAAAATGATAAGCAGGATACAGAGTTGGTAGCCGATGATTTAGACTCAGCTATTTATGCATACGATACTATAACGGATGTGAATTATCTGACGCAGCCTGTAATGTTTTATGGTATTGGATATTCCAGGGACAGGGATAATATGACAACGGCTATAATGAAGAATGTTATAGCTAACACGGCTAATTTAAGTGCCATTAAAAATAAAGATTCACGATATTTATATGTGAATGTATTTGGAGATATCGTAACGGATGACAATTTAGTTGTACTTCCGGGTAGTTCTAACCCTATTATTTACCGAAGCGGGGTTAGCTACAATCCATACACGGTTGCTTTTATGAATGCATACCCTAATGTTATGAACCGAGGCTCATACTTCAGGGTTGCTTCTGAAAGTGATATTGGTAAATATGTTTTTCTGTCAGAGAATGTGAACGAAGACGTCAGGGATGCTACTATTAAATGCAGTTTGGTTGTGGATAGTAATAATATTGAGGATACCAAACTGCTTTCTAGTATGCCATTGGAACCGGTATTTTACACTAACACAACGGATTCCAATAAAATACTGTCGGGACGTAGAAGTATCTTTAGGTCTTTCGCATCTTGGACGCAGTCCGGCATTTATAGTTATAATGTTGTACAGAAGACGTCTAATCCAATAGTAAATGAGATGTTGATTTTTCCGTATAATTCCAGTGAAGACACGGATTTTATCATAGCGGGGGTTATTGCCAGAAATATGTATGAGTATTTCAGCTACAGTCGGACTGATTACACATACGATAATGTATTAAACCTCAATGATAATTACTTGACTCATGTGTTTATAATTTCAGGCAGTTTCGGAAATAAAAACCCTATAGCGTACACAAATGACAAAGCATTGGAGTACAAACAATTTGTTTCGACAAAAGGTGAGCAGCTAAAGGAACAACTTGTAAACTTTAGTAATGATATGGTAGAGAGTGTAGCGACTACATCTGGGACTATTGGAATGGACTCCAGTTTTGAAGACCCTATACTTGGCAGAGTTTTGAGAATATTGCGTGAGAATTTCGCAATGCTTGCTGTACTGGTATTTCTAGTGCTGCTGGTAGCGTTTATGAAATACCATAGGGATTTTATGGAGTTGTTAGTTACGTCGGGTGTTGTATTAGGTATCTTAGCAGTTTTCGTGTGGATTTTGCCAGTATACTTGCCAATGGTGTATAATTTCTTACTGGATAAAA
Organism: Clostridium sp.; assembly: GCA_023664385.1. Classification (GTDB taxonomy): domain Bacteria; phylum Bacillota; class Clostridia; order Lachnospirales; family Lachnospiraceae; genus Coprococcus_C. The sequence continues at coordinate 22,264 of JAMPFU010000026.1, read as the reverse complement.
CAAGTACAATAACAGCGTATAAGGTACTGGCTTTAACAACGGATGAGGAAAGGGCTTCTAAAAATCTTAGCATTAATATTGACTCTAATGGTAATTACAAGTACAACACGGCAAGTTTAACTCTGTACAAAGTCAGTGTGAACGAACTTTCAGATTTTTATGATAATTTAAATATTGAAGCCAAAGATGTAACAGCCGGAAAGACGAGTGTGATAAATCAGGAGTCCGGTTTGTTTGTGGAGGGTGACAGCTTAAAAGTTAATGTTGATATACTGTTTAACACATTGCCTATAACAGGAAGATACGTCACAGTGAATGGCGGGTACAGCTGGCAGTTATCAGCTATGAAGTCTGTGAGTAATAATATGGATTACTACACGCCATATTATTACTTTGTGGATAATTTTATTAACAAGTTGAATTTGCTGGCTCAAGTATACGAGTTACCTAGAAGCACCATCACTTGGGTAGAGGGCGAAAACCCTGATAATTACTTGGTATATTCATATGTCAACAGTCCTGTTTTCCTGACGCCGGGCAATTACGGTGTCACAGAGCCTGAAGATGCTGAGGAATATATGGAGGATTACCAGGCGTTTCTTGCTGAGTCTGACGAACTTAAAGCCGTACTGACAGCAGTATTTGGGGATAACACGGACTGGCTTGGAATTGCACCAGTATTTACTGATTTGTCTGAGGAGGATAAAGGAACTCTTTGGGCTTTGACTATGCAGGATAACGGTTACTATGACGAAAACTGGGTTCCTAACGAAGACAAGATAAATGATTTGATTTACTATGTGAACACGCAGACTAAAGATTTTGTTTTCGATATGGAGGATTTAATCGGTACTATCTCTGACGAAACGATGATAAAAATTATTTCTTTGAGAGCTTTGACAGCTTTCAACCAACGTGTAAGCCAATTCAAGCATTGGTTGTACCCGTTTAGCATAGATTACGCTGAGATAGAACTCGGTGATTTATTGAATGCTGTGTTTGTTGACAACTACAGTAAATACGTAGTGAATGAACGAAATATGGCGGAATACGTTGCAGATAAGCATAGCTGGTTTGTTCTTATAGTTTTCGATGTGCTGGTTATTCTGATGTTCTTAATAACAAATGTTATAAAGATTATGGTCCCTGTACTATACTTACTGTTTGGTGTGATACTGTTTATACGGTTTATTTCGCTAGGTAATCTGAAAACACCAATAAAAGGGTATTTGAAGGTATCAGGTTCTCTGTTTATGGTATACACGATTTTTAACCTGAGCTTTTGGCTATTCGCTAGTATGGATGGCTCTGTCTGGTCCATCGTATTGGCTGTACTGGTGGCGTCAGTTTCGCTGTACGTAGTACTACAGACCGTATTTGCAGTATTCATGAATGTATTGGATTTTGGTGATAGGGAGATATCAGCAAAGATAACCAATTTAGGTGACAAGTTCAGATTTGGGGATTTGTTTAACAACCTGAAGTTTAACACTGTCAATCTCACACATCAAAAACAAAATAATGCAGTGCCTTACAGGCACAATAGTAGTAAAGATTCTCGTTACAGCATAGATGCTTCAGTAGATAGCATTTACAGTGACCGGAATTTTCAGTAATTTGGCGGGCTAACCTGCAAGGGTTGGCTCGCTATTTTAGGAGGGTTTTATGATTTTTCCTGATAATGTGCACAAAAGAGCTGCTAATGCTAAAAAGCTTCTTGCCCAGGATAAAACAGCTATAGTCATTCAACTGTTTTTTATTGCAAATATTGTTCTTTTCTTTGCGCTCAGATTGTTATTCACAAGATTTTTAGGGCTCAGTGTTTTATGGGCTTTAGTGACGCAGCTGATTTTATTTATTGCTGTTGGTATTGTTATTTTTCGTGTTTTTATTTTTAGGGAAGACGAGAAAATACAGGAATATCAGGATCAGCAGGGAGATTCTTTTGCGAGGTTTTTATATGTGAGAAAGGATAATATAAGAAATACGGAAGTACAGGGAGTCTCTGCAAAAATGTTTGAATACACGAATGGGTGCGTTATGGCAACCATCAGGTTTAAGTTCGGAAGTAATGATGACGTTATAGCAGCGAACACGAGAAGGGTTTTGGAGCTTATTTATGGGGTTATAAGTAATTATAATTTTATTTTTCGCACTGATACAATGACAGGCTCGTTTGAAAATTCAAAAGAATACAAGAAGCATTTACAGCAGATTAATAGTATAGCCGACAAAGAACTGTCATTTAATTTAAGGCTTCTTTCTGACACTGCTTTGAAGATATCAAAGCAGCAAAGCAATACGGATGTGTTGTACTTAACTATAACTTCTAAAATGCCTGGTGATGTTGAAATGCTTAATAGTATTTTAAACGAGATTATGAAAATTTTATCAGAAAATGTCACGTGCTTTAGAGAGATAGCTATTTTAGGTATTGATGAGTTACTAGAGTTTTACAGGGATTTTTATAATATCGAAGCAATTGATTTAGCAATGATGAAAGCCATTGATTTGTCCACAGATTTGGACAAGAGTTACACACATGTTATGCAGTTGTACAGCCTTAGGTCAACCGATGGTAAAACTTATAGGGTTAATGATGACACCGTAACAGATAGATTTAGAACAAAGGAGCGTAAGTTATGATTAATATTATGCTTATTGCTGGAGACAAAACAGAGAAACTTTCTGAGTTTTTGAAACAGCGTGGTACGTTTAATATAGATTATGAATTTTCTTCATTGATGGAGGATATTCTTGAAATAAAGGATAGTATTATTAGCGTTGATAAGCTCGTATACTTATTGGATGAGCAGACATTGAATATGAGGGCAGAAATGAAGCTACTGAAGGAGTTGCTGACTGAAGATGGTTTCTTTACTGTCCGCGAGATTTTATTTATTATTACTGAGCGGGATGGTACGGACAAGGCTGTTAGATGTCTTGATGTGTACAATGTAGCATGCCTGCTTAATGAGGGTAAAGACAGAGCAAGTGCCATAGCTGAATATGAGCCTTTTGTTGGCAAGGGGTATACGTACGAGTCTCTCCGAGCCTTTAAAGGTTGCTTTAGGACTAATAACGTCCCAGAATGCTCAAGCACTCTCGAGGTTATGCTGAGATATGAAATACGGGCTAATTCAGTTATACCATTAGACGCCATGCTTGAGCATAGTAATGTGCTGGAGGCGCATCTTGCTGCCTTGAAACAATTTTACCGTGCAGGCTTTACAATTTCATACTTGCACGAGGACTATGGCGATGGAACATTTAAGCGGCTCGCAAAGATACTGACATACTTGGAGAATGTTAATGATGCTGTTAGCAAAGACAGGGCATTGACTGAGTGTATTGTAGTTGGGGGGAAACGTTGTGATTTTCTTTCGGCTGATTATGTGTTTGAGGTCATTCGGAGTATTTACTTTGAAGAGTTTGATGAAACGTCTGTCTCTGCTGCGGTACGGCATGGTAATATGTACGGTGATTTTATCTATAGATGGTTACAGAGCCTGCGTCCTTTAGTAATTTACTCGGTGGATAATGATTATGTGCACAATAGAGTAAGTTCCAAATACGATGAAGTTCAGATTAACTGTGATGAGGGAGTTATGTTCCACTTCCCGATTGATTTTTTCAATGAATACGAAAATGAATTTACGAAGTGGGTTAAGAACTATCAGCCAAATCAATGCTGTTTAGAAGTCTACAGTGTCGGTCAGCACAGTAGGGTGCTGTGTATTTTCTTCACTAAGAAAGGCACTAATAAGGCGACTATTCGAAATAACCATATAGGAATTTATGCTGATTTAGCCACGAAGAAAGAACTTATTTTTAATGAGGAGTCAAGAGTAACCTGCCCCATTTTGAAAAGTATGTTATACCGGCATTTTAAGAAGCATGAAAAAGATACCAGTATAATAGACAGATTGGATATTCAGACTGTATTGGCATTTATACAGGTGTTGATTTTGCAGGACTCCGAGGAATATCAGACGCTGTTCAAACGGCAGGACTCCTTTAGCTCTGGCTTTCAACGGTTACGGTGGTTTGTACGTTCTGATGATAATTTTTATTCTGCAGTTTTGAGGTATATTATGGTTATGGCTGGTTTGCGGACTCAATACAATGCTAACTGTATAAGTAAGTCATTACAGGAAACGGTAGTAGTTAACGGCAAGGAACATGATATTTTGGGTGTATTTTCAGGCGATAAAACTCTGTTAGAAATCCTGCAGAATAACCGTGATACATTACATCCTTACTTGAAGGGAGATGTGATGTATTTTGAATAGAAGTTTCAGTGTAGCCCTTACTGTAGTACTGGCTATAGTTTTAACAGGCTGTTCAGAAAAGTCGGAGGTTACTGAAACTACAACTTCTGTTTATGTTCAGGAGAATACTCTTTTACAGGAGTATTCTCTTTTTCAATCTGAGCCTGTTGTTTTTGACAGCGACTATGCCATGCCTATAGTTAAGAACGGCACGTTGTATGGTCAGATAAAAATAAATTTTGCAGAAAAACTTGGCATCTGGGATTTGAGTAACTACAAAGCAAATCAAAACGGGGTTCGTTTTAGTTACGCTATTAATTGCAGTATTGATATGCAGGATTATGTTGTACCGAATGAGATGATTAATGTGATACTCACTCCGGAAATACTGGGGTACGACAGCAGTGTAGTCGGAACTTCCGGATATGTAGGGTGGTCGGGTTATCCTGAAAGTGCTGAATTATATGAAAACACAGTGGAAAGCAATTTCGAAGTTGTTTTACAGCCTATAGTTCCTGAACGTGAAAAATGGAAATACTTGGTATTTCATTTAGCCGATGCGACTAATCAGATACAGTTTGACGATTTATATGTGGACTTAAAGTGCCTTGATAATGCCCCGGATGGTGCCCATTTATTGACGATTAATGACACAGCTAGAATAAGCAGTATCAATGGTGCTTCCTACACTATTCAGTTTCATGATGTGTACTTGGAACAACATAAAGTTAAAGGCGACTCAAAGTACAGGGATGGCACGTACAAATTCTATGATTTTCAATATGATGTTACTTATGATACTGCGGTCGCTGACGGTTCAAGGAGCGTTTTGTCTTTTGATAGTTTTAATAACTTCGCAATCACTGCATTGCCTGTTATGGAAGTATACAGCGACACGGATGATACTAAGTTATACGACCCAAATCACAATGCACAGAGGCTTGTTTACAGTGACAGATCTATTACTGAAAATTACACATGGGATTTTCCAGGGATGTTGCAGTTTGGCGAAACCTGTACGGTAAGTACAAATCGTATGATACAAAATGACAATAGCGTTAAGCCTGCGTATGTGAGGGTAGTTCTGAAATTTCCTTCGGAAGCTAAAGCCAGGGATTTTAACGAGATGCGAAATTTTAACGGCAGATATTTAGTATATCAGTTGCCGCTTGATGTGCGCACATTGGAGGTGGCTCCGCGATGAAGAGATTTGTGATTATGCTGTTGTTACTATGCTTAGTAACTGGGTGCACTACTGATGACTCCTTTGATTATGACAGAGAATTAAAAGCTCTTATAGCCGAGGTGAATTCTGATAAATCAGGATTTAGTACGGACAGCTTGGAAGAACAGCTGGGTGGCTATTCCAGCAGCTATGCATTGCTGTTTAAAAGTATTTGGAAATCCAGTACTATTGAGCTAGAGTCTGCAGGCAGTGAGGAGGTTACTTTAAAGTTTATTTACTGGTCTTACAATGATGTATACTCAAAGGTTACTACAGATGTTTCCGGCTTCGTTTCTGATGTTCGCAATCTACAGGATTTAGGTGTGTCTGCTAATGTTATCAATGATTATGTATATGATTATCTTGTAAAGATGATTACAAATTGCAATAAGGAAAGCCATTCAGTAAAATGCACACTGACTCAATACACGCAAGCTCCGTTAATTTTTACGGATAACAAACCTTTACTAGAGGACTTGGAGGTTTCTATCAGTAAGCTGGTATACGATTTGGAGCAGTATGCTTTAAATTGGGAGGAAATACATACAACTACGGATGCAGACTCATTTGAGTATAAAATATTGGAAAAAGACCGTGTCACAGTTATGAATTACTGTGAAGGTGGTACAATAACGCCGATTAGTATAAAAATTACAGAAATACTTGGAGATACGGATGCACAGGGTAAGATAGAGTCATTAAGTGAGAACAATAAAGGCTTAACGGGAGTTAACACGGTATACTTGGAGTATGAAATAACTAATTATAGTGGCAGGGATATGGTGTTTTCGAGCAGATTTTATGATGCAGATACAAAAGAGCTGGAGTTATACTATAGTGATTTTACCTTCAGTGGAGTGCCTAAACAGTACAACGTTCCAGCCGGTTCTACAGTAGCAGTGAAGGATGCAATAATCTTTAACCATGATTTTTTAGTCTGGTATGATGAAACAGCAAGTGAAATCTATCAGCTGAAATTAAAATAATAAATAATCAAGGAGGTAATCATGGATAAAGTATTGTTTTACGTAGATGCCGAAAATGTATCTAAAAGCCAGGTGGATATGTTTATGGCTGATGCAATGAAGTTAACTGGTAACTGTGGCGATTTTGTCGGTAAGTTTTATGGTGCACGGGCTGCCTTAAATTCTTTAATTGAATACTATCTGAATTTAGGGCTGGAATACGTGGAAACTAGCGTGCTCACAACAAAGAAGAAAAACCTTACGGATATGAAGATGGTGGTAGATTGCTTATACGATGTTTTGTGTACTTACAGTGGGCATCTTAAAGCAGTTTATGTGCTGAGTAACGACTGTGATTTTAATCCACTTGTTTACAAGTTGAAATCACTGGGAATTCCAATAACATTTGCAGCAGTTGATAGCTTTAACTGCATAAGTACATTAAACGAGTTGTCACACTATCTGACGGCTCGTGGTTTTTTCCCAGTAAGTAAAGAAAATGCTACTGCTGTGTTATATGAGTATGTGGTGGATATGATAGCTAATGTCAGTCTGGATAAGACTATCGTGCTCGTATATTTAAGAAATAAGATAGAACGTCTACTTAGGGGTACGTGTACTAAATTTGGAATTGAGTACGAGGGCATTGACGATGGCAGTGTTATGACATACTCTTTTTGGGAGTACAATCATTGGTTAAAACTACACGGTTTTACTGATGAGTTTGATAACTTGAGCAGATACACCCAAAAGATTTTTGGGTCATCATTAACTAAGCAGGATATGGAGAGCATTTTAGAGCAAGGCAGTTAGGTGGTGATAGAATGGATGGGCAGTTTCCTGAATTTATGGAAGAATTTGATGAAGTACATATACAGCCGGTATTGCAGACTGTACAGAATGAAAGTACAGCAGACACAGTGCAATATGCTCAATACGGTGCCACAGGGGACAGAACAGAATCCAGGATTAACGGAATCGGCGAGCAGTACTCTGGAAGTAACACTGTTGATTGCAGTCGATTCGATGAGACATACAGCACTATAAATGAAGCAGCTTACAAAGGATTTTCCAGTATTGTTCGTGGAATGAAAAAACTGTTGAACGGGGCTATGTCCAAGGTCAATTATAGGAATGTTAACAGGGTATTTGAAAAAGGTAAATATGTAATTTCAGGTGATTTTAAATTTCTTATGGCTGAGAAACAGCTAATGCTTGTAAAGTATATGGGTATTGCTAATGAGGTGATTATTCCTGATGTAGTGGGAGAGCTTCCAGTTACTTTTATACGGAGCGGGGCTTTCAGTAAGGGAACCTTTGCAACATCCACAAGGATAAAAAATGCACTTGGCGTATTTAAACAGGGTGGCATTCAGTTGAAGACTTTGGATAGTGTTAAAGAAGCTTTTAATGGTATTGAGAGTCTGCAGTTACCTGTATATTTGAAATACTTACCGAAAGGCTTGTTTTACCATTGTCCTAAATTACGCAGTATAGAGATTCCTCCCGGAATTGAGAGTATAGACCAGAACGCATTTAGGGATTGTGGTATAAGGAGAATATACTTTAGCAACGCACCTGTCAAGGATATGAAATATCTGAAGTTGTCAAGAGATGTCAGCGTTTTTGTTTATAGTGGGTACTATTCGCAGTATAAGGATTTAATGGAGGAGGCGGTGAAATGAAATATCGGGATAGCTTTATCAGCTTTCTAAAAAAATGCAAGATCGCCATAGCTCCTTTTGTAACTGGTGTTGCTGTATTTGTATGGGGCACAATCCAAAGGCGTAACTTCAATAGCCGAATGCAGGCAATGGGGTGGAACTTTCGAATCAAAGGATATGGAAGAATTAATCCATTAAAATGGTTAATAGGTCTTGATAATTTTAAACAGGATGTTGCATTTAACCCATTGCTTTCAAGTTTTGTAGTTGCTGGGGTTGTACTCCTTATAAGTTTAGCTTTTTCAGCTAAGTACCTTGCATCTAAGGAGATTTACAAGGATACCCGTTTACAGATGCGGGAAAAATTAAGAGGTCTTAGCAGCGAAAATAGTGATGCTGGGGACAGTATTGTTGAAGGCAATAGTGGTGGGGGCATTGTAGAGATATTGACAAATGATTTACCAGAAGTCAAAACTCCAAAGTTAGAGAAGGTGTCTTCTGATAGGTTGAATAAGCTTACCGTATTTGAGGAACCGGGTAAATACGATAGTTAATGGAGGTGCGATATGAAACGAAAAGGTGTTGTTAAAAGGTTTCTGAAAAATAATTTTTTGGTTGTAGTTTTGGTGATTGCTGCATTGTTGCTCTGGTTAACAAAACACCGCCTATTAGCTGCGCTGTGTATTATTCTTTTTGTTATTTCGCTATTAGGAGTTCGAACTAGGAACGCATACGGAAGGATTGCTGATATGGAAAAAAGGGTATATGAGGACTCTATAGGCGGGAGTAGTGCACAGATGGTCTCGCAAAAATCTGACCAAAGTAATGCGACAGATATGAATTTATTTTAACAACAGCTCTCTGCGGCGTAAGGACTGCAGAGTGTTTTTAGGAGAGAATAGTATGATGGATTTTATTACGACTGATGAACTTTTAAGGTATGACGTCAAGTTGACATCGGATGTATTAACAGCAATTAGACCAATACAGACAATCCATAGGAGTGCTTACGGCTGGTTGTACAATATGTTCAGACCTGAGTTGTATTATATGCTTTTTATGGTTGAGGAAGATTACAAAGTTCTTGGTTTTTTTACATACGCTATTATGCAGACTCCACTGGGAGCGGAAATAGTAGTATTACAACGGGAAGTTTTAGATAATGACGGTGGGCTTCAAATTCGGCTAAATCAGGGTATTGAATACGTATTGGAGCAGTACGGTATTAGTCTAGCCGTAGCAGTTTCAGAAAATGACAGTGTATCATTAAATGGATTTTCTGATAATGTGAGAGTTTTTGATATTGATAAGGTATAGGTACCGGTAGTGTAAGAACTGCTGGTATTTTTTTAAATTCAAAGTGATAAAAGGAGAGAGAGTAATGATAGTTTATTATGAAAATAGCAATGGAAATCTGGATATTGAGGTATACAACGGAGTTAATGATTTGATAAAGCGTGTGGAGTCCGGTTCTGACATTGATAGTGCTTCACATTTTATGCTGCGTTCTGGTGAAATGGTAATAGAAAAAGTGCTTAATTCGGAGAGCCTTGTTCAGATTGCTTCTGAGATTTTAAGGACTGAGAATGCCTGCACTGGCGTGGATACATACTGGAAACCATCAAACCATTTCAGAAGCAAGGAAGCTATAGCGGCAAAAATAAGAGAGGTTTTAGATACTAATGATGAAAGGCTTGTTACGGAAGTTATGATTAGTATGCTTCAGAGTAGTTTTTATGATGATGTATCTGATGCTGAGTTAGAGGATGATATTTGTACAGCGTATAATTATGTTGTACAGTAGATGGAGGTTTATATGCTTAATTATTGTGTGCTGGGTACTTCAGGAATGGTACCATTGCCTGACAGGCATCTGAGCTCCTGCATGTTTTCTTACAATGGGGTTAATATTCTGATTGATGCAGGCGAGGGGACGCAGATTGCTATCAAGAAGTGTGGCATTAGTTTGAAGAAGATTGACTATGTGCTATTTACACATTACCACACGGACCATGTTGGCGGTTTGCCGGGATTACTTGCGAGCATTGCTAATAGTGACAGAACAAGTACTCTTACTATTGTAGGTCCAAAGGGGGTAAATCGTATTGTGGAAGCTTCAAAAAAGTTGGTTTCAAAGCTTCCATACATAGTGAAAACAATAGAAATAGTTGACGAAGCACCGACTATTTCTATTCAGGATTTAAAAATAACACCATTTCCAGTAGAGCATACCACAACCTGTTTTGGTTACAAATTGGAGCTGTCAAGGTTTGGAAAGTGTGACCCAGAGAAGGCTGAAATGAATGACGTACCAGTTGAATTTTGGGACAGACTGCAGAAGGATGAGGTTATACAATACAATGGGAGGGTTCTTACAAAAGACCTTATTGTTTCATATGAACGAAAGGGTATAAAGGTTGTATACACCACTGATACAAGACCGTGTGATAGCATTAGCCAGGCAGCTAAGAACGCTGATTTGCTTATTTGTGAAGGAATGTATGGTGATAGCGACCAGAAATCCAATGCTGAGAAAAATAAACATATGATGATGCAGGAAGCCGCAGCACTCGCAGCAAAAGCGGGGGTGAAGAAGCTTATTCTGACACATTATAGCCCGAGTGTTTGTAAGCCGGAGCAGTTTCTGAAGGAACTGCAGTATACTTTCTCAAAGGTCAGCATGGGGTATGACGGACTTACTGATGAATTGGTTTTTAGCAACGAGTAGGAGAGATATAATGCAAAATTTTAAACAAGATACAATAAGGAAAGTAGTAGTGGTACTGGTGGTATTAGCAGTGCTTGGAGTGGTTATAGCTATATGCCTAAGTGGCACAAAAGAAAACTCGGAAACAACAACTGAAGACCCTAATGGTGATCAGCCATATGGGGTTATAATTTCTTCAGAGGTAATGGAAGAAATCGCGGAATAGAGGGTGTAAGATATGAATGAGAAAGATACGGGCTATTATGTAAAAATACTGGTTATCTTTGTTATGCTTTTTGTGATAGATATGCTTGTTGTGGACCCAATTCCGTTTGTTGACGAGATAGCTCTTGCTGTCGGTATTTTCAGGAATATTGAGAAAGCACTGGGAGCATCTTCCAGTGCTGTACGTGTTAAACAGGGAAGGATTAAGGCAACTTCAAGTAGCATGCCTAAAGTCTCAGATGGCTCGGATACGAAGGGCTGTCCATCGGAATTAAAAGAGCTTGATAAATTCTAAGGAGGTACAAGTATGGGGCTGTTTAGTAGAGCATTTCAACGTAAAAATAAAAATGCTAGTGAAACCGCTAAAGAGAAATTTAACTTAGGTCTTAGTTACGCCTCCTTTATACCAATAGCAATTTTAGCAGGTATTAAGCTTACCGGACACACTGTCAGGGATTCTATGCAGGGTGTGTTTGACTCGTTTGATGGTATAGGAAATGCAGTTAATTCAATAGGCAGCACTCTTGGTAAAATTCCTCTAGTTGGTGGTATACTGGGGGCACCATTTAAATTAACAAATGCAGTAGGCAGTTTAATTGAAACTGTTATAATGTGGCTTCCTACTGCTATGGGAAATGCGTTTGATGTGTTGTTCACATTGGTGGCTGTAGTGGTAGCAATCCGTGGAGTATCGGATATTGTGGCAAGGTACCAGGTAGAGAAGGAATTGCTCAGAGGCGATATGCGAGGAAAGAGTAACGCAGCAATAGTTACACAGAGCAGTACTGTTCAGCAATGTAATACAGAAGTTATCAGCAGTACGGACGAAGATGGTGGGATAATAGTATTGGAGAAAAATGAAGACAACGCAGTAAAAGCATTAGAGAAGAATGGAGACTATGAGGAGCTAAGTATTTATGATAAAAGAAGAAATTTATCAGCGTTCACGAGAGATAGAGAAACGCAGCGAAGTAATTGACTTTCTAGTCAATCAGAAGGGTTTTACTTCAGGCGCAGCACACGTTATTGTAACTGGCTTTGAAGCTGGGGTAAATGTTGATATTTTTGCAGATAAGGATTGGGATTATGACAAAATTAAGGTCGTAATGCAGGGTCTGTTGGATGACGTTAATCTGCTGGAGGTATTTCCGGAGTATACCAGTGCCGAGGCATTAAGGCTGGCTTTAGATTTAATTAAAGACGGCAAGGAAATTCCTAATGATTTAACAGCGGATAGAACTAGAAGTGAAATAGCTGTTATGCGGGATTGCATTTACAAGGAAATACCATACAACTGGTTTTTAGAGAATAGCACGCTTATACCACATGAGGAATTGATAAACAGTCTGCTGCTATTGGATAAGACAAGAGATATTGGTTTAGAGTTTTCATGGGTTACTGATGAAATGAGTACTGAATTTGTCAGGCTTATATGGGAAGCGAAATCTAATGGTATTTTTGATGAGTGCTTTATGAAGTATGAGTGTGCTGAGTTAGGGGATGCAATGACCAATGCATACATAAACCAGATTAACAAACTGTACAGTTCGGAGAACATTTCTAAGTTCAAACTTTTCCAAGGATTAAATGAAATAAAAAATTAACAGTAAGAAGGGGTAATTGGTTCGCTCTGTTTACATTATGTCTTTGGAGGTGATTTTATGGATGCAGAAGTACCAATTAAAGACAAAATTACTTTAACGGTTGAGGAAGCTGCAGCTTACTCAAATATAGGTGTCGTTAAAATTAGAAATTTGATAAGGCAGCCCGGGTGTAATTTTGTATTATTTGTGGGTACTAAAAGGTTGATAAAACGGAAAGAGTTTGAACAGTATATTTCAAGAAGTGTGGAGATTTGAGAGGCACAGCTAAAATAGTTATTTCAATTACTCAGGTATTATGGTATCATAGTATGTTGTATCAAACTCTTTTTTGTTGTAATAACAGAAAGGAGTAACTATGGGTAAAGATTTAAAAGGCAAAGAATTAGGAGTAGGACTTTCACAAGAAAAAAGCGGACTATACGTGGCAAGATTTGTTGACAGATTTGGCAAAAGGCAGAGTAAACGTTTTAAAAAGCTTCAAGAAGCCAGACAATGGATTGCTAATGCTACTTATACAGATAAGCATAGTAATTTAAATGCACCGACAGATATGATTGTGGATGCATGGTTTGAATACTGGATTGATATGAAAAAGAAAACAGTAAGACCGGGTTCTGTGAAGTGTTATGCAGAACGATACAATTGTAATATTAAAGGCGTAATAGGTTCTTTGAAGATTGCAGATGTCAAGCCTATGCATTGTCAAAAGATATTTAACGATATGGCTGGTGAAGGTTATTGTACAACTACTATGAACTTAACACGCGTTATCCTATTTAATATGCTTGAGTTGGCAAAAGAGAATGATATTATAATGAGTAATCCGTGTAAGAGATTGGTAAGGAGTGATATTGGAAGGGAGTCAGAGAAGAAAGAAGTTCTTACAAAAGAAAGGCAGAGGTTATTTTTACAGGAAATAGAAGGGCACCGCTATGAAAATCATTTCAAGTTCGTTTTGCAGACGGGACTCCGTATTGGCGAATTAAGTGGTTTAAAATGGGAAGATATTGATTTTGCCAAGAGGAATGTAAAAATTCAGCGAACGATATGGTATAATTATAAGACAGGTATGTTAGAGAGTGGTCCACCAAAAAGCAAATCAGGGTATAGGACTGTACCACTCACAGCTGAAGCTATAGCAATTCTGAAGCATCAAGAAAATAATAGGGGTAGAAATGATGCCCCTATTGAATGGACGGATCATGTCTTTGTGAACGACAAAGGTTTTCCGGTAAGAAACTGTACTTATGATAGGAGCTTATTAATGATTTGTGAAAAAATTGGAATTCCTCGATTTTCAATGCATACACTGAGGCATACATTCGCAACAAGATGTATTGAAGGGGGAATGAAACCTAAAACGCTTCAGATGATACTGGGTCATAGTAACATAGGGATTACTATGAATTTGTATGTGCATACTACGGAAGAAGAAAAAGTAAATGAAATTGAATTGGTGGAGCATTCTTTGCTGGGTATTTAGTGGTACACTAAATGGTACACCGATTTAAAATTTCGAGATGAAGTATAGTGAATATAGGGGAAAATATAAAGTTATGTGCATAATTAAGAAAAGGCGGTATTATTTTACAGATACATCAATTGCAGTAGATACGGTGATTGCTTATATCATGGCGGCAGCTGCACTTTTAATTGAAATATCGGGTGTTATATGCTCAATCGCCACGAGAGGGCATGCACCGGAGCTGTTTGGTCTGCTTTACATTATAGCCATAATTTTATCTGTTGTGGGTGGAATTTTTGCCATGTGGGGCAACAAGGCAGAGGAAGGTGGAGTGAGAGGGAAAAGGATTTCAATATTGTTAAATATTATTTCCTTTGTAATTCCGCTGGCAATAATCATATTATAGGCTGCGGTAATGTTTGATGGAGGAAGCGTTGTGGATGAACGGTTAAAAAAGCAGTTAGCATTTATTTTGGAATTGGATAAGATAAAAAAGATAGGCAGACAGACCTATCTTTCAGATGCCAGCAGGAAGGAAAATGACGCCGAGCATAGCTGGCATCTTGCCATTATGGCAGTTCTTTTAGCGGAGCAGGCAAATGAAAAAATAGATGTTCTTAAGACTGTTACAATGGTGCTTATACATGATGTGGTGGAGATTGATGCAGGGGACACTTTCGCTTATGACAGTGCAGGAAATGAAAGTAAACGTGAGCGTGAAGAAAGGGCGGCAGACAGAATATTTAATATTCTTCCTCCTGACCAGGCAAAATATATGAGAGAGCTGTGGGAGGAATTTGAGGCAAGAGAAACTGCCGAGGCAAAATTTGCCGATACCCTTGACCATGTGCAGCCTCTTTTGTTAAATGACGCATCGAAAGGTCTTTCATGGAGGGAGCATGAAATTAAAAAAAGTCAGGTAATGAAAAGAAATGAAAAAATAGGAGAGGGCTCGGATGCATTGTGGGAATATGCAAGGGGACTTATTCAAAAGAATACGGAGCTTGGAAATTTAAAGAATGAATGAAATTTATGGTTTGTGAAAGGAATAAAAATGGAAGATATTTGGGAGAGATTGGAGCTCATAGTAGAAAGGCTTGGAGAAATTTCAAATGAAACGTGGAACGATACGATAAGTGGTGATAAGGAGCTAAATGCAGCACTGAAGGAATACTTTGATTTCGTGTCAGAGTTTATGCTCTATGTTTATGATGTTTATGAGATAGACAAGGCTTTGATGGAGGAGGAAGCGCTTAGGGAGATCAATCATAGGCTCTATGAGGACATACTTCCTGAACATTATGGGAAAAGCTTTGGCAACCCTGATTATGCGGTAAAACGGCTTGGAAAGGCTTACGGAAATTTGCTGTGCTTTCTTTATTCTGAAATAAGAGGCTGTATTGTCTATTGCTATGAGAACAAAATGGAGGAATTTGTATCTCTATGCGAGCTATTCATACAGGTTTACTGTATGTTTTCAGAAAATGACAGGCTTCCCGAACCGCAGGAAATTAAAAATGCAATTTATTACTATATGTATGATTATGCAGATGTTTTAGTGGAGAGAAGAACGCTTGAGGGCATAGATTATACAAATACCTTTGCAGTCCGCATCATTATGGACAGTGATTTGAGCGATTTAAGATACTTGTATTATTATGGAGAATTTATCAGTGAAAATGAAATAAAAACCGCAAAATATTTAAACGGCTTATCCGAGGATAAGGTACGTGCAATGGCGGCAACCTATGTAAACGGTTTTATCAAAGGCTTTGAGACAATGAGAATTGATTTAAGTCCCAAAAAGTCAGTCAACATAAGATATGCAATCGGTCAGGAGCGAATGGTAAAATATGCCATAGAAATGTTTGGAGAGCATGGACTTCGCCCTGTTATTTTCAGGTATGCAGTAAGCCGTATCAACCGAAAGCTTAACCTGCGCACAGGATTTGTGGGAAGTCCTGCAAATAAGCAGTATGACTACGATCACAGAATGGACGAGGCATTATTTTATGATAAGGCATTGATACAAAGGAAGCTTGAGGTTATTGAGGAAGCCTATGAAAAAAATAAGGAGATGGCATATGTATATGCAGGACCTGCAGTGATTGAAACCTTTGGCGAGGCTCCCTTTCAGCCTGAGAATAAGGAAACGGTCATAAAGCTTGATGATAGACAGCAGAAGCTTTCCGTGGAATTTTCCGCTAAGTCGGCAGAAATAACAAACAAATACATCCCGAGGGATAAATACAGCTTTACAATCATAGCTTATCCGATACCCGAGATAGGTGATAACTTTGAGGAACTGTTTGATGAGATTGTAAAGGTAAATACGCTGGACAATGACTTGTACCGAAGCATGCAGCAGTGTATGATTGATGCACTTGACAAGGCGGAGTATGTGCATGTTGTGGGAAGAGGAAGCAATAAAACTGACATGAGGGTTATGCTTCATAAGCTGAATGAGCCTGCAAAGGAAACAAATTTTGAAAACTGTCTTGCAGATGTAAACATACCTGTTGGGGAGGTGTTTACGTCGCCCCGTTTAACGGGAACGAATGGAATTTTAAATGTCAGCGAGGTTTACTTAAATGAGCTGAAATATACAAATCTTACAATAGAATTTAAGGATGGGAAAATTTCATCATACACCTGTGATAATTTTTCCGATGAACAGGAAAATAAAAGCTTTATAAAGGAAAATCTGATGTTTGGACATGACACGCTGCCAATCGGTGAATTTGCAATCGGAACAAACACGACGGCATATGTTATGGCACATAAGTATGACATCATTTATAAGCTTCCGATACTCATTGCTGAGAAAATGGGACCACATTTTGCTGTGGGAGACACATGCTACAGCTACAGTGAGGAAAACAGGCTTTACAATCCTGATGGAAAGGAAATCATAGCAAAGGATAATGAGTGTTCCCTTCTTAGAACAAGTGAGGAGGACGAGGAACGGGCAAAGGCATATTTTAATTGTCATACTGACATAACGATACCTTACGAGGAAATCGGTGGTATCTATGCGGTTAAGCCTGACGGAGAGAAAGCTGCAATCATAGAAAATGGAAGATTTGTTCTCGCAGGCACGGAAGGGTTGAATAAGCCCTTTGAACAATAATTAAGGGTTTTCAAACCCTGCAAACTATTATATAATATGACCGATGGAGTATTGGCGCAGCCGGAGGGTTTCCTTAGGTCTGCTATATTACAATCTACAATAGATGAGGAGATTTTATATGAGAACAGCGATAATCATGGGCTCGACAAGTGATTTGCCAAAGGTTGAGCCTGCCA
Source organism: Clostridium sp. (assembly GCA_023664385.1). GTDB lineage: Bacteria > Bacillota > Clostridia > Lachnospirales > Lachnospiraceae > Coprococcus_C. The sequence continues at coordinate 4,832 of JAMPFU010000026.1, read as the reverse complement.
TACAGATACTGAAGGATTACGGCGTTACGGTGGATGTGAGATGCCTTTCTGCACATAGGGCGCATGAGGGACTTTCAGCATTTATCCGTGAGGCAAATGAGAATGGTACGGAGGTTATTATAGCAGCGGCTGGAATGGCGGCGGCACTTCCCGGAGTTGTTGCTTCACAGACGGTAATACCTGTTATTGGTGTTCCCATATCAGGCTCTGTCCTTGACGGAATGGATGCACTGTTATCAATCGTCCAGATGCCGCCAGGAATACCTGTTGCGACGGTTGCCATAAACGGAAGCAAAAATGCAGCACATCTTGCACTTCAGATAATGGCAAATGGCAATCAGGAATTAAAGGACAGGCTTTTCGCTGACAGAAAAGAAATGGAGAAGTCGGCGATGAAGGCAAATGAGGAAGTAATGGCAAAATATAATTAATATGAAGGAGTATAAAAAATGGCTAATTTACTTTATGAAGGAAAGGCAAAGCAGGTTTACGAGACAGATAAGGCAGATGAATACCTGATTCACTATAAGGATGATGCCACCGCAGGAAACGGTGTTAAGCACGATCAGTTTGAAGGAAAGGGCGTATTGAACAATACCATTTCCTGTATCATATTTGATATGCTTGAGGAGGCGGGTATCAAAACCCACATGCTTGAAAAGTTAAATGACAGGGACATCAGGGTGAAAAAGGTTGAGATATTCCCACTTGAGGTAATTATAAGAAATATCACCACAGGCTCATTTTGTAAGAGGCTTGGCGCACCGGAGGGAATTGTCCTTGATGAGCCTATATTTGAGATAAGCTACAAGAATGACGATTACGGCGATCCCCTTATTAATGAGGACCATGCAGTGGCACTTAAGCTTTGTACACGTGAGGAATATGCATACATCAAGAAAACAACCCTCAAGATAAATGAGCTTCTCAAGGAGTTTTTTCTGAAATTTAACCTAAAGCTTGTTGATTTTAAGATTGAGTTTGGTAAGACTGCTGACGGCGAGATACTTCTTGCAGATGAAATATCGCCTGATTCATGCCGCCTTTGGGATGTTGATACAAATAAGAAATATGACAAGGATGTATTCAGACAGGATATAGGCGACCTTATTGAAACATACAAGGAAGTGCTTGCACGTATGCAGAGCAAGTAGTGCAAATGTGTTCTATCGTGCAAAAAATAAACAATAAAACACCATTTTTATGTAAAATAAAATATAACTTTATTTTTTTCATATTGAATAAAATGGGGTCATTGGGTATAATTGACCTATGATAAATTACATTGCGCTAATATATTGAATGTATTTTAACACAAAACATATACATAATTAGGAGGTAAACAAATTTATGGGTATCATTAGCAGATTTAAGGACATAATGGCAGCCAATATCAATGCCCTTCTTGATAAGGCAGAGGATCCGGAGAAGATGATTGACCAAACCATGAGAAATCTTACAAAGGATCTTGCTTCCGTCAAGGAGGAGACTGCTGCAGTTATGGCTGATGAGCAAAGATGTAGGCGAGAGCTTGAGGAGTGCAACAGCGAGATTGCAAAGATGCAGTCATATGCAGAGAAAGCACTGCTTGCAGGCAATGAGGGAGATGCAACAAAATTCCTTCAGCAGAAGGCACAGCTTACGGCTAAGCAGGCAAGCTTACAGCAGACGTATGATGTGGCATCTGCAAATGCAATGAAGATGAGACAGATGCATGATAAGCTTGTAAATGACATCAATGAGCTTAACACAAGGAGAGATGCAATCAAATCAAAGATGAAGGTTGCAAAAACCCAGCAAAGACTGAATAAGCTTAATTCCTCGATTGGGGATACGTCAGGAAGCATGAGTGCATTTGAGAGAATGGAAGCGAAGGCAGACAGTATGCTTGATAAGGCAAATGCAATGTCTGAGCTTAATTTATCAGCAGAGGACAGCGGAGTTGATGCTTTGGCAGCTAAGTATGACGCCGCTCCTGACACAGCCATACAGAGCGAGCTTGAGGCTCTGAAGGCTCAGATGGGACTTAAATAATTGAACGGTTTAAATGATAAGCAGTCAGAGGCCTGTTGCTATACCGACGGGCCTCTGCTTATTCTTGCGGGAGCTGGAAGCGGCAAGACCCGCGTCATTACTCACAGAATCGCATACCTTATGGAAGAACATAACGTAAACCCATATAATATATTGGCAATCACATTTACCAATAAAGCTGCAAAGGAAATGCGGGAAAGAGTAGACAGAATAGTAAAAGAGGGTGCTGAGGGAGTTTGGGTAAGCACATTTCATTCCATGTGTGTCAGAATACTCAGAAAGCACATTGCATGTATAGGAGGCACAAAGGATTTTTCCATTTATGACACGGACGAGCAGAAGGTTGTCATGAAAGAGACAATTAAATACTTAAATCTTGACCCTAAGCTTTATCCGGAGAAGGCTATGCTTGCTGCCATATCAAAGGCGAAGGAAAATTACCTTTCACCTGACGATTACGAAAAGGAAAACGCCACAAGCTTTAGAGATCAGCAGATAGCAAAAATATACAGAGAATATCAAAGACGCCTTAGAATAAATAATGCCTTAGATTTTGATGATCTGATTTACCAGACCATTTTTTTATTTGAGACAAATCCTGACGTTCTTGCTGAATATCAGGAACGATTTAAGTACATAATGGTTGACGAGTATCAGGATACAAACCACACACAGTTTATTCTTGTAAAACAGCTTGCCGCTAAATACAGAAATTTATGCGTGGTTGGTGATGATGATCAGAGCATATATAAATTTCGTGGCGCCAACATATATAACATTCTCAATTTTGAGGAGGAATATCCTGACGCTATGGTTGTAAAGCTGGAGCAAAATTATCGTTCTACGGCAAACATATTGAATACGGCAAATGCAGTTATTGCAAACAATGAGGGACGTAAGGACAAAACGCTTTGGACAGATAAGGAGGACGGAGAAAAAATAACCTTCACAAAATATAATGATGAATACAGGGAAGCAGAAGGTACCATATCAAAAATAAAATCTGCAAAGCGCAGTGGTGTGTCTTATGGAAATATGGCAATCCTTTACAGAATAAATGCACAGTCGCGTGTGCTGGAGGAAAAGCTTATTTATGAAAATATCCCATATAAGCTTGTAGGCGGAACAAACTTTTATGCAAGGAAGGAAGTAAGGGATATTGTATCGTATCTTAAGGTGCTTGCAAATCCAAGTGATGCAAATGCACTTAGGAGAATCATTAATGTTCCAAGGCGTGGAATTGGCGATACAACCGTAGCCAAGGTTTCTGATTTTGCTGACAATAATGGTATGAGCATTTATGACGCACTGCTTGATGTTGGGGAAATTCCGGGTATGTCCCGCTCTGTGGACAAGATTAATAAATTTACGGATATGATGGAGAGCATCAGAAGTAAAGTCAGCGAGGGCTTTTTGGAGGCAATTTTCGATGAGGTAATTGAGAAAACCGGTTATGTTATGGAGCTGAATGCAGAGGGCACAGACGAGGCAAAGGCAAGAATAGAAAATATTGGTGAGCTGAAAAATAAGGTTGTTATTTTCGAGGAGCAGCACGAGGGAGGAACGCTTACGGAGCTGCTTGAGGAAATTGCGCTTGTCTCCGATGCAGAGGAGTCTGATGTTGTGGATGAAAGCGAAAAGGTTACCCTTATGACACTGCATAGTGCAAAGGGCTTGGAGTTCCCCTATGTATTTATGGTCGGCATGGAGGACAGGCTTTTTCCAAGCGGTTTGTCCATTGATTCTGAGGACCCTGATGCGCTTGAGGAGGAAAGAAGGCTTTGCTATGTGGGTATTACAAGGGCAATGGAAAAGCTGTATATGTCTGCTGCAAGCCAACGTATGATGCGGGGAGTAACCTGTATGAACGATGTTTCAAGATTTATAAAGGAGATTCCGAAGCATTATTTGGATTCCGACGATACATTTGTAAGCAAGCCGAAAATATTTTCAAATGTCGGCTACGGAAGACCCAAAATGGTGCAAAATGATTATTCAAAAAATAATCCGTATACAAAGCTTGCGGGAAATCCATCTGCCAATCCGGGCTTTGGAAAAGCCTTTCCTATGGGCGGCACTGATGCGGACAGCTACTCGGAAGGAGATACGGTAAAGCACATTAAGTTTGGAAAGGGAGTTGTAAAATCAATCACTCCTGCCGGAAATGACAAGGAGATAATCGTTGACTTTGAGCGAGTCGGCGAAAAGAGAATGTTTATGTCATTGGTAAAAATGAAAAAAATATAATATAACAGTAGAAATAACATTCTTGTTATGATATAATCTTTACATGAGATGGGTTTTATTTTACCCTTAAAGACATGAACTATATAATTAGAGAAAGGGCGGTAACGAATATGAAGAAGATTGATGAAGTTACGGTAGTACAGGAAGATGAATGCGTGAAAGAAGCTAAAAATGCTTTCTTGTCTGTAGCGCTTATTGTAGGTGTTATTACAATTATTGTAGGAATTTGTATTGCAGTATACAAGTACCTCACTCCTGATTATCTTGATGATTTCGATGACTTTGATGATTTTGACGACAGCTTCTTTGACGAGGATGAAATCGAGGAGCCTGTTAAAACTGACGAGGAGGACAAGTAGTCTGAATCGTTTTCAGTATAAAGGGGATGGACCGGTGCACCGGTCCATTCTTTTTTGAAAAAAGAAACACATATTTTTGAAAAACAACTTGACATTTATATGTTCTAATAGTATACTAGCAAAGGTGTCAAAAACAAATGGGATCTTAGCTCAGCTGGGAGAGCATCTGCCTTACAAGCAGAGGGTCACAGG
>JAMPFU010000025.1 GCA_023664385.1 Clostridium sp. | reverse complement strand
GTGTTTTGGTTGCCTGTATAAGACATTCCCTGCACCAACTCAAGTACCGACGTCTTCAAACGGTTTTTTGTTACTGTATATCTATCCGTACATGCAATTCTTAGCATCACTGTTACTGAGACGAGGTCGTGCATATAGCAGTCTATGCTGTCTGCAAGTGCGACAGCCCTCTAATAAAGGCTACTCTACATTTTTCAGTGCAATGTCAAGCGGAATTTTCTTAACCTTCCTTGTTTGAAACCATGCAATAATGCCATAGCACAAAAATCCAAGCAACGCCATTTTAACAAAAATGTCAAATGGAACGTAATAGAAGAAATATCCTGAAAAGTCTTTCATTGCAATTGGAATTAGTTTTGCTATCGCTATGTTTACAACAGGTATCGTAACGATGATTGAAAGCACGACCACTATTGCTGTTGAGGCGATATAAAGTCCGTTTATTTCAGCATTGGAATAGCCGAGTATTTTTGTCATGGAGATGGACTGTGCATTTTTCTCAATGATAATCCTTGAGAGAAGATATATCACAAGCATGAAAAAGACAATTCCAAAAGCCTGAACCATTCCTGCCATTTCTCTGAAGGTTGTCGTAAGCTGCCTGCTGGTCTTTGTCAGCTCATCCTCAGTAATTTCAGCGGCAATCAGTGTATCGTCAATATCCGTTATTTCCTCATCTGAAAAATATCCGGTGAAATAACCCTCCTGCATATCAAAGGCGTCATTGAACTGCTCCATGTCCATAAAAACCGTAATGCCTGCGGGATAATCGTATATTCCGTCTATGGCAAAGCTGTATGTTTTGTTTTCATAGCTGTTAAAAAGTGAAACCGTGTCCCCTGCTTTAAGCTTATATTTTTCAGCGTAAGCGTTGGAAATGTACACGCCATTCTTAAAGCTGATATCAACATGGCTGCTGTCTGTGGATATTCCGAAAATAGTTGCATCCTCAGCCTTTAAATTGTCGTCAACCGTTTTCAGTGTGGTTGAGCAATATTTTTCCGCTTCTGTGCTTGTCGTTTCAACAGGCATTTTAAGTATGTACTGATGCCTGGCAATCATGTTGTCGATAATTTCCTGTTGGTAGTGGTCCATCATCGGCGTAAGTCCCATGCCGAATAAAAGAATTGCATTTGCAAGGAACATGCCTATGATTATTGTGACATAATTCGGTAAATTCTGAAAAATAATACGGATTCTGAATCTTGTCATAATACCAATTTTTGTATTAAGACGGAATGCCTTTTTCTTTTTCTTGCGGCTTAAATCACGCCTTATAAATTTAAGCGGTGAAAGCTTTAATTTTGCCCAGAGAATACACAAATTTATTACGCAAATAATAATAAGCGGAATAACGGTGGTTTTTACAAATGCGTCTGCATTCCACACTGTTTCATATGTTGTCAGGCTGTATGAGCCATAGTACATATCTGCACACATATTCTTAAATACAGTGTAGCCTAAAATATTTCCTGTAATGGCGGCAATCAATGTGATAAGCATTGGCATTGTGATATAATGCCGTATCAGCTCGCCTCTGGTGTAGCCTGATGCCCGTAAGGTCCCGATTACATTTGCCTCCCTTGAAATTGTATTGTTTGTAAGAATTGCAAATATAAAGGCTATAATTACAAGAATAATATATAAGAGAATAGGCATCATGGAACCGTCACTGACAATATCATCAATTGCAAAAATAATTGCCTGGTTTATGTAGGCAGGTATAAATTCCTTTATGGAGGCATTGGCTGCGAGAACTGGAAGCATGTCCTCTGACATAGTCTTTGCCTCGGCGTCATCCTCTGGTTTATGGTCATATTTCCATGAATAAGAATAATGTATATGGGCTTGCGGCATATTATTAAAGCCGTCAGCCGTCATAATTCCTACACCAAATTTTACGGTATCAAACATCATGTCTGATGGACTTTGAAATAGCGTGGAATAGTCGGAGAGTGCAACAAAGCCTGTAATTTTAAGTGCATGATTACCTGTCGTTATTGTGTCGCCGATGGATAAATTGTTGTTTTTGGCATAAACCCTGTCAATGGCGATTTCATCTGTGGCTTTTGGAAGCTCACCCGACATGAGGCATATGAGATTTACCTCGTCACGGTTTGCAAAAATACGGAGCGTGCTGTCAAGCTCAGTAGTTTTTTCCTCAATGTAAAAGTTTTCATAAAGCGTTATGTCTTCGTCAGCCATTGCGTCAAATAAAGCGCCTTCAGCTTTGTCCGTAAGCTCAAAATTTCCGTCTTCAATATTGTATTTTTCATAGCTTTCGTTGTAGCTTTTTTTCATGCTGTCCCCCGCAATGAGAAAGCCTGAGACAAAGCCGGTCATTAAGGTTACAAATATAAATATGGCAACGTATTTTCCAAAGTCGGATTTTAACTCCCGTGGGAACCTTTTGTTAAGAGGATTTTTCATAGTGACACCTCCTACCAGTCAAGCTCGTCGGCAGTAAGCTTAACATCATTCATGTAGTTTTTCTTTATAATGCCGTCACGAAGCTTGATGACCCTGTCAGCCATATTTTTTATTGCGTCATTATGTGTAACCATGATAACCGTGTTGCCGTATTTTTGGTTTACCTCCTCAATCAGCCTGAGTATTTCTTTGGAGGTATTAAAGTCAAGCGCACCTGTAGGCTCGTCGCAGAGAAGGATGTCAGGATTCTTTACGATTGCCCGTCCGATTGCCGTCCTTTGCTGTTGCCCGCCCGAAAGCTGGTTTGGAAGCTTGTGACGGTGCTCGTAAAGTCCAAGTGTATTTAGAAGCTCGTCAACATCGAGGGGATTGTCGCTAAGGTAAGCGCCAACCTCAACATTTTCCTTTATGTTAAGGTTTGGGATTAGGTTGTACATTTGAAAAATATAGCCGAGATGCTTTCTGCGGTACAGGGAAAGCGCCTTTTCGTTCATGTTGTCGGTTTTTTCGCCATCAATTGATATGTAGCCGCTGTCGGCATTGTCAATGCCGCCGATAATGTTAAGCAAGGTTGACTTACCTGAGCCTGAGGGACCAAGCAGTACGGTAAATTCTCCCTTTTTAATTTCCACATCGATGCCTTTTAGTACCTCTACACGGCTTTCTCCCTCGCCAAAGCCTTTTTTAATTCCTTTGATTTCAATAAACATTAATATCCGTCCTTTCCTTTTTCAACAAAAAAACCGAATACAGCCTATGCCATACTCGGAAAAAAATAAAGAAACTACATGTATGGCAAATAAGCAATACATGAGTCTCGTTGTTTAAGGCAAACCAGACGTTTAAGTCGGTATGTTGATTTGCCACGCACATTTGCGCCACTACTCCCCCACGGGTACTTTATGTTGTGCCCTTAAACTAACATGACTTTTTGGGGATTGTCAAGAAAAAATTTACAATTTATCCCCTAATGATAAAATATCTCAATAAGCGATCTTACAGAACAATGTAGTGGGGAATAATGTCCTCATAGTGCCCGTCCTTCATAAGAAAACCGCCGGGGATAACGCCAAGTTTAGTAAACCCAAGCTTTTCATAGAGGGACAGTGCTGCAGAATTTGTACTTACGACAGCGTTAAACTGTAGTATTTTAAATCCAAGCGTAAGGGCTTTTGCCATGCAATGTCTGACAAGCGCTTCCCCAATGTGATGTCCACGCATATTTTTTGCTACAGCATAGCTTGCATTGCATATGTGTCCGCATCTTCCTACATTATTTGGATGTAAAATATAAAGCCCCATAATTTGATTATTTTCTTCGTTATAAGCAATACCGGTAAAGGACTGCTGCATGAAAAAATCAAGTCCCGTTTCCTCATCTAACAAATCAAGCTGTGGGAATGCAACGCCGTCAGCAACAACATTATTCCATATGGACGCAGCTTCCTCTATATCAGAAGCAGTAAATTCTCTTATTAAAATGTTCATGGTAAACTCCTCTATAGATAGTTGAAATTTAAAAATTGGCAAAACGTAAAAAAGGACTGCCGCACGACAGTCCAAAATAAATCAGTATTAAGCTCTTACAACTTTTCCTGACTTTAAGCAATTTGTACAAACATAAATCTTCTTTGGAGATCCGTCAACGACAGCCTTAACCGACTTGATGTTAGACTTCCAAATTCTGTTTGATCTTCTATGAGAATGGCTCACATTGTTTCCAAAATGAACACTTTTTTCACAAATACTGCACTTTGCCACTGTTAGCACCTCCTTGATACCTATTAAACTGCGACCTTAAATACCCTCGCAAATTTGCAACACGCATATTCTAACAAAAAAAGCTACAATATGCAAGAAGAATTTAAAAAAAATAAAAAAAATAAAAAATTGTTAATGCAATGATGGGTTTTTGGAAAGAAATAGGAAACCAACTGCAAGTAAGTCTTGATAAACATAAGCTAAATGGGTATAATTAGTAATAATATTGTGGCAGATTTGGTTATATTTGCCCTAAAAACTATATAATAAGGAGGCAATATCTATGAAAGGCTGTATTTCAAATGAGTATGGAAATGTTATTATAGAAAATGAAGTAATTGCCCAATATGCGGGACATGCGGCGCTTGGCTGCTTTGGAATCGTCGGAATGGCTACCATAAGTGTCAGGGATGGAATTGCAAAGCTTTTAAAGGGGGACAGCGTAAGCAAGGGCGTAAATGTAATTGTTGATGAGGAAAACAATTTATCAATTAATTTCCATATTATAGTGGCATATGGTGTAAGCATTTCTACAGTATGTGATAACCTTATCAATACGGTAAAATATTCTGTGGAGGAAATGACAAGTCTTAAGGTGAAAAATATTAACATCTTCGTTGAGGGTGTAAGGGTTATAGATTAACAGGAGGATTAAAAAGTGGCAATTGAGATTATGGATGCACAGCTTCTCAAAAAAGCATTTTTAGCTGGTGCATACAATTTGGAAAAAAATAAGGACTATATCAACGAGCTTAATGTATTTCCCGTTCCAGACGGCGATACAGGCTCAAATATGTCGCTTACAATCATGGCGGCGGCAAAGGAGGTTGCTGCTCTTGAAAATCCTACCATAGAAGAGCTTTCAAAGGTAATGTCCAGCGGTTCACTCCGTGGTGCAAGAGGAAATTCAGGTGTTATTTTATCACAGCTTTTAAGAGGCTTTTGCAAGGAGATAAAGGATAAAAAGACGATTACGATAACGGTTCTTGCTGATGGCTTTGTACGTGGCGTTGACACTGCATATAAGGCTGTTATGAAGCCGAAGGAGGGAACCATACTTACTGTTGCCAAGGGCGTTGCAAGAAAGGCATGTGAGCTTGCGGAGCAGAAGGTAAGCATGGAAAAATTCTGTGAGGAAGTGATAGAATGTGGCGATGAGGTACTTGCCGGTACCCCTGACTTGCTTCCTGTGCTTAAGGAGGCGGGCGTTGTAGATTCCGGCGGACAGGGACTTATGGAATTTTTAAAGGGTGCTTACAATGCAATCATAGGCAAGGAAACTGCTCCTGAGGTGGTTGCTGCACCTGTGAAGAAGGCTGCAAGCGTAAGCTCTGAGGATATAGATACCTCACACATTAAATTTGGTTATTGCACCGAGTTTATCATACTTCTTGAAAAAGAGTTTAATATGGATACGGAAAAAGCGTTTAAGGCATATCTTACCTCCATAGGTGATTCGCTTGTTGTGGTTTCCGATGATGAGATTGTAAAGGTACATGTGCATACCAATCATCCGGGGCTTGCATTTGAAAAGGGTCTTGAATACGGACAGCTTACAAGCATGAAGATTGATAACATGCGTGAGGAGCATCGTGAAAAGGTCATCATGGAGCAGGACAGGGAAATTGCAAAGCAGAGAGAGCAGGCTGAGGAGCGAAAGGATGAGCCGAAAAAGCCGTATGGTTTCGTTGCTGTTTCTGTGGGCGAGGGCTTAAATCAGATATTCAAGGATTTGGGCGTAGACTATGTAATAGAAGGCGGACAAACCATGAATCCAAGCACGGAGGATGTGCTTGAGGCGGTTTCAAAGGTAAATGCTGACACGGTATTTGTAATGCCGAACAACAAAAATATAATCCTTGCCGCAAATCAGGCGGCTGACATTGAAAAGGAAAAGAAGATTGTTGTTATCCCATCTAAGACCATACCGCAGGGTATCAGCGCAATGATTGGCTTTGACAGTGAGGCTGATGTGTCGGATAATGAGGCTGCCATGAAGGAAGCAATGTCAGAAATCAGCTCAGGACAGGTAACCTATGCAGTGAGAGATACGTCAATTGACGGAAAAGAAATAAAAACCGGCGACTATATGGGAATTGATGACGACGGCATCAAATCCGTGGGAACAGACATTACTGAGGTTGTAAAGGAACTGATACGGGAAATGTCTGACGAAGACGCAGAGCTTTTAAGCGTATATTACGGAAGCGACGTGACGGCGGAGGATGCAGAAAAAATGCATAAGGCATTAGAGGAAGAATTTTCTGATTATGAGATGGAATTCCATGCAGGCGACCAGCCGGTATATTATTATATCATATCGGTAGAGTAGGCAATCATGATACCATTCGCAGGCTGGCATGGACTATAAATTATATTCATTGTAGAGAAAACGCACACTATGAGTGATACACATATCATTCATGGTGTGGTATCTATGGTAAATAACATGAATTTGAATGATGATATTACAACCATAAAAGGAATAGGGGACAAAACCGCAGCAGCCTTTAAGCGTATTAAGGTTGCTACGGTAAATGACCTTATACATACGTTTCCGAGAAATTATCTGACCTATGATGAAACTGTTGACATAGCAGAAACCAAACCGGGTGAGAGGACAGCCGTATTGGCTGTAATATCGTCCTATGTTGACACAAGGACAGTGAGAAGCCTGAAGCTTACAAATATAACCGTAAAGGATTCTACGGGCACCTTAAAAATCACATGGTTCAATTCCCCTTTTTTAAAAAATGTACTGCACAAGGGAGATACATATGTTTTTGTCGGTACAATTAAAATAAAAAATAATATGCGTGTCATGGATATGCCTGAATATTACAGACCTGAGGTCTATCAGGGTATGAGAAGGGTTATGCAGCCCGTTTATCCGCTGACGCAGGGTTTGTCAAATAAAACGGTCATGAAGGCGATAGCCTCTGTCAGGGGGCTTATAGGGCAAATTCATGATTATATGCCTGATGAGATAAGGAGCAGCTATCATTTGGAAAAGCTTTCCACAGCCTATGAGACGGTACATTATCCTGAAAATGAGGAGGCTCTCAGAAATGCTATAAAGAGGCTTGCCTTTGATGAATTTTATAAGTTTTTGGCAGACATGGGAAGACTTCGCATTGAGAATATAAAGCAGGAGAACCTTCACAAAATCGTGCAGGGAAAATCAGTTGCAGAGTTTGTGGAGGCACTGCCGTATCAGCTTACAAAGGGACAGGCAGAGGCAATAGACGATATACTAAAGGATATGGGAAGTGAAAATGTCATGAACCGTCTCGTTCAGGGAGATGTCGGTTCAGGTAAGACGGTTGTTGCCGAGGCAGCGCTTTTTGCATGTGTCAGGGCAGGCTGGCAGGGAACATTGATGGTGCCTACAGAGGTGCTTGCCAAGCAGCACTTTGAGGAGCTTTCAAATACCTTTCGGCAATATGGAATAAGGGTGGAATGTCTTGTAGGCTCTACCTCCTTAAAGGATAAAAGACGAATATATGAAAATATAAGCCATGGACTGACAGATATTATCATTGGAACACATGCGCTGATTGAGGATAAGGTGGAATTTCATAATTTGGGGCTTGTTATTACGGATGAGCAGCACAGATTTGGCGTAGAACAAAGGAGAAAGTTAGCAAATAAGGGGACATTTCCACATGTTCTTGTTATGAGTGCAACACCTATCCCAAGAACGCTTGCAATTATCATGTATGCAGATTTGGATATATCGGTTATTTCCCAGCTCCCAAAGGGAAGAAAACCAATTAAAAACTGTGTTGTGGGTACAGGCTATAGGCAGACGGCACACAAATTTATTGCCTCGCAGGTAAAAGAAGGAGGACAGGCATATGTGATATGTCCTATGGTTTCTGAAAGCGAAACACTTGACGTTACAAATGTAACAGATTATACTGATACACTAAAACAGGCACTTGGAAACAGTGTCAGGGTTGAAATGCTCCACGGACAGATGAAGGCTGATGAAAAAAATGACATTATGGAACGCTTCCTCAAGGGGGACATAGATGTTCTTGTATCTACAACCGTTATTGAGGTTGGCATCAACAATCCGAATGCAACTGTTATGATGGTTGAAAATGCAGAGCGTTTTGGACTTGCACAGCTTCATCAGCTTAGAGGACGTGTCGGAAGGGGCAAAAAGCAGTCCTACTGTATTTTTATTGATGGAAAAGAGTCAAGGGAATCACAGGAAAGGCTCAAGGTTCTTGAAAACTCAAATGATGGATTTTTTATTGCAAATGAGGATTTAAAGCTCCGGGGACCGGGAGATTTCTTTGGCATAAGACAGAGTGGTGATGTGCTTTTTTCACTTGCAGATATATACAACCATGCGGATATGCTGAAGCTTGCACAGGAGGTATGGAGTAAATACGGAATAACGCTTCTCGATGGCGAGGAGGCGGGACACTTTATGGATAACAGCACAGTACTTTAGGAGGCATTTATGAAAGCAGAAGTCGGTTATATTACCTCATGGCGGCGGGGGATATTTTTAAGCCTTGTCGCCGCAATAATATTTTTTGGGCTTGCCAATACAATCATGCAGGCATATGTGGAAACAGTGCTTATAAGAAATATTGTTGGTGTTTTTGCACTGCTTGCGGGCATTGCATTTGTTCTTCTTATCGTGGCAGACCCAAAGGGCATATATGAGGGACAAGGAGAGCTTGCAATAACAGAAGAACGAATTTCCTATAAGGATAAAAAGAGAAGCTTTGACGTTAAACAGGAGAGCATAAAAAGCATTGATATAAAGCCGATGTATTTCGGACAAAATGAAAAGACGCTGCTGGCGTTTCATATTGTTATTGACACGGGAAAAAAGAAGTATTACATTGAATCAGACAGGGCAAAGGGAAGAAAATACGACGAGGTCGATTTATATAAGCTGTACCTGTATTTACAGGAAAATGTTTCAAAAGGAAAGGAGAAGGCAAATGAGTGAGGAAGCAGGAAACAAGACGGAAAATGGCAAAAAGACAAATAAAATTCTCATCGCTGTTATTGCAGTTTTATCTGTGGCGATAATAGCGCTGGGTATTATTCTTTTTGCAGGGGGCAAAAAGGACAAGGAGGAAAAGACAGAGGAGGGTGCATCTACAGAAGCCGTGGAGACGGCTTCGGAAACTGATACAGTTTCTGATACGGAGGAAACGACTGAAGCAAATGAGGAACAGAAGGCTGACTGCTATGTTGTCCTTAAATCCACAAATAGCTGGGAGGGCAGCGGAAAATATTATGCACAGATTGACGCACAGATTGTAAATGACAGCGGCAGTGAAAAAAAGGATTGGGAAATTCAGATAAGTGCGCCGTCGGGAACAGCCATTGACAGCTTTTGGAATGGTAATTGTACAATGGAGGGTGATGTAATAAAAATCAAGCCTGTGGAGTACAACGGCGTTATTGCTGCATCATCTAAGGTTGGTGATATTGGAGTTATCGTAGTCGTATCAAACAAGTCAGATATTGATACACTTCTCGGTAACGGACAGCTATACATAGGTGGAGCGCTTTATTCGGGAACGTCCGCACCCGTTAAGGAGGACACTACGACAGAGGAGGCGGAGGAAACAAAGCCGCAGGAGGTTGTGGAGCCTGAAACCGGCACGCCATATGACAATCATGGAAAGTTAAGCGTAAAGGGTACGGATATAGTAGACAAGAATGGAAATAAATATCAGCTTAAGGGTGTCAGCACACATGGACTTTCATGGTTTCCAGATTATGTAAACAAGGATGCTTTTTTGACCTTCAGAGATGAATGGGGTGCAAATCTTGTAAGGCTTGCAATGTATACCCATGAAAACGGAGGATATTGTACAGACGGAGACAAGAATAAGCTGAAGGGACTGATTGATACAGGCGTGCAGTCTGCAACGGAGCTTGGCATGTATGTAATCATAGACTGGCATGTGCTTCAGGATCTTAACCCGAATGTATACAAGGAAGAAGCGAAGGCATTTTTTGAGGAAATAACTACAAAATATAAGGATTATGACAATATCATATATGAGATATGCAACGAGCCAAATGGTGGTACGTCGTGGGCAGAGGTAAAATCCTATGCTGAGGAAATTATACCTATTATAAGGAAAAATGACCCTGACGCGATTATCATAGTCGGAACGCCTAATTGGTCGCAGGACGTTGACATAGCAGCACAGGATCCACTTGACTATGATAATGTCATGTATGCAATCCATTTTTATGCGGCAACCCATACTGACAATATAAGGAATAAGGCAACAACTGCACTTTCAAGCGGTCTGCCAATATTTGTAAGTGAGTTTAGCATATGTGATGCGTCAGGTAACGGTGCAATCGATTATAATCAGGCAGATTTATGGTTTGATTTGATAGAGGAGTACAATCTGTCATATGCGGCATGGAATGTTTCAAATAAGGACGAGACTTCATCACTGATAAAGTCCTCCTGTTCAAAGACAAGCGGATGGAGTGATGATGAATTGTCTGAAACCGGAACATGGCTGAAAAAGCAGATGAGCGGCAAGTAATTACGGTGCGGAAGGACAGTGTATAATGAGAGTAATAGCCGGAAGTGCAAGAAGGTTAAATTTAAAAACGATTGAGGGCAATGACACAAGACCTACAACGGACAGGATAAAGGAAACCCTTTTTAACATACTTACAAGTGATGTTCCCGGCGCCAGCTTTCTTGATTTGTTTGCGGGAAGCGGCGGTATCGGCATAGAGGCGTTAAGCAGGGGTGCATCTGATTGTACGTTTATTGAACAGAATGTAAAAGCCATAGCATGTATAAAGGATAACCTTGCATTTACGAGACTTTCCGATAGGGCAACGGTTTTAAGACGTGATGCAGTAAGCTTTGTAAACGGTCTTTCCATTGTAAGCTATGACATTATTTTTATGGATCCCCCTTATGGTATGGGCTTGGAGAAAGCGGTTCTTTCGGCACTTTCAGGCAAACCATTTGATACCGATACGCTTATCGTTGTTGAGGCAAGGCTGGATGAAGATTTTGATTACCTTGACAGCATGGGGTATGATATGATAAAGGAAAAAATTTACAAAACCAATAAGCATGTGTTTATTGGGAAGAAAGGGCAGCATGAATAAGGCGATTTATCCCGGAAGCTTTGATCCGGTTACACTTGGACATTTTGATATAATAAAGAGGTCAGCGGCTATTTTTGACCATGTAATTATAGGAGTTTTAAATAATACTTCAAAAACACCATTGTTTTCTTTGGAAGAACGTGTTAAAATGTTGCAGGATGCAGTATCAGGTTTTGATAATGTGTCCGTGGAGGCATTTGAAGGTCTGCTTGTTGATTTCGTCAAACAGAAAAATACTAACGTGATTATCAGGGGACTAAGGGCGTTGACTGATTTCGACCTCGAGATGCAGATGGCACAAAGCAATCGAATGGTTGCCCCTGATGTGGATACGGTGTTTCTTTCAACTAGTGTAAAGTATTCTTACTTAAGCTCAAGTGTTGTAAAGGAATATGCAAGATATGATGTTGACGTCAGTGACTTTGTACCTGATTGTGTGATTTCTAAGCTTATAGATAAGATGAAAGGACTGTAGGAGGAACTATAAGATGGGT
This sequence comes from Clostridium sp., assembly GCA_023664385.1. GTDB lineage: Bacteria > Bacillota > Clostridia > Lachnospirales > Lachnospiraceae > Coprococcus_C. Next base: position 32,039 of record JAMPFU010000025.1, on the reverse strand, counting down.
AAAAAAGGTGTGGAAGAAATGATAGAGCAGATTGAGATATTTATAGATAACTGTAAATATCAGCCGCTCTCACAAAATAAGATTGTTGTCCATAAGGATGAGCTTGAGTCTATGATTAATGAGCTTAAGCTTAAGCTTCCAAGTGAAATTGAAAGATGTAAAAAAATTATGCGTAACAAGGAAGCAATACTTGCTGATGCGAGGACTCGTTCAGATGCAATCATAACGGAATCGGTCAATGAGGCTAACCGTCTTGTGGATCAGCATCAGATTACTGAGCTTGCAAATGTAAGGGCAAATGAAATACTGGAAATGGCAAGAAACCAGGCACAGCAGATTGTCGATCAGGCAGCGGAGGAAGCAAACGAGGTCAGACTTGGGGCTATGTATTACACGAAGGATAAGCTTACGGAAATGCGTGACATTTTCCATAAAATACATGACCTTGAAAAGGAAAATTACAGAACCTTGATTGAGTCCCTTGAAAACGATACCTATATTGTTGAGACAAACCTAAGCGAGATGGAGGCAAACATTAATCTGCTTGCTGCTTCTACAAATAAAACCTATGCATCACAGGATGATGACCTTGACAGTGCATTTGCAGAGTCACCGGCTGCTAAACCACAGGAGACTGTAAGAAACCAGTCTGTGGCAGAGGATGATGAGGATGACTACGACGATGACATTGATGTGTACGGCGAGGATGAAGATGATGAGGATTTTGTTGACGACGATGATTTCTTAGATGATTAAAGCACCCAAAAAAAAGCTCATTGCAGCACATAGTACTTTCATAAATATATAACGAATTATGGACAGCCTTGCATTTGCAATTACCTTGTTTGTCTGGAGTATTGCCGATACCCCGCCAAATGACGTAAGGGCAAGCAGCAGGGCTGTTTTTATATTTTCAGGCACAAGGGCATATTTGTACACCATATCTGCCCCTCTTGTAAGCTCTACCGCAGACGATAAATATATTTTTAGGTCATGTGGGATAAAATCAATTTTTAAAATAAACTGCATGATAATCGAGCATATCATAATATAGATACCCACATAGGTTATTTGAATGATGCTGCTTAACATAGCATCATTTGTTTTTCGCATATTCTGTGAATTTGATTTTATATTGCCGGATATTGTCTTTGTCTTTGATTTGATTATCAACAGAGAAATCAGCGTGACAAAAATATAAGGCGCATATATGATAAGCATTGCCGTAAAAAAACTGATTTTATTTTTTAAAATACAGCTTACAATATATCCTGATATAAACATGGGGGAGGAGTTGTTGCATAAGGGCAGAATGATATTGCCGATTCTCTTTTCATACATACCTAATGTGACATATTCATCAGTGACTCTTGCACCAATTGGATATCCACAGAGCACGCCTAGAAAAATTGTGGAAAAAAGAGCAGAGCGCTTGCTTTTTCCTGACGCAATCCTTTCCACAACAAGGGAGGATATAAGCATAAAGGGAAGTAAAATAGGCACAACATTCTTATACCAAAGCATAAGACCGTAGGAGGCGCCGCTTATAACAGTTTCACTGTCAGCGATTAATAAACAAAGAATGATAATATATACAAAAACAGACATAAATGTGTAAATAAAAATTTCCATTTGTATATATTTATTTTACAACATGAAAAAATATACAAAACAATTGTATTTTATGAGTGAAAGCGTGTCTTGTTAATATGAAATAGGCGATAGGTCAGACGATAGGCAGATTTACGTTAAAGTCATTTGGAAGCCTTGTTCCATATCTGTTAAACACCATGCAATTATAAAGTCTTGTTGCCTTTGTATCAAGCTCCCACATCCGTTTTGCTGCAATACTGTTAATGTGGGGATGCTTTAAAAGCTTGCTGTAAAAATCAGCTTTTTTTGTAATGATTGGTATTTCTCCCGCAGTAGCCATACATTTTAAAATCTCAGAGGAAGCTTCCCGAAAAGCCAAAAGATTGGCATAATAACCATATTCCTCCGATGCAAAGGTATCACGGTCGTTTTCCGTATAATTTAAAAGGATGTGGACAAGAACTCTGCTGATTCTTGATGCGGTAATTTCCTTTGATTTCAGGAAGCAGATGATCTCGTCATATGAGGAGGCAGGGTCCAGCTTTATAAGCTTGTTCAGCATTTCCTTAGTAAGGTCGCATATATTGTCGTTTGACGTTTCAAGGAGAAGACACTGCTGAATAAAAGGCGCCAAATCATATGTAAAAACAGGGGCAGCCACATTATGAAGCTTTTTCAGCGTAGCAAGTGTTACCTCTGATACATCTCCCGAAAGCTTATCGTACATATCATAGTTAAAATCGGACTGTTTAATGAGCCTTCTGATTGCAGTCGCAGAGCTTATTTCACCGGTTATGGTTTCATCGTGATAATTGTCGCACGTTCTTTTTATTAAAACAGGCGTTATTTTTGAATTTGTAGTTTTAAGCGCTCTTAGATATTCTATTGCCAAAATATTATTTGGCAGTGACATGACCTTGGTTATCGTGTCGTCCATAAGGTACTGTGCAAGTGCCTTTTGCCTTGCGGCAGGGTATGAAATGCCCTCAGAAAGAAGCTTCTTGAACAATGCCTTAAATTCCACAGGCTCATTTCCCAAAATATCAGCGATATGGGAAAGTAATGTTATGTCGAAGGTTTCAGCTCCGAATGCAAGATAATCAATGCAGCCTAATTTGTTGAGAATGGAGACCGCACCCATTGCAAAATCATGTGCGCTTCCTGTTGCATATGGAAATGGAAGCTCAAGTACGGCGTCAATGCCGTTTTCACATGCAATTTTTGCCCTTTCGTATTTGTCCCACATGGCAGCATGTCCACGCTGGAGAAAATTTCCGCCCATAAGGGCAATGATGTAATCGGGGTTCAGGCGTTCCCTGATTTCTGAAAGCTGATAGCTGTGTCCGTTATGAAACGGGTTGTACTCTGCAATAATGGCAACTGTTTTCATGCAAATCTCCTTATTTGCTCCGAATCAAAAATCGTGAGCCCATGTGCGTTGTCAAAAGTGTCTTAATAAAACGGATATTAATATGAACATAATCTAAATCATACAAATTGTCAACGAAAGAGTACAAAATGTCGCTTTACATATAAACGGCATATGGGTTAAAATAATCCTGCATACAAATAATCCAAGACAGGAAGCCGGCATGTCGGCTGCGAACGCCAATACATAGCTTTAAAAAAATCGAACATAAATTCGATAAATGTATTGACAAATGAAGTTACGTGTATTATAGTATAAAAAACAAACGTATGTTCAAATTAGGAGGTATTATATGGCAAGTGAAGAAAAGATAAAGGCACTGGATGCTGCCTTGGCACAAATAGAGAAGCAGTTTGGCAAGGGCTCGGTTATGAAGCTGGGTGACAAATCTGCCAATATGAATATAGAAGTTGTCCCTACCGGTTCATTAAGCCTTGATTTGGCTTTGGGTCTGGGCGGTATGCCGAGAGGAAGGGTAGTTGAGATTTACGGTCCTGAATCCAGTGGTAAGACGACAGTGGCGCTTCATGTCGTTGCAGAGATACAGAAGATGGGGGGCATAGCAGGCTTTATTGATGCGGAGCATGCACTTGACCCTGTGTATGCATCACATATAGGCGTAGATATAGATAACCTTTATATTTCACAGCCTGACAACGGAGAACAGGCTTTGGAGATAACTGAGACTATGGTGCGTTCTGGTGCAGTTGACGTTATTATAGTTGACTCTGTTGCAGCGCTTGTTCCTAAGGCTGAGATAGACGGTGAGATGGGAGATTCCCATGTGGGACTTCAGGCAAGACTCATGTCGCAGGCGTTAAGAAAGCTTACAGGTGTTATAAGCAAGTCCAATTGTGTCGTTATATTCATTAATCAGCTTCGTGAGAAGGTTGGAATTATGTTCGGTAATCCGGAGACAACGACAGGAGGACGTGCACTGAAATTCTATTCTTCAGTCAGACTTGACGTAAGAAGAATTGAGACATTAAAGGTCGGCGGCGAGGTTGTAGGCAACAGGACTAGGGTAAAGGTTGTTAAGAATAAGGTTGCGCCTCCGTTCAAGGAAGCAGAATTTGATATTATGTTCGGCAAGGGCATTTCAAGAGAGGGTGATATTCTTGACCTTGCAGTATTATATGATGTTGTAGTAAAATCAGGAGCATGGTATTCATACAATGGAGAGAAAATCGGTCAGGGACGTGAGAATACTAAGATTTATATGTCGGAGCATCCTGAATTTATGGCTGAGGTTGAGGCTCTTGTAAGGGAAAAGTGCGGATTTGGCAAAGATACGGCTGACAGTGAAAAAAATAGTAAAAAGAATAACGATAAAACAGGAGACGGCGAACAGTAATTATGAGTAATGCAAAAGCAAGATACAGTGCTTTTGATACGGCAGTTTATTATCTTACATACAAGGCACGTACAGAAAAAGAGTTAAGGGATAAGCTGTCTGAAAAGGGGTATAGCTTAAAGGAGGTTGATGCTGCCGTAGACAGGCTTGCCTGTTATGGCTACATTGATGATGAGGGCTATGCCCTTTCCTATATCAGGAGCAAAAAAGGGAAAATGGGTGCAAGGCTTATCGCCCTTAAACTCTCACAAAAAGGAATATCAAGGGATATCATAGAGCGTAAGCTCAATATGGCAGATTTTGACGAATATTCTGATATTAAAAAAGTGCTTTCGGCACGCTACAGTGATTTATCCGATTTAACTACAAGAAGAAAGGCGCAGGGGTACATGGCAAGACGTGGATATGCCTATGAGGATATAGCAAATGCCATAAATTCACTTGTAAAGGAAGATGAATTTTTTTAGTTTTGTTATTTTTGCATAAAAAACAATATTATTTCTTGACACACCTATAAAAAAAGTATAATATTTAACTGTTGTACGCTTGTACATTAAAAATTAAATAAGGAGGTGCTCCTGAGTATGCCATATGTAATCTTTGGAATAGCTCTGGTTGTTGCTGTAGTTGCCACTTGGTTTATTGCTGTTGCATATCGCAAGAATATTGCTGAAGCAAAAGTGGGTAAGGCTGAGGACAAGGCTAGAGAGATTATAGATGAAGCACTGAAAAGTGCTGAGGCAAAAAAACGCGAGATACTTCTTGAGGCGAAAGAGGAGTCTCTTAAGACGAAAAATGAAATCGATAAAGAGGTCAAGGATCGTCGTAATGAACTTCAGCGCTTGGAAAAGAGAGTCCTTTCAAGGGAGGAAAATCTTGACCGTAAGAGCGAGGCTGTAGAAAAGAAAGAAGCTGCTCTTAATAAGCGTGAAAATGAGCTTAATGCCATCAAAAGTGAGATTGCTGATTTGGAAGCAAAAAGAACTCAGGAACTGGAGAGAATCTCCGGACTTACCTCTGAACAAGCAAAGGAATACTTATTAAAGACTGTTGAAGACGAAGTTAAACACGAAGCTGCAGTCATGATCAAAGAATTAGAAACACGAGCAAAGGAAGAAGCAGACAAGAAGGCTAAGGATTATGTTGTGACCGCCATACAAAAATGTGCGGCAGACCATGTTTCTGAGACAACTATATCCCTGGTGCAGTTGCCGAATGATGAGATGAAAGGAAGAATCATAGGCAGGGAGGGTAGAAATATCAGAACCCTTGAAACTATGACAGGTGTTGATCTTATTATAGATGATACTCCGGAGGCAGTTATCCTATCAAGCTTTGACCCTGTAAGGAGAGAGGTTGCAAGGATAGCCCTTGAGAAGCTTATTATCGATGGAAGAATTCATCCGGCAAGGATTGAAGAAATGGTTGAGAAGGCTCAAAAAGAGGTCGAAACCATGATGAAAGAGGAGGGTGAGGCTGCCACTCTTGAGGTAGGAGTGCACGGTATTCATCCAGAGTTGGTTCGTTTGTTAGGAAAGATGAAATTCAGGACAAGCTATGGACAGAATGCTTTAAAACATTCTATTGAGGTTGCCCAGCTTTCGGGGCTTCTTGCCGGCGAACTTGGACTTGATGTTCGTTTGGCTAAACGTGCAGGCTTGTTGCACGATATTGGAAAATCAATTGATCATGAAATGGAAGGTTCCCATGTATCCATTGGCGTTGACTTATGCAGAAAGTATAAGGAATCGGCAACTGTTGTAAATGCAGTTGAATCACACCATGGAGATGTTGAACCACAAAGTTTAATCGCATGTATCGTTCAGGCGGCAGATACGATTTCGGCTGCAAGACCGGGAGCGAGACGTGAGACGTTGGAGACTTACACCACACGTCTTAAATCACTTGAGGATATTGCAAATGGATTTAAGGGTGTTGATAAGACTTTTGCTATTCAGGCAGGTAGAGAGATTCGGGTTATGGTAGTTCCAGAGCAGATAAGTGATGCCGACATGGTACTTTTGGCAAGAGATATTTCAAAGCAGATTGAAGATGAGCTTGAATATCCGGGTCAGATAAAGGTAAATCTTATCAGAGAATCGCGTGTTACGGATTATGCAAAATAAGTTTTGGGGTGTGGATGTTTCCACACCCTTTTCTTATTATAGGAAATACCTCTGAGTTTCCTATAGGCAGGATTAAAAATCCTGCTAGGATTCGCCTAAAGTGCCATTAAGGTTGTGGCAGCATAAAGAGTGCCGAAGGCGCTTTGTTCTTTTTAAGTATAGCAGTTGAGATGCTTTGTTATGTAAGAGGTTGTTATGGTAGAATTTAAAAGAAAAAAATTAGAGCTTGCATGTGATGCAAAAATAGTTGCACTTTATAAGGATTATCTTGAAACTCCTGACGGAAAAACAGTGTGCTATGATTTTATAAAGCACAAATCCTGTGGAGGCGCAGGGGTGCTTTTGGTTGACGGTGAGGAAAATACTTATTTGGTAAAGCAGTACAGAAATTCCATAAATGCCGTTGATATGGAAATTCCGGCAGGCGGATATTCCTACACGGGAGAGCCGGGAGATGCTTGCGCGGTTCGGGAGGCGGAGGAGGAAACCGGATTTGTTCCCACAAAGCTGTTTCATGTTACCAATGCTGTGTCAGCCATAGGAACATTCGACGAGAAAACGGATATATATATAGGGACAGAACTGAAACGTGGAACTATAAAGCTTGATCCGGATGAATTTATTGACGTGGTTAGGCTATCCGTAGATGAAGCATTAGGACTTGTGTTTGACGGGACGATTGTGGACAGCAAAACTATTTTAGCACTTTTTGCTTACAAACACATGCGAAATAGTGGAATAATAAAGAGCATATAATCATAAAAAATAGAGAGTATTTTTACTCTCTATTTTTGTTTGGGAGGCGGTGGAAACGAGCAGTTATATTTACAGGGGTGGAAGAAGGGTAATACTTCTTGTCACAATATTTTTATCAAGCTTTTTGATAAATCTTTTTATAAGGAGGGGACTTAGCTTTGAATATCTTACACTGTCAGCTTATGATATGAGAGATGTGCTTTCCTCAAGGTTGGCGCCGTCTATCATCTATATTATATTTAAGCGGGGGAAGCAGCTCGCCATTATATGGATGCTGATGAAGGTGCTAAGGACGGAATACGTTTATAATACCCTGCTTGTAATCATGAGTGGAATGTTTGGAATTATGGCAACTGTCCAAAGCTATTATTTGGGTATGAACGGCATGCTGATGCTTCTTGCTTTTTTACTGCCACATTACATTGTTTATATTTTAATTATAAAATTGTTGTATGATTATTATGGAGGCAGTGGATACGAAAAAACAAAAATTTTGATACTTTTCGCCATATTATTTTCCATTGGGGTCATGTGTGAGGGATTTTTTTCGAGATTTTTTTTATTTAAATACTATCAATATATGGTACTTGGATAATTTAAAATCGGCTATATTGTATTATGTGTCGAAAATGGCTTGAAATCGTCATTTTTCGCAGAAAATTGTGTTTGATTTTATGTAAATTAACCTTTATAATGTTCTTGTGCGTTAGGACTAAGAGGGGTTACTCATGAGAGAATATGTAGATGATTACATTGATTATTTAAATAAAGTGAAACATTCCAGCAATAACACAATGGCTTCTTACAAAAGAGACTTGCTCAAGCTTTGTGTTTATCTTGAGGATAAGGATATTGCCTCTATAACGGCAATCGGTCCTACAGAGCTTTCTTCCTATATACTGTCGCTTGAAAAACAGGGAATGTCATCCGCCACAATATCAAGAAATATTGCAAGTGTAAAATCTTTTTTTATGTATCTGCTGAAAAAAGACATTATAGCGTCTGATCCAACAGAGCAGATTAAGCCGCCCAAGATAGAAAAGAAGATACCTGAGGTTCTTAATATTGAGGAGATAAATTTACTGCTTGAGCAGCCAGCAAAGCAGACACCGAAGGAGATAAGGGATAAGGCTATGCTTGAGCTTTTATATGCCACAGGCATGAGAGTATCGGAGCTTATTTCGCTCAAGCTAGAGGATGTAAATTTGTCCATGAGTTACATTTTATGCAAGGACTCAAATAAGGAGCGTGTTATCCCGATAGAAAATGCAGCGAGACTGGCGCTCGAAAATTATATAAACAATGCAAGGGAAAGCATGTGTGAGGGAAGCGAATATCTGTTTACAAATTTAAAGGGTGCGCAGATGACAAGGCAGGGATTTTGGAAGCTTATAAAATCTTATGCAAAAAAGGCGGGAATTGACAAGGAGATTACACCGCATATGATAAGACATTCATTTGCATCACATCTTGTAAATAATGGAGCCGATTTAAAGGCAGTGCAGGAAATGTTAGGTCACTCTGATATTTCAACAACACAAATATATTTACGAAGCAGAAGGAGTAAAATAAAAGAGGAATACGATAAGGCACATCCTAGGGCAAGGATGAATACATAAAAGGGGCTGTCGCACAAGGTTTTACCTGTGTGGCATCCCTTATTTTTTTGACTGAAAATGTTGTCAAATCCTAGTGTCGCAACTTGCGACCTCTTTGGTCTTGTTACCAATATTTTCCAAAGCTATAATGACAGTGAAAACAAAATGAAAAGAGGGAAAATGTTATGAGAATAAAGGTACTTGTTATCAAGCATGATTTAAGAAGTGCTAACGAATTAAGGGTCATGCTTGAGACAAAGAAAGACTTTTATGTTTGCGGGTGTTTTACGGATGGACAGGAAGGAATGGACGGAATTTTAAAATATAATCCTGATATTGTAATTATCGATTTATTGCTGCCTAATTTAGATGGGATTGCCATAATGGATGAGATAGATAAAAAGGAGGACCTTCCGTTTAAGTTTCTTGTAAAGGCAAATATGAGCCAAATAAAATTTTTGGAAAAAATATACAAGGGAAAATTAAATCATATATACATAAACATAATTGACGAAGCGGCAGATGGGATTGATTTATTTCAGGAAATAATCAATACGTCCAAATCAAAACAAAAAGGCATTCATATATGTGAGAGCTCAGATGAAATTTATGAGAGTAATCTGGAACGGAAGGTTACCGAGATAATACATGAGATAGGTGTTCCGGCACATATAAAGGGCTATCAGTATTTGAGAAGCTCAATTATCATGGCGGTACGTGACATGGATGTTTTAAATTCTATAACAAAGCAGCTATATCCCTCAATTGCGAAAGAGTACGGGACAACCTCATCAAGAGTTGAGCGTGCAATCAGGCATGCAATTGAGGTTGCATGGGGGAGAGGAAAAACAGATACGATTTATGAATTGTTTGGTTATACAATGAATCAGGGCAAATTAAAGCCTACAAATTCAGAGTTTATAGCGCTGATTGCTGATAAGATAAGACTTGATAGTAAAATGAAAAGCGCATAGGTCACAATATGTCGAATTATTATTGGTAAAATAAGCAAATTCGACCTTGACAATGAAAAAATGAAATTATATTATCTCCATATGGTTATATGATTGATATGGAGAATAGCTAAAGGGGAGATTGTTATGACTGAACAAAAAGTTCGGGTTGTAATTGCAGATGCAGGCTATGAAATCCTATCAAAGCAATTACAGGTTCAAAGTGGAGATACTATTGATATTGTAAGTACAACAGATGATGGAGCGGCTGTGTATGACATTGTTTTGGAATACAGACCGGATGTTCTTCTGATTGATGTATTTATTGCAAATGTTGACGGACTGGAGGTTGTTGAGCAGTTACGTGCAAATGAAGAATTTTCAGGGACAAGCATTATTTTTATTACAAATGTGGGTTCACCACGTATCATAAGCATGGCATTTAATCTTGGGGCGGATTATTATATTATGAAGCCGTGCAACCCTGAAATATTGGCAAAGAGAATTATACAGATTGCAGGCTTATCAAAGGAGGATGAGCTTGTGGAGCTTGATGCAAAGGCAAATGTGAGGCAGGCATCCTCCATTGAAAATGATGTTACGGAGATTATACGTGAGATTGGAATACCTGCGCATATAAAGGGCTATCAGTATATTCGTGAAGGAATTATTATGGCAATCAATGATATGAATATGCTGAATTTTATTACAAAGCTTTTATATCCTAGCATAGCGAAAAAATATAAGACAACATCAAGCAGTGTTGAGCGGGCGATACGACATGCAATTGAGGTGGCATGGAGCAGGGGAAAAATAGAAGTGATTGAGGAAATGTTTGGATATACGGTAAGTGCCGGAAAGGGGAAGCCGACAAATTCTGAATTTATTGCCCTGATTGCAGATAAGCTTAGAATTGAATATAAAATGCACGCATAACGTGACATATAAATACAATTTTTGTATATTTTTTACAAATATATGTTGACGAGTAAGAATTATCTAAAGTAATATAATATATGATTTATTCTATTATTTTGGGAGGAGATACAAAAGTGGCAACGCAAGGAACAAATGATGCCGGTTCTGGAAAAAACAAACCAAGAAGGGATTATACAAAACCAGGTGCTGCAAATGGACCGAAATACCAAAAAAAAGGTGAAAAGAGCGGTGGATATGGCAATAAAAGCTATACCCCAAGATATTCACCAAGGGATAAGGATGATGAGGAGGACGAAAACGGAAGAAGAAATAGGCCGTCCCGTCCAAAGGATAATAAATCGTCAGTGTCAATACCTGATAAAAATAAAACAATGCTTCGTTTAGAGAAGGAACAAAAATCCATAAAAAAGAAGCAGAACAAAAAAAGAGAAAGCAGCAGACCACAGCCTAAGGTAAAACGGGCAAATAATGTCAATTATACACGCTCCTATGCCAATGGAGATTATGACGATTATTTTGATGTGTAGGCAGTTTTCTCACAAAACAAAAAAGACCGATTGCTTTCGGTCTTTTTTGTTTTTAATCAATTGTAAAGCTTCCGGATTCGTCATCATTGAAAACATAGTAAACTGCATTTTCTTCCGGCTTTACGTATAAATTTAAAGATTTTAAATCAGCCGCCTTCTTGCCGCTTTTTGTCCATATTTCCTTTGCTGCCTTGATAAGCGCTGCTTCCTCCACCTGTTTTCCGTAATATTCTACGAAAAATGCTGATTTCATAAAAACACCCCCTTATGTATTTTTCCCAAATGAAAATCAGATTTGTATATTAATACATTCCTTATCATATAACATTACAATAAAAAAATCAATAATAAGCTTTTGTCGAAATGAATGCAAAAATCTTGTTAATTAAATTTGTATGTGGTATTATTACTATAATTATGTAACAAAGTTAAAAAAATTACTATAAATATGAGGAGTGCAGAATGGACGAAAATTATCTTGACGATTTATTAGGTGAGTTATCAGGAAATAACGGACAACAAAACAGCTTTGATAAAAGTATGTCAGAAGACTCCGGCATTGATATAGATTTTTCCGATGTGGAGGATATCTCATTGGATGAATTAGATGCACTTGATGATATAGATTTATCTTCATTGGAGTTAGATGACATAGATTTTGACGACATTGATGTTACAAAGCTCAGCAGTGAAAAACCAGATGCTGGCAATAATGCAAATGATGTGGATTTTGATATGGAATCACTCATTGCTGAGACGGCGGAGGTACAGGAGGCTCCCGATTCTTCTACTGGGGAGGATATCTTCATGGAGAGTGAAGCCGAGGCGCAGGCACTTCAATTTGAAAATGTACCGGAGCCGGAGCCTGAGCCGATGGGGGAGCAAAGCCTTTCCTTTGAAGATGAGGTGTTTAGTGAAGCAGAATCGGAACAGCGTATGGACGAGGAGCTCTTTGGGATGTCCATGGATGAGACAGAAAATGCCATGGGTGCAGATATGGATGTACCTGGTGACGTGGAAAATATGAATCTTGACGATTTGTTTTCTGCTCTTGGCATAGATGATGAGAATGCCTCAGACGAGGACGATTATACTGCCAATCAGGATCAGCTTGACAGCATGTTTGACAATGCTACAGAATTGGATTTAGAGCATGGCGACATTGATGATATAGAGGAAATTGGAGAAAAGGGCGCAAAGGGAAAAAAAGAAAATGGAGGAAAAAAATCCCTTTCTGTCATTTTGTTCGGAGAACCTGATGAGGATGATGAGGAGGAGGAACGCCGCCTTCAGGCAAAAAAGGCTGAAAAAGAAGAAAAGAAATCTGAAAAGGATGTTATTAAGGCTGAGAAGAAGACTAAGAGTGCTGAGAAAAAGGCTTTAAAGAAAAAGCAGGGTCAGGACAAGAAAAAAGAAAAGGAGCAAAAGAAAAAGGAGAAGCTTGCAGAGTTAAATGCGGAGCTTGAAGCGGAAAAGGATGAAAAGAAGCTTTCAACTCCTGCCGTTGCAATTGTTTTTGCAATTTTTATTGCACTTGGCGTTTTGATTGTGCTTGGTTCAAATACATTTAACTATTCTCAGGTTATCAAGAAGGCTACTGATTATTTTGAGCGGCAGAGATATAGGCTGGCATACGATGAGGTATCGGGCGTTGATGTAAAAGAGGATGACCAGGAGCTTAAGGACAGGATATATACTGTTATGTATGTTGAGCGGTTGTACGAATCATATGAAAATAATTTATCGCTTAACCGTCCTGACAAGGCGCTTGATGCGTTACTTCGGGGCTTAGAGAAGCATGATGTCCACTATGCCGAAGCGGTAGAGCTTGGAATTGCTGAGGATATAGACGGCTGTAAGGCTAAAATTGTAACAGCGCTTTGGAATACTTACGGTATTTCAGAGGAGGAGGCATACGGCATTATTGCCTTGAAGGGGCAGGAATACTCAACAAGGCTTACGGAGATTTCCTCTGGTATAGTGAATGAATAATCAAACTGCAATTGAATGGAGAACAGTATGGTAAGTGTTATAGATTACGATGCCGGCAATATACGAAGTGTGGAAAAGGCAGTTAGCTTTTTGGGGGAAGAAGCAGTAGTTACAAGAGACAGAGATGTTATATTAGGCAGTGATAAGGTCATACTTCCCGGTGTGGGAAGCTTTGGAGATGCCATGAATAAGTTAAGGGGCTATGGACTTGTCAATGTTATTTATGACGTGTGTGACTCGGGAAAGCCTTTTTTGGGAATCTGTCTTGGACTTCAGCTTTTGTACAAAACCAGTGAGGAAAGCAGCGGCGTTTCGGGACTTGGAATTTTGGACGGAGAAATAGTAAAGATACCTGACAGGGGACTTAAGGTTCCGCAGATTGGCTGGAACTGTCTTGATATAACCGAGGGGGCAAAGCTTTTTAAGGGACTTCCGAATAATCCCTATGTATATTTTGTCCATTCATATTACCTGAAGGCGCGGGAAGCTTCTGAGGTTGCCGCAAGAACAAATTATTCCGTAGAGATACATGCATCGGTTGAAAAAGGAAATATTTTTGCATGCCAGTTTCATCCGGAAAAAAGCGGTGAGGTTGGACTATCCATTTTGAAAAATTTTTTGAGCTTGTAACAGATGTATCGTTTTTTTCAATTTTTGGCTTTGAGGTGATGAATACATGCATACAAAAAGAATTATACCGTGTCTTGATGTAAAAAACGGCAGGGTTGTTAAAGGTATCAATTTTGTTAATCTTAAGGATGCGGGTGATCCGGTAAGCGTTGGGGCTGCATATGATAAGGCAGGTGCAGACGAGCTTGTTTTTTTGGATATAACGGCATCCTCCGATGCAAGAAGCATCGTTGTTGACATGGTAAGAAGGGTTGCTGAGACGGTCTTTATTCCATTTACGGTGGGAGGAGGCATCAGAACCGTAGAAGATTTCAGAGCGATACTTAGGGAAGGCGCCGACAAGATTTCGGTTAATTCAGCCGCCATAGATAATCCGACGTTGATAAGTGATGCCGCCGACAAATTTGGAAGCCAGTGCGTTGTTGTTGCCATAGATGCAAGACGGCGTGGGGACGGTACGGGCTGGAATATATATAAGCATGGAGGACGTGTGGATACGGGGCTTGATGCCGTAGAATGGGCAATTAAGGCTGATAGGCTTGGGGCAGGTGAACTATTGCTTACGAGTATGGATTGCGACGGCACAAAGGCAGGCTATGATATAGAGCTTACAAGAATGATATCTGAAAATGTTTCTGTTCCGGTTATCGCCTCAGGGGGAGCAGGAACGAAGGAGCATTTTTATGAGGCGCTTACGGAGGGAAAGGCAGATGCTGCACTTGCTGCATCATTATTTCACTACAAGGAGCTTGAAATAATGGATTTAAAAGCATATTTGGCAGATAGAGGGCTTTCCGTAAGAGTTTAGCGGATTGGAGTTTTTATGATAGATTTAGTTGAAAATGACATTAGTGTGGAGGAGTATTTTTATTTAAGAAATAAGGTAAACTGGAAGCATCTGACTGACAGGCAGGCACAGCTTGCCCTTTCCAATTGTCTGTTTAATGTCAAAGCAGTGGACGAAAACGGAACCATTTTAGGCATGGGCAGAATCGTGGGGGACGGCGCAGTCATATCCTATATACAGGACCTTATTGTTATTCCTGAGGCTCAGGGAAGGGGGATTGGTTCCCTTATTATTGAAAGATTGATTGCATATGTAAAATCTCTGTGTGAGGGTGGAAGTGAGATGATGCTCTGTCTTATGTGTGCAAAGGGACGGGAGCCGTTTTACATAAAGCATGGCTTTGTTGCAAGACCTACAGAAGGCTTAGGACCAGGAATGATACAATACATAATTTAATGATTAAATAAAAAATGGGCTGCTACAGTTTATGAAAAATTTTAACTGCGTCAGCCCATTATTAAGCTTTTACTCTGCAAGATATGGTTTGATTGCTGCCATTATATCCTCGTCATTTTCTTCCGTGTGAATGTTAAGCTCAATTGGCTTTGATATATCCAAACTGAAAATGCCCATGATAGACTTTGCATCTATGACATATCTTCCTGAAACTAAGTCAAACTCAGCATTAAATGTGCTGATATCGTTTACAAAGCTTTTAACCTTTTCAATAGAATTAAGCGATACATGAACTGCTATCATTGTAGATAACCTCCTTGTTTACATTAATTAAATATGTATGTTACTATAATATAAGCTAAGAATATAAAAGTCAATAATCATGTGGGAGTTTTTTAGTAAAATGTTTGTAAATATTAATAACATAAAAGTATCAATTTATACATTGGGTTGTAAAGTCAATCAGTATGAATCAGACAGCATGGCTGATATGCTTGCGTCGGAAGGCGCTGTTATTGTGCCTTTTTCTGAGCCTGCTGATGTGTGTATCATAAACACATGCTCTGTGACAAATATTGCCGATAGGAAATCCAGGCAGATGATACATAGGGCAAAGAAAAATAACAAGGATGCGGTTATTGTTGCAGCAGGCTGCTATGTTCAGGCTGATAAGGATAGCCTCATTCATGATGGGTATGTAGATATCATAGTAGGCAACAACAGAAAGAAAGACATAGTAAGGATTATTGATGAATATATCAGTGCGCATAAGGTTTCAGATAATTTCATAGATATAAATAAAACCTGTGAATACGAATCCATGACGCTTGTAAAACCAAATGAGCATACAAGGGCTTATGTGAAGGTGCAGGATGGGTGTAATAATTTCTGCTCCTATTGTATTATTCCGTATACAAGAGGACGTATAAGAAGCAGAAGTATTGCAGAGGTAATTGAGGAGATAAAAAGACTTGCAGCTTCCGGTATAAAGGAGGTCGTTTTGACAGGCATTAATCTTTCCTCCTATGACGACTGTGGAATGGGACTTCTTGATTTGCTTTTGGCAGTAAACGATGTGGAGGGCATAGAGCGGATAAGAATGGGCTCCTTAGAGCCTAGAATTATTACTGAGGAGCTTTTGGATGTGATAAGTAAGGAGCACAAGATTTGCCCTCATTTTCATCTGTCGCTACAAAGTGCATGCAATGATACCTTAAAGCGAATGAACAGGAAATATACAATTGAGGAGTATAAGGAAAAATGTAAGCTTATAAGAAAATACTACGATAAGCCGGCAATTACGACGGATGTTATCGTGGGATTTCCAGGTGAGACGGAGGAAGAATTTGATATTACGGTAAAAAATTTGTGTGAGCTTGCATTATATGAGATACATGTCTTTCAATATTCAAGGAGAAAAGGGACTGCTGCGGCTTCAATGCCAAATCAGGTAAGTGATGGGGAAAAGGTGAGAAGGAGCAATACCCTTCTTGCGCTTACAAAGAAGCAGAAGGAAGAATATGAGGCTTTATTTAAGGGGACAAGGCAGCTTGTTCTTGTGGAGGAATGTGTTTTGGAAAACGGAGCACAATATATAAAGGGTCATACAGAACGCTACATTCTGATTAAAATGAAGCCTGAGGGGGCAGATGGCGCAAACTATATCAATGAGCTTGTGGAGACAGTGTATTGATATAATGTTTTTTCATTTGCTATGTTTCAATTCCGTAAGTAGGTCCTTTTTTAACTGAAGCTCCTCATTCTTATATTGGATGTGCCTTTTTATTGCTTTGATTATAAAATAAATAAGTCCCGTCGTAATACCCGTGATTAGGATTGCTGCCATAAATTCTGTTAATATTATTAATATGTATAGGTAAGCATTTATTCTCATCGTATATAAACTCTCCTTTTGTAAAAGCATAATATTGTGTGAAACATTTAAATATATACATAGTTATTTTATTATACCGAAAATAATCGGTATAGTCAAACCGCTTTTATGTAGGTAACTTAAATATAAGGAAAGGCGGTGTATATATGGTTTCCTATGCTCCTCTTTGGAATACGATGGAACAAAAAGGCATAACAACATATGCCCTTATCAAAAAGCATAATATACAATCTAAAACAATATATAATCTAAAACATGAAAAAAATATATCTACTGCCACGATAGAGACGTTGTGTGATATTTTAGAATGTACCCCGAATGATATAATAGAATTTAAAAAGTAAGTGTTTGTAACATAATACTGCGTTTTGATAGAACAAAATAAAAAATCCGCAATACCTTGTATTTAAGGCTTGCAGACTTCCGTGATTATATAGCTTGTATTTTAGCAGTCTGTAGGGGAATCGAACCCCTGTTTTCGCCGTGAGAGGGCGACGTCTTAGCCGCTTGACCAACAGACCATTTTTAAACCTTTGTAAGTATAACAAAGGTTTATCATAAATGCAAGACTTTTTTTGAAAAAGTATGATATTTATTGTATCGGGATTTATAATACATAGGTGAAACACTATATTTTGTGTTATATTATCGAAAAAACACTAAAAATGGTATTTTTATATTGAAATGCAATATACAATATTGTATAATATAAATGTTCTATGTATATTTTTTAGTGCATAAATACTGTTATGGAGGAGCTTTGGAGGGTAATATGGTAGATGTAGTATGGAAGGACAGAAAAAGAATAATCTTCGGGCTTCCTTGGACCTTCACGAGGTATGGTTTATCGGAGGACAGAATTTTTATTGAGACAGGTTTTTTTAATCTGACTGAAAATGAAGTCAGACTGTACCGTATTATGGATGTCTCATTGGAGCGTAAGCTGTGGCAGCGTATGTTTGGACTTGGGACAATTACATGTCATTCCTCGGATAAGTCCATGGGTGTATTTAAAATCCACAATATAAAAAAGCCAAGTGAGGTAAAGGAGCTTATCTCCTCTTATGTGGAGGAGGAACGTTCACGTAAGAAGGTAACAAGTAAAGAGTTCATTATGGATGATGTTTCTGACGAAGATGATGGTGTTGATGAATTATAATATAAGGGAGGGAATTTAGCTTATGAAAACATGTCATGTGTGTGGGGCACAGGTTGATGACAAGGAGCTTATTTGTCCTGATTGTGGTGCTACCGTTGTGGGAAGCACGGGAGGATTTGCTTTAAAGCCGCAGGAGCCTCAGAAGAAAAAGAAGTCATCTAATCCAATGGGAATGACGGTAAGCACGGGTTCTGGACTTACGGATTTGCTCCGGGCTGAGGACGAGGATGTTGAGGTTGAGGATGACCTTGGCGGTGGTTCCATTCCTCTTGCATATGCACAAAATGTAATAGACGATGATGCAGAATATAAGGAAAAAAGGCTGAAACAAAAACAAAAAAAGCTCATTGCGAGAGCAATCATTGTTATTGCACTTTGTATTTTTGTGTTTGTTCTTATTTCAGGATATTTGAAACAGAAAAAGGGTGCTGATACGCCTGATTCGCTTATGGATATTTATGTTGAGGCTGTAAATGATGGTGATGTGGATAAGATGGCAAGCATTATGCCGGCATATTTAGATGAGCAGACAGAAGCACAAAAGCTGATTGATGATATGAAGGGTGCGCATATCAATACCTGCGAGATTGTAAGAGCGGTGGAGCTTTCGCAAAGTGAAATGGAGCAGCTTCAGGATTCCATAAAATATCAGACTGGTAAAACGGCTAACATAAAGGGGGCAACCCTTGTTACTGTCAGGATGTCAGGAACGGCGGACAGAGGCGGAAGCAGCGTGACTGTTAATACTGAGTTTGATATACAGCTTGTAAAGCTGAAAAAGGGAATCGGTGAATATTACTTTATTCACATGGATACATATGACAATGTTGATTTTAATTACAGGTAATAGATAAATAAAAAATAATGGCAGGCTATCGGTTATGGTAGCCTGCTTTTTTGCTAGGATTCGTCCAAAGTGCCATTAAAGTTATGGTAGCATAAAGAGTGCTGAAGGCACTTTGTTCTAAGATATAAAATGAATGAAAATGATTTATTTTGAAACAAATTGAACTTTTTTTGCATAAAACTATTGCGCTACATGGAATTTTATGGTAATATCTCCTTATAAAATTCAAAAACATTCAAAAAACGTCAAGATCTTTTGAAGGAGTGATGATATGCTTACGGAAGAAAGATATTCGAAGATATTAGAGCTTGTGAATGATAAAAAAAGCGTAAAGCTTACAGAGCTTTGCGGTATACTTGATGCGTCTGTTTCCACGGTTAGACGTGATCTTAATGCACTTCATCATATGGGTAAATTAGTCAAGGTTCATGGTGGAGCTGTTGCAAATAATGATAATTTTTCATTTATTGAACATAATGTAGAGGAGAAACAGGTATTATATACGGAGGAAAAAAATGCCATATCAAAATATGCCGCATCGCTTATAAATGACGGTGACTTTATATTTGTTGATGCAGGAACTACCACGGAGAAGCTTGCGGACTATATTACTGCAAAGGATGTTGTTTTTGTCACAAATGCATTTATAAATGCAAAAAAGCTGGCAGCGAAAGGATATAAGGTATATATTCCGGGCGGAGAGATTAAAATATCTACAGAGGCAATTGTCGGAGCGAAATGTGTACTTGATTTAAAAAGCTATAATTTTACAAAGGCTTTTATGGGTGTTAATGGAATATCGGTATCGGGTGGTTATTCCACGCCTGATGAAGGTGAAGCTATTGTGAAACGCATTGTGATAGAAAATAGTATTAAGAACTACATTTTGGCTGACCATTCAAAATTTTCCCAAAAGTATTCAGTAACATTTGCAAATATTGGGGATGCGGAAATTATAACGGATAAGGAGGCTGATAAAAAGTACAACGAGGCGACGAAGGTTAATGTTGTTCAAAGGAGGTGATGAAGATATGATTTATACCGTAACTTTTAATCCGGCAGTTGATTATGTCGTTCATTCTGATGAGCTGACAGTAGGCGCTGTCAACCGTTCCAAAAAAGAGGAGATTTACTTTGGAGGCAAGGGCATTAACGTATCAATGGTTCTCGGAGAACTTGGAATTAAGTCAAAGGCGCTTGGTTTCGTGGCGGGCTTTACAGGGGATGCCATTGAAAAGGGAATTGCCGATAAAGGAGTTTGCTCAGATTTTGTAAAGCTTGACAAGGGCTTTTCTCGAATTAACGTTAAGATTAAAGCGAAGGATGAAACGGAGCTTAACGGTCAGGGACCTGACATTTTGCAGGAGGATCTTGATAAGCTTTTTGGAAAGCTTGATGAGATAGGTGACGGAGATACAATTGTCCTTGCGGGAAGTATTCCAGGGTCGCTTCCCTCTGATATATATGAGAGGATTTTGGAACGGCTTGCGGCAAAAAAAGTAAGGGCGGTTGTGGACGCAACAAAGGAGCTGCTTATGAATGTTCTGAAATATAAGCCGTTTCTGATTAAGCCTAATAATTTTGAGCTTGGTGAAATGTTTAAAACAGAACTGAAAACGGATGATGAGATAGTTGCCTATGCGGGAAAGCTCCAGGATATGGGTGCGGTAAATGTACTTGTTTCCATGGCAGGAGATGGCGCCATACTGCTTGATGAAAACGGAAAGGTTCACAAGTGCGGGGTATGTAAGGGCAGTGTAAAAAACTCCGTTGGTGCGGGGGATTCCATGGTGGCAGGCTTTTTGGCGGGCTGTGAGGCAGGAGATTACGAATATGCCCTGAAGCTTGGAACTGCTGCGGGAGGTGCAACTGCATTTTCAGACGGACTTGCAAACAAGGAGCTTGTATATGAGCTGCTAAAACAATTGTAATGGAAAAGGAGGAGTTTTTTTATGAGAATTGTAGACTTGCTTAGTAAGGACAGTATTCTTCTTGGCGGGACGCCAAAAAATAAGGCAGAAGCCATTGACACCCTTGTGGAGCTTCAGGTTAAGGGTGGAAACATAGCTGACAAGGATGCATACAAAAAGGGAATTCTTGCAAGGGAGGAGCAGGGCTCCACTGCCGTTGGAGAAGGAATTGCCATTCCCCATGCAAAAAGTGAGGCTGTAAAGGGTCCTTCGCTTGCGGCAATGACAGTGCCTGAGGGTGTTGATTATGAAGCCTTAGATGATGAGCCTTCAAATCTTTTGTTTATGATTGCTGCTCCAAACGATGGGGACGTTCATTTGGAGGTATTGTCAAGGCTTATGACAATACTCATGGATGAGGACTTCAGGGCAAAGCTGCTTGGTGCAAAGGATAAGGTCGAATTTATTAAAATTATTGATGATATGGAAAAGGAAAAGTATCCTGATGAGCCAAAGAGTGAGACAAATGAAGAAAAAAGTGCGTCAGATGCCGCTTACAAGGTGCTTGCAGTTACGGCCTGCCCGACAGGTATAGCGCATACCTATATGGCGGCAGAGGCTCTTGAAAAAGCAGGAAAGAAAATGGGTGTTTCAATTAAGGTAGAAACAAACGGCTCCGGTGGAGCTAAGAATATCCTTACCAAGGAGGAAATTGCCGCCTGCGACGGAATAATAGTTGCCGCTGATAAGGCAGTGGAAATGTCCCGTTTTGACGGAAAAAAGGTTTACAAGACAAAGGTTTCTGACGGAATAAAAATACCTGAGGAGCTGATAAATAAAATTGAGGCAGGAGACGCACCTGTTTATCATCATAGTGGTGAAGCTGTGTCAGGCAGTGATGGTGACGATGAGACATTTGGAAGAAAAATATACAAGCAGCTTATGAACGGTGTATCGAATATGCTGCCTTTTGTAGTAGCGGGTGGTATATTTATTGCGTTGGCTTTCCTGATTGATACCATAGCAGGTGCACCGCAGGATGCGAACTTTGGAACACATACGGCGGCAGCAGAATTTTTAAAGACCATTGGAGGATATGCATTTAACTTTATGGTGCCTATACTTGCAGCGTATATCGGCATGAGCATTGCTGACAGACCGGGATTTCTTGTAGGTCTTGTAGGCGGCTATCTTGCAACGACAGGTTCCACCTTTGCAAGCGTGGGCGGCGACATCCCTTCAGGATTTTTGGGAGCGCTGTTTGCAGGCTTTATAGGCGGTTATCTTATGCTTGGAATTGAAAAGCTGTGCGACCATATGCCTAAGGCGCTTAACGGTATTAAGCCTGTGCTTATTTATCCCCTTGCGGGGCTTGGGCTTATAGCGATAATTATGTGTGCAGTTAATCCGTTTATGGGAATGATAAATACGGGGCTTTCAAACTTCCTCAACAATATGGGTGACAGCAGTAAGATTGTGCTTGGCTGCATACTGGGCGGCATGATGTCAATTGACATGGGCGGACCATTTAACAAGGCGGCATATACGTTTGGCATAACGGCAATTGCTGCAGGCAGCTATGATATTATGGCGGCAGTTATGATAGGCGGCATGGTGCCTCCAATCGCAATCGCACTTTCCACAACATTCTTTAAAAACAGATGGACAGACGAGGAGAGAAAGAATGGACCTGTAAATTATGTCATGGGGTTAAGCTTCATTACGGAGGGTGCAATTCCTTATGCGGCAGCAGACCCGCTCAGGGTTATCCCTTCCTGTCTTGTTGGTGCAGCCGTGGCAGGCGGTCTTTCCATGGCATTTGACTGTACGCTTATGGCTCCGCATGGTGGTGTGTTTGTATTTGCGGTAGTAAGCAACTGGCCTATGTATATTGTATCACTTGTAATTGGTTCTTTGGTCGGCATGCTGCTTTTGGCACTGTTAAAGAAAAAGGTAACTGAATAAAAATATATTGCAGTTGAAAGGAGAAAAGATTATGGTAACAAAAACGATTAAGGTTGTAAATGAACAGGGGATTCACATGAGACCGGCAGGAATGTTGGTTGCGGAAATGAAGAAGTTTCCAAATTGTAATGTAACGCTTAAATGTGGGGATAAAACAGCAAAGGCAACTGCTGTTATGCAGATTATGGCATCGGGAATTAAATGCGGTTCCGAGGTGGAGATAACGGCTGAGGGTGAAAATGAGCAGGCTGCCCTTGATAAGGCGGTTGAGCTTTTTGAGACAGGTTTCGGAGAGTAATTGGAATGGGCTTATGTCCAATGGAAGAGGAGTTTGCTTATGAACAAATATACAGGGAAAGGCGTATATAGTGCAATTGCGATAGGTAAAATATCTGTTTACAAAAGGCAGGAGGCATCGGTAAAGCGTGTCCGCATACAGGATGCTGCGGCTGAAAAGGAAAGGGTTGCAAAGGCGAAGGAGCTTTCCAACAAACAGCTCTCAGAGATATATGAGAAAGCTTTAAAGGAGGTTGGAGAGACCAATGCACAGATATTTGAAATTCATATGATGATGCTTGAGGATGAGGACTATAATGAATCGATTGAAAACATTATAGAAACCCAGATGGTAAATGCCGAATATGCCGTGGCAGTGACATCAGATAACTTTGCGGAAATGTTTGCCTCCATGGATGATGCTTATATGCAGGCAAGGTCTGCGGACGTAAAGGACATATCAAACCGCATTATCAAAAATTTATCTGTGGACAGTGACAAGGAGAGTACAGTTACAGGCAAAATGATAGTTTGTGCCGATGACCTTGCCCCAAGTGAGACGGTGTCTCTGGATAAGGATAATGTTTTGGCATTTGTAACGGCAAAGGGCTCATCAAATTCCCACACGGCAATACTTGCCAGAAATATGAACATTCCTGCCATTATAGGTGTGGGAGAGGAATTCCTTAAAGAAATCAAGGACGGAGATCTTGCCATAGTGGATGGCTTTAAGGGTGAGGTGTATGTAAATCCTGATGACGACACCCTTGCCATGATGGAGAAAAAGCAAAGGGAAGACAACGAAAAAAAACAACTTCTTCAGGAGCTTAAGGGCAAGGAAAATGTAACGCTTGATGGAACAAAAATAAATGTGTTTGCCAATATAGGCGGGGTTTCCAATATAGGAGCAGTGCTGCAAAATGATGCCGGTGGCATCGGACTGTTCCGAAGCGAGTTCCTATATCTTGAAAACAGCGATTATCCTACGGAGGAGCAGCAGCTGATTGCATACAGAAAGGTTCTTGAGAGCATGGCAGGGAAAAAGGTCATCATAAGGACCCTTGACATTGGTGCAGATAAACAGGTGGATTATTTTAACCTTGACAAGGAGGAAAATCCTGCACTTGGTTATCGGGCAATCAGGATCTGCCTGACAAGACCTGAGATTTTTAAAACGCAGCTTCGGGCACTTTATCGGGCATCGGTTTATGGTAATCTTGGCATCATGTTTCCTATGATTACCAGCGTTTCGGAGGTTGAAAAAATAAAGGCTGTATGTGACGAGGTAAAGGCGGAGCTTAAGGAGGAAGGTCTTGAATACTCGGAAAATGTTGAGCTTGGCATTATGATAGAGACGCCTGCCGCGGCCGTCATAAGTGATTTGCTTGCACCTATGGTAGATTTCTTCAGCGTAGGCACAAATGACCTGACACAGTATACGCTTGCATGTGACAGACAAAATCCGAATATTGAAAGCTTTTGTGATACACATCACGACGCGATACTTAGATTAATTCAGATGGCAGCAGATAATGCCCATAAACATGGTGCATGGATTGGAATTTGTGGTGAGCTTGCGGCAGATACAACGCTGACAGAGCGATTCCTACGAATGGGAATTGATGAACTTTCCGTATCACCAGGCTTTGTGCTTAAGGTGAGAAATCAGGTGAGGAATACGGATTTGTCAAAATAGTGGTGGTACTCGAACTGTGGGTATGCCTGCAATAATATAAAAAACCACTTGCGTTCGGTTAAGGACGTATCGGTACTAGAAATTGCCGGTTTAAGGTAATCCAAGTAAGGATATCTTAGACCGGCAATTTTAGTGCTGATGTATTCAAATGGTTTTGTGCGTAAATTTTTCCCCATTCTGTTTGATAGTATATGCTTAAGGATGTTCCTGATGAGAATTTTAACATGATTGATATAGGGGAGAGGGATGGGACTGACAGTCCAAGGAGGTAGCGATGTTAAATTTTTTTCAAATTAAAAATACATGGAATCCACCCCAAATAGCTGAAGATGCTCTGAATAAATATTATGAGGAGGTACCCGATGATTATGATGACTATTTAGTTATATTACAGACAAAGCCTTATATTGATGCATTATATGTTCATTATGATAATTATGTATCTGAAAACCCGATGTATAGCAAACGGTTCGTGTTTAAGGAGAATTATGTCTGGGATTATGAGGATGAACAAATTTATATTGATAGATGCCTTAATAATTCAAGATGTGGATGCAAATATGCGTGCATAGAAGAAATATACAAGTATTACTCAGAAAAATATCCTGATTGGAAGCTTAGCCGTTATTATACAAAGCCATTTCGATTACTTGATCATTTGTATCATTGCATGCGAAAAGGTACGGCAAAGGAAATGCTATATAAGGCAGGTTTGGATGAACTTGCAGCCGGCATTGAAGAAATGGATGAGATTAATCTGATGGCTTCAAAACCGTCAGAAATATATGAAGGTATATCAATGAGAACCCTAAGGACGCTTAATTGTAAAGCTGGAGCATCCCTTCTTAGTCGGAAATATAACAGAGAGTTTATTAAGAAGCTTCAAATGAAGTTTCCTGAAATATTCAAGGAAAGAATGAATGATGCACAGTGTAATTATCTGAATTATTTGATAACTGAAGAGCTTGCTGTTGGAGAAGCTGGCAGATTGTTTAAAGCAAGGAAAGTGCATTTGATGATGCTTTGGAATGATGAACAATACGAGATGTTTCTTCGGTAAGAGAAAAATAGAGAAAAAGCGATTGAGACAATGAAGGAACTCGGTCAGATAGATAGCATTTATGAGAAAAATCTTCCAATTGTTTTTGAGATGGAGCAGGGATTGAATGATTATCGAATTACAGAGTTAAAGACGTATCTTCTTCTTAAACGTGAGGAATATGATAAGGATATAAAAAGGTCTAACAGAAAGAGGACTGCTGAGTGGCAGGAGCGGGGAAAGGGATATGTTGTCAGATATCCGCAGACGATAAATGATTTCTGCCGGGAAGCAATTTATATGAGAAATTGTCTTCTTACATATGTAACTGCTTTTATACACGGAGATACGACAATTTTATTTGTGAGAAAAGAGGATGATGTGAACAAACCATTTATAACAATGGAAATATTTGATAATGAATTAATGCAGGCATATCACAGATTCAATGTAGATTGTACGAAGGAAGAAGCTGATTGGATTAGAGATTACTGTGTAAGGCATAAAATTGGCTGTAAGAAATTCAAATTTGATAACACTATAGATGAATTATTTTAAGGAGACAACAGATGGAAAGATTGCCCTTAGCATGATTCTTAAAAGGCGAGAAAGTTTATTAATTGGAAGCCGCAGAAAGAAAGGTAAGGATGTACTTCAAATTATCTTGAATGTAGACTATAATAATATTCAGAATTTACGCTGCGAAAAGGAGATAGTTAAATGTACGAAAATTCCTCGAAAAAATGGATCATGTTAAATATTTTGGATATTCTTAAAACCTATACAGATGAAAACCACCGTCTGAGTCAAAAAGATATATCGGAGCTATTGATAAAAAATTATCAAATGTCTATAGATCGAAAGACGATTAAAAGAAACCTTATGGAGCTCATTGATTTTGGCTATGACATTGAGTATAGTGAAACAATAAGGATGGTTAAAAATAGTAAAACAGGTGAGGCTGAAGAAAGTAATATTATGTCGGACTTTTACCTTGTGCGTGACATTACGGATGCAGAGTTGCGTTTATTGATAGATGGCTTGCTGTTCTCAAGGCATATTCCCTATAGTCAATGCAGAGAATTGGTTGAAAAGCTGGAAAAAATGTCAAACAAATATTTTCAATCGAGGATGTCACACATACATACTATGCCGACAGATAAGACGGATAATAAGCAGTTATTTTACAACATAGATGTGTTAGATGAGGCAATTGCCAAAAATTGCAAGGTATCTTTTAAATATTTGGAATATGGAACAGATAAGAAACAGCATATAAAATGTCGGGAGGACGGTAGCGAACGGGTATATGTTGTCAGTCCGTACCAGATGGCTGCAAGAGAGGGAAAATATTATTTGATTTGTAATTATGACAAGTACGATGACGTGTCAAATTATCGATTGGACAGAATTACCGATATAAAGCTGCTAGAGGAAAAAGCAAAGCCATTTAAGGATTTGGAGTGGTCTGAGGGTAAACGTCTTGATTTGAAGCAATATATGAATCAGCATATTTATATGTATGCAAGCCCGGATGTGACGGCAAAATTTCGTATTGTGAAGCCTATGATTAGCGATATTGTAGATATGCTTGGAACGGATGTCAGATTTTACAATGAAACAACAGATAGTGTATGTGTATCTGCAAGCATAAATGAACAGGCTATGCTACAATTTGCAAAGAATTATGCTCCCGATATTGAGGTGCTGGAGCCGGTGGAACTGAGGGATAAGATAAAAACAGAACTGGCAAAAGGATTGAGGGCATACGAATGAGAGAAATAGGAATTATGAGTGATGAACAATTTAAGGAAAAATTGAATAAGTGTTTGAAGGGATATATGAAAAATTTGGATGAACTTTTTGTTTCGGAGAAGGATTTTCAAATTGCGTTGGCAATGCACCTGAAAGAGAAATTGGCGGAGGATTGTATTGAAGTGATTTGTGAATATCCTTGTACATCGAGTGTTGAATATAATGCATTATCCAAAGAGGAATTTGAGAAGAAGGGGCAAGGAACTGGAGAGGAATTTTTAAAGAAAAATTGTTTAGCATACATAGATATTATGGTGGTAGACAAAAAGTTAGGGAAATTTTATCCAATTGAATTAAAATATAGAACTAAGAAAGCAAAAATAACAAATAAGTATATTGAAGAAATTGACCTTAAAAATCATGGAGCATATGATGCCGGTAGTTATGGATATTTGAGAGATGTTTGTAGAATTAATGAATTTAAAGAAAAAATAGAAGAAAATTATAAAGGAAATTTTGGCACAGGCTATGCGATTATTTTGACGAATGATGGCAGATACCTGAGCGAATTAGAAAACGAAAAATCCTATTCCGCTTTTTGGATTGGGCACGAGAAAGACAAAACTTTTAACATAAATATAGGAACTGCTATTGGAAAGGTTGATGGTAAGTATCGCAAATTAGATATTAAATTTGATATAGAAATGAAGTGGAAAAAAACTACGATAAAAAATCCTGAAAGCGAATTGTATTACATTATAACTGAAGTAAAATAGCGATATAACATTTAATAAAAAATACTTGTAGAATGTTAAGAAAACTCAATGATGAACAAAATTCATTTAAAGGAGAATGCCTATGAATGAAAAATACATACTTACAAAGTCTAAGTTTTGTAAGGGGTTGCAGTGTCCGAAAATTTTGTGGATGGATATGAATATGCCAGAGAAAGCAAGTCAAAATCTTCCCGAGAATGTTTTGTTGAACGGTACAAAAGTCGGTGAACTAGCAAGAGAATTTTTTGGGAAGTGCACATTGGTAGAATATGATTTTAGTAAGGATGTCATGGTTGAACAGACAAAAGAGTATTTGAAACAGGGATGTGGTATTATTGCAGAAGCAAGCTTTCTGACAGATGGTTTATTTTGCAATGTTGATATTCTTAGAAAAATGCCGATTGGTTATGATATTGTGGAGGTAAAAAGCTCTACACAAATATCCTCAATATACATAGATGATATTGCTTTTCAATATTATGTTTTAACAAAAGCTGGAATTCAGATTAATCGTGCATACATAATGTACATAAATAATCACTATGTAAAACGTGGAGCAATAGATTTGCAGGAATTATTTATACTTGAAGATTGCACTGATGAGGCAAAGAATAGATTGAACAAAGTAGAAGCAAATGTTAAATCTATTCTTGCGTATATCCAGTCAGATAGTGAGCCGGGAAAGGATATTGATGTATGTTGTGAGGAACCATATGAGTGTGCATATCGTGAATTTTGTAGTAGGCATCTGCCAGAGCAATCTGTATTTGATATTCGCAGGCTGAGTAAAAAGACAAAGTATGCTTACTATCACGATGGTATCATTTCATATGAGGATGTTATCTTTAAGAAACCTAAGCTTTCTCAAAGCCAATTAAATCAGGTGGAAACAGCATTTTATCATAAGTCTGATGTTGTTGACAAAGGTAAAATAAAAGAATTTCTAAATACGCTTTCATATCCGTTGTACCATCTTGATTTTGAAACGTATCAGTTGGCAATACCGGAATTTGATGGAACTAGCCCTTATGAGCAGATTCCATTTCAATATTCACTTCATATTGAATATGAAGATGGACACTTGGAACATAGGGAGTTTTTGGCAAAGGAAGGTACAGATCCGAGAAGAAAATTGGCAGAAAGTCTTATTGGAGATATACCGATGGATGTGTGTGTTTTGGCATATAATATGACATTTGAAAGAGGCGTGATTAAGAGGTTAGCAGGGCAATTTCCTGATTTGGCGCAGCCGCTTATGAATATTCGGGAGAGCATTCAGGACCTTATGATTCCGTTTCAGAAGCAGTATTATTATACGGAAGCTATGCAGGGCTCTTATTCAATCAAATATGTATTGCCTGCACTTTGGCCGGATGAACCATCGCTGGATTATCATAATCTGGAGGGAATACATAAAGGTGATGAGGCATCGGCAGCATTTGCAGATTTGCCAAATCATACACCAAAAGAGATTGTAAGTATTAGAGAGAATTTGCTGAAATATTGTGGATTGGATACCTTTGCGATGGTAAAGGTGTTAGAGAAGCTGAGGGAGGCGGTCGATAAAGATGAAAAGTAATCATTGAACGGGTAATTACAATAGTAGTACAGGAATTTGGTATGGGTTAAGATGTTAAACTAAGGAAGTATCAGATGAAGGAGTGATTGAAACATTAAGAGAATTTGCTTGATGAAATTATTAGAATGTAATGCAAATGCATATAGCGGAGGGAGAAAATGTATGGAGTATATAAATGAGGTTACTAGACTTAGATTTTTGTTGTATTCATATTTTGGAGTAGATATAAAAGAGCGTTATGGAGATGAGGGGTATATGAGAATAAAGAAAAGCTGTAGTGAACGAGCTTATCGTGACATGGCTAGAACTATTGAGTTCGAATATTCCTCAACTGGATTAAAAGATTTGGATAAGGAAAAAAAGGACGCATATCAAGAACGGAAAGGCAAAGCAAAAAATGATGTAAATGAATATATTGCTGTAATTGCAGATAAATTTATAGATGATAAAATGATAAATATTGATAAAACTTCAGATATTGATGGGAAATGGCATGAGGAAGCATGTGGTGAAATAATAGTTATTTTTAATAAATATAAGGTTATCAAGAATAAGAAAAGCTTAACACATGGTCAGGCTCAAAAGTGGTTGAATATGGCACTTAAAAATATGTGGTTACTTGGATTAATTAAAGACGGCAAAGAGAAATATTTACATATTCCAATTGATAATTATATTATTAGTGCTGCGTGTACCTGTGAAGAAAATCCATATTTTTTAGGTGTTGATTTTACATTTACAAAGAATAATAAAGATAGCTGGAGTTCATGGAATGATTATAATGAATATTTGAAGTTTCAGGAAGAAATACGTAACGCAATAGCTGGAAAGAAATTTAATATAGATGGAAAGGAAGTTCAATTTCAGACCCCGATTCAATGGGAGAATGAGGCTTGGATAGAACAGGCAAAAATAGAGGCAGGCAAATAGTCAAGAAAATCGGAAGATAATTTTTTGGAGGGTGTTAAATATGAGTATTCAAGAATTGCTGGAAGAAATATTAAATCATCATAAAGAAAAAAATATTATTTCATTTAGTAAGAAATTGCTTAAAAAATGCTCCTTTAACAGTGGGGAATGTGCTAGAAATCTTTGTAATTTAGCATATTGGCTATATGTCTATGGCTATGAAGATGAAGTGATTGCCCTATGTGAAATCACGCACGATGTTGAATTTCCGGGAAAAGGAAAATTTAATGTTTGGGATTATCTTTTACTTGTGTGGGGCTTGGAGGTTTATATATTAAAGAAAAATGGAAGAAAAGATGAGGCGGAAGACAGAATTAGAATTATGGACAGCTATTGGAAATCTTCTCCGTTATCAGAACAGGAAGAAATTGATAGGAGAAATCGGTTTACTTATGAATATGCGGCAAAACAGGATAAGATTTTAAATGAAACGTCAAAAACATATGCAAATAGTTATAGGATTTTGGCATTAACCCACTTGATAGGACTTACTTATACAGGACTATTTCCAAAATTGTGGGAGTCTAAAGAGTTAGTAGATAAAACGATAGATGAGTACATATCAATATTAAAAGAAGCGTAGAGAGATAAAAATATTGATTAAATCTAAATATCTGAATTGTATTTTTCAGCCTCCACAGAGGTCAGCTTGAATTTATTAATAAGGGCATCAATTATTTGCTTGTTTGAGAATCCGTTTTCTTTCAGAAAAGATACAGTAGTGGTAATTGCGTCCATGCGCCCTTCGCTACGTCCATCAGCGTGTCCTTTCTCGTATCCTATTTCATGTAATGTTTTTTCATGGAGTTCGGCATTATATTCAAATAAACTCATGGCAATAACCTCCCTCTTATTTTTTCTCAAAAAATCAGCAAGGATATTTTCTTTAATACACATATTGACAGCATACGTTACAGCAGAATTGATGTCCATAGTTTGATTATACTTTGTGTGTATAGGCGAAAGCTTAAATTCTTTCCTCCTCCTAATATATAAGTGCAGGGTTTCAGTACCCAACATCCAGTTGGGACTTA
>JAMPFU010000024.1 GCA_023664385.1 Clostridium sp. | reverse complement strand
AGTGCCCCACAAGCCATAATAGAAAAGCAAAATATCTTAATATGCTTAGATAGCATAGGTTATAAAAATACAAAATAAAAGAGGGCTTGTCACGGGTAAACAGCTATGTGCCTTAAATCCTTACTGCGACAGCCCCTTTTTTATTTTATCAAAAATTACTCTGCACTTATAATTTCCTTCTTGTTGTAAGAACCACAAGCCTTACATACTCTATGAGGCATCATAAGCTCGCCGCACTTGCTGCACTTTACCAAACCCGGAACGGTCATCTTCCAGTTTGCTCTCCTCTTATCACGTCTTGACTTTGAGCTTTTATTCTTTGGACAAATTGACATATGGTTACACCTCCTTTATCTCTTTACCTTGGCGTAAATAATCACACTTTTGCTATTATACAAATTATGTTATATATTGTCAACTGAAAATTAAAATTATTTGCTAAATTATTTTACAAGAGAAACGGTTTCCCTTGCTATGGCAAGCTCCTCATTTGTAGGAACAACAAATACTTTAATAGGAGAAGCATCCGTAGAAATTCTTACTTCCTCACCCCTGATGCTGTTTGCCTCGTCATCTATGTTAATTCCAAGATAAGACAATCTCTCACAAGTAAGCTTTCTCACTACAGGGTCGTTTTCCCCAACGCCCGCAGTAAATGCGATAGCATCAACGCCATTCATGGCAGCGGCATATCCGCCAATAAACTTTGCCGCCTGATAGCAAAAAACCTTCATGGCTATGTCACATCTCTTATTCCCTTCGGCAATCCCCTTATTCAAATCCCTGAAATCACTAGATACGCCCGAAATACCATAAACGCCTGAGGACTTATTCAGCATAGACATGATTTCGGTTATGGATTTATTCTCCTTAGCGGCAATAAATTCTATAATTGCAGGGTCAATGTTGCCGCTTCTTGTTCCCATTGTAATACCTTCAAGGGGTGTAAGACCCATGGTTGTGTCAATGGACTTACCGCCCTCCACTGCACATATACTTGCCCCGCCTCCAAGATGGCATACAATAATTTTTGTTTCACTAAGCGGTTTTCCCAAAAGCTCGGCAGTTCTTTTTGATACAAAGCTATGACTTGTGCCATGAAAGCCGTAGCGTCTTATTTTGTATTTTTCGTAATATTCATATGGTATACCATAGGTATATGCATAATCCGGCATCGTCTGATGAAATGCTGTGTCAAAAACCGCAACCTGAGGCACTCCCTGCATAAGCTCCATACATGCCCTTATCCCTATCAGATTTGCAGGATTGTGAAGCGGTGCAAGATCATTACACTCCTCTATGACACTTAGAACCTCATCTGTAATCACTGCCGACTTGGCAAATTTTTCTCCTCCATGAACGACACGGTGTCCAATTGCATCTATCTCGTCAAGGGAGGCTATTGCCCCCTGCTCACTGTCAGTCAGCATATCTAAAACAAGCTTTACTGCGGCGCTATGGTCAGGCATATCTGCCTCCATGGTAAGCTTGGCCCCTCCCGTCTTTTGATGGGTAAGCGTTCCATCAAGCTTTATTCTCTCACAGATACCCTTTGCAAGAACATTCTCACTGTCAGAGTCAATGAGCTGATACTTAAGCGACGAGCTGCCGCAGTTAATCACTAAAATTTTCATTCCAAAAAACCTCCAAACTCATTATATTTATAATATTTAAAAATTCATATACCCATAACGAACCTATGCCAAAAGCAACGGTATTCATTATGGGTATACGATTCCTAAAAGCATATATTTTCTAGGCATCAAGTGCCTGTGCCTGTACAGCCGTAATTGCAACAACACCGACAATGTCGTCAGCAGAGCAGCCTCTTGACAAATCATTTACAGGTCTTGCAATGCCCTGTGTAATAGGACCATAGGCATCTGCCTTTGCAAGCCTTTGGACAAGCTTATATCCAATATTTCCCGCATCAAGATCAGGGAATATCAGTACATTCGCCTTACCTGCAACTGAGCTTCCCGGTGCCTTTGAAGATGCCACAGCAGGTACGATTGCAGCGTCAGACTGAAGCTCACCATCACATTTTAAATTCGGACATTCTTTATTTACAATTTTACATGCCTCTATTACCTTATCAACCTCAGGATGCTTTGCGCTTCCCTTTGTGGAATGTGAAAGCATTGCCACAATCGGCTCCTCCTCAACCAAAAGCTCAAAGGATTTGGCAGAGCTCTCAGCGATAGCGGCAAGCTCCTCCGAATTAGGGCTTTGATTGAGTCCTGCATCAGAGAATATAAATGTTCCGTTTGCTCCCATATCGCAGTTTGGCACAACTACAAGGAAAAAGGCAGAAACAAGCTTTGTTCCCGGTGCCGTCTTTAATATCTGAAGTGCTGCACGAAGTACATTTGCCGAGGAATTAACCGCCCCTGCAACCATGCCGTCAGCATCTCCTGCCTTTACCATAATGCATCCGAAATAAAGTACATTCGTAAGAAGAAGCTCCCTTGCCTCTCTTGAGGTCATACCCTTTGACTTTCTAATCTCAATAAGAAGGTTCACATACTCATTAAGCTTATCACAGTTATAAGGGTCAACAAAAACTGCACCGCTTAAATCAAAGCCGCCTGCACGCTTTAAAATGTCAGCCTTGTCCCCTACAAGGATAATATTTGCAAGCTCATCCTTGAGGATTTTATGTGCCGCTTCAAGCGTACGCATATCTGCTGTCTCAGGAAGCACAATTGTTTTTTTGTTTTTCTTTGCTCTCTCTTTGATATTATCAATAAATCCCACTGTTTCCTTCTCCTTCAGTATTAGAATTCATAATTTATTATAATAAAAAATATAACCTCACACAACAAAAATTTATCCAAGCGCCGCATCAATTTCAGGATTGTCAACAACAAGTCTTCCCCTGCCGTTTTGTTTTCCATAATACATGGCTTTATCTGCCCTTGCAACGAGTATATCTGCATTGTCGCATATATCAGGATATACGGAAAGACCTACGCATACGTTAATGTTGATTTCAGTGCCATTGAAATTAACAACCGTAGACTTTATCTCCTCGTGCATGCTTTCCAATATTTCAAGTGCCTCCTCCTTACCCTTTCCGGGAAGGACGAGAAGAAACTCCTCTCCACCATATCTGCATGCAAATCCACTGTGTTTTTCTGCATATTTGTCATCTATGGAGGCAACCATTTTTATGACCTCATCTCCTGCAAGATGACCGTAAGTATCATTTACAAGCTTAAACTTGTCTATATCAAAAAGTGCAACGGACAGCTTGTAGTCGTATTTTTTTGCAGATGCCTTTGCCTTTTCAAAAAGCTCAGTGAAATAAACTCTATTATAAATTCCTGTAAGTCCGTCACGCCTTGCCATGCTTCGCATCTGAAGATACAGCAAAATACTTTTTATGGAAATATTAAACTGCATAATACAGTTTTCATAATATGTAAAGCCTTTATCAAAGAAGCCCTCCTTGTCGGAGCCAATCATCACATAACCGTATTTCTTATCATCCTTTATTAAAGGCAAAACAGAAATTGCACGAAGGCTTGTATCCCCGATAAATTTAAACTGTCTAATTTGCTCGTTCTTAAACAGCTTCGGGTAATAGCTGTCAGAAGAAAAATCAGCAAATATATCATCTGCCTCCTTTTTAAACCTGTCCGTCATAGAGGTATATGCAGATTTTACTACACAGGTAGGCAGATTATTCATGTATACATTCTTATCAATATACATTGCACATATTTTAGCCTTTTTAACCTCAATAATTGTATCAACAATCACCTTCATACACTCCGGCACATCAAAGGTTGACGCCATATATTTCATAAGCTCCGTTTGGGACTCTATTTCAACATTTGCTTTCTCCAAATCCTTATAGGCACGATTTAGGTCAATCTTTTGGTAATTAATCTGTTCATTGACTGCCTCAACCTTTTCCTGATATTCCATAAGCTTAGCATTTATGCTTTCATAATTGGAATTTTCAAGCTGCAGCTTGTTGTTCTTGGTACGGTACGACTTTTCCTGATTAACAAAAAACGCTACAATATAAAATGCAATGACATAGGAACAGATTTTATAAACAATATAATATATCCATGCAAGCTCACCAAACTTGCCATACATCATAAATGCAAGAACAGCGGCGGGCAATGCACAAAATATCTTTTTCATACCGATATCAAACGCATCAAAATCCATTTTATGAAGCAAAAGCTCAATAATGGAAATTAATTCCAAAAGTCCGGTTGTAACTAATAAAAGCGTATGCTCGATCACAAAATATTCAAATAGCATCGCAGCATATAGCTGAACCCATTTTGAGACATACAGCACCACATCAGAAGCATCGCTTTTCTTTTGTGAAAGTATGTATTCAAGAACAGCACATACTGCAAGGAAAAAGGCATATATAACGATAACCTTTGTATTCATATATATATTAGCCAGCCTAGAAATTACAAGCATGGCAATCATAAGGATATATATGATTCTGCGATATATGGATTTTCTTTTTATAAATTTTAATACATCGAGCTTTTCCATCGTTATTTCTCCCAATAAATTTCAATAACCGAGCCTTCATTTATGCCTTCCATATAATCTGCATGATGACCGTTTACGATTGTATTCAATTTGCTTCCCTTAACATTTTCCAAATCAAAATCATAAAAATCAAATACATCGACAAACATGTAATCTGACTTTCCCTTCAGCGTAACCGGCATATGATTGACAAGAATGTGAAGGTCAACCGCCTTTTTTTGTTCCTTAACCGCTTCCGCTTCATTTATTACCACAGATGAAATCGCAGCCTCATCGTCAGAGCCATCAGACAAAGTCTCATCCACAGCTTCAATCTCATCTTCCTTCAAATCCTCAAATGCAATATCATCCTTCCACGTGACAACAAAATTTTCGTATATTTTATCATGCATGGAAGCCTCAGCATTGTTGATATAAATTTTTCCTGCCGGCGAAACATCCATAAAATATAAAAGCTGTTCTACCGTGTAATATGCCTGCATTTCAATTTTATCGCCGTCGCAGATATTGTAATACTGTGTTTCCGGCTTGCCATTTACAACTGCAAATTTAGGACAGATAATCTCTGCTTGATTTACAATAAAGGTTAATTTACCGTTAAACTCAGGAAGTGAACCAAGCTCAATGCTAGCAGGCTCCCCTGCCGTCGACTCCGTTATTTCAATTTTATCATTTGCCTCGATGATAGCATTCATCCCGACAATATTGCCGTTTTGCTTTATCACTGCCGCCTCACCGTTATAGCCTCTTACAATGCGTGACTTTCCGTTTACCTTAAATGTAATGTCAGCACCGCGCTTCGGGAACAGATTTTCATTTGGCAGGCCATACTGCACTGCCGCGTCAAATATTGTAAGCTTGTCATTGTTATAAAGCTTTACTCTGCTTCCATTTACCGTTACAAAAATAAAATTATTTTTCTGGTCAAAAAAGCTTAGACAGATACCCACAGGCGTAACATAAAGTGAATCCTTTTTCACGTTTTCAACAAGGAAGTTAATGTCATTCATAACCTCCTGTCCCCTTAACGCAACTCTGTCATGGGAAAGCTTTAATTTATCTGCGAGATAATCCGTAAAGCCGGTAAGCTTTCCGCCGCCTCCCACTACAAACACAGCGCTGACAGGCATGTCCCCATTCAGGGAAATAATCTTTGACGCAATCTTTGACGTAATATCCTTTTTTACGCTCTCCATGGTGTCGTATATTTCATCAACGGTAATTTTATGGGCGATACCCATAATGTCCTTATAGTTTATCACTTTCTTTTTCGGGCTTACTGTTTTAAGCTTTTCCGCAGTGTCAAAATCAATCAGATATTTCTTTATCAATGCCTCCGTAAGCTCATCACCTGCTGACGGAATCATGCCATAACCAATAATACTTCCGTCCTTTGTAATACAGATATCCGAGGTACCCGCCCCCACATCAACAAGGGCAATATTAAGCAGCCTGTAGCTTTCAGGTATTGCAACATTTATCGCCGCAATCGGCTCAAGGGTAAGATTTGTAACGTACAAGTCTGCCGCCTCAACAGCAGAATAAAGACTGCTTACAACCTCCTCCGGCAAAAAGGTAGCAAGAACGTCTGCACCGATTTTATTTGCCTTATGTCCTTCCAGATTGTGTATTTCATAGTCATTCAAAAAATATTTGATAACCGTATATCCCACACAATAATACTTTGTCGTCTCAGCACTTTCGGCAAGCTCGTCAAGTATCTTGTTATGCGCATTTTCAACACCGATTAAATCAATGGAGTGGATGTATTCCTGCGTTACAACGGAGTTTTCCGCAAACTCATACTCCCCATGACCTACCGCAGTTTTTAAGACACGTCCGGCTGCTGCTATACAGACATCCGTAAGCTTTCTTCCGTTAAGCTGCTTTTCCAGCTCATTCTTAACAAAAATAATATCCTCGCTCACCTTGCCAATATCATGAATCTGTCCGTCAACCATGGACCTTGTATCATGGTACTTGACAGCCATGGCAACAACATTAAATTTATTCTGTTCCTTATATCCCACTGTTCCAACAATACTTCTTGTCCCTATATCAAGTCCAAAAACCAACGGTTCGGGATATTTGGTCATGTTAGCCATACATTTCCTCCAGTATGCATATTTAAGCTATTATATCATTACACAAAAATTTATTCAACCTCGCTTTTAGTTGTTTTGATGAATTCGCATAGTCTAATTGATTATTTATAATAAAATCTGCATTTTTTTCGTAGTATTCATCATCGCTCTGACTGTTAAAAATATCCATACATTTCTGTCTCGTATACCCCCGCTGCTTTATCAGACGATTGATTCTCTCCTCGGTATCAACCCAAATATACCATATTTCATCACATATATTTTTGTATCCGTCCTCAAGCAAAAGCGCCGCCTCAATGACAAAAAGCTTACAGCTTCCCTCCTTTTTCTTTTGCTCAATCAGGGAAATAATGTGTTCCTTTACAAGTGGATGACTTATGTTATTCAGCTTTTCCAAACTATCCCTGTCGCGAAATACAATTTCACCCAGCTTTTTCCTGTCAATCTCATAGGGCGGTATATCCTGTAAAATTTCCTTGCCAAATTCCGTAACGACAGCATTATAAATGGACATTCCATGCTCCATAAGACTGTGCGCCAGCTTATCAGCCTCAACAATATATGCCCCGTATTCCCGCTCTATATCATACAATATCCTGCTTTTCCCCGAGCCGACGCCGCCGGTTATACCAAGTATTTTCATTATAATTACCTACTATATTTTATTTAGCGTCATACCAGCTTGTACCACTGTTTAAATCCACAATCAGCGGAACGGAAAGCTTTGCTGCATTTACCATATTGGTTATCATAATATTCTTTACCTCATCAACTTCATCGTGATAGGTTTCCACCAACAGCTCATCGTGTATCTGAAGCACCAGCCTTGACTTTAGGTTTCTTTTCTTCAGCTCCTTGTTTACGTTTATCATAGCAATTTTTATGATGTCTGCCGCTGTTCCCTGAATCGGCGAATTCATTGCCGCCCGCTCGCCAAAGCTTCTTGTCATAAAATTTGACGATTTAAGCTCAGGAATCGGACGCCTTCTGTCAAACATGGTAAGGGAATATCCCTTTTCCTTTGCCGACGCTACCATATCATCCATAAAATGCTTTACCTTTTTGTAGGTATCAAAGTATTTTTGTATATACTCCTCCGCTTCCTTTCTTGAAATGTCCAAATCCTGTCCAAGACCGAAGGAGCTGATTCCGTAAACAATTCCAAAATTAACAGCCTTTGCCTTTCTTCTCATCAAATCCGTAACTGCATCAAACGGCACGCCGAAAACCTCTGACGCCGTTATGGAATGTATGTCCGAATCCTTGTTATATGCTTCTATCAGCGTCTCATCTCCCGACATATGCGCAAGCACACGAAGCTCAATCTGAGAGTAATCTGCATCGAGAAATACATAACCCTCCTCAGGGATAAACACCTTTCTTATCTCCCTGCCAAGTGGAAGCCTTGTAGGGATATTTTGAAGATTCGGCTCCGTGGAGCTTATTCTTCCCGTTGCGGTTACGGTCTGGTTAAACTTTCCGTGTATTCTTCCGTCCTCACATATAAATACGGACATTCCTTCCACATACGTGGAATTTAATTTTGTAAGCTGGCGGTACTCAAGTATCAGCGGGATAACCGGATGCTCACCTGCAAGCTTTTCCAAAACCTCAACGCTTGTGGAATAGCCCGTCTTTGTCTTTTTTCCGCTTTTTAAGCCAAGCCTTTCAAATAATATTTCTCCCAACTGCCTTGTAGAATTAATATTAAATTCACAGCCGCACAACTTATATATCTCATCCGTAATAACGGCAATTTTTTCCTTCAGCCTGTTGCCAAATTCGCTAAGTCCCTGCTTATCAACCCGGATTCCGTTTTTCTCCATGTCGTAAAGGGAAAATACACATGGAAGCTCAATATCAGTATAAAGCTTTAAAAGCCCGTCCTCCTCAAGTCTTTTTCGTATCTCCTTCTCCGCCATAAACGGTATCAGGGACAGGTAGGCAAAATGCCGCTTTATATCCTCATCCATAAATACAAATGCATTTATATCCTTTTTTCCCACAAGCTCCTTTCTTGCAGGAATTTCCATACTAAGAAATGCAGCAGCTATATCATCATAATCGTATTTTTCATTTACGGGATTTAAAAGATAGGCTCCCACGCCACAGTCAAATACAAAATCCTCCTCATGTAACCCAATAACCGAAAGCTGCTCCTTTACGTCAAGGCATATAAGCTTCACGCCCTTTTTGCAAAGTGACAAAAGCCTTTCGGTAACAGCCTCCTCGCTTACATGAATAAAATCAATAATATATGCCGTGTTTTCCTTAACACACAGGGAAACGCCAACGGCACCGTCATTCCCAAAAAGGTAGGAAAAGCCTATTTCATTATAATTATCAAGCTCCTCCAAAACCCGGCCACACTCGTCCCCATCCTTTGGCACAACGATATCAGGCTCAAGCTTAGCAGGCTTTTTCGATAAATCAAATCTTCCAAGAAGGCTCTTAAGCTCCAGCTTTTTAAAAAGCTCATAGCTTTCGTTATTAAACGGGTCGCTATACTCCATTTCCTCAAGCTTTACATCCAATTCGCAGTCAAGCTTAATCGTGGCAAGCACCCTTGACATATATGCCTGCTCCTTATACGCTATCAGATTGTCTTTCAGCTTGCTTTTTTTCATGTCGTCTATGGCTGCATATACACCATCTAAGGAGCCATATTCAACAAGAAGCTTTGATGCGGTCTTTTCGCCAACGCCGGGAACACCCGGTATGTTATCTGATGTGTCACCCATAAGTCCCTTCATATCAATAAATATTTCAGGCGTAACACCGTAAAGTGCTTCAACATCCTTTGGATAATAGCTTTCAACAACGGTTCTGCCGCCCTTTGTCTTTGGGATTCTGATTAATATTTTTTCCGTTGCAAGCTGCAGTAAATCCCTGTCGCCTGACAACACAGTAACGCTGTAGCCCTGTGCATCTCCCATTCTTGAGAGGGTGCCTAATATGTCGTCTGCCTCATAGCCCTCCACTCCGACAGTGCATATATTCATGGAGGCTAAAACCTCCTTGATAATCGGAAGCTGCTCTCTCAGCTCATCAGGCATAGGCTTTCTTGTGCCCTTATATTCCTTATAGATATTGTTTCGGAAGGTTTCTTTTTTCACATCAAAAGCAACACAAATATGTGTTGCTTTTTCCTCATCAATCACCTTTAATATAATATTCAAAAATCCAAGAACGGCGTTTGTATGGATGCCGTCCTTTGTCGTAAGCTCTGGCAATCCATAAAATGCACGGTTTAAAATACTGTTACCGTCGACAAGCAATAATTTATTCATTAAAGACCTCCATCAGCAAATTCAGAAATATCTAGAGAAGCTATGACATTATAAATATGGACTTTTTCATAAAAGCTTATGGGAACAACGATAGCTTCTTTTTCAGTTTCCGCAATTACGTCATTATGGTATGAATATAAATCATCACCAAACGTATCATAAAAATACGTGTTCCCCTGCTTCTCCTTTATCAGGAACTGTTCCACGTCATATACCTTTGCAAGACATCTGCCATAAAATACAAACATAACACATACAAGTGCCGTAAAAACAATTCCAAAGCTTGACACTCTGAACCGCTTTGCCTTTTTCGCCCGAGCCTCAATCCTATTAAGCTCATCATCAAGACGGTTTCTAAAATCTAAGGACATATCCTCATTGTTGTCAAGCTTTCTCATTCCCACAATAAGGGTATAGTATATTTCAAGCTCCTCCTTACAGTCATTGCAATGACGTATGTGCTTAACAAATTCTATTTTTTTATCTTCAGGAAGATTCTTTTCAACAAAAGACAAAATATTCGATTGTGCCTCTAAGCATGTCATGTTACAAGCGTCTCCCCTTCATCATAATATTAATCATATTAAACTACAAAAATATCCATACTCTCATCAAGCCCTTTTGCAATCTCCTTTAATTCCTGAGATTTGCTTGAAATATCCTCAATAATTGATG
This sequence comes from Clostridium sp., assembly GCA_023664385.1. GTDB lineage: Bacteria > Bacillota > Clostridia > Lachnospirales > Lachnospiraceae > Coprococcus_C. The sequence goes on along the minus strand of JAMPFU010000024.1, from coordinate 33,940 downwards.
TAACCTCTGCAACTGACGCCGACGTCTCCTGTGCGCTTGCCGCATTTTCCTCTGCAATTGCAGTAAGGTTTTGAACAACATCAACCACATTCACTCTTGCCTCGTCAAGTTGCTCCGACTTTTCGGATATACGGTTAATGCCCTCTATGGACTGCTTTACACCGTCATTAATCTGATCAAAGGCAGAATCTGTCTGTTCAACCTGCTCGCTCTGTGCACGTATGATTTCTTTCACATCATACATTGTCTCAACAGCCTTCTCGGAATCTGCAAGAAGCACCTGTATAATATCCTCAATCCGTCTTGCTGATTCATCTGACTGCTCTGCAAGCTTCTGTATCTCAGCAGCAACAACGGCAAAGCCTCTGCCCTGCTCACCTGCCCTCGCCGCCTCAATGGAAGCATTCAGGGAAAGTAAATTTGTCTCCTCCGCTATGGATGTAATCAGCTTTGTAGCCTCACTAATTCTAAGTGCAGATTCATTTGTTGTATTTGTCTGGTTTGCAATTACGTCAATATATTCCTCTGCCCTTCTGTTTACCTCTCCAAGCTGCGTAAGTATATTTTTAGCATAATCCGTCGACTCCTTCATATTCTCTGCATATGTAAGAAGCTTCGTAACCTCATCATGGGTTTCGAGAACCATATTGCCCATAACCATAACATTTTCAGTCGCCTTTTGTGTTTCCTCAGCCTGGGATGAAGCGCCCTCTGCAATTTCATGTACGGCAGTTTCCACCTGTTCAATGGTTGTTGCCGTTTCCATTGCGTCGGAATTTAAGGCTTCGGCAGCATTCATGACATTATCGCTTTTGCCTTTGATTTCTCCCACAATTCTTGTCATTTCCTCCAAGAGCTTGGAAAGGGCGCGGCTGATTCTTCCTACCTCATCATGGCGTTCATTGAGATGTCCCTGCTCCGCACTTGCAGAGAGATCCATGGTAGCAGCCTTCAATGTAGCCTCTGATATGTGGTTTAACGGCATAATGACAAATGTTGTTACGGCAACGCTTATCAGCACGGAAAGAATAAACACGATAACAAGCCTTACAACAGATGCACGCTTCACGTCATTAACAGCAGAAAGAAACTCGTCCTCATCTGCGGTACATACGAGAATATACTGCTGCTCACTGTTTACATATACGCCTGCATATTTTTGGGCGCCCTTAAATTCATATTGTATTACCTCATTTTTTACCTGCTTGCCTGCCGAAATTTCCGACACAGTCTTTTTTACGGCAGCATTTTCTACAGGCTGTCCAATTTTTTCAGGAGTCGGATGATAGAGCATCGTGCCGTCAGGCGACACCACATAAATATAGCTGCTTTTAACGCCTTCCAATCCCACGCCCGCAAGCATTATCTCCAAGGTTTCAGGCGAAATCGCCTTGTCAAGACCATTGATTTCGATGTTAAGGTCAACACTTTGTCCATAGGCAATTGCCAAATCAGCAATGTAGTTTTTGTTTACATCCTTTATTGATTTTTCCACATTTACGGCAAATGTAAAATAGATAATCAAGCCCGCAATTGCAACAAGTACAATCTGTGCAAGTGTTACCCTTGTCCTGATGGAAGAAAACACCTTGACCTTGCCTCTAACCCTGTCCATAACCTTATCTCTTATATCATCCATGTCGTATGTCCCCCTATGCTTAGTAAAAATATGAATACATTTTACCAAAAATATTATAATATTTCAATAGAAAAAGGGCTGCCGCATCAAGGATAAATACGCTTCGTGCGGCAGCTCTTTTAGTTATTATTATTTTTTAGTTATCAATCAGCTTTCCTTCGTCATTCCAGCTATACAGCTTACGGATTTCCTCGCCAACCTTCTCTGACGGATGCTCTGCCGCAAGCTTCTTCATTGCCTTGAAGTGTGCCTGTCCGCCTGCCGGTGACATATCAAGCAAAAATTCCTTTGCAAAGGAACCATCCTGAATGTTCTTTAAGATTTGCTTCATTGCCTTCTTTGTGTCCTCAGTGATAATCTTAGGTCCTGTTATATAATCACCATACTCTGCAGTATTTGAAATTGAATATCTCATTCCTGCAAAGCCTGACTGGTAAATGAGGTCAACAATCAGCTTCATTTCATGAATACACTCAAAGTATGCATTTCTCTCATCATAGCCTGCCTCAACAAGGGTCTCAAAGCCTGCCTGCATAAGTGCACATACACCACCGCAAAGCACAGCCTGCTCACCAAAGAGGTCTGTCTCTGTCTCGGTTCTGAATGTAGTCTCAAGAACACCTGCTCTTGCTCCGCCGATTCCGAGTGCATATGCAAGCGCCTTCTCCTTTGCCTGTCCTGTTGCATCCTGATGAACTGCAACTAAGCAAGGAACACCCTTTCCTGCCTGATACTCACTTCTTACAGTATGTCCAGGTCCCTTAGGGGCAATCATTGTAACATCCACATCCTTTGGCGGGATAATCTGATTGAAATGGATTGCAAATCCGTGGGCAAACATAAGCATATTTCCTGCCTCAAGATTCGGCTCGATATCCTTCTTGTACATAGCTGCCTGCTTCTCATCATTTATAAGAATCATGATAATATCTGCCTTCTTTGCAGCCTCCGCAGCAGTAAATACCTCGAAGCCCTGCTTCACAGCCTTATCCCATGACTTACTTCCCTCATAAAGTCCAATAATGACATTGCAGCCTGACTCTTTTAAGTTAAGCGCATGTGCATGTCCCTGACTACCATAACCAATGATTGCAATTGTCTTTCCATCTAAAACCGAAAGATTACAATCTTCCTGATAATAAATCCTTGCATCTGCTGACATTTTTATTTTCCTCCTAAAAATTAAAATTTATAGTTATTACTTTCGAAAGTAATGACATCGTATATAGCGGATGACTTACTCACCGTTTCCTCTTGTAAGTCCCGTAAGTCCTGTACGAACCATCTCCTCAATCTGAAATCCGTCAAGAAGTGAGATAAACGCTTCGATTTTATTAACATTTCCCGTTATCTCAATCATAACGGAATCTGTGGACACATCAACAACATTCGCCCTGAAAACATTTGTGAGGGATATAATCTGCTGTCTCTCGTCAAGTGTTGCCTTAAGCTTTACAAGAAGAAGCTCCCTGCACACTGATGCACCGTCCTTGAGCTCCTTAATTGCAATGACGTCCTCAAGCTTTAGAAGCTGCTTTTTTATCTGACTTAATATTCTGTCGTCACCGCTCACTGCAACAGTCATACGTGAATATTGTGGGTTCTCGGTCACACCCACGGATAAGCTGTCAATATTATATCCTCTACGGCTGAACATGCCTGATACTCTGCTTAAAACGCCTGACGTGTTGTCAACCAACAATGATAAAACCATCTTTCTCATATTATGTATCCACCTTTCACCCCTTTTAACAAAAGTATGCTCTGTTAAGGGCTTTCTTATTTTGAAAAATTGATTAAGCTTTATTTTAACCACTTAAACTTAGTCTGTCAATAGTCTCTCCACCAGCTTTACGGCTTCATTGGCATCCTTTGAATAGCCATCTGCGCCTATTTCATCCGCAAAATTTTGTGAGACGACTGCGCCTCCTATTATGACCTTAAACGGAAGCTTTTGCTTTTTTACAATGTCAACAACATCCTTCATTCTCATCATTGTTGTTGTCATAAGCGCCGAAAGACCAATAATCTGTGCCTTATGCTCCTTGGCTGCCGCAATGATAGTCTCTGCTGGAACATCCTTTCCTAAATCAATCACTTTATAGCCATAATTTTTAAGCATAAGCACAACAAGGTTTTTGCCAATATCGTGAATGTCCCCCTCAACTGTGGCTATTACAACGCATCCCTTTTCCTTGCCCTTATTCTTAGCGCTAAGCAGCGGCGTGATATGCTCAATCGCCATATCCATTACGGTTGCCCCTGCAATAAGCTGTGGAAGAAAATATTTTTTTTGTTCAAAAAGCTCTCCCACCCTATTTACGGCAGGTATCAGGTCGTTGTCAATAATATGCTGTGGTTTTTCTCCTTTGGCAAGCGCCTCCTCCACGTCATGTATGATGGAGGCTTTATTTCCTTTTACTACATCAATAAAAATTTTACTTCCTTCAATCGCCTCGGATTTATCGGCAACCGCTTTTGAAGCCGCCACAGGAGACAGGGGAACAACCCTCTCCACATATATGTTATCCGAGTCCTTCTTTGCAAGAAGCAAATCCGCTGCATATGCGGCATTCATTAGCTGTGCCTGACATGGATTGCAGATTGCCATGGTAAGACCCTTTGCTATCGCCATGGTAAGAAATGCAGTATTGACATTGATTCTCTCTGGAAGTCCGAAGGAAATATTTGACAAACCACATACGGTAGGTATTCCAAGCTCATTTTTACAAAATTCTATTGTGTCAAGCGTAGGCTTTGCCGCATCCTTGTCCGCACCAACCGTTGCAACAAGTCCGTCTATCACAAGGCTTTCTTTCGAAAGACCCTCCTCCTTCGCAGCCTCAAGAAGCTTATATATGATTTCCTTTTTCTTTTCAAAGGTCTCTGGTATTCCCTCATCGGAAAGAGGCAGCAAAATACACATAGCACCGTATTTTTTCGCAAGCTTCATAAGCGGCCTGCACTTTTTTTCCTCATAGGAAATGGAATTAATGAGCGCACGTCCCGGATAAATCCTGAGCGCTGCCTCAATCACATCAATATGGCTTGAATCGATGCAAAGCGGCAAATCAGTGACGGATAACACCTCATAGATTGCACGCTTCATCATATCAAGCTCGCTGATGCCGTTTGTTCCCATATTAATATCAAGAATATCAGCGCCGCACGACTCCTGCTCCTCGGCAAAGGCGGCAACCATATCCAGTTTTCCCTGTCTGAGCTCCTCCTGAAGCTTTTTTTTGCCAGTAGGATTGATGCGCTCTCCAATTACCAAAAAGCGTCCTGATAAATCAATTGGAATCACCTTGCTTGCACTGGAAAGTACCCTTTCTTTTACAGGGGCTTTCTCCGTATCATGTACGCCTCTTGTGCTTCTTTTTAAAACCTCAATATGCTTTGGCGTAGTTCCACAGCAGCCGCCTATGATGCTTACGCCTGCGTCCACAAGCCTTCTTCCAAATTCCGCAAATTCCTCAGGCGTCATCGTATATACTGTTTTGCCGTCAACAAGCTCCGGCATACCGTTGTTTGGCTTTGCAAAAATCGGAACGCTTGCATATTCCATCATTTTATTAATCAGCGGCAGCATTTCAGCAGGTCCCGTTGAACAGTTGATGCCTACCGCATCTGCGCCTAAGGATTGAAGCACAACCACGCAGGATTCAGGCGTTTGTCCAAAAAGGGTTTTACCGTCCTCATTAAAGGTCATGCTTACCATAACAGGCAGATCGCATACCTCCCTTATAGCAATCAGGGCCGCCCTTGCTTCTGCAACGCTCATCATCGTCTCAACAATAAAAAGGTCTACGCCTGCATCACATAAAATACGTGCCTGCTCCTTATATACGTCAATCAGCTCCTCAAGCTCCAATGTTCCGATAGGGACAAGCTGCTTTCCCGTCATTGTAATGTCACCTGCCACATATGCCCGATAGCCCTCACAGGCTACGGCTTTCTTAGACAGGGCAACAAGCCCTTTATTTATTTCTTCAATTTTTCCCTCAAGACCGTATTCTGCAAGCTTAATTCTATTTGCAGTAAAGGTTGGTGCAAGCAGTATGTTACTGCCTGCTTTTATATAATTTCTCTGCAGCTTTATAATTGCCTTGGGATTTTCAAGTATCCATTTTTCAGGGCATACGCCCACAGGCATTCCTGCCTCCATCAGATTGCTTCCTGTCGCCCCATCAAGAAAAATAAGCTTTTGTTCAATTAATTGTTTGAATAATTCTCTGTTCATTCCTTCTCCAATAAGTTTTATCCTTGTATTTTTTCAATGTATTTTATTCGCTGTAAAAGGTTACCTCGTCAAGCCAATAGCAAAGAACCGGCATTCCGGGCTCTGCTATCTCATATACCTGTGCCGCAAAGCTAAGAGGCAGATTGATACAGCCATGAGAGCCGTCATATTTGTATATATCCCCACCAAAACGGCTTCTCCAGGTAGCATCATGGATTCCAATTCCACCATTAAAGCCCATCCAGTAATTTACGGGCGTTCTGTAATTTTCACCCACCAAGTCAACCTTGTATGCCTTGTTATCCATACCAAACAGCCCGCCCGGAGTTTTGTAATTATTTGGATTATACAGCCATCCGCTTACAATATCGTTATCCAACACCAATTTGCCGTCAACATAATAGTAAAGATGCTGATTGGTAAGGTCAATTTCAATATATGTATCTCCAATATCGTTCATTTCACCCATGGCATAGCCTGTCTTTTTACAGGCAGGCTCCTTTGTGAAGCTTTCCTTTTTGCATATCAGCTCATAAAGCTCCTCAGCCTCTTTTTCCTCATCAATAATCCAGCCATAGTTTTTACCGTAAATTCCTATAATGTCGCCATCATGGGTTTTAAACCTCCGTTCCGTCCCTGCAGTCGTATACTGCTCGGCAAATTTTGCCGCATATGAATATACCTTATCCTTGGAAATTTTTAAGTTTCCGCTTCCATCCAAATATGCCATAGCTGCAAGTTCTTCCTTTGGAATTGCAATTTTGCAGCCTGCAAAATCATATACTGCATCTATGGAAAGAAACTCCTCGGCTGCACTGTAGCCACTGACAATAGATGGCGAATCCGCCTGAATGTCCGCCTCAACATAACAGCCTGCCTCGGCTATATCTACCGAAGCGTCACCATTTTCAAGTGCCTTGCTCACAACGTCATATACACTGTCCGTATCAAGCACTGTACCTGTTTCATCAGGAATAATCTGTGCCACCCCCGAAGACATATCTACCGTGGCGTTTTTTGATTTTGTCATATTTTCTTTTTTCATTGCATCATATGACATTAAAAATTCGCTCATTTCACTGTCATTAAAAGAGGCAATAAATTTAACATCATACTCGTAGGTTTTGCCAAAATGCATAAACCACAAGTACGGCTGCTGCTTTTTCTTAATATCCTTCATAGACTGTGCAAGGGCAAGGGAAAGTCCTCCATCACCAACCTTAAGGGTTTCCGTACCATTTGAAAATTTAACCTCAAGGGTATAGGTATTCATATCATCTACAAGAAGCTTTTGCGCCTCTGTAACCTTCATGCCCGATACATCAATTCCATTGACCTTTGTATTTCCATAGAAAAATATGCTGCTTATAATAAAGCCGCCGATATAGACTGCCACAACAACGGATACAGATACAATCCATGCAAGCCTTGCCGTTTTTTTCTTTTTTTTGTATTTTACAATGCTTGGATCGATATATGGAAGCGGCATGTCAAGGGCAATTGCTGCCGCCGCCTCATCCTTTCCTTTATCGGAGGCAGAGTCTTCCTTATCGTCCTTATCTTTTTTTGTATCGTCTTTTTCTGCTTCTTCCTTCTTATCGTCCGCTTTTTCTTTATCAGACTTTTCCTTATGTTTTTTTTCTTTTCTATCTTTCTTATCTTTGCCTATTTTTTTCTTATTTTTGTCAGTTTTTTCCTTTTCGTCCTTGTCTTTTTCTGCTTCTTCCTTGCTAAGAGACGTCTTTTCCGCTTCTGCTTTTTCTTCGTCTGCTTTTTCTTCGCCTGCCTTTGCTTCTTCCTTGCTAGGAGACGTCTTTTCTGCTTCTGCTTTTTCTTCGTCTGCCTTTGCTTCTTCCTTACTGTCAGACATCTTTTCTCCATCTGCTTTTTTTTCGCCTGTCTTTGCTTTTTCCTTGCTAGGAGACGTCTTTTCTCCATCTGCTTTTTCTTCGTCTATCTTTGCTTCTTCCTTACTGTCAGACGTCTTTTCTTCGTCTGCTTTTTCTTCGTCTGCCTTTGCTTCTTCCTTGTTAAGAGACGTCTTTTCTTTGTCTGCTTTTTCTTCGTCTGCCTTTGTTTCTTCCTTACTGTCAGACGTCTTTTCCTCGTCTGCTTCAGCGTCTTTCTTGGCAGCTTCTCTTTTTACGTCCTCTACAATTTCAGACAGCAGGTCACGCTTTTCATTTTTATCCTCGGAGGCAGGGTTATTTTTTTTATCCTGTATTTCGGATAAAATTTCTTTTTCCAAATCGTCATTTTTATCAACGGACACATCTTCCTTATCCGTTGAAATTATCTTTTTTTCCGCTTCTCTTGTCTTATTTTGTTTTCTGTTTCTTTTCCTATTTCTTCTTCCCATAGCTCTCTCCCGAAACATAGCAGTTTCCCACTGTAACTTGAATTTAAAGTCATTTGTTGTCTTAAAAAAATCATATTTTTTGAATATGAAAGAACAACATTCATATAATATATTAAAATGTAATTTTTTTCAACTAAAATAACGTCCAAAAACACATACAATTAACGTTATACACATATACAACATACGCATAAAAAGCTTTTTCTAAACAAGCTTTACGATTACAAGCTCAGGCTTATTGTTCAGCCTGATTTTGATTGAGTGGGAACCTAAGCCTCCACTTACTATCATTATGGCAGCTTCCTCCTGAAACAAACCGTAATCGTATTTGGGAAAAATGGCAGGTCTTGGGGAAATCACTCCGCCAAAAAAGGGAATTCTTACCATGCCGCCATGATTATGTCCCGATAAAATCAAGTCTGCACCCCACTTTGCATACTGCTTATAAAAGTCCGGATGATGTGCAATTAGGATATTGTAGGCATCATTATCACTTTTTCCTATCAAATTATCAATTTCTTCCCCTGTTGGCTTTAATTTATTAAATCTTTTATAATATTTTTCAGGAAGCTCCAAGCCATATATATTTATTTTTTTTCCTTTTACGTAAATATTTTTTGATTCATTTCTAAGCAGCGTTTCTTTATTTTTTATATTATTTAAAAAATCAGGCCATAAATGCTTTAGATAGCTTCTATTTGACACTGCCGTTTCATGGTTTCCCATGCCGTAAAACAATGGTGCAATCTCACAAAGTCCATTCATAAGCTCCGCTGTTTTTTTGTTTTTTCTTTGCTGGTCGCTGTGACTTAAAAGCATATCTCCTGCCGCTATAATTATGTCAGGGTGCTCTTTTCTTACCGCATCAATAATCCTTTCACCCTCATTTGAAAAGCTGTTATGTAAATCGGCAAGGACAGCAATTGTAACAGGAGCTTCATTTGAAAAAACACCCTTTGTATCTATTTCATATACCGTTGTATCAAGCAGCTTACATTCCCGCAGGCTCTCTGCAAATACGATGAAAGCTGCCACAAAAAAAATAATAAGTAATATAATTAAAAGCTTCAAAATTCACCTCCGCATATATTACTTATTATAATTTTATCTTACGCTAAAAGCAATAGATTATATTCGTCATAAAATCCAATCATTCAAAGCATACCAAGTATCTGCCTTTTATAATTCAGAAATTTATCGGAAAGCAGAAATTCACTTAAAGCCCCCTGCCTTGCTATCGTAAGCTCACCCTTTATTGTTCCCGGTTTTCCCGACATAATATAAACCCTGTCGGAAAGAGCAATTGCTTCCTCTATGTCGTGTGTAATCAGTATTGTTGAAAGCTTATGCCTTTTTGCAATACTGCTGTACCATTCATGAAGATTTGCCCTTGTTATGCTGTCAATGGCAGAAAATGGTTCGTCCAAAAGCATAATCTGTTTTTTTTGCATATAGGTTCTAAGAAATGCCGCCCGCTGTCTCATTCCACCTGAAAGACTTGCAGGATATTTGTACTCATAGCCCTTAAGCCCAAATTCCTCCAAATATGGCAGAACATTTTGTCTTGCATTTTTTTTATTTTCCCCTCCTATCACAAGGGGCAGGGCAATATTATCAATCACGGTTTTATACGGGAGCAGCATATCCTTTTGAAGCATATAGCCTACAAAGCCTGTTTTTCCTGTTATAGCTTCCCCGTCAAGCAATATATCGCCGCCGCCCGGCAGCATAAGTCCTGCAATGATGTTAAAAAGCGTCGTCTTTCCAACTCCGCTTGTACCTACAAGGGAAATAAATTCGCCGTAATGAATTTCAATATTAATATCCTGCAATACCGCATTATCACCGTAGGCAGCATTTATATTTTTTACCTCAAGCTTCATAAACCTCTCCTTAAAGCTTTCTTTTCACAATTTTTATATCCCGTACATTCTGATTGCTTTGGCATACGTGGCTTGTTTTCCATTCTGATTGTTTTGGCATACATGGGGTACTTATTTCCCACTCAGGTAATCATTTGTAAAGCCTGCCCCCGCTTCAATTTCCTTCTCTACAAGCCCGTTATCATTGACCCATTGATAAAATGCATCCCACCTCGTCTGGTCGATAAAGCCCCAGCCTTCAGCGTCTGCTATATATTGACTGCTTAAATACTCCTGACTTGCATGTACAAGGTCGCTGTCAAGCTCCGGAACAGCCTTTAGCAAAATATCCGCAGCCTCCTTTGGATTTTGGGCAGCATATTCATAGCCTTTTTTCACTGCATTTAAAAATGCCTTTGCCTCATCAGGATTACTTTCAAGGTAATCAGTATTTGCAATGATTACAGGACTATAAAAATCAAATGCACCGTACATATCCTTTATGTAAAGGAAATTTGTATCAATATTTTCAAGCTGAAGCTTCATTCCGTCCCAGCCATAATAAATCCAAACACAATCAATATCCGTATTCAGTGCTGCAACAATATCATCAACATAGGCTGGAATGAGTGCAACCTTACTGAAATCCCCGCCGTTTTTCGTGACAGAATCCTTTATGATTGCCTGCTCAATAGGAATTTCCCATGTTGCATAGCGCATACCCTCAAGCTTAACAGGGCTGTCAATTCCCTTTTCCCGAAGTGATACAATTCCCGATGTGTTGTGCTGTAAAATTGCTGCAACAGCGATTACAGGGAGCTGATTATCCGTACCAAAAACAGGTGCAAGATATTCCTGAAAATCGATTCCAAACTGCGCTCCCCCTGATGCAACAAGGTCGGTTGCTCCATTTTCCGGCGGCTGTATGATATTTACGTTAAGCCCTGCTTCATCAAAGTAGCCAAGCGCATCTGCAACGTAAAGTCCCGTATGGTTTGTATTCGGCGTCCAGTCAAGAACAATTGTTATCTCCTTCTTTTCACCATCCGCCGTATTTTTCTTGTCCGATGAACAAGCGGTAAATGACAATACCATACATATTGCTAAAATTAATGCTAGCTTTTTTTTCATTTTTGTTCTCCTTTTATCTTTGTTCCTCTTTTAGGCAATTGCCTATTGTTCCTCTTTCCTCCATGGCATAGCCGCCTTATTTGCCACATCAACAAGCTTTATCAGCAGCAGGCTTAAAAACGATATCAGAAATATAACCGCAAACATTTTGTCATAGGAATAGGATTTTTTTACTCTCGTCATATAAACGCCAAGTCCCTTATATCCGCCTAGCCATTCGGATATAACGGCGCCCACCACTGCATATGCAACGGAAATTCTAAGCCCTGAAAAGAAATTGCCTATGCTGCCCGGCAGCTTTATATGATAAAAAATCTGAAATTTTCCTGCGCCCATTGTTTCCAAAAGGCGTATCTCATCCTTATCAGCCGATTGAAAGCCGTCAATGAGACATGCTGCAATTGGAAAGAAAACAATCAGCACAATGAGCGTTATTTTAGGCGCAACGCCATAGCCCATCCAAAGCACAAGCAAGGGTGCAAGCGCTACCGTAGGGATTGTCTGGCTAACAATCAGTATCGGATAAAGACATTTGTATACCCAGCTAAAACAATCCATGATAACTGCAAGCAAAAAGCCAAGCGCCGTACCTACAGCAAGCCCTACAAACGTCTCATAGATTGTAACCCTTCCATGGGACATAAGCAGACTAAAATCATTGATAAATGCCCGAAACACGTTAAGCGGCGACGGCAGCATATATTCAGGCAGAATTTTCAGCATACAAAGCATTTGCCAAAGTAATATAAAGCCTGCAAAAAGCAATATATGAAATACAAAATCAATGATGCTTTGATACTTTTTTCTCAATTGTCAGCACCTCGCCTTCAGGCTTATACACAATTTTCACATAGGTTGAAACCTGATTTGTTCCGCCTGCGGCTATGGCAACCTTCTGACAGCCCTTTACAATCTCCATCAGCTGGTCATAGTCCCCTTCAATGGTTGTCTCAAACGGTCCCACTGAGGTTGAAAGCCCAAAGCTTTTTATATACGCTATCACCTCGTCCACGATTCTGATTACCTCGTTGTCATCTGTTACATTTGGCAATACCTGAATTGCTACACTTGCATTCATATTTTTTTCCTCCTAAAAATTATAAAATAAAAAAGGTTTTCGGAAACCTCCAAAAACCTTTTGTACACATAAAAACAAAGATTATATTAAGCTTCCTTACGCCGGTATAATCCGGATCAAGTTCCAAGGGTCGATATAATCTCTCAGCTATTCCACATAAAATATGTGTTTCGCTCCCCCAGCTATTATCATATTCAATTTTTGTTTTGTTACTTATGTATGTGAAAAATTACTTTTTCTTAAATGTTCCGCCGAATGATGTGATAAGAGACTCCATTTCCTCAGCACAATCATCGCAATACCAGGCTGTTTCTGTCTCTCCCTCTAATGACATTTCATACTCATAGCACTTCTTTGTTTCCCCGCACGCTTCACACTCTGTCTTTTTTGCACAGCCGACAAGCGTCATGGACATAAGCCCAACCATGCTTACGAGTAAGCCTGCCTTCTTAATTGCTTTTTTCATTTGAAATCCTCCTCATAAAATAACATATTGTATCATTTACAGTCAAGGATTATAGCATAAAAAAAATTTTTACACAATAAAAATAAAGGTCAAATATCCGCCGATACCTAAAAAAACATATGCTTCAATTAACGATACCCTTTTATATACACAAACCCCGCATCATTGATTCTGTCCATCTCATATTCCCTGTTAAGCACAGCCTCAATCAAATGATACCCGTTTGTCTCGGCAGCAACAACGCTTATGCCAAGCGCCTTTTTTACATCATCGGTTGTAATATCATCCAAAAATACTTTTTCTCCTGTTCTCAGCATATTGGCAGGAATAATAAGCGTATCTCCAAGGTCGTATCCCGAAGCCTTTTTTTCCTGAAGCTGCTTGATTAAATCCTGACCCGTTATCAGTCCTGATACGGTTATGGTTTCGCCAAAGAAATCATTTCTGATACAGCATACATTGACGGAAAGGGTTTCAAACGCCCCCATAAGCTTATCTGCAAGCTCCTTGATTACAAGGTACGCTAATTTTCCGGTGGCGATTGTAACTGTACGGCAAAGTTTTTTTGAAAGTGCTTTATACTTCTTGGATTTTTTTAAGGAGGAAAACGCATCTTCAAATTCCGTCATTAAAAGCCGCATCATTCCTACGCCGTTTTCAAGCTGTATATAACCGTCGTACCGTTCCTCCTCAGGAAGCTCACGCTCTGCAAGTATATAAAACTCATCACTTGCATGTATAAAATGCAAGCCAAATTCCTCATAATACTTTTTCTGATGCGCCTCCACCATGTCTATAATTTCTTCCGCCTCTTTTTTATTGAACAGCTCTATGGGATAAAGTCCCTCCCTGTATTTTGTAATTCCGGCAGGAACAACAGACACGCTTTTCATAAAGGGCAGATACTTAGACAAATCCTCTATGCTTCTTAAAAGCTCCTCTCCGTCATTTACGCCCTTGCAGCACACAATCTGTCCGTTCATCTCAACATGCCCCTCATAGAGCCTGTCTATATAGTTCAGCTTGTCCCCTGCAAAACGGTTATTTAAAAGCTTACACCGAAGCTCTTTATTTGTTGACTGAACGGATATGTTTATAGGTGCAAGCTGCATTTTAATGATTCGGTCTATATCTTCGTCCGTCATATTTGTAAGGGTAATGTAATTTCCCTGCAAAAAGGACAATCTTGAATCATCGTCCTTAAAGTACAGCGTTTCCCGCATATTAGGCGGCATCTGGTCGATAAAACAGAAAATACATTTGTTATGGCAGGATTTGTACTCGCTCATCAAATCATTTTCAAACTCTATGCCAAGGTCCTCGTCAAATTCCTTCTCTATCTCTAAAAGCCATTCCTCACCATCGGCCTTTCTGATAAGCACCTCAATATACTCATCATTTATGAGGTACCTGTAATCAAACACATCTGACACAGCTTCCTTGTTTATGGCAAGCAAAACATCGCCAGCTTCTATTTCAAGCTCCTCGGCAATAGATCCCGGATAAACTGCTTTTATTTTATGCTCGTATTTACTCATAGCCACCTAAAAAACCCCTGCGTTTTACTCAAATCGCCTTTCTTCTTATCAATAACCCTGAAGCAGCCGCACATATAACAGATACTGTTATGGTAACGACCATACTTACAGTATAATCCGAAGAAGCCGATTTGCCAACCATAAGTTCACTTGACGCCATGAGCTTTGTAGGCAGGTAATCCCTTATGGCAGGTATCATGCCAAGCATATAAACCACAAAAAATATAACTGCCGTGGCTACCATCACAGCAATATTTCCCTCACATATCACAGACATAAAAAACATGACCGAAAGCAGAAAAACGCCTAAAATATAGATGCACGCTGCATTAAATACGACATGCTCCACAGTATTTCCCCAAAAATATTCATTATAGAAATAGGTTATGCAATAGGTAACCGCATACCCCAATGCCCATGTAAGCTGCACTGCCGTAAATTTTGCAAAAAATACCGTTGCAGGACTTATGCCCTTTGTGAGCATCGGTACAATCGTCTGCTTTTGATATTCTGTTGTGATAATTCCACTAAATACAACAAGAAGCATAATAATCGCCAAAGGCACATTTTTATAAAACTGCGTCCATGAGGCTATGTCATTTATAACAACATCCTCAATCACAATGCCCATGCCATCCATGCTTTCAGATGCCATTTTCATAATCATAGGCGTAAGCTTCGCAACAGCAGGATTCATAATGCCAAGAAGAATAAACGTGACTCCCAATGTGACAAGCTTGCCGCCTCTAGCCATTTCCATAAATTCCTTTTTCAGAAATGCTTTATAGACTCTCATTTTTATCCTCCTTTGCCTGTTCCATCATGCTGACATATAAGTCCTCAAGCGCAGGCTCAAGAATTTCAAATCTTTGTATGGAAATATGATGCTCTGCAATATATTTCATAAAGCATGCAGCGTCAGCCTTTGTTCTTCTCTTAAATATCAGGGACGTATTTTTATTTGGTTCACCGTCTGGAAATGCATTTTGAAATTCCCCAGCGTCTTCTGCCGTCTCAAATGCAATCTCAAGCCCCTGTCCTTTTCTTGAAGCCCTTATCTCCTCAAGTGTTCCGTTTATTGCTATTTTGCCGTCATATAAAAATGCAATTTTGTCACAGATTTTTTCCACATCGGAAAGTATGTGCGTCGAAAACAACACCGTTGTCTCTCCCTTTACCGATTTCAGAATGTCAAGGAGCTCTTTCCTTCCCAATGGGTCAAGGGCAGAGGTGGGCTCATCACATATTAAAAGCGACGGCTTATTAAACAAGGCTTGCGCTACCCCAAGCCTTTGGCGCATACCCCTTGAAAAGCCCTTAATTTTCTTATTGCTTCCGGCAAGACCAACCTGCTCCAAAAGCTCATTCGCCCTTTTTTTAATGTCAGCCTTCGCCATGCCCGTTATCTCCCCGCAGAGGCTAAGATATTCCATCGGTGTCATATAGCTATAAAATTCAGGGACATCAGGCAGATACCCTATGTATTTATTTGTGCTGTTTTTTCCTTGCGAAACCTTTTCTCCCTTAACAAATATCTCCCCGTTGTCAGGTGTAAGAAATCCAAGAATCATTTTCATTGTCGTTGTTTTTCCTGCACCGTTTTGACCGATAAATCCGTATATCGTATTTTCAGGCACTGTCAAATTCAAATCCCTGATAACCTTGGTTTGTCCAAAGGACTTTGAAAGACCTGATATTTTCAGTATATCCATCTATGCATCTTCCTTCCCAAAAATCAAATAAAGGATTGGTCCCACAAAGTTCATAAGCACAATCGAAACAACAAGCCACAGCGCCCTATTTCCCCGCTTGTAGGTTTCGTGTGTTAAAATATGCCTTATCACGTAAATAAGAAGTGCAAACTGCACAATCACAAGCGGTATGAGAAACGGTAAATATTCCTTTATCTGCTCCATCATGTTTTCCATAAATTTTATCTCCTCTCAATTTTATTTTTAAGCATCTGAAATTTTTTATTTTCCTTGAGCGGCTCAAACACAGGATTGTCAAATACTTCTATTGCACTTTCCCATACGAGCGCCTCATTTCTAGGAGCACCCAGTCCCATGTTGTAATCCGAATACCATTCTTCAAACAAATCAAAATATTCATCTCCATGAATGGTAAGCTTATCTACAAGCATAAGACGGCAAACATCATCAACATACTGCTCCAGCATACGAAGTGCAGCATCAAAATCGCCGTGGGTACACTTTATAACCGCCGCCTGAAAATAAAAATTTGCCGCCATGTTCGGGTGAAGCTCATTTACTTTATATAGTTCAATCAGCTTCCCTGTTCTTTCTATTGTCTCGTCACAGACCGCTTTATTGCCTGCATTGGAGGCTAAATACAGTATGGCAATGCTGATGGAAGAAAAAACGGACACATAAAGCCCCATTTGAGAGGTCTTGTTTGCCTTTTTAATATCCCCAAGCATTTGATATGCCTGAATGAGTACGGTTCCGTTGCTTAAATACATGAAGCTGTTGTTAATCATGTCCTCCAGCGTGTTTACAACATCAGCAGGCTTGCCTGCCATCAAATCCACAATCGCCTTAACTGCCAGCGTATCGTTGTAGACCCGTATGTCCTTGCAGTTTTCAAGAATATGTCCTGCAAGCTCCGAAGCCTCAGCGAGAATATTTTTCTGCATGGCTTCATCATTTGTCATATTGTAGTGATTGATATACAGACAACAGATTGTATACAAGAACCTATAACAAGAATAATATTTTTTCACAAGCTCACGGCATTCACCTATTGCATAATCGAACCCTTTTTCCGCAAAGCTTATTTTCAATTTTTCATGGAGCTTATTAATCTGCTCATAGCTAAGCTGCGGTTCATATCCCATAAGCTCATCAATCGTAACATCAAAAAAAGCCGCAAGCTGCGGTAACAGCATGATGTCAGGCATACTCTGTCCATTTTCCCATTTGGACACAGATGCCTTCGTGACACCAATAAAATCAGCTACCTCCTCCTGCGTCTTTTTCTTTTTATGCCTTAGCATAACCAAATTATCCGGTAGCCTAAGCATACCCATAGCAAGCCCTCCCAACTTTATATTCTTTTTATATTATAAATATAAATGAGGGAAAGACAACCGAACAATACGATATTTTAATTTAAAAAATCAACCTGCACGAAACTTATCAGACAAGGCTTTCTATTATTTTAGAAAAAGCAATCCTCCAAAACAGATAAAATAAGTTCTTTAAACTCCTGCTTACTTTCTTTTATCTCAAGCTTTACAGTCGCATTGTAATCCAAAAATCCCATTTTATCCGTACCACCTTCTTCGTATACAGCATCAACCCGCTCCGAGTCCTTTTGCAGAAACAAAACAATATAGCTGTATTCATTCATAACATTTTCCGCTTCAAACTCTGCAACACTGCTATAGCCCAATTTAGTAAAATATGCTTTGTTCGCATCAAACATTTTCTGCTTGTCCTTTACAATCAAGGCTTTAACCTCGTCACGTAGCGTTTCACTTAAAAGCTCACATGCAAAGCAAAACTCAGGCAGCACTTCCATACCACCCTCACTCTTTACTAATTTAATTTCTCCTTTATCGGTATGTATAAGCATGTCATCCTCCTTATATTATATAAATTATAATTACCCTTTTATTATTTATAACAGACTTTTGGGGTCAATATCAAGATAATTACAAATTTCTAGCATTTCTGTTGCATTCAATTTTCTTTTGCTATTATCTGACAGTAAATCTGCACTTACACCTGTTTTATCTGCAACCACTTCAATTGACAGAGAATTTTTTTCAATGTAGTTTATTATTCTTTTTGTAATATCCATGTAACCACCTCGATTTTTCTTGGATTTTGAGAGATAATATCTATTATATCCTTGTTTCGAGAGAAATTCAATAATTTACTGAATACTTTGGTACGGAAACCTTGACACCATAAAAAAACATTTGTTACTATAGCCTAGACAGAGAAAGAATCACATATAGGATTCTATTCAAATAAGGAGGCATTTAAATGAAAAATCCTAACATTTCAAAAATGCTTAAATATTACAGAAAACTAAATCATTATAGTGTCCAGCAGGTTGCCGATTATCTGTATGACAGTAAAATTGAGGTTGCAACAAAAACAATATATGGATGGGAAAGCGGACGTACTCAGCCTGATGCAGATATTTTCATGTATCTATGCTATTTATATAAGATTGACGATATTCTTTCCACCTTTGGATATTCGGAGCCTGATGAAACACCAATCGTCCTCTCCAACCATGAGCGCAAGCTAATTGACTCATACAGGGAGCATCCTGAATACAAGGATGCCATTGATAAGCTTTTGGACATATAATTTTACGTTTAAATAACCTTTTTTGCGGATATACTAATGAAAATATATCTACAGGAAAGGAACAAGTGCAATATGTGTAATCATGATACAATAGAGCTTCTCAAGGAATGTGATTCAGGCTCAAAAATGGCTGTTTCCTCCATTGACGAGGTACTTGACAAGGTTGAGAGCTCTGAATTTAGAAAGCTTCTTACAGAAAGCAGGGAGCATCATTCCAAGCTTGGCAATGACCTTCATGCCATATTAAATGAATACGGCATTGAGTCCAAGGAGCCAAATCCTATGGCAAAAGGCATGTCATGGATGAAAACAAATGTAAAAATCGGTATACATGAGGGAGATGAAACCATAGCAGACCTTATGACCGAGGGCTGCGACATGGGAATTAAATCCCTAAATAAATACCTGAACCAATATAAGGCCGCAGACAATCAGGCAAGGGATATATGTAACCGCCTTATATCCATCGAGGAGGAGCTTAACAAAGAGCTCCGCAAATTTTTATAACAGCTTTTATGGGCTGCCACAGGAAGCATTTACTCTGTGGCATGCCCTTTTTTGATTCCTCTCCATACAATCAAGAAACATATCACATGTGCCAGTGTGGTTATGCCCCAAGACAGCGGGTAGGACAAATACAGCATCCTTGTTGTATGATATTTTTCCTCCGCAAATATTGTAAATATCCACACAAGTCTTAGTCCACATGCACCTATCATTGACACGATTGTAGGAATTACAGACCTTCCAAGTCCTCTTAAAATTCCTACCATGACATCCATCATGCCGCACAAAAAATATGGTCCACAAATATAGCTCAACCGGATAAGCCCCGCCTTGATAACAAGCTTCTTCGATGAGTAGATGCCCAAAAGCTGATTTCCAAACAGCACGGTAAGCTGACCCAAGGCAAGTCCCGTCACAATCACGCACATCTGACTTAACAGGGCAATTTTCCATATTCGTTTTATTTTTCCCGCTCCATAATTTTGGCTGACAAAGGATATCGCCGTCTGATGAAATGCATTCATTGCCATATATACAAAGCCTTCAATATTCATGGCGGCTGCATTTCCTGCCATAACAGTTGCCCCAAAGGAATTTACGGAGGACTGTATAACAACATTTGACAGAGAAAACACTGTGCCGTAAATACCTGACGGTATACCGATATGCAGGATTCTTTTTAAGGCATGTCCGTAAAATTTTATCTTTCCCAAAAAAAGCTGGTACATTGCCTGTTCCCTGCACAAGCACCTGATAATAAGAAATGCCGAAACGCACTGTGATATTATGGTTGCAAGTGCAACGCCTGCCACGTCAAGCTTACAGACAATAACAAAAAACAAATTCAAAGCTACATTTATAATGCCTGCAAACAACAGATAGTAAAGCGGTCTTTTTGTATCTCCTACTGCCCTTAATATAGAATTGCAAAAATTATAGAGCATTACGGACACAATTCCCAAAAAATATATTTTCAAATATTTTGATGCAAGCGGGAAAACATCCTCTGGCGTATTCATCCACATAAGGATCTGCTTTGTAAATATTACGCCTATTACCGTAAGTATCACTCCACTGAGAATACTCAGGGCAACCGCAGTATGCACTGCCTCATGTACCTTTTTTTCCTCCTTGGCTCCATAGTATTTTGCAACAAGAACATTTGCACCTACGGAAAGGCCCATGAACAAATTTGTCATAAGATTGATAATCGGCGTGGTAGAGCCCACTGCCGCCATTGAATTTTCCCCGCAAAATCTTCCCACAACAACCACGTCGGCAGCATTAAACAAAAGCTGCAATATGCTTGAGCACATAAGTGGTAATGCAAATCTAAGCATTTTAGGAAGGATTGTACCCTCGCACATATCTATGGCATATGTCTTTGACACTTAAATCACCTCAAAACTGTTTTATCCCAATTGGCTCTCCATGTCAACTATATCCTTGACATTGAATATTTTTTTACCTATATTGCTAAACGTTATCCTTCAGTATAAATTTAATATCCTTCAGCGTAAGTCCTGCTGCCCCCACATACAGCCGCAGTATCGTAAAACGCTGTCCAATCTTAATTTCCCTTGATATTGTATCAATCTCCCCATTCGTGCCATGAAATGTCATTGTACTGATTGGAAAGCCGTTGATAAACAGCGTACACGTCATCTGTGCAAGCTCGCTTAATGTAGAGCTTCCGCTAAGTATCACTCTGTATTTTCCAAAGGTCTTTGCATCAAATGCAAAAACGTAATTTTTACCCAGTTCAGACGGTTCATCCTCCAAGGAAATGGTAATCTCCTTGTCCAAGATACGATACTCAACATCCGTCATATCAAAATCATCCTTATCCTCAGGACGATTTATGATTACAACCTCCGTGCCGGTTCCCATCAGCCTTTTCATCGCCTCGGTATGCATGACATAATCGCATATATTCATGGCATTCCGTTGAAGCTCGCCTCTTGTAACAGTCCCTGTGGCAAGCGCCTCAAGGGTATTATCACCCGAAGCATTTGTCTCTCCGTCAGGACATACCATGTAAATATCATTTTGCGCACGCGTCATCTGGTCAAAATCAGTTGTTTTTTGTCCACCGTCAGGACGTGAGGTTATGGCAGCCCACCAGTCGGTCATGACAATCCCCCTAAAGCCCCACTCACCACGAAGTATGGTTGTTGTCAAATCATATAAGTTAGCAGTATACCGACCGTTCAGCTTACCGTAGGTTGTCATTATGCTGTCGCAATATCCACTTCTTACGACAATTTCAAAGCCCCTAAGATAAATTTCCCTAAGCGCACGCTCGGACACGACGGTATTTGTATGCCTTCTTCTAAACTCCTGATTATTGGCACAAAAATGCTTAACCGTTCCACTAAGTCCATAGTGCTTCAAGCCTTTAAGCTGTGCGGCAGCCATTCTTCCCGTTACAAGCGGGTCCTCTGAAAAATACTCAAAATTCCGTCCGTTCAGCGGGTGTCTGTGAATATTCATTCCCGGTCCCAATACATTTTCAACCTTGTTGGAAATCATCTCAAGCCCAAGAAATTCAAACAGCTCACAATTTAATTCCTCATTAAATGTACAGCCGAGGAGCGTTCCATTTGGCAGGCTGAAAGCCTTTGCACCACAATCAAAACGAAGTCCGGATGGTCCGTCATCA
This sequence comes from Clostridium sp., assembly GCA_023664385.1. Classification (GTDB taxonomy): domain Bacteria; phylum Bacillota; class Clostridia; order Lachnospirales; family Lachnospiraceae; genus Coprococcus_C. The sequence continues at coordinate 12,109 of JAMPFU010000024.1, read as the reverse complement.
CAGCAGGCAACCGGTATGCCAAGCTCCCGTAATGCCTTTGAAACGCCTCCAAATGCCGCAGCAGTTCCCGGTGTCACAAGGGAACTTCCCATTCCCTCGCCGCGTATTATGGAGGCAAGCGCCTCGTCGGAAAGCTGTGCAATAAATTCCCGCATCTTCTCAGTATATGCTTCATTGTCAGCTTCTTCCCGCAGCACGTCGGCAAGCATAATGCCCTTATGTCCTGTATACGGAATGTCCTCAGGCAGATTTAAAAGGCTTTTCTCCTCCTGAGTTAAAACAGCAAGCGGTACATTCTCCTCGGCTATTATGTAAGAGCTATCCGCATCTTCCTGACCTGTATTTTCAACAGGCTTTATCCTTTTAAGTTTTTTGTAAGGCGCAAGTGCCTGTGAACATCTATTTAAAACCGTCAGGTCAAGTCTTACTGTTTCTATAAGCGTTACGTCCTTTACATCATTTCCATAGTAAAAGCTGTAGTCACCCTCCTCAAGCAAAAAGCAGTACGGGCTCACAATGCCGCTGTCATCATAGGAGCAGAAATCATAAAAATCAGCTTCAAGCGTTACAGCTTCCGTTTCGCCTACATTCAGCGTTCTTGTCTTTCCAAAGGCAGCAAGCACCCTTGCAGGCTTTCCAAGCTTCCCCTGCGGCGCCGAAGCATAAAGCTGTACAACCTGCTTTCCTGCACATTTACCTGTGTTTGTAACCTTAATTTTTGCGTGTATTTTCCTGTTTTCCTTATCGCAGGTAAAGCCCTCTGCCTCCATGTTAAATTCCGTGTAGGAAAGTCCATAGCCAAACGGATATTTTACCCTGTCAGGCGCAAAGGTTTCAAAATATCTGTAGCCCACATAAATATCATCCGTGTAACAGTTTTCAACGGGATCTCCAAAATTCTTATCTGCATAGTAGTCCTTAATGTCATATGCAATGGTGTCCGTAAGCCTTCCTGATGGGCATACCTTACCTGTCAGCACATCTGCCGTTCCATGTCCACCAACCATGCCGCCCTGCCAGCCATATAAAACAGCGTCAGGCTTTATGTCGTCAACAAAATTCATGTCCATGACACAGCCTACATTTAGGAGCACAACCATTTTTGAGAATTTACTTCTTACAAGCTTCATCATATTGTACTCATTATCGGTAAGACGGTACGAGCCTGCCGTATCTGTGCTGTCCTTATCCTCTCCTGCCGTTCTTCCTATAATGACAAGCGCCGCATCCGAGCTTTCAGAGGCGCTTTGCACAAGGGCGTCACTAACGGGCATTTCCTCCTGGGACCAAGGCTCCATGCCCCAGCCAAGCCCTACAACAAAGGGGTTTAACTTTTCCCACTCCACATAGGCGTTGAGCAGATCTTGATTAACAGTAACAACCTTACTTTCCATAAGACCTTCTACGATATTTGTCACATGAGATACGTTTACCATACCCCCTGAGCCTGTTCCGCTTTTATAATAATTTGTCTGTATACGTCCGAATACTGCTATCTCCATTCCCTTTGTAAATGGCAGCACGTGATTGTCATTTTTTAGCAGAACAAGTCCCTCTGCAACTGCTTTTCTTGCAATATTTTCGTATTCATTCCAGTCCAATGTGTATTTCATCGTTTGACCTCCTGTATAAACAAATAGCACATCAGCAATCTATGCTTGACGGCATAAAATAAAAAACACCAAATAATGGTATTTTTTATCCAACTGCCCACCCATTACCAGATGTGCATCTCCCGATTAAATTTTTATGTCAGTATTATGCCATAAAAGGGGGCTTTTATCAAGAAGAATGTGGGATAGAACCTGTCCTTTGTTTTCATAGTTCTGCCTTTACTTAAGCTCTGCCCGATTAAAAAGATACATGGATATAACTATTGTAATCAGCATCGTAAATAAACTAATGAAAACAGCACCGATATACTGTTGATTTTCTATAATTTCAAAAACCTTTTCCATCGGCAATAATTTTAATGAAGGTACGCCATATTCATTTATGGAAGTATGGTATAACGAAGCTCCAGCTTTAATAAGCTGAATAATTGCACTTTTGATAACGAATACCCAAATCCATATGTACAAGTCATATATACAATTTCCATGCTTTGGTAAAATAATTCTATTATGATGCATGCCAGCCAATATACCATTGATTTCGCAGCCAATACTTTCCTCCTGCTATTACCAACAGCAATCTCTGAATAAAAAATCCGGTTATGAAAGTCACCTGCAATAAATACGCCTGCAAATATACCACACAGCATTAAACATCTTCCCCAAAACGAAAAGGAATCGATTACTGTTTCAAATCCGTTTACTGTCTCAAGTTCCCCATTCATAGAATACATATCAGTCAATGCATAAATACATACACCTATCAAGAGTGCCTTATAACTAATTGATTTATTCAATTTATAAAGTTCTGCCTTTATAAGGTTAACCATGATACCCTCCTCTATGCAATTCCACAAAATATTCTTCTAAGCTGCATCCCTTTTCTTCTATCTTACTGCTTAATGCCTCGTAACCTGTAGTTTCTATAAGCCTTCCGTCTTTTAAAAAAATATACTCATTTGCAAGTTGATATAATTCGCTTAAAATATGGCTTGAAATTATTATCGTTATGTTGTATTTTTCATTTAATTCTTTTAATAATCTTCTGACCTCAAGCATCCCCATCGGGTCTAATCCGTTAATCGGTTCATCTAATATTAAAATCTCGGGTTTATTAACCAATGCCTTTGCAATGCCAAGCCTTTGTTTCATTCCCAATGAGAAATCTTTGACTTTTTTCTTCCCCACGCTGCCTAGTCCAACTAATTCTAATAAGTTTTTTATGTAACTATCATTCCTTTTCCCACATATCACACTTTGAAGGTATAAATTCTCCCATGCTGACATACGGCTATATAATGCTGGTTTTTCAATCAAGCTGCCAATTTTACTTCTAAGGGCTGTCATTTCCTTTTCACCAGTGCTTTCTTCATTACCATTGCATAAAATAATCTGCCCCTTGTCCTGTCTGCACCCACCTGTAATAATTCTCATAAGTGTTGTTTTTCCTGCCCCATTATTTCCCAACAACCCATATATTTTTCCTTTATGAATTTCTAATGATACTGAATCTAATACATATTTCCTCTTATATTTTTTCTCTATATTCATTAACTTAAATATACATTCCGACATATCACTTTTCCCCCATTACCAACCCTAAATACAGCTCTAATTTTGCCCTTATCGGTATCAATAATAAAAAAGCAATGATTCCATATAAAAATCCTAAGGAAGCAACTGCAAAATTTGAAACAATATATCCATCAAATGAAGCATCCGAAACCATAATATTAGTTGATATATAACTCAATAAGCTAATCAAAAATCCCGTTGTAAGCATAGTCCTTTGGACTAGCTTTACTGAAATCATGGAAGAATAAATTTCCTCTTTCAAATATGACCGTTTTTTACTGCCTATCACAAATGACCTAAAAAACGGTTTCATCGTTCTTGTACTTAACAGGTATATCAGTGTTACAAAAATTAAAGTCATAACGGAAGATACATCAATCCATTTATACCCATCCTCAAATCCTATATTAATTGCAATGGTATATCCAATACAAAACAATACCGCTAACATTGACATTACAACTACAATAGATGCACCGCCTGTTTTCTCATTATCTTCACATTCAGAAATCAATTGCAGCATATTTTCCTCTGCTTTTTTGGAGTATAGGGGTTCTTCGATACACTCTCCCGAAAGTAATTCATTCACGCTTATGTTAAGCACATTACACAAGGGCTCAATTTTAGAAATTTCAGGCATTGATTTGCCACATTCCCATTTCGACACAGCCTTATCCGTCACACAAAGTAAGTCTGCCATCTGTTTTTGCGTTAGATTTTGTTTTTTCCGCATATCTGCAATATGCTTTCCGATTTTTTCCTGATTCATATTCTTTGCCTCCCAGCTTTTTAGCGTCAGTCCATTCTTTAACACGCTCCCTTATGCACTGCCGATAAGCATGAAGTTTCTTTCAGCAAACAGACTGGTATCGTGTTTTTAAATTTCTAAGCATTATGATAAATTAACCTGACAGGATTTACAATATACCTGCCGTTGAATACGCTATACCATAAGTTGACGCCGTTATCCACAAGAACAAAGTACCTTCAAAACCCCTTATACTGCCACAATGTTGGCACTTTGGGCGACAGTCCCATATAATTAAAAATTGTCGGTTTCAGATATTCTTATGTAAAAATAAGAATAGCCGAAACCGACAATTAAAAAGGATTTCATCTCATCTACATTCATTGGCATATATATTCTCCTGCTATTTGCCTTTTATCCATTTCATGAAACTGGTTTTTGTCATTCTTCTGAAATATACTCAAACGCTATATCACCCCGCACATATTCATAATCATCAAGCTTTATCTCTTTAAATCCGTTTTTCTTATAAATATGTAATGCAGGTTTTAATTTACTGTTTGAAAGTATAAACAAACGTTTTGCACCATGCTCCAATGCCCATTCCATTGATGCCTGAAACACCAAGCTGCCAGCTCCTTTATGTTGTACATTCTTATTTGAACCTAATTTACAGATTTCCCATGTCGTATCTTTCATCGGCATAGACATACAGCAGGCTAACGGAATTTCATCCTCAACGGCAAAGAAGATCATTGCTCCATTTTTTATTTCTTCATCGATTTTCTCAAATGTTTCCTTATCGTTTTCCTCAAGAAATCCAAAATTAGAAACAATCCAATCCGTATTAAAATCAATAAACGCTTGTCTATATTTCTCTTGAAATTTTACTAACTCCATAATTATTATCCCCCGTAAACACCGATTTACCTTTCAAATGTTCTGTCTTATCCAAGACATTCCCTAAATCATTTTCTGCCAATATATTTGTGAAAATTGTACTCTCGGTTTCTATAAAATTCATTTAAAATAAATCAGAATGTGTCCCAGTACGGAATAAAAATAATTCAAGGGCATCTTGATTGATGCGATAAATCAGAAGCCAATCCGGTTCAACATGACACTCCCGAAATCCATTGTAATTACCTGCTAATCCATGGTCATGGTACTTTTCATCCAACTTTCGCCCATTTGCTAATGCATTAACAACGTCCCGTAAATGCTCTATTTTGCAACCACGTTTTTTTGCAAGCTTTAAATCCTTTTTAAACTGATTAGACGGAACTATTTTAAGCATCGGCAAGTACCTCATCTAACATTTCGTCAAAGGATTTATAACGCTTGTATTTATCCGGATTTTTTTGCATTTCCTTATATTCGTCCATTGCGGCTCTTGTTTCTGCATTGGGCATCGGACGTTTTACTTCAAATGGAATGCCATTGTAATTGACCGCTGAGTGCAGGAACATATTAATTGCAGAAGACATATTTAATCCAAGGTCACCAAAAAGTGCTTCCGCTTCCTGCTTTAATGCAGAATCTACACGTACATTAATATTTGTAGTTGCCATATAAGTATCACTCCTCGTTTAATGTTGATTTTATTATATGTGCGAATGCAAGCGTTGTCAATAAAATGAGTGTTTTTGTGTTACAATGTTTTGCATTGTACAAACATATAAAAACAATACTTTCCCTGTAAAACACCCATAAGGGCAAAAACAAAGGAAAAGGGTACATATTTTGAGGTTCGACATACCACAAAGTTTTGAAAGCAGCGAAAAGCTAAGATAGTTAACAAATAAACCGGAATTTATCGCTCCCATAATTGGAATTTATCTTACCCTTGCCATATAGTATTCATCCAAATACTTTCCATCTACACAAACCGATTTTCGTTTTATACCCTCTATCTCGAAGCCATTATTTGTGTACAGGTGTTTTGCAGTTTCATTCTCACAAATTACAGTCAACTCTAAGCGAACAACTTTATTTTCTTCAGCCCAAACATTCAATCTTTTAAAAAACTCTGTTCCAATTCCTTTGCCACGATAATCCGTTAAAATACCAACAACTATATATGCAGAATGAGCGATACGATTCAATCTGCCTTTTTGTGCCGATATGTATCCTATAAGTTTATTATCTGTTTCGGCAACGAGAAGGAAATCTTGTCCTTCCACGGAATCTCGTATTAAAGACTCAGTTCTAGAAAGATTCTTTGTCCTCTCACCCGGTTCGTATAACATATACTTTGTTTCATAATCCAATTGATTCATCAAACTCCAAAATTGTTCCGCTTCATTCACGGATAATTTTCTATACTCCATTTTTATATCCTCACAAACTTCGATTTACCTTTCAAATGTCCTGTCATATCCAAGACATTCCCTAAATAATTTTCTGCCAATATATTTATGAAAATTGCACTCTCTATTTCTATGTTCTTTCTTTTATTTTCAAACTAACTCATCTCAAAATTATTACAATGCACATTTCGCAAAAAATGAATATTTTTATTTTCGCGAAATGTAAATTTTCATTATATATTCAAGGTTGGATTTATTACCTATTAACCTTCTAACAATTCTTCCCGAAGTCTCTTGGAATTTTCTTTCAAATAATGGTACTTTGACTGATCAGCCAAATCTAAATACTCATTCAGCTTATCAGAACGAATCGTATGCAGTACATGAAGCACCATTATTTTCTGATATTCATTCCCGTAATCATCATCCTTATATTTATCTCTATGCCAAAAATCAATTGCGTATTTTTCAGCTTGTTCCGGATAAATATATGCCAGTGACATTAGGGCAAGCCTTTCTGTATATTCGTCATCAATTTTCAAAAATTCATAAATCAGCTCACGAAGATTATCTTGTCCTTTATAATCCTTCAAGCTCTCGGCGAATTGCCATTTCGCATTCCTATAATCCGTTGATAAAGACTTCCTGCATAGTACAGAGTACCACCCGGAATAATCAATCATCCTATTCACGATACGGGAACATTCATTATCTCTCGCAATCCCAAACAACATATCATCAAGCATTTGTTCCGTGGCTTCTGCATATGATGCACTTTCGATTATATCAAAAATAACACTGCACATTTCGTCAAACTCAAAAAGACCGATTTCCCACTCTCCATTATCATTGCTTTCGCTCCAATTGGGATAATCTTTATCGGCTCTGCACTTAAAGCGATTCACTTTTTCATGCAGTTTTTTTTCATAGTTTATATTCATATAGTACCTCTGCAAAGCTATATCATTTACCTATAACTCCTGATTTGCCTTTCAAATATTCCGTCATATCCAAGAAATTCCCTAAATAATTGTGGTTTCGGATATTCTTATAGAACAAAGCGTCTCCGACGCTGTAGTTCGAATCCTAGCAGGATTTTTAATCCTGCCTTATAAGGAAGTTCGGAGAACTTTCTTATAAAGTATAGAAATACCCGAAACCAACAATTGATAGGCTACATATCAAGCTCCCTTATTTCACGTTTTCTATAAGAAAAAATACTGATAAGAAACCCTGTTATTCCTGTCATTAAAAACATAACTGCCATACCGCTTCCCTTGCCGTGTCCAACAATAACCCTCAGACAATCTGCAACGGCGTGGTCTGACCTCATAAGCGGCTCGAAAACATGATCTGCAAGGAAACCGCCAAGCAGAATGGCAAACGGAATTGTGCCAAACTGTATTGCATTTCGCACTGCAAACACTCTCCCCTGCATTTCATCAGGAATTTTACTGTACATAATCACATTCTGTCCCGCCATAATAAACGGTATCGGCAGGCTTGCCGCAATCCCTGCTGCAGACCACATGAAAGCGTTTCTTCCGACAGCCATCATAATATCGCCAAGCAAAAAGGAAATTGCGGCTGAAATATATATCATCCCTGCGTTTTTCTTTGATGCCTTTTTCAGCGATACGATAAAACCTCCTGCAATTCCTCCGATTCCCATGGCTGCATTTACAATTCCAAGGGTTCTGCTGCTTCCTCCGCTTCTTGATAAAATCATCGGCGAAAGGATATTCTCGTAGGTAAGCCTTGAAAAGAAATTGATAAGTGCCATTGTAAGCATAATGTAAAGCAGTCCCTTTTCTCCCTTGAGAAACCGAAAGCCCTCTCTTGTGCCATCCAAAATTGATTTATCACTAACCTTAGTATTATCCTCAGGTATACGGATAAGCAGCAAAAGCACAAGAAACGCAAACAGAAAGCTTATCAGGTCAATCATCAGTATCGTCCCCAATCCGCAAAAAGAAAAAATAAATGCGGATAATACAGGACTTAAAACTGTAATTAAATTACTTGAAAATGAATTCATGCCGCTTACATTTGACAGCTTTTCCTTTGGAACAATCCTTCCTACGGCTACTGCGGAGGCAGGCTGCTGAAATGCATTCATAAACCCTATCACGATATTTACAACGTAAATATTCCACAGCTTAATGCTTCCCGTCGTCCATAAAATGAGAACTGCAAGGGTGCATAAGGCGGCAATGCTGTCAGAAACAAGCATAATTGCTTTTTTGCTATGTCTGTCAATAAACGAACCTGCAATCAGGCTCACAATGATAAACGGAACATAATTGCAGAATGTCATAATTGAAACTGCCATTGCAGAGTTTTTCTGCTCATACGTAAGCAATATAAGGGCAAATGCCGTCATTGCACTGCCTAGCTGGGAAACGCTTTGGCTTAACCAAAATATAATATATCTTTTATAATTATTCATCGAATTTCACTCCTCATATAATTTATAAATCCAATTATATGTACAAAATCCGATGCGGACGAGTTTTTACCTCTGTACAGATTTCGCCCTTTCATCAGACCCTGTACAGAGCAAAATGCTCAAATCTATAATTAAATGACAAAGCATTTGCTTCACCTCCAAATAATAAATTCATTTATCTACAGTATTATGATAACATACTTTATTCTAAAATACCACAAAGAAAGGTGCATCAAATATGCACCCTTCTTATAAGCTCGTCTATTTTATCCCTCGCCGCCTGATGGGCGATTTTATCCGCCTCCTTAATATTTATCGCTCCACCCTGATTTTTTAATGCATATGGGTCAGCCATGTCTATGCTGCCTCCCCACAGCAAGGCTCTCTCCTGCTCAAGTGCCTTCTGCCTTTCGGTCGCACTCATATCTGCCCTGAAAAAAGGCGAATTTTTAAATACATATTTCATTAAAATATGCTTGTATGGGTCGTCATATGTGAGATTTTCCTGATGCGCCTCTGCGTAATAACTAATTACCTTTTCCTCCTGCTGCTTATATTGCGTAAGCAGCGACTCAACATATGCCGCCCCATATATCTTTCTGTCAGGGTCAACGACCCTGTCCCAATTTACAGGAAGCGTGTTTTTACAATACTCCTTTGCAGCCTTTTTTAAAGCCTCAACATCACCATGATATACAGCCGCCTCCATTTTTCTAAACGGATTTTTTTGCTCTAAGACTGCATTCATCCCTTCATCAGAAAAAACGGTATAATCTTCTGTTTTTTCAGTTTTCGGCTGCTCCGCCTGTTTTTGATTTGCCGCCATTTCCTCCATATTATATGCCGAAACATTATTTGCATATGTATTTAACGTTACATTCATAAAAAATGCGCCTCCTCTTAAAACAATCCAAATCTGCCGCTTGAATTTAAAAAGCCTGCACCATATGAACCAAATGAGCCGAAGCCGTCAAAGCTTCCGAGACTGCCAAATCCTCCAAGGCTGTTTGAAAAGATACTCTTATAATAATATAGCTGCATCATTTTTATAATGTCAGCCCGCTCCATTGCATTTTCCTGAAGCTGCTCCGTATACTGAAGCCTTTTTGCCCGCTTTTTCTTCTGTTCCGCTTCAATTTCCCGAAGCTCCTCCTCTGACGGTCCTGTAATGCGTCCGCCGCCACAAACTGTAGCATTTTTAACGTCACCGTTTTCGTCAAGCTGCATTACATAGCTTTTGCTTGCCTGATGCTCAAATACATCCATTCCATAAGAGGCGGCAAGGGCATTATCCCTTCTGTCGTAATCTTCCTTCCACTTTGCCACCTTTTTATATATCTCCTCAGCATAGGCAGGGTCTGCATCCATTTTTTTCTGTAGTTCATCAGGTATCAAAATGCTTACCTGTCCCGAAGCTACCGTTCCCATCTGCCTTTGCAGCCAGCCCTCCATCTGACTTGGATTTGCACCCTTTGGTTTCCAATCATTATTGCAGTCTGCCGAAGTATTTTCCCTAAAATAGTTCCAATATGGGAAATCGTTTCTCTGCCAGTTTGCACTTGAAATGTCACAGTTTCCTACCTTTGTAATAACATGATAGCCTGGAAAATAGTTATCAAAGCCTTGTATGTCGTTTGCTCCTGCTGTCTGATTGACGTTACTTATGTCATTCGTTTTATTTACGTTATCAGCAGATGTTATCTTGGACGCCCTCTTATAATATGCTTCGTTGTATGCGCCCTCAAGCATATCCGTAAAATAATGATTGGTTCTTTTCATATTTTTATACCCTTTGATGTTTGGGTACAACTCCTCTGGTATGTTGTTTACTCCTATCACACCCATAAAATATTGCTCCTTTCACTTATACAATTTTTCGGCTTTCTCTGTCGTTCAAAAGCCTTGCCGCTTCCCTAAAAGGTCCAAGCGCTTATTTTTTCACCTCCTTATTCTTTTTCTGGAAATGACATACTTCAATAGCATTATCAAATCCAAAATTTATATCGGCAGGATTTTTTTAGAAAAAGGGAAAACAGCGTGAAAAGCATCTTAAATGACGTAAAAGGAAAAAAGTAAGGCTGTCACAGCAGGCAGCAGGATAAGATAAAATACATATATTATATATAACCTCACCTTACCAACTATTAATCTCAGTTGTGCAATTCTTTCTAATTTCCGATTTCTTCCGACTGCGTTACATCCATATCCTCATATAAATATTTTGCCGCAGTAAGCATATTTACAGAATTTCTGCATAAATCCAACATTAAATCATATGCTTCCCTATATCTGCTCAGTGTCGCCACCATTTTATTTGCCATATCACTATTACTTGTGGAAAAATGGTTGTTTAATCTCCCTAATGTTATATAAATATCCTCCGGGTGATTTGTTATAAGCCTCAATTCACTTATAACATTGTCAATCTCTGCATAGCTTACCTTTAAATTTCCCATACCTTTTTACCTTTCTTCATCGTATACTGCACCGTCAATTTCATCAATTTTAGCAATAAACTCTGCTGATAGTCTCTGTAATTCCTCAGTTACAAACTGTAGCTGTCCCTGCATCATATCTAAGGCTTCAACGTATGCTACAAGATTATCATGAAAAGCGCCCTCCGTCACACCCTCAGTGCAAAGTAACCTCAATTTATTTACAATTGATGCATATCTGTTTTCCAATGAGGTTGTCAGATACCCTATTGATTCTGAAAACCCCTCAAATTCTTCATCATCGATAATTAAATTATACATTTTCTTTTATCCTTTCCTTTCTCTCTATTTCATCAATTTTCCACTCACAATCTTTGATTGCAGAATAATAATGATTATTTTCCCATTTCTTTTCAGCAATCATTTCTTCTATTTTGCTAATATTTTCATTGATAAAAAATATTATATTATCCAAACGATTTATTTGTGTATCACAATTTGTATTGCTATACATCTCAAACCCCTTTGATAAAAGGCTCTTTATGGCACGTCCTCTGGCAATTGCCAAATATGCATCAAATTTATTTCTTTTCGCTATATAATTATCACTTATTTGCTCCTGTATCTCTGTAAGTTTTGGTTTTACACCATTAATTTTTTCAAGCTTACATTCCAATACATAAATTTCTTGTTTATTTTCTGCTATCATCCCCTCATAATTCCGTATTTTGTTTCTTAACACCCATTTGTCCATTTTATTCTCCTTACAATGTATGCTTCCATAATATCTTTACCGCCTGCCGTGACATTTCCAACAAACGGACAGCACCCATTCTCTGATTTACAAGATTTATTGCCTCCTGAACTTCCTCAGAGCTTCCAGCAACGATTCTATTTCGCCAATCGTTTATATCAGTCCAGTAGCCCCGCGCTATTTCCGCACTCTCCTTGTCCTCTATAATCTGCTCTCCATTTTTTCG
>JAMPFU010000023.1 GCA_023664385.1 Clostridium sp. | reverse complement strand
AATACACATACCGTTGGCTGCATGGCTGTGTACGAGTTCAAGGGAGTGCCCCACATTTACCATTTATACCTGTGAAGCTGTCCCTCGCCCTCAAGACGTGGAAACCCCTGCTGCCTTAACGCCTCATACAAAACAACGGCAACGGAATTGGAAAGATTAAGGGAGCGCTCCTCCGGCATCATCGGAATACGCACGCAATTTTCCTTGTTGCCAAGCAGCAGCTCCTCAGGTATACCTGCGCTTTCCTTGCCAAACATGATGTATGCATCCTCCTCATAGGAAACATCCGTATACCTCTGCTTGGACTTCGTGGTTGCCATGTATATCTTCGCTCCCTGATTTTTTTCAAGGAAATCCTCGTAATTAATATAAGTCGTTACATCAAGCTTGTGCCAATAGTCAAGACCAGCACGCTTGAGCATTTTATCGTTTATAAGAAATCCCATCGGCTCAATGAGATGAAGCCTTGCACCCGCCGCAACACAGGTACGTCCGATATTACCTGTATTTGCAGGCATCTCAGGCTCTAATAAAACTATATTCAGCATTTATTTATTCCTAAGCCTTGTTATAAAGTTATTGATTCTTCCCATCGCTTCCTTTAATTCATCAATGGAATATGCGTAGGATATACGAATAAAGCCCTCCCCACAGTCGCCAAATGCAGTGCCCGGAACTACCGCAAGCTCCTCCTCCTCAAGAAGCCTTGTCGCAAATTCATCACTTGTAAGCCCAAATTCCTTTATGCAAGGGAACATGTAAAAGGCGCCCTTCGGCTCAAAGCATGGAAGCCCCATCTCCTGAAAGGTTGCAAGCAGGAAATGCCTTCTCTTGTCATAGGACTCCCTCATTTTTGCAATGTCCTTATCTCCGTCCTTGATTGCACAAATTGCGGCATACTGGCTTGTCGTAGGGGCACACATAATTGCAAACTGATGTATTTTCGTCATCTGCTCCGCAATCATTTGAGGGGCAAGGGCATAGCCAAGCCTCCAGCCCGTCATGGCGTAAGCCTTTGAAAATCCATTTATAATGATAGTTCTCTCCTTCATGTCAGGCAGAGAACCGATTGTACAGTGTGCCTCCTCGCCATATGTAAGCTCGGAATATATTTCATCTGATATGACAATAATGTCCTTTTCCTTACAAATGTCAGCAATCGGCTCAAGGTCTTTTCTTGTCATAATCGCACCCGTCGGATTACTTGGAAATGCAAGCATAAGCACCTTTGTCTTATCGGTAATGGCAGCAAGAAGCTCCTCAGGGGTAAGCCTAAATTCATTTTCATTTTTTAGTGCAATCGTTACAGGCACTCCGCCTGCGAGCTCCACGCAAGCAACATAGGAAACGTAACACGGTTCAGGTATAATGACCTCGTCCCCCGGGTCGAGCATAGCACGAAGAGCTATGTCTATGCCTTCACTTCCACCTACAGTAAGCAGCGCCTCCGTCTTATAATCATACGCAACATCATATTTTCTCTTGTACCATTTGCATATTTCCTCCCTAAGCTCCAAAAGTCCTGAGTTGGAGGTGTAAAATGTCCTGCCTCTTTCAAGGGAATAAATGCCCTCCTCCCTTATGTGCCAAGGCGTATCAAAGTCAGGCTCACCCACGCCTAAGGATATGGCGTTCGGCATCTCGCTTACGATGTCGAAAAATTTTCTTATGCCTGACGGCTTTATATTTGTTACTGTTTTCGATAATGGATTTCTCATGGTGCAATAACCAACCTTTCATCCTGCTTTACTACGTCAAAAATGATGCCGTGATCCTTATATTTCTTGAGAACAAAATGTGTAGAGGTGCTTATAATCTGCTCCATCGTGGAAAGCTTCTCTGCTACAAACCGTGAAACCTCCTTCAGACTTGTTCCCTGAAGGATAACCGTAAAATCAAATGCACCTGCCATGAGATATACGGCATTTACCTCCTCAAAGTTATAAATTCTCTCAGCTATTCTGTCAAAGCCCTGTCCTCTTTGCGGCGTCACCTTAACCTCAATAAGCGCCGTTACCTTTTCCTCGGCAACCTTATCCCAATCAATCATGGTATGATACCCACAGATAATTTTGCCCTCCTCCATAGCCTTAATATCCGCCGCCACAGCCGCCTCATCAAGTCCAAGCATCTTGGCTATATCCGTTATGGTCATTTTGCTGTCAGTTTCCAAAAGCTTTAAAATTTCAATATTCATGGTTTACCTCTTTTCATAAAGTTTTATGTTATTTCACTTATATATCAAGCCTTATACGGCTTCAATCACCTTATATATCTCGTCAAAGCCTGGCGGCTGTAAATATCGTTTATCAGCGCCTGCCGTAACAATCCTATCCTTATCCCCTGTCACCTTACCGACAACCGACGCAGGGATTTTATTTTCCAAAAGCACGTTTACCGCCGCCTGACCGTCAGAAAAAACGCCAAGCAGCGCTCCCGTTCCGTCAAGCAGATACGGATTTATATTAAAATACTCGCATAGCTCAACCGTTTCCTGTCTGATGGGAAGCTTAGAATTGTCGATGCAAATTCCTTTTTTTATTGCTGCTCCAAGCTGCCACAAAGCACCGTAAACACCACTCCACGATACATCGTGCATATAACAAACATCGTTTTCGGCCATAAGACCTGCCGCGGCAGCAATGCTTATATCATCATTATATGAAAAAAAGCCGTCAATATAGCTCTTAGAAAAATGTTCTACAAGCTCGTTATATTTCCCTTCTGCAATAAGCCTTGTCCCCAAACAGCCGACGTAACCCGCCATAACGACATCGTAATCATTTTCTATTTTGCCCCTGCCTGCCGTATGCTTTTTTTCAGCATCGGCTTCTGCGTTCTCCTTCCGCAGGCTGTCCATTTGCCCATATGCTGTCACACAAAAGGTCGCCCTTGCATATGCAGAAGATACCTGGGAATGGCCGCCCATAATCTGAACATTATTTTTATCAGCAAGGGAAAGAAAGCATTTCATGTATTCCTTTATGTCCATTTCCTGAACATGCACTGGCAGAAGAAATACAAGCCTTGCACCGATTTTTTCTGCTCCTGACACCGACAGGTTGTTAAATGCTTTAACCCACGCAATATATGGAGTTTCTGCAACAGCCTCGGCACATACAAAATCGCCCTCGGTCCGAAGCCTTGCAAAATCATTGCCAACCGCCGCCCCCGCAAGTACATTTTTATTTTTCTTACTGATATGCTTTATAACTGAACGGGTAAGATAAAGCTCTCCGAGTGTGCCCTGCTCCATAATCGTTTCGTCCTTCTTGAAAATTCACATAATGTATGCTATCCTTTTTAATAGGCATTAGGAAATGCCTGTCATAAGCAGGCCAATAACCATTGCAATGACAAGAATAATGACAATAATGGCAGATACACGCCTTATTTTCTTTTTGTTACTAAAGTCTATCATGATTTCACCTCCGAAAGGATTATTTTTATGGGTATCGGTTCTTACGCATTTATAATTATAATGACTACGTGCTTTCTTATTATGAGAGCCAACACTGTATCAAACAGAAAACGCACACAGGAGCAGCAGGATTTTTGGTCCCGTGAAAACGAGGCAAATTCCGTCCGCCGTAAGGACATATCAACGCTTGATTATGTGCAAATCCCAATTCAGACTCTGCCTGTAGCTACGCTTGATACACTTGGCATGTCAAAATACTCAAAGGAGCTTACAAGACTTGCAAATGAAAAAATCATAAATCTTTCAAGCTACACAAATACCGATTTAAAGCTAATGTACGGTCCTGCAAATTTAAACGACCTTACAAAATATGACTTAAACTACACAGCTTTAATAAGGCTGCTGGACAATATCGGCAAGGACCTTATCAGTGCCGGGCATGAAGCCGACGCCGTCACATTTCTTGCATATGCCGTTTCCATCGGCTCGGACATTACCACAACCTATACAGCCTTGGGAACAATATACCACGCAAAAAATGAAACCGAACAGCTGAAGCAGCTTATAAGCTCCGCTGAAAAAATAACGTCCTTGTCAGGCGCAAAAATCGTTTCAAAATTAAAGGCACTAAGCGAAGCCTCCCAAATATAAAATGGCACTGCAATTCAAATCATGGCAAGGTCCAAGAAACCATGTCTATAAAGCATAATATCAAATAGCCGTTTAAATATCAAGTACATGTGCCAAGGAGGTAATTAATAAACTGCTGGGCGCACCGTCCTGAAATTCCACCATGGGACATTTCCCACTTATTTGCCTCAAGAAGAAGCTCCTCCTCAGGCATTTTAATTTCAGGATATTTTGCCGCAAGGGTTGTAACGATGTTGTTAAACTCCTTCTTGGACGGCTTGGAAAAGCTGATTGTCACTCCAAATCTGTTTACAAGCGAAAGCTTCTCCTGCATGGTATCAGATTGATGCAGCTCCACATTGTAATCATCCCTGTCATTCCATGTTTCCTTGATGAGATGCCTCCTGTTTGATGTGGCATAAATCAGTACGTTGTCAGGCTTCGTCTCAAGTCCGCCCTCAATCACAGCCTTTAGGTATTTGTATTCTATCTCAAATTCCTCAAAAGACAAATCGTCCATATAGATAATAAACTTGTAATTTCTGTTTTTAATATGTGATATAATTGCAGACAAATCCTTAAACTGATGCTTGTAAAGCTCAATCATTCTAAGCCCATGTCCATAATACTGATTGATAATCGCCTTGATGCAGGTGGATTTGCCTGTGCCGCTGTCCCCAAATAAAAGCACATTGTTTGCCCTTTTTCCTGCCACAAATGCCTCCGTGTTATCCACAAGCTTCTTTTTCTGTATCTCATAGCCGACCAAATCATCAAGGATTACGTGCTCCGTATTATTGATTGCAATAAACTCTATGGGACGTGCCTCCTCATGCTTTATTCTGAATGCCTTATTAAGCCCGAACATTCCTACGCCATATTCTGCATAGAAGCCCGTCATAATTTCAAATATTTCATCAACGGTTTTGGCAGCGCTTACCCTGTCGCTTATGTCACGCACTCTTTCGCTTACATTTTTATTGTACATCTGCTCCTTTTTGTGCAGGGATTTGTAATTGGTAATCGTTGAAAAGCAGTTTATGCCAAGCTCACTTTCAAGCTCAGTAAAATCATAGTGAAAAAGCTTCATAAATATTCCGTAATCATTTTTTGCAAAGCCATTTACAGAGCCGTCTCCAGCTCCCACCTTCTCACACGTTAATGTAAAGGAATTTTCATTTGTGATAAGAATGTAAGCAAGATAATCCTGCCAGAGATTTTTGTCAAAGCCGTAGCTTGTTGCAAGGTCGAGCAGCCTTTTTACCTGCTGATAAATTCTGCTTATGATTTCCTCCGTACCGCATTTTCCTAATGCCTGATCCTGAATAATTGCCGCAAGCTCCTTTAAGATGCTTCCGTCTCCTAAATCCCTGTATAATACAAGCTTCGGTATTTCCCTATACATCGCTCTCCCCCTGTTCCCCGGATGTCTGTTCCTCAGTTTCCTGCTCCTTAGCCTTTTGTTCCTCAGCCTTTTGTTCCTCAGCCTTCTGCTCTTTAGCTGCATCCTCCCGTGCCTTTTCTCTTGCCTTTCTTGCAAAGAGCCTATGCCTACCCTCCATAAGAGGCATAGCCTCGTCGGGAACAAGCTTTTTATCCACATCGATTTCCTTCTTTTTCAGCTTTCTGTATATGATGCTTCTGGCATATGCATATAAAACGGAAACAAGCGGAATAAAGATAAGCATTCCCACAACGCCCATTAAATCTCCACCCACAAGCACAGCAAGAAGCACCCATATGGCTGAGAGACCTATGTCCCCGCCGACAAGCTTTGGATAGATAAAATAATTTTCTATAAACTGCAATATAAAGAACAAAGCAATGAACCATATTACATATTTGGGCTCCTCAATCAGTATCAGGAAAGAGCCGATAAACAAGCCGATAAAAGCGCCAAATATAGGGATGAGCGCCGTAAATGCAATCAGCACACCGATTGTAAGCGGATATGGCATTCCGATTATCGCCATGACAACGGCAAACATGGTTCCAAGTATAATTCCCTCCCTGAACTGGCTTGTAAAAAATTTAGCAAAGGTTGTGTTTGCTATTTTTCCAAACACCATAAGCTCGTCCGCTGTATTTTCCTTAAAAATCGAGTAGCAGAGCATCTTTGTCTGCTTGCCAAGCTTCTCCTTCTGTGAAAGAATGTAGATAGAAAATACAAGTCCGATAAATATATTTACAATTGCGCCTATGATTGACGAAAAGACAGTATATGTGGTCGCCATGATGGAGGAGCCGTTATCCTTAACCATACTTCCTATGCGGTCCCACTGTATTTCTATATTATTAAGCTCATTTACAATCTGCTTTGCAATGTCAGGATGATTCGCCAAAACCTTCTGTATCCACTCCTGGACATTTTTTATAAAAACCTCCAGCTTTGAGCCTAAGCTGCCGATGGTTTTTCCTACCTCCGGCACAACGACAAACATAACAAACACAACTACAAGAATGGCAAACATATATGCAAGAACCATGCTTATGGCTCTCCTGTATTTATAAAGCTTGCCGTCTTCATTTTTAAAAAGGGATTTTTCTATACCGCTCATAGGGATATTGATTACAAATGCCATGCCGCAGCCTATTAAAAACGGCATTATCATTGAAATGCCTTTCCTGATTATGCCCCATATCACGCTTACATGGTTAATAAGGTATATTAAAATAACTGTAAAGGTTATTATGCCAAGTACCGTCTGAATGTTTCTTTTTTTCTCGCTCATTTCATTTCCTTTCCATGATTATTACACCTCACGCCACACAAAGCTGTGGTCTAAGGCTTACATCGTTTTTACCAGTCCCTCTTAGGACATACTACCACTTTTTTGGGGTTTGGCAAGAGTTTATTTCACATACCACTTTAAATTTTACAAAAAATATAGTAGATTAATTATATTATAAACTTTTTTATGGGGGACAAGCATATGACTACCATTTCAGTATGCATGATAGTGAAAAATGAAGAAAACAGGCTGGCACGCTGCCTTGACAGCCTTACCTGTATTGCAGACGAAATTATCATTGTGGATACCGGCTCCATGGACGACACAAAGGAAATCGCCGCAAAATACACAGACAAAATATATGACTTCAAATGGGTGGATGATTTTGCCGCAGCAAGAAATTTTGCATTTTCCAAGGCAGGCTGCGACTATATCTACTCGGCAGATGCAGACGAGCTGATTGACGAGGCAAACCAGTTTCGCTTCAAGCAGCTCAAGGAGCTTATGCTGCCCGAAATTGACATTGTGCAGATGAAATATATTAATATGATGGAAACAAATACTGCCTACAATTCAAAAATCGAGCTACGACCTAAATTGTATAAGCGGCTCCGTACATTTACCTGGATTGACCCCATACATGAAACAGTCCTGCTTGCCCCGGTTATCTATGACAGCGAAATAGAAATACAGCATATGGCAGCGGGCAATCATGCAAAGCGTGACATAAGGGTGCTGCTTGCGGCTTATGACGCAGGAAAAGCCTTTTCAAAAAAGCTTCACAGCATGTATGCAAAGGAGCTTTTCATAGCAGGAGATGATAATGATTTTTTACGTGCAAAGCACGTATTTGAGGAAACGATAACGGAGGCTTTTCGTTCTGAGGATGAAAGAAAGGAGGCTGCCTGCGTCCTTGCACGCTGCTACCGCCTTGAGAATAATTCTGACGAGTTTTTCAAGCTTTGTCTCAAGGATATGGTTACGACCCCTTGTGCAGAAATCTGTATGGAGCTTGGCGAATATTTTTATGCAAAATATGACTATGAGGAGGCGTGCATCTGGTTTCAAAATGCCGCAACAGAGACGGAAAGCATTATTTCCATCCGTACCTCGGGCGACCTTCCATTAAGAAGGCTCTCCGACTGCTATAACAGGCTTGCAATGAAATATGAAAAAACTGACAGGGAGGCTTCAAGCAAATATATCATGGAAAGCGAAAAATTAAGCGCCGCCGCAGACGCATGGGAACTGCCTTCGGAGCTTATGTAGCAAATTTCCGACATTATCCGACCATATAAGCATTGTATTTTACTTTTAGCCGTTTTTACAATGTGGTATTATTTTACTGTAGTTTAAACACTATAGCTTTGCTATAATATATAAACAATTTTAGTTTTTTGTTTGTATTTAAGGAGAGTACATCATGGGACGAAAAGCATCGAAAGCAACAGATAACGTATATTATGTATCCCGCATCAAGGCTGCACAGGAAGATGATACATATACAAGCCGCGAAAAGGCTGCACAAAAGCTTGGAATAGAGCGAAGCCGTCTTGCAAGAATTGAGCTTGACCAAATTGACCCATATGCGGAGGAGGTCGATATAATGGCAACCGCTTACAAGGCTCCACATCTTTGTACCGATTATTGCGACAATATATGTCCAATCGGCATACACAAGCTTGAGGAACAGGCAAAGCATACCGAAAAGGATTCTATTGAACGCCTTGTACTTAGATTTTTAAGCTCCAGCCACTACATGGATGAGCTTTCAAAAATACTTGTCAATATCACGCAGGACGGCGTGATTGACAAAACAGAAATACATGACCTTCAGGATGTCTTTAAGGCTATGGACTCCGTATCTGCAAATATAGAAGCTATACGGTTTCGGGTTATGAACGACCCTTCCCTAAAAGGATTTTTTGATAATCAGGCTGAATGATACAAGGTATGCCTTATACGCTAAGCTAGTATAATTTTGTAATGAAAAAGATTGATTTTTTCATTACAAATACATATAATAGTTTTAGAAAGGAGCGTGATAGAAATGGCACAGGCAGTAAATGTAAATTTCCGTATGGATGCAGAACTCAAAAAGAATATGGAGCAGGTATGTGAGGATATGGGATTGTCCATGACAACTGCATTTACTATTTTTGCAAAAAAAGTAAGCCGTGAACATAGGATTCCTTTTGAAATCGTAGCAGATTCATTCTATTCTGAGAGCAATATGGCACATTTGCGGAGGGGAATTGCAGCGCTTGATTTTGGCAAGGGAGTAGAGCATGAGCCTCTTTTGGAGGATGACGAATGAAAAAAATCTGGTTTGAAGAAGCATGGGAAGATTACCTATATTGGCAGTCGCAGGATAAAAAAACATTAAAACGAATCAATGCACTTTTAAAGGATACGGAAAGAAACCCATTTGAGGGAATTGGAAAGCCTGAACCGCTGAAAGGTGAGTTGAGTGGTTTTTGGAGCAGGCGGATTGACGAAGCCAACAGATTTGTCTATCGGGTTAAAAACGGTGTGTTAGAGATTTTGTCCTGCCGTGGACATTATGATGATTAAAAAATAAGACTTAATATAACAAGACTTTTCTTTTGAAAACAGAAGCAGTTACATCATAACAGTGCTGATGAATACGAAAAATTGAGAAGGAATACAACTTACATCAAATGATGCTTAGATTTGTGCAGAAGTGGAAAAATCGGATACGAAAACGACAAAATCAGGGAGTGCGTAAGCACGGCAACTGGATTTTGGAGCATAAGTAAGAATGACTGGGCAGTCCTATAATGGGATTGCCCATTTTCAAAAAGAATGGTTTAAACGAATCATAATTTATAAGGAGCATATAAATAATGCAGAAAATAAAGAAGATTCATGATAATGGCGATATTTTTATGATTCCTTTATATCTTCCATATAATCAGGAATGGAGAAAAACGATGATATACATTTACAGAGTTTAACAGGAAAAGAGCGTACCAGTTTGAGGGGAGCAAAGCTGAGAAAGATGGAAAAGATATTTGAGTTTGAATAAGCGTTTTGTAAATACTTGATTTTCTTCGTAATATGGTATAAAATGTCAGAAAATGGGTATTGGCAAAATATGGTATATAAGGAGATTGTAATGGAAGGGTTAAAAAATATTATGGAAGATGCAGTAGAGGAGCATATTAATCAAATACTCCCTACCATGCCGAATGTCTGCACTTGTAAAAAATGTCAGTTAGACATTGCCACATATGCATTGAACAGGCTGCCTGCTCAGTACGTAAGAACGGACGCTGGCGCACTATACAAAAAATTAAACAATCATTTGCCACAGTCAGAGGCTACCATCGTTACGGAGATTACAAAGGCGATTGAGATAATTGCTTCTAATCCCAACCATGAGTCTGTAAAACCGCAATAACTATATATTTTTTGAAAACTCGTATATGTCTCGCTTGGGTACGTTTCTATCTACGGCTACCTGTTTCACAGCCGCTTTTTTGTCCATGCCCTCAGACATATACTTTTTTATATGCTCCGTTATATCAACAGCATCCCACCTTGCAGCATTTTCTTTTGCTATTTCCTCATGGGTTCGTCCCCTTATGACAAGCATATATTCGCCTCTCGGTTCATTTTCCTTAAAATATGCTTCTGCTTCACATATAGTCGTCCTGAAAAATGTCTCATGCTTTTTTGTAAGCTCCTTGCACACGGTAAGCTCCCTGTCCCCAAGGGTGCCTTTAAGCTCCGTAAGGGTTTTTACGAGTCTATGCGGGGCTTCATATATGATTATGGTTCTCGTCTCATTCACAAGCTCATCAAGCACTGCACGTCTTTCCTTTTTATCCACAGGTAAAAATGCCTCAAATGAAAATCTCCTTGCAGGCTGTCCCGATGCAACAAGTCCGTTTACTGCGGCGCATGCGCCAGGTATGGGAACAACCGTTATCCCTGCTTCATAGCATTTTTTTACAAGCTCCTCCCCCGGGTCCGATATGCCCGGAGTTCCTGCATCCGTTATAAGCGCAATATCCTTTCCTGCCTCAAGCTTTGCCACAAGCTCCTCTGCTTTCTCGTACTTATTATGCTCATGGTAGCTTGTAATCGGTGTTTTTATTTCAAAATGGTTTAAGAGCTTACGGCTGTTTCTTGTGTCCTCGGCAGCAATAAGGGAAACCTCCTTCAGCGTCCTTACTGCCCGATAAGTCATATCCTCCAAATTGCCAATCGGTGTTGCCACCATATACAAAATTCCCATCATTTTCTCCTATCGCATAATACTAACTATTCTCATGCTTATACCTTTTTAAAAGCTCGTCCGTATATCCGCCGCCATCATTATAAACCACAAGGGTCGGTTCAATTTTTATCATTGGTTTTCCGCCCTTTGCCGCCTCTATCAGCACCATATTAGGCTCCTTGTCCACATGGGGCTGAACAAGACACATTCTTTTCGGCTCAAGCCTTGACGCCTTTAACACGTCAAATATTTCAGCAAGCCGAAAGGGTTTATGTATCATTGCAAATGTACCGCCCTCCTTTAGAAGGTAGGAGGCTGCCCTTACAACGTCCTCCAATGTGGCAAGTATTTCATGCCTTGCAATATTCACAGGCGAGTTTTCATTTTCAAGTCCATGCTTTCCCTTTATATATGGTGGATTTGAGGTCACGGCATCAAAAGAGGCTGTCTTATATAAGGCAGCCACGTCTTTTATATCTCCATGCACAATATCAATTTTATCTGTAAGCCCATTTAAAGCCACGCTTCTTGCCGCCATATCGGCACTGTATTGCTGAATTTCCAGTCCTGTAAAATGCGCACCCTTTCCCTGCGCCTCCATAAGCATGGGAATTACGCCTGTTCCCGTACCTAAATCAATGACGCTTCCCTTTGCCTTTCCCGAAGCAAAATCTGCCAAAAGAACAGCATCCATGCCGAAGCAGAATGTGGAAGGGTTTTGTATAATTCTGTAGCCTCTGCACTGAAGGTCGTCTATGCGTTCTCCCTCCATTACTATATCCTTATCACTTATGCCTTCCCTGCATTGTCCCTCATTATTCATCATCCAGCTTTGATTTTCCTTCCTTGCGTTCAAGCGCTTCCAGCTTCTGAAGCTCATCATCACTGATGCTTGTGTCATTTCTTCTTCGCTTTGGCTTGAACTTCAAATCCTCTATCCTGTACTCCTCAATTTCCTTTGTATCATCCTCAAGCGTTACGATAAGCTTAACCTTCTGCCTTAATACATTGACAGAAGCCACCTCGCCTTTCTTGCCGTCCACAGTCTTAACAAAATCGCCGACATTTGGAAGCTTGTCATTCAGGTATTCGTACGTATCCTCCTCATGCTTTAAACAACACATCAGCCTTCCACATACGCCTGAAATCTTGGTCGGATTCAGTGAAAGATTCTGCTCCTTTGCCATCTTAATGGAAACAGGAACAAACTCTGAAAGGTGCTTGTGACAGCAAAGCTCACGTCCACAAATTCCGATACCGCCCACTATCTTTGTCTCATCTCTTACGCCAATCTGCCGAAGCTCAATCCTTGTCTTAAACACTGCTGCCAAATCCTTGACAAGCTCACGGAAATCTATTCTGCCGTCTGCCGTAAAGTAAAACAATACCTTATTATTGTCAAAGGTATACTCGGCATCAATCAGCTTCATTTCAAGCTTATGCTTTTTAATCTTTTCAAGACAAATATCATATGCCTTCCTGCTCTTTTCTTTATTTTCACGATATTTTGCCGCATCATTTTCATCGGCAAGCCTTATAATTGATTTGAGTGGGGAGGACATCTGTGTTTCGTCTATCTCCCTTATGCCAAGAACAACCTTTCCATATTCTACGCCCCTCGCTGTTTCTACAATCACGTGTTTTCCCGGCTCCACTCTGTAATTGAGCGGACTGAAAAAATATATTTTACCGTTTTCCCTGAAACGGACACCTATTACTTCCTTCATTTTAATTCTCCTTTAATGTGAGCAGTAAAAGCTCCATTGTTACGTCAAAATTGGCGTGCACGGCCAGTCTTTCCTTTGCTCTTGTAATGGCATCTATTTTATCCTCTATATCCTGAAAGGACATAAGACCTGCCTGTACCCTCATAGTTGAATACTCCTGCTTAAACAGAAGCTTATCTATGTTTCCCGTAACCTTAAGCATGAGCACATCCCTGTACCACATCATCATCAAATCCATGTAATCATCTATGGAAAGCTTGAATTTTTCTATGTGTGAAACAGCAGTAGTCAAATCGTCCACATCAAGCTCATGTATTTTTTTAAGTACGCTTACCACAGAGTCAACAATTGCACTGTACTCCTCGTTTTTGGCAAGCTTGATTGCCTTTCCCAAATTGCCTTGTGCAAAATCAAGACAGAAATATGCCCGCTCCTCAGTAAGACCCAGCTCCTTTACGAGGTATTCCAGCATATCCCGTTCCCTTACGGGCTTTGTATTTAAAATCATGCACCTTGAGCATACCGTAGGAAGAAGCCTGTCAATATTGGAGGTAAGCAGAATGATAACTCCGTACTCCGGTGGCTCCTCTATGGTTTTTAGAAGTGCATTCTGTGCCTGCTCATTCATAAGCTGCGCGTCAGGCACAATGTAAATTTTGTATTTACCCTTATACGGCTTTATGCCTATGGAATCCACAAGCTGCTGTCTTATTTCGTCCACAGAAAGTATATCCGGCTTTTCATGGGTAATGGTTATAATGTCAGGATGATTCATATTAAGCGCCTGAATACAGGACTGGCATTTACCACATGGCTCAGTTGCACCCTCCTCACATTGAAGCGTCCTCGCAAATGCCCTTGCAAGCATCTTTTTACCACTGTCAACCTCGCCGTTTATAATATAAGCATGACTTATATTGCCAGTCTCTATGCTGCCCTTAAAATGTCTGATTATGTCTTCATGTCCAACTATATTTTTGAAATTCATAAGCCACACCTCTTTCTTATTTTTTATGCTGCCATGCTGCCTGCCGGCTTCTTGTGATTTTCGCATGTTAGTTTTTGCAGCTGCAAACTACAATGCATAGCACACATCTGTGCTAGGTGGAAATATCTATCAGCATTCCCCGTATATCGTCAATTTTGTTCAGGATTGCAAGATTGTCCTTTTCCTCCTTGATAAGCTCCTCTGCCAGCTCGTCAAGGTTTTTGTCAACCTGACGGATGATGCCGTACACCCTATGCCTTCCCCTTCTGTCCAAAAAATTCTCTCTTGAGAACTCATGGGAACGGGAAACAATCTCATTCATAAATTCTTTTACCGAGGAACGATATTTTTTCATATCCTTTATGTCCATGTGCTTTGCAATCTTAGCACCCTGTTCCTCAATGCCCTTCATAAGAGAGGAAAGCTTTTCCTGAAGCTGATCCTCCTCTATATTTTTAATAAGGGTAAACTTGAAATCTTCGCCCTTGGTAACCTCACGCTTAGGCGCTTCCATCTGGGTAAGCTGTTTAAGCTGGTCAACCTTTATATCCATATTTACCCCTCCTTTCAATGTGTGGTGTATAGGTAATTGCATATATGTGTATATGCTAAATTATATATCGTCTCTTTTTAGCCATAAAATAATTATAGCATCTGTAAAATATTTTTTCCACCCATTATAATATTTCTTCAAGCTTTGACAAAATAAGCTGATGTATTTCTTCCACGGGCAGCGTTGCGTCTATTGTGTAAATTCGTTCGGGAGACAGCTTGGCAAGCTGTCTGTACCCCTCGGCAACCCTTTCGTGAAATTCTGCTTTTTCAAGCTCCATTCTGTCAAGCTCTGCCTGATTTTTCTTTCGCATGATTCCAACGGAAGCAGGTAAATCAAGGTGTATTGTAAGCTTCGGCATCATGCCCTGTATGGCATATTCGTTTATTTTGTATACGGTTTCCACGCCAAGCCCTCTTGCCATTCCCTGATATACAGCAGAGGAATCAACAAATCTGTCGCTGATAACTGCCTTTCCTTCAGCAATTGCAGGCTTTATTACCTCAGCGACAAGCTGTGCCCTTGCGGCTGCATATAAAAGTGCCTCCGTCATGTAATCCATTTCTGTGTTTGACTTATCAAGTATAATGCTTCTTACTGCCTCGCTTATTTTTGTCCCGCCAGGCTCCCTTGTGATAAGTATTTCATAGCCCTTATTTTCCAAATATGACTTCAGAAGCTCAATCTGCGTTGTTTTTCCTGCACCATCAGGTCCTTCCATTGATATAAAAATTCCAGCCATGAAATTCACCTCATAAATTACTATTGTTTTATGTTGATTTTGTGTTATACTTGTCTATGGATTTTCCAAATGTACGGAGACGTATCGAAGTGGTCATAACGGGGCTGACTCGAAATCAGTTTGCCGGGCAACCGGCACGCGGGTTCGAATCCCGCCGTCTCCGCTTTTTAAAGTTGCTCGGTTGAGCCGTGCTGCTCTCTAATGAGCCATGCTTGCACCTCACATCGCTTCGCTCTGCTCGGTGCTGGGCTTCGCCCTATATAACAGAAAATTTACACTCACAGATGTTTGTGCAAGCACACATCTGTGAGTGTATTTTCTGTTATGCATGGCTCATTAGAGCATGTTTTCAATCATTTTCATGACGGCTTTGCCAAATTCCTCGGATAGCTCCCGTGCGTGTTCTAGGCTTGTACCTACCACGCCATAGTAAAATTTTATTTTCGGCTCCGTTCCTGATGGTCTTACACAAAGCCATGCCTCATCTGCCAAATCGTAATATACGACATTCGACTTTGGAAGTCCGGTCGGAAGCACTGTTTTTGTCCTCATGTTTACGGAGGTGTCATTGTCATAATTTCTCGCCCACAGCACCTCATGTCCTGCGATTTCCCTTGGGGTATTATTTTTCAGTATCTCCATGATACTCTTTATTTTTTCAAGTCCGTCAACACCCTTTAATGTCACTGTTTTTATATCATCAACATGGTATCCGTATGCGTCATACATCTCTATCATGGCGTCCCAAAGCGTCATGTTTCTTGACCTGTAATATGCCGCTGCCTCGCAAAGTGCCATGGTTGCCACGATGGCATCCTTGTCCCTTGCATGGGTTCCAATCAGACAGCCGTAGCTTTCCTCAAATCCAAACAGATAAGTGCCCTTGCCCTTTTGCTCAAAGCCTAATATCTGCTGTCCTATAAATTTAAAGCCCGTAAGTACCTCTATCACTTCTACGCCATAATGCTTTGCAACGGAATTTGCAAGGTTTGTCGTAACGATTGTCTTGATAAGAACTCCGTCCTCAGGCAGACCTCTTGTCGCCTTTATCTGTCCAAGCTCATAATCGGCAAGCAGGCTTCCCGACATATTTCCCGTAAGGCAGTGGTACTCGCCCTCCTTATCCTTGACATATACGCCAAGCCTGTCAGCGTCAGGGTCAGTTGCAAGCACAAGGTCAGCGTCCCTTTCCTTTGCAAGCTTAAGTGCAAGCTCAAATGCCTCGGCAGCCTCCGGATTCGGATAGCTTACGGTTGGAAACTCACCGTCAGGCATTTCCTGTTCAGGAACAACATAGACATTTTGAAAGCCAAGCTCACGAAGTATTCTTCTTGCAGGAATATTTCCCGTTCCATGCAGGGGCGTATATACGATTTTAAGCTCACTGCCGTATTTATCAATACAATCCTGGTGTATGACAAGCTTTTTAAGCTCCGCTATATAGGCGTCGTCTACCTCTTTTCCCACAATCTCATATAAATCCTCATGTATTGCCTCCTGCTTCGGCATGGTTTTTGCATCCTGTACGGATATGATTTTAACCTCCTTCATGATACCTGCATCGTGAGGCGGGGTTATCTGCGCACCGTCCTCCCAGTACACCTTATATCCGTTGTATTCAGGGGGATTGTGGCTTGCCGTTATATTGATGCCTGCGGTACAGCCAAAGTATCTTACGGCAAATGAAAGCTCCGGTGTCGGTCTAAGGGATTCAAACACATATGCCTTTATTCCATTTGCAGCAAGGCAAAGTGCAGCCACATCAGCAAACTCAGGAGAGCATCTTCTTGAGTCAAAGGCTATCACAACGCCCTTTGACTGTTTTTTTCTGCGGATAATATAATTTGCAAGACCCTGTGTAGCCTTTGCTACCACATAGTCATTCATTCTGTTTGTTCCGGCTCCGATAATACCTCTAAGTCCGGCTGTTCCGAACTCCAAATCAGCGTAAAAACGCTCCTTAATCTCTCTATCGTCATCCTTTATTGCAAGTAACTCCTGCCTTGTTTCCTCGCTGAAAAATGGATTGGTTGTCCACTCCTCATATACTTTCATGTAGTCCATGATGTGCCTCCTTACTTTTATTGAATCGTGTCAA
This sequence comes from Clostridium sp., assembly GCA_023664385.1. Taxonomy (GTDB): domain Bacteria; phylum Bacillota; class Clostridia; order Lachnospirales; family Lachnospiraceae; genus Coprococcus_C. Next base: position 28,126 of record JAMPFU010000023.1, on the reverse strand, counting down.
GAACTGATGTAAGCGCTGCAAAATTATATTCATCGTCCTTGCCATCATCATTTGCCTGTATTGTATAGCTTTTTATCAGATACCCTGATTTATAAAGGGTTATCGTGTGTGTACCGACGGTTTTCGGAAATGATACGGGTGCCGTTCCCACATACTCGCCGTCTAAATATACTCCCACTCCCTCAGGCGTTTTTACGGAAATGACATTATCCGTTTTATTATCCTCCGTGGAGCTGTCAGTGCTCTTTTTATCCTCCGTTGTCCCGGAGCTTTCATTGGTGGTGCTTTCTGAAGCCTCGGTCGTATCTTCCGTTTCCTCAGTTGCCTCCGTAGTCTCGTCCTCGCTGTCTCCATCTTTTTTAAGCTTTATTTCATAGGTTTTTACCGGCTCAGATATTTTAAAGCTTCCTCTAAATGTATTATATCCCTCTGCCTCTACCCTTAAGCTGTAGTTTCCATATAAATTGTAATATACATGATCCTCATCAAGCGTGCCATTGATATAAACCTTGGCGTCCGCCGGTGTGACATTGATTGTAACCGTACCTGTCGGCACTGCAATTGTGCTTATGTCCACCTTTGTTTCATCGCCCTTTATGACGGTAATATTTTTTGTATCACTGTAACCATTTTTTGATATTCTTAATGTATAATTTCCTTCTTTTACCGCAACGAGCATTTCATTTGTAACGGGGACTATGACGTCATAGCCAATTTCAACCATGCCTCCTATATACGAATCATGGTTGTACAGGCTTACATACCCATGCCCCTCCTTTATGACAATTGACACAAGCTTGTTATTGTATAAATAAAGCCGCACCTTATCCTCGGTATTTATCTCCATAATGTCTAATGCTTTATCCTCATCATATACCGTAACGTAATTGTACATCCCGTAGCTTCTTCCATTGCTGGTTGCCTGAAGCTTCTGCATATCAATGGTAAGCTTATTGACATTATCCACAATAACCGTGTCGGTATCAATTGTTATGGACACAAGCCGTTCTGTATCTGCATAATACACAACATCAACAACATCACCGCACACAACTCCGCCTATGCCGATGTCCTTACCATAGGTATTAAAAACGCCCACACCTCCATGATAGCCAAGGCTGATGCGTTCTCCGGATTGGCAATTCATAAATTCTATTATATTGTTTTCTAAATCAATGTTTGTAACAACTGCCGTTATATTGCCTTCCTCATGGGAAAATTCAAACTCCTCGGTATTTTCATATACCTTAAGCTCCTTGGCATTTTCACACCCGGCAAGGGCAGCCATAAACAGCAGAAAGCATAACAAAAGTATATTTTTACGCATATTACCACCTTAACTATAGTATTATACTAAATAATTCTAAAAATGTGAAGTATCTATATTTTTTAACTGTACTAAAATATTCTTTTTTTTGTCCTCATCGCCTATTACCTTATTCAGCTTCTCCATCATTTTAGGGGAAATCCAGTTTTTAGGCGCATTAATATACTGATTGCTTATCTTATAAAATTTTTCAGGATAGGAATATAAAATATATATGTATTCTATATCCCATGCCGAAAGCGGACAGACTGCCGAATAGCAGTTTAAAATGTACCTGACAATATGAAAGCTGTAATTATTTTTCTCTACCGCCTTTCGTAAAAAATGATATAAATCCGTAAGCTGATTTCCCACATGAAATTTATCAAAGCTCGTTGTAAATACACGAAAAGGAGCTTCATCCCTAGAAATAATAACGCTGTGCTGGTTGTACATTCCATGGCAATAGCCTATATGCTCCTTGATATTTTCAAAAATCTCCACATCAAAATTTTTTTCACATTCCAATGCCTGATTGTAAAAATATTCAAAGGCATTTATGTAAAGCTCCTCAAAAGCCTTTTTCTGTTTCTTTTTCATAATAAAGGCTTTTACCCTTTTCAGCTCCTGATTTCTCTTTTTGAAGTCGCACACATGCCGCACATGAACGTCATGCTCCGTGGTCTGAAATATATTTCTTCCCACAATATGTAACTTTGCAAGATTTTCAACAGCAAGCCTTACATCCTCTAAATTTGTAAGCCCCGCCTCACTGCCCTCAAAGTAATTCCGGAGCACATATGCATTTCCGTACCGGTCGTAGCTTACAAGCTCCCCCGACATATTTTCTATGCAGAAATCAATGCCGCAAAAATCTCTGGCAAGAAGCTCCTCCTTATACCTTCTCTCAGCATCAAGACGCTTTTCACCAACCGTAAGCTTTTTTAACTGCCTTATTCCTTTGTCAGTTTTCAATATGTTCGACTCTCTCCCACGTACAACTTGATAAACTTCCATATCATATGCTTCGAATACCTCGGACAGCTTCTCAGCCAAAGAAAATCCCCTCCAGACATAAAAATTTAGGTAGCCTTGTTAATTGTATGTCCAAAGGGAACTTTTCATGCATTATTCATTTGCTGTTTTTTCACTTAGTATTTTTTCAGCCATTTCCTTTAGCCTTTCATGTTCATTTAATTCAGGGTCATCAAGCACCCGCTCAAAAAGCTCCTTTAAAACGGCTCCCAATTCTTTCCCCTGAGAAGCTCCCATTTCAATTAAATCCTTACCCGAAAGCTTCATATCCGAAAGGGAAAGGCATTGCTCTTTTTCTTTTATTTTGTTGTATGTGTCCGTCATAAACAGAAGGTCAGCCTGTCTTTCCGCAAGCCTGTAATCACTCTGTCCTGCCATATCCGCTTTCCTTATGGAAATGAAATCCCCAAAATTTTCAGCGCCGAGCCTGCTTATAAATCTGCGGACATTTTTTTCACTTAGCTGCCCTTGTATTCCGTAATCGTGATTAAGAACAAGCCTGCAGGTTTTATCGATCGTATGATTATCAAGCTTCAGCCGTCTTAAAATTTCCCTCGCCTTTTTTTCGCTTACCTCCTGATGTCCATAAAAGTGATCTACTCCGTCTGTCCCTGTTTTTTTCGTGTATGGCTTTCCTACATCATGCAAAAGTGCCGTATATCTGAGTATCGGCTCAGGTGCAATATTTTCCATAACCTTAACCGTATGTACTCCTACATTATACAAATGATATGGGTTATTTTGTTCCGTGTTCATCATGGCGTCAAACTCAGGCAGAATTACTTTTGTAATTCCAAGCTCGTATGCCGTAATCAGGCGGTCAGGATTGTCTGAGGTAATCAGCTTTGTAAGCTCAGCCTGAATTCGCTCTGCACTGATTTTCGCAAGGAGCGGGCTTTGCTGTTTCATTGCCGCAAGGGTTTTTTCCTCTATGGCAAAGCCAAGCTGTGCAGAAAACCTGATTGCCCTTAAAATTCTAAGCGCATCCTCATCAAACCTGTCCTTTGCCGCTCCAACGCAGGCAATTACCCCATTTTCAAGACAGTCTTGTCCGTCAAAAATATCAACAAGACCCGATTCATCATTGTATGCCATTGCATTTATGGTGAAATCGCGCCTTTTCAAATCCTCCACAAGCCTGTCTGTAAATGTAACCGTATCAGGTCTTCTGTGGTCTGTATAAGCTCCGTCCACTCTGTAGGTTGTAACCTCAAAGCTTTCATGATTTTTTCCATTTTTTGCGGACGTCTTTGCCCCATAAATAAGCACGGTAACAGTGCCATGCTCAATACCTGTATCTACCGTATGCCTGAATATGCGTTTTATATCCTCAGGCTTTGCCGAGGTTGTTATATCCCAATCGGAAGGCTCTTTCCCAAGCAATGCATCCCTGACGCAGCCGCCTACGATAAATGCCTCGAACCCATGCTTATTCAGTTCTTTTATTATATATGCCGCCCCCTCGGGCATCTTTATATTTATCATTTAAAAATCCCATATTATTACAAATTATTCCGGCTTGAAGATATTTAACTCTATATCCTGCTCATACACGCCTGTCTCATTTTCTATCTGTGCGCTTATGTCCTTTACAGTCTGGCTTGGTGTGTAAGGAATGTCCTCATACAAAAATTCGTGAAGTGCGATTACATTTGCCTCAAGGTTTGCAGGAACAAGGATAGCCCCCTTTACCTCGTGGCTTACTGGTGCATAGGCAAGAGGAAAGCCTATTGTATCTCCCATCTCGTAGTCAAAAATACTCTTTGCAAGATTAATCATTTCCTTGTTATCTATACTTGTATAAATATTCGGGAATACCTCGTCAATTATGCCTTCAATCGTAGCGAGATCTGAGCCTTTCGCCTTCGCTACCATCTTGGCGATAACGTCCCTTTGTCTTTCTGTTCTCGTTATATCTCCCTGGTCCGTACTTCTGATACGTGCATACGCTGTTGCCTGTGTACCGTTCAAAAGAATATCCCCGGTTGTAAACACGCCGTCAGAGTAAATTCCCGTAACGCCTATCTGCTCCTCAATTGATGCGTTCAGCACTGGAAGCTCGTTGCTTTCCACATGTATCGTAATACCACCCAGCTCATCAATTGCATTTGTAAGTGCAAGGAAGTTTACTGTTACAAATTCATCTATGTGAAGGTCAAGGTTTGCATTTAAAGTGCTGAGTGCAAGCTCCGGTCCTCCAAAGGCATACGCCGCATTTATTTTCGTAGTCATATTGCTTCCATCTCTTATCTGCAAAAGCGAGTCCCTGTATACGGAGGCAAGCTTAACCTCCTTCGTATCGTTGTTGATACTGGCAATAATGATGGAATCTGTCCTGTTTCCTTCCCCCATGGAGGTATTGCTTCTTGCATCAATACCGAATAGTGCAATCGTCTGATACCCCTTTGAGGATTCCTCTGCTCCCTCGTTGACCTCAATCTTTCCAAAATCAACATCAGCCGCATAGTTAATATTGTCCATTTTATTGTTTGCCCAATATACACCATAGCCTACAACCATGGTTATACAGACGGCAACCTCAACCAAAAATGCAATTCCCCACTTTGCATTTGCATTTATTCCTTTTTTCTTTTTCTTTTTACTCATACTATAAGCCTCCTAAAATTATACCCGTATTAAACCTTTTTATATCAATACAACTATTATTCATCATTTTAATACACAATTCCAAACAATGATACATTATTCAATGAAAAAAAACAATAGGCAATTTGGAGTATCTATATTAATTATTTCTTAAGCCGATAAAAATAAAAAGTGCGTAAAATCAATAAACTTACAAAATCCTTGTTGCTAATATGTTACTAATTGTATATATTTTATGATATTTTATTGTATCTTAGCAATGTTATATTTTTTATCCAATTATTTCCATGTTCATCCTATGGGCTATCTGATTAAGATTGTTGCCGTAGACTGCAAGGATGCACATAAACCTTTTAAATTCCTCACTGTCGTATGGTTTTGTTCAGTTTTTGCTTTTTTGTTCAGTTTTGAACAGTTTTTACTTTTTTCGTTCACTTTTTTCGTACAGTTTTGGACAGTTTCGTGCAGTTTTGTACGATTTTGTTCAGTTTTTGCATTTTTGTACTTTTGTCAAAATCCTGTTTTTTCTTTATTTATCCGCTTCTATTTCAAGCCACCAACTATCCGCTAAATTTTTTGTACGTTTTTGTTCAGTTTTGAACAGTTTTTGCTTTTTTCGTTCACTCTTTTCGTACAGTTTTGGACAGTTTCGTGCAGTTTTATACGATTTTGTTCAGTTTTTGCATTTTTGTACTTTCTTAGCATGACCAATTAATGCTAATATATCTTTATGGCACACAATATGTATGATACGTGTCTTGCTAACTTATTTCATAAGTTAGCAAGACACGTATTTTGTATATCACTTCGTTCATTCAAAACACATCTTGCTAGGGGACACCCCTAAGACCCCGTATTCAATAACCCTCGCAAAAGACAATAAAAAATTTCTTCAGATATGCAAAGTTGTCCTTTTGTTATCACGTAAAATGTTGTTATCATCAGCCTCAGTTTTCATACTCAAAACATTAAAATCTTTTTCCTGTCTGCTGCTACAAATATCATTTAGACCGATGTCGGTATAACGTCATAAACTCATCATCAATATTCGCCCATTATGAGCATAAAAAAAATGGGATGCCATAGGCATTTGCCTGTGACATCCCATTAATTATTATAACAAAAAAATCCTGACTGACACCGTCAAGATTTCTATTTAAGTTCCTTATAGTCCCTTCTTATGTCCCTTTCAGATTTGTAATCCGTCGGCTTTCTTCCCCCTTTCAAAAGATAAATCACAAGTGCAATAAAGAGTATGATAAGAAAAACAATTCCTGCTCCAAGAACAGCTTTCTGCACTGCCGTAAGCCCTTTTTCTCCTTCCGTCTCAACATAATATGCATTTGCGGTTACGATATAGCTTTCCTTCATTTCCTCAAGCTTTTTCGTGCTGTCATCGCTTAATTCATACGTCATCACTGCCTTATAAAGCGGTGCATCAAGCTTTTTTTCATAAATAAGCGTGTAGACTGTTCCATACAGGTCATAATTTATGATATAGTCCCTGCATACCTTTCCCGAAACTGACACATACGGTTCTGATGCATACTCAAATGATGTTGGTCTGTAAATATCAGCCCCATATCCGTTTTCCCTCATAAATATTTTTAAAATATCCGTGTCATTAAGCTGCTCGTCCGTCAATGCATTATCCCCGATATTAAAGCTGCCTCCGTCATAACCGTAAATTGTCCCGGTCAGCTTAAACCCTGAGTACCAGCCCGTCTTTTCCTCGTATTTTGAATACGGCAGGTCATATTTTTCCCCGTCATATTCATATTCGAGGCTTTTCGGATATTCATTAACATTTAATGCTTGCAGCACGTCCGTATCAAGCGTCTTTACTGCATTTTCATCTGCATATCCGCTTTGTTCAAATTTTACGTCTTTGAAAACATACTCCATGTCATTTTCAGAAAATGTTTCTTCAGGCTTGAAGCTTTCCTTGTCCACATTTTTTATTTTTTCCTTCTCTTTGGTAATTTCAGTCTGTACTCCCTCCTCTCCGTACACGCTTTCATAAACGCTTGTTTTATCATAGTCAATATGATCCAGCTTATAGCTTATTCCGTCAGCCGTAATAATTTCATCGTCAAAGCCGAAATCGTATTTTGACTCGTCACCGGTATCGCAGGTTTCTGTTTTTGTCACTACATATTCGTCTTCCTGCATTTCCTCTGCATGTGCCGTATTCCCGCATAAACCAAACGATAATCCGGCAAAAAGGCTTAGCACAAACAGCCTTTTTCCTGTTCCTTTTTGTCCTACCACAATTACCTCCGGTTCTTTCTTTCTGTTTTTCTTTCTTTTAACCAACAACATTGCAGCACCAAGAATAAGCGCAAGCATTCCCACAACGGCAGCCGCCTTTGTATTTACGCTGTCGCCTGTTCCCGGGCTGTAGTTTTTGCTGTGCCATGCACGCCCTGAAGGAGACTGTGCGCCGTGCAGAACGAGCCAGCCCCGCTCCTTTATTTTTATGGTCTGGTTTTCATCCTCAATGTCAGCATGTTCCGCTATTTTTGCTCCTGTTTCGGCAAAATGCAGTTCTTCAAAAACAACAATGTAATAGCCCGGCATCCACGTAACATCGACATCATAGGAAACATCAACCGTTCCGCTGCTTTTATCCGCATAAAAATACGTTTCTGCCGTTACTATGCAGCCGTCATCATCAAGGAGCGGCGCCTTTGTTGCACGGTTCATTAAAATGCCGTTTACCCTGTACCAATATCCCGGCACGACATTCTCATAAGAGCATGTATCGGTTATGTGAAGCATTCCATATGCAATATGCGCCTTTGTGCCGTTTTCCGAGACGGCAAGTGTTCTTATCTTAGGGAAATAAATGCTCTGTTTTTCGTCCTCAATGTCAGCATGGACGGCAGCCTTTTCTCCGTCACAATACAGATCCTCAAAAACAACAACCGTCTGTCCGGCAAGAAGCCTGCTGTCAAATGTATACTTAAGCTTTACCTCTCCGCTCTCGCTCTCAGGCGTAAATTTCAGGCTGCTTCTTACTTCATTTCCATTCATGTCACAGAGAGGCAGTCCCGTACTTTGAAGCATAACCTTTCCAAAAAGCTCATATTCACGTCCCGGAATAAGGTCATCATAGGAAACAGTGTCCTCTATCTGTGCAGACTCACTGCATGAACCGACTGGCGAATTTGTATTTACATCCTTTGCCGCAGTCCTGATTTTCGGAATTTTTGCGTAGTTGTACACATCAACATTCTTATATATCAGTTTCTTTGTCCTTTCTGCTTCCGTAATCTCAACTGCTTTATCATCAAATGCAATCTTAACGGTCTGCGGTTCCGAAGGTTTATATCCTGCAGGCGTTTTTTCCTCGACAACCTGATACCTGCCGAGCGGAAGCTCCGTACTTTCGGCAGAACCATTTTCATCGGTTATTACGGTGCATGCCTTGTCTCCCTCTGAATATAAAAGCGTTCCGTTTCCGTCAGGGGAATAAATATCCTCTGCCGCATATATTCCAAATTCTACGTCCGAAAGCTTTATGTCGCTGCTGACAAAATCTCCTTTTTCTTCGTCCCAGCTCCGCTTTTCGGCAGTTTTGTCTATTGTTATGATGCCCTTAAGCTGTTCATTGTAAATGGCTGCTGTCGTGAGGATGTCATCAGTGGCATTTCCATTTTCGTCAACATATGCCTCATAAAGCGCACCCTTTGCATTTGTTATTGTAATGTCAGTATCTGCTGATGCGGCATAATAACCGTCAGGACATTTTATTTCCTCAAGCCTGTATCTGCCTGCTGCAAGCCTGCCCGGAAGAAAAAGCACTCCGTCATCGTCCGTCTCAAATTCCGAAACGCCGTCAAAGGACACATACTCCCCGCCGGCATAGTCCCACACCTTGAATACGGCATGTGAGGCTGTGATGTTCTTTCCAGTTTCGCTGTCTGCCTTTATCAGCTTCAGATAAGAATAAATCTGCCTGTCAGTAAAGCTTCCAAGCACAACCGGCTCCGTTGAGTCATCGTCCACGGTAAAGAAAAAGTCAGGAACGGCAGCATGGTTGTCGGGAACGGTAGTCTCCCTCATCATGTAGTCCCCATAGAAAAGCGGACAGCTTTCGGCATTTCCCAGCTGGTCGGTAAAAAGCTCAGTGCCCTTATCCTTTGCAAAAGAAACAGCTTTGCTTTCGTCCCATATGTAGTTTCCATCAGCGTCCTTTTGCAGATCTTCGGTACGGCATACCTTAAAGCCTGCATTTGCAAGCGGATTTGCATTTCCGTCATGGTCCTCGCCAAGCTTTATAAACTGTACGGGACGCTTGTTTGGTTCTTCGATTATCAAAGGCATGTTGTAGGTGTCTACTGCTTCAAGTGCCCCTCCGTCGTCCGTTATTGTTCTGACGTATACTTCGTCATCAACAAGGTATCCGTCAGGCGCTTTGGTTTCCTGTATGGTTATCGTGCCAAGAGGAAGGGTTGGTTTTCCGCTTCTTGTCCGATAAAAATCGTCACCAGAAATTTTACTCAATTCATCCAACAAAGCACATACATCATTATTTTTAGGATTCAATACTGTTTTAAGAACCCAAATTCTATCGGCTGTCATTCCGTCAAGTGCAGGATTAGTGCCTTGCTGCACTCCCTTATAAAATTTAACCGTAAATTCTGCATCCTCAAGATACTTTCCCTCATAATCACCATCTAAAGATTTTTTCTGTACTAACATTTCAATAGGATCGTTTTTAGGTGTTTCCCCAACTTCTACTATATAAGGAGCTTGTGGCGTATGAGTGGTTGTTACAGTACCATTAAATCCTGCAGGGTTAATTGTATACCCCTTTGATGCCTTTGTTTCCTTTATTGTATAGCTGCCGACAGGAATGTTATCAAGCTGTGCCGTTCCATCAGCCTTCGTTGTCAGCGTCCAGCTCTTTGATTTGTCCGCATTTGGGACAAGAAACTCTGCTCCCTCAAGGGAATAGCAGTCATTTCCGTCAGTTATATCCGGATTTGCTGAAATTTTCTGTATTTTCAGGCTTCCAAGAGCGGCAAAGTTAATTGAAAATGATGCTGATGCAGGACTTCCGTCACAGTACATAAATCTTTGTAAAGTCACAGCACTGCCTAATTGTTTCTGTGGTGCAAGTATATACATGTTGCCAATATAATAACCTTTATTGAAATCACGATTTACACATGTGCTTGAAATGCTTACACTTATATTTGTCGTGAGTGGTGCTGTGAAATATGCTTTTGTATTATTCACAACCGCAACGGTTGTGTTTGTTGCCGTTGCCGGAACTCCCGTGTCATAAGGCGTGTAATGCATCGTGACGCCTGCGGGAACGGTAACATAATGATGCAGATATGTTGTTCCTGTGAGAAACGTAAGCGTTTCGGTTTTCTGAATATTATTTGCAGTGTCAACGGTCGCATTTATCGTCTGCCCGTTTATATCAGCATTTGATGCATTTACAATTTTATAGGCTGCCTTTGTGGGAGCTGTACGTGTGCCTCCCTCTGCACCGTCAAGGTCATGGGTAAGCTGATTATATAAGGAACCTGTACCACCCGACTTTTCACCATCTGTCACGGCACGGTTTGGGTTATCTCCCTTATAATACTCAAACAAAACATCTGCCATGCTGCTGTTTCCGACTTCGGCATATGACCATGTAAGACCTCCTGACTGCCACCCATAGTTTGTCCATTGAAAAGCTGATGACAGGCTTGCGTCTATACAGTGAAGCTGATTTCCGCCGGACGTATGGGCGACCACAGGAAGATGCTCATTTTCGCACACGGCGTTTAAGCTTCCCCCATCAGTAAAAATAAACGTATAGTTTGTGTCAACCGTAGCGTAAACCATGATTTCCTCCACGATTTCCTCCATCTGCTCTATTACATTTACTGTTGCATCTTCCGTACTCTCACATGTTTCCTCTACAGCCTCGGTACCAGCCTCCGTTGACATCTCATTGACCTCTGTCAGTTCTGCGTCCGTAGCAGTTGCATTTCCTGCAGCACTTTCCTGTTGTTCTGATATTTCTTCTGCATTTGCAGTTGAAACAGGCATTGCATTGAATGCGAAAAAAATCATAATCAGCGACATAAGAAGTGCTACTGTTTTTTTGATTTTCCTGTTCATTATTATTTCCTCCTGCTTTTTTCTCTTTTTCTTATTCATTTTTTACATTCCTCCTTTACGTTTTAGAATAAGAAAAGGCAGATAAAAGAAAAAAATCCCTTATCCGCCCTTAATCTATGGCATAAAAAAAGCAAGTCGGTTTTACCCTTCCTGCTTTTGTTGTTTTTATTAAATTTTACTTCATTCCTTCAGGTCTTGGTTTTATTCCCAATAGCCTTCCTTTACAAGCTTTTTCTCGTAATGCCCCTGTTCAGCTACAAACACGTCATCGTAGGTATATACTGGCACATCTCCCCAAAAGCCTACACATTGAGGTGTTGTGTTTACATGGTCTCTAAAGTCAATATTTGTTATGTCAGCTCCACAGTAGCACTGGTCTATGTACTTTACATCAACAGGCATCCTCTCATAGTGTGCCTCCACATCCACTACCCATACTTCCTCATATACGGGCTCATGCCATACTTTCTGCTTTTCGGTTGTTGCAGGAGCAGGCTGTTCTGTTTGTGTTTCCGTCTGTTTTGGCTGTTCTGTCTGCTTCGGTGTTTCCGTTGTCGTCGACTGTTCTGTCTGTTTTGGTGCTTCTGTTACATTCGGCTTGGCATTGGCAGCTTCCGTAACCTCGCTTTTAACAGTGTCCTTTTCAGCCTTTTCCTCTTGGGTGTCCTTCTTTGCATCCGTCTTTTTTGTGTCATTTTCCTTTGTTTCTTTGGTGTCAGCCTTAACCTCAGGCATATCATCGTCAGCTTCTTTTTTATCTGCAACTGCCATGGCTTCTGTCGTTTCAGCCTTTACACTGCTTTCCTTTTTATCCCTTGTTCCCATGATTATCGCCGTAGTTGTAATTCCTGCGAGAAACAATGCTGCTATTGTGATTATTATTACCTTTTTCTTCTTATCCATATCCGTCTCCCCCTCTGCTTCTAAAAATACTGCCTTTCCTATCTAAGTATATTATACATTATGCGTGTGTATTTGTCAAGCAACAAATTTATTTTTTTCAATATTTCTATATATTATTGCACTTTTCCTCTGTAATTTCAACTGCAGTGTTATTAATGATAGCTACATGAAATTTGTATAATGCAAAAAAGGACATACCCAAAAGCATGTCCTTTCCGCTCTTATTCTAAAAATGTAAGGAGGGGAGATAACAATGAATGCAACCACGGCAATTGCCATTATCACATTCCATTATAATAATAACATATATAAAATATCTTGGAACCCGATACCAAATTACTGGCGTTACTCTCGTTACCGAGATTATAATTTATATATCAAGTTTTTTACGAAGTTTAAATATAATATGTATTTTTTAATATACCACTCCGCAGAGGCAACCCCGTGAATTGAAAATCGAATACTACAGGTAACGACTTATTCTCGTTTTTCTTTAGCTGCACATTTTCCTTTATTTATTAATTTTCAATTCTCCCCCCCTGACTAAAAACATATACAGAAACCACTCACAGTAATGTGAAGCCGTTTATGTTCCAATATATGTATTTAGTCAGAAAGTATCTTCAAGCATGTATCATGCTAACGTCCGAGGTCCGGCATCAGACGACGTGGCAGCTAATTTCCTTGATACTCCCCCCTTCTGCTTCCATACACCCACTACAGGCATATGAAAGCAGCATCCGGGACGGGTTACCTGTATAAATTGATATACAGCCCTTTCTCTTGCGTCATTTGACGCAGTTGTTCCTCTGCGCTTTAACCGGGATTGCTCCGCAGCCAAAGGGTCAGCTATTCCCTCAGGTTAATTGTTTATACCAACATGCGAAAAGGTTATTTTATAGTGATATGTAAGTGTCCTCAGGTTATCTTACACCGCCATTTATGTCTTTGCGTTCCTCTCATCACTTGATGCTTTCAGACTTTAATTGTGTTTTGTACAATTTTGCATGTTTTTTGGCTGTTTCTGCAAATTTGTACTTTTTTTGATTTTTTGTACTGAATATTTTTACATATGCACTTGACATATTTTGAAAATAACGATAATATATAAGACACATTTTACATATTATTTGTGTCTTGTATAGTTAATTTCAAGTGCACATGCAAAAGAGAGGAAGTGTTGGTTTCCTCTCTTTTATTTTGTCCCGATTAATCAATCGTCGGCAAAAAAATCAAGCATTTCATCCGGAACATCCAGCATCGGTTTCTGTCCCATATCTTCTTTTACTCCTGCAGCTTCTCTGTGTTCCAGTGCCTCAATTTTTTCAGTAAGAGTCGCAAGCATTTTAAGTATCTCGTCATTATTGTGTCGTCCGATGGCTTCCTGCTCATATTCTTCCGGATTTTTTTCAATTCTTTTATGACTGGAAACACTATTCCCATCTAGTGCAAGAGCTTTCCGAAGCGTGTCAATAATAACCTTATCCCTCATATACGTGGAATAACTGTCCAATATCTCGATGAGTTTCGTATTACTGGTGGGAATATAAATTTTATACTGTTTGTATTTGTACTCTTTCATATGGATTACCTCCTCATGTTGCTGATGAGTTCATCATCATTTACTGCACTTCTTATTTTTTCAATATCGCTCATGTCTGATATAGTTAAATCTGAATTTACAATGCATGTGATTACCCTAACAAAGTCCATGCGCATATTGTTTATGGTCGTCATTCCAAGCCCGATTTCGGAACGGGCTGACGCCACTTTTTCCCGTTTGATCCACAGACGGTTAATAATATCAAAATGGTGCGGAAATATAAATGCAAGGCTGTTGAACGTATTAACGACCCTGTTCACCATTGCAATTTTATCATCATAGGCTTTTAGTTGCTGTGTCAGGAAATTCCGTTCTGCGCTCAATTTTTCTGCTTCGTTGGATTTGACGGTATTTCCGGTTTTGTCCGATGTGTAAAATTTCCGGTTTCCGTCTGAGGTACATCGCATCGGGATATAGATGGTCTTTTCAAGCTCGTCCAGTCCGTACAGCTGCTCTGTTATGTTTTTCCTTGCTGCTATGTATATTTTTCTTAACCTCCCATGATTTTGGAGGCAGTCCTCAATATCACTTGTTTTTAATTTCATGGATGCTCTCTTGTCGTCTGTTTTCATTAGTCCAGCTTACTTCTTCCCCGTCATTGTTTTTTCCAAGCACCTTATTTAATTTATCCCTGAAAATAAAATATTGATATATTGTCCTGCCTCCTTTTTTATGGCTGACAGAAGGAAATACCTTACCAATGTCAAGAAGCCCACGTCTCATCTGAACCCTTACTCCCTGCGGTGCCATTCCGAGAAGCCTTGCAGCTTCCTCTACTGAAATTCTTTCAGTTTCCTTATTCACTAAACCACATCCTCCTTTTAGCATAATTAATCAATTATTATTTCATAATGTAACTGCAGACTATTTATGTATTTTTCTGCATCCTCCTGGTTTTTTAATATGACGCCTGTGTCCTCCCACTTTGCCTCATCGTTTTCATCTACAGCCATATAACGAAGAAGTCGTACTGGCTTATCCTTGATATATTTCTCGTAGTACCAGTCTTCCACAAGCACATCCTTTTCATTGTGATGTTTTGCCGTATACCCATTTACTGTCAACTGAGGTATGGCTCCGACAAACGGTACATAACCGCTATACATAATTCCATTAACTTCAAAATTTACAAACAATGGTCCATCCATTTGTACATTCCTTATTAATTCCTTTTTAAATCCATAGTATTTTTCAATTTTTAATAAAATTTCTTCAATCATTTCAATTACCTCCTGCTATAAAATTTTGATAATGCAAACTGTCTCAATGTTCATTTCATCAGTGCGTTATTACTTATCTCTTTTCCCCTCTGTCTTGCTATGTTCTTTGCTATTGTCGTTGCCATTGTCTCTGATAATCTTTTTCGTATTTCTGCCTGTTCCTCCAGCGGTAGTGTTTTTAAATCGACATATTCTCCATCTTTTTCGATATAATATTCGTAAGTCATGCTACCACCTCCTGTAATCCTTTTATTCACCTGCAGTTAAAGTGTGTTGGGGCTATAACTGCTTTGTGCTCTCCCTGCTTAAATTTCTTTCTTCTACTGCCTTATCCATATTTGAGTTTGCCTTTGACTCGACAATACCGAGAAAATATCCTTTATCAAAATCTGATAAATACGGCACACCTGATTCTATTTTCTTAATAAAATCTTTTTCTTTATCTGACATGTGACCATCTCCTTTCAATAACTTAAATTCCATGTCGACTTGTTCTTTATGCGAACATTGTAATTCTTACAAAGAATATTGTCAAGCATTTTTGTTCTTTATAAGAACTTTTTTTATTGACATTAAGTTTATCAAGTGTTATTGTTTACAAGATGGGAGGTGCAATTATGACTATAGGCGAACGAGTTAAATATATAAGAACTGAAACGGTTGGTCTTACTCTTGAAAAATTCGGGGAAAAATTAGGAGCTAAAAAAAACACGGTCAGTCAATGGGAAAATGACAAAAATACTATAAGCGATACAGTTATTAAATTAATCTGCCGGGAATTTAATATAAGCGAGAAATGGCTCAGATATGAAGAAGGAGATATTTGTTCTGTAAACCAATCCCGAAAACAAGCCATGGAAGATTTCACAAAGAAAATTGCAATAGAACCTGAATCATTTAAAACAAGGCTGGTTGAAGGTTTAGCAAAACTGAGTGATGAAGATTGGAAAGATGTGGAAAGAGTATTTGATAAACTCATGTCCGATAAAAACGTGGATGCTGCTGAGAGTACAGAAAACTTTGACGTCGTCCAATATTTAAACGAAAACGGACAACAAATATATGCGGATGAAAAGCAAAGAGAATCCGCATCGGGGGGAAAATCAGAAGTATCTTAGCATATAAAATAGAAAAATCATTAGGCTCAATGCTGACCTGAAAAAAGTATTTTGTGATAATATATATATTCAAAAACATTATAAATAAATTTTTTCATGATGAATACTTGACAAGGTTTCTGCATATAGTTATAATATCACTAATTAGTGAATGGCTGGTGTCCGGCCACGAATTGAGCCTTGGATTTTTCCTTGGCTCTTTTTGTTTAAATAGGAGGAAATGTACATATGACAAGCATTCCAATTAATTATACCACACCTGAACAACAAATAATCAAACTGAAAAAACAAAACCTAATCATTGAAGATGAAGAAAATGCTAAACGCAAACTTCAAATATATGGGTACTCAAATTTAATAAAGAGTTATAGAGAACCATATGTAGTAACTAACGGTAATGAAAAATCATATCGTTCCGGCGTAACTTTTAACCAAATTGAATCACTATACTTGTTGGACAAAGCATTAAGAAATGCAATGATGGCAGCAATGCAGGATTTAGAAGAACATATTAAAGAAAGCACTGCTGATGTTCTTGCAAAAACATTCGGAACACACCAAGATGAATATTTGAATTTCAAAAACTTTAGAGATAAGAAAAAAACAAAAAAGCGTTTCAGTTTAGGCTATATTTTGACAACATTAAGAGATATGCTGCAAACTGATAAGTATCCTATACACCACTATTCCACAAAATATGGTACTGTTCCTCCTTGGATATTGCTTAAGAGTGCTTATTTTTCAACAATAGTAAATTTTATATCATTATTTAAAGTGCCTGAACAAGAAAATTTATGCCGACTTTTATACGATTTGTCCGAAGATGAATTTGGCATAAACACCTTAAGAATGCTTATGATGGATACACTCTTTATTTGTGTTGATTACAGAAATAAAGCAGCACACGGAGGCAGAATCTATAATTATAAATGTTCTAGTACATTAAGAGTTGACAAGCTTTCAAATATTATTCTACCCATGGAACCGGGATTAGGACAATTTTTGTACTTGCTTAGTTTATTAAAATATCCGGCACCATACAAAAGACTTAAAAGCGTTTTGGATAAAGAAGTGAACAGACATTGCAACCGTTTTCCACAAGATGTTACCTATTTAGGACAAATTTTAAATATGAATATTGTATCTAAAGAATATGTATTTGTTTCACCAAACAGCAACAAATACCATACTACTCCGCACTGCAGTGGTTTACATGACGCACTCAAATTGGAAAAAGAAGAAGCCGAGCAAAACCAATTTGTGCCTTGTAAAAGATGTTTCAAATAAAAAATGCCCCCTGCGCCAACAGGGAGCACAAAGCTATCTTCAATAAAAAGTATAAAAGCACAACCTCTCACACCTTTATTGATATAATAGCCCCAACATGCATATTATATCATAACAGGATGCTTTTATACAAGAATTTTAATTGTATAGGAGTGATGTATATGTCAAAAATAGTATGCGCCTATATCCGGGTTTCAACAGAGGATCAGGAAGAATATTCACCTGATGCCCAAATCAGGCTTCTAAAGGAATATGCAGTAAACAACGATATGATTCTCACGGATGTATATCAGGATTTAGGTATATCCGGAAGAACTGCCGAAAAGCGTCCCCAATTTCAAAATATGATTGCCACCGCCAAGTCAAAGGAACATCCTTATGATGCTATTTTAGTATGGAAATTTTCAAGGTTTGCCCGTAATCAGGAAGAATCAATTGTGTATAAATCCCTTTTGAAGAAAAATAATGTTGATGTTGTATCAGTGTCCGAGCCGCTTCCTGATGGATTTATCGGACAGCTTGTTGAGCGTATCTTTGAATGGATGGATGAATACTACTCCATCCGCCTGTCGGGAGAGGTACGACGAGGCATGACACAGAAGGCGCTTTCCGGCGGATACAACAATAGACCACCTATAGGATATAAAAAAGATAAAGGCGCCGATACCATTCCTTATCCTGATACTGAGTATGTTGATATGGTCCGTATGTGCTTCCATATGTTTGCAATAGAAGAAAAAGCGCTGTCGCAGATTGCAGCATACATAAATAATACCGGATACAGAACAAGAGGCGGATGCAAGTGGGAATCACGCAACATTGTCGATATGATACAAAATCCTTTTTACATTGGAAAAATCAGATGGAATTATTCCGGCAACCACTCGAAAAAAACTACGGGTGATACGATTATAGTTGACGGCAGACATGAACCAATTATTGATACAGAGCTGTGGAATAAGGCAAATGAACGGTATAGCTTTCTTACAGCCACACAAAGCCACGCCAAAAGACTGAGCATACAAAAGCACTGGCTGTCAGGGGTAATGAGATGCCCCGCCTGCGATGGAACACTTGCATACCAAAGAGGCTATGATAAACGAAAAAACCGTGAATTTCCTTATTTTGTCTGCTGGAAGTCGGTCAAGGGCATGTGTAATTGCAGAAATTCCATATCTGCGGTCAAAGCGGAACATTATGTACTTGAGGGGCTTAAAGAAATCATTAACAATAATGATATTGCCGCTCTTGACCCTGTACCGCAATATCAGCCCGAACCTGCAACAATTGAAAAACAAATATCTTCCGTTAAACAAAAGCTTAAAAGAGTCAAAGATGCATATATAAACGGTGTTGATACTCTTAAGGAATACAAGTCAAACAAAGCAACGCTTGAAAATGAACTGGCCGTTCTTGAGGACAAATATAACAAAATGGACATTGCACCGGTGCAGATTACGACTGAAAAGCTTCAGTCCGTCTATGACTACATAGAAAACTCATCTGTAACAGTTGACCGTGCTACAGCTCTCCATTCCGTTATTGATTATATCATTTATGATAAAGCTACTGACACAATGACATTCTTTTTAAAAGGGCTGGGTGCAGTTAATCAATAAATTTAAACTCTATTAATCTTGAAACGAAAATAAAGCAAATGAAAATTTTTATACAAGGAGAATATTTCCATGCTTATATCATGTCCTGAATGTGGTCACAATATATCAGATAAGGCTATATCCTGCCCTTCTTGCGGCTACCCTATAAATTCATCACTTAACCAATTTAAAGAGCACGTTGAGGCTCCTGCGAAGCCACAAGGCAATACTAAAAGAAAAAAGAAACACAAAAAGCTTCCAAACGGTTATGGCAGCATAAAGTATTTAGGCAAAAACAGACGAAATCCATATGCCGCATATCCTCCAACTCAAGAATACAATATTAACGGTTCTCCTGTCTCAGTTCCTGCAATCGGATATTATGAAGATTGGTATCAGGCTTTTGATGCACTCCGTGAATATAATCACAATCCATATGACATAAAAAATGAAAATATAACTTTTGCGGATATGTATAGATTATATTACAAATCTAAGTATGAAAACAGCAAAAAAACATTTTCCAAATCCTCAATCTATTCTGTAAGAGCCACCTTTAATAATTGCTCAGTATTACACGAAAGAAAATTTAAGCAATTAAAAAAAGCAGACTTACAGGAGGTTATTGATAATTGTACGCTAAAACATTCCAGCTTAGAATTAATAATCAATTTGTATCATGGCATATATAAATTTGCACTAGAAAATGATTACATGGACAAGGACTATTCCCAATTCGTTACCATCAATATAAAAGATGACGACGAAAGCGGTGAACCATTTTCTCAGGAAGAATTAACTCTGCTTTGGAAGAATAAGGATATGCCCGGTGTGGATACAATACTTATTATGATTTACTCCGGTTTCCGTATCAGCGCATATGAAAGTATGGAATACAATTTAAAAGACAGATATTTCCGAGGCGGTGTAAAAACAAATGCCGGAAAAGACAGAATAGTCCCGATTCACAATTCAATATATGACATGGTCGCAGCATACAAAGGTAAACCCTTTTATGTAAAATCAACAGATTATAGAAAAAATGTATTTTATCCTACATTAGAAAAATTAGGCATACAAACAACCTTAAACGGAAAGAAACATACACCGCACGACTGCCGCCACACATTTTCATGGTTATGTGACAAATACAAAGTCGATGACCTTTCAAAGCATATGCTTATGGGACACGTAATAAAAGGCGATGTGGAAAAATCTGTTTATGGTCATAGAACATTAGCTGAATTACGCCATGAAATAGATAAAATACAAGTCTAATTTGTTACTAATTTGTTGCTAACCGTATTTTATGTATAACTATTTGATAAATTTTATTATAACAAATAAAC
Organism: Clostridium sp.; assembly: GCA_023664385.1. Taxonomy (GTDB): domain Bacteria; phylum Bacillota; class Clostridia; order Lachnospirales; family Lachnospiraceae; genus Coprococcus_C. The sequence continues at coordinate 7,971 of JAMPFU010000023.1, read as the reverse complement.
TAGCTATTCCCTTGATTTATCAGCACTTTTCTGTATTTTTAAGTATTTGTAAAAACATATAAAAATTAATTATTTCTTAATATTGTCTTTTTTATTTTATTTTTGTATTTGTTTTTTATTTGTGGTAGTATATAATATGCTATGCTGTGTACCGTATAGTTTGCGAAAGGCACAGTAAATCGTGCATCGTATGGCATACAAATTTTCAGGAGCATAATAATGGATATTTCTGCAAATTTACAAACGAATGTAAATAAAATACTTGAGCATAAAGATAATTCTCCCTACCTGTGTGTTATTATGCCCGCATACAACGAGGGACAAAAAATATATGACAATCTGATTACAACCTCGGATATTTTAAACGGCTTTGTCAAAAACTATTTTATTATTGCAGTAAACGATGGAAGCACGGACAATACAGGTGCTGAAATCATGAGAGCCTCCTCTGACAATTCCAACATAGCATATGTAAGCTATGAGGAAAATCATGGAAAGGGCTTTGCCATTGCAACGGGCGTAAAATATGCCGCGGGCAGCTACATTGCTTTTCTCGACTCGGATTTGGAGCTAAATCCTAAAATGCTGAAATACTTTTTAAGCACGCTGAGACAGTCGGATGCAGACATTGCCATCGGCTCAAAAATGCACAAAAGCTCTCGCCTGCACTATCCTTTAATCAGACGTATACTCAGCGTGGGATATTATCTGTTTCTAAAGCTGCTTTTCAAGCTGAATTTAAAGGACACGCAGACCGGCATTAAGCTTTTTAAGGTGGAAGTAGTCAAGCCTATTTGCGAAAGCCTTACAACCTTCGGCTATGCCTTTGACATTGAACTGCTTGTCCGTGCAAAAAACGCAGGCTGTAAAATAATTGAGCTTCCCGTGGAGCTTAACTACAGCAGAAGCAAGCGAGATAAAATGAGATTTTCACCGGCACAGATATATCGGATGTTCAAGGACACATTAAAAATACGAAGGGAGCTAAAATCCTAATATGAATACCGTATCACAGAGCATAAATCTAAATCCTATAAAGGAGCTTCTGAAGCAGCACGGTCAAGAGCACCTTTTAAGCTATGCCGACGAGCTTTCCTATGAGGAGCTTTTAAGACTGACGAAGCAAATCGAGGAGATAGACTGGTCCATCTTTACGGAAGATGAAAAAAAGGAAGCTCCCGACTCTATAGAACCGATACATGTGCCTTCTGACATGAAGGACAATGAAGAAGCGCACCGCACCATAGGCTTAAATGCCATACGAGAGGGAAAGCTCTGTCTTCTTTTACTTGCAGGCGGTCAGGGAACAAGGCTCGGCTTTGACAAGCCCAAGGGTGCTTTTAACATGGGAATTACAAAGGATTTATTTATTTTCCAGCTTCTCATGGAGCATACGATGGACGTGGTAAGGCTTGCAGGCAATTTTATCCATATGTACATTATGACAAGCGATATCAATTATGGGGACACTATAACCTTTTTTAAGGAGCATGACTTTTTTGGGTATGACCCTGAATTTATCCATTTCTTCGTACAGGAATTAAATCCTGCAACAGATTTTGACGGACGTATTCTTATGAACGCAAAGTCCTCCCTTGCACTTTCCCCAAATGGGAACGGAGGCTGGTTTTCCTCCATGCACAGAGCAGGCTTGCTTGATGAAATTTTCGATTCAAGCCTTGAATGGATTAATGTCTTTGCCGTTGATAATGTTCTGCAACGGATTGCTGACCCTGTATTTTTAGGTGCAACTATTGAAAGCGGAAAAATGTGCGGCGCAAAGGTAGTGAAAAAAACTGCACCAAATGAAAAGGTAGGCGCAATCTGCCTTCAGAACGGCAAGCCACACATTATCGAATACTATGAGCTTTCCGAGGATATGATGTACAAAAAAAATGATAACGGGGATTTGGCATATGGCTTTGGCGTCACACTGAATTATTTATTTCCGATTAGCAGATTAAAGGAAACCCTCAATATGAAAATGCCCCATCATATTGTGAAGAAGGCAATTCCGTATATTGATGAGACTGGCAAGCTGATTGAGCCAACCGAACCAAACGGCTTAAAATATGAAACACTCGCTTTGGATTTAATTCACGAAATGGATGACTGCCTTGTTTTTCCAGTTGAACGTGAGAAGGAATTTGCACCTGTAAAAAACAGCTCAGGGGTTGATTCTGTCGATACGGCACGGGAGCTGCTTGTGAAGAATGGGTATGAATTGTAGTTATATACATTTATACCTGTTATATTCTTCTATTATTTTTGTAACATTCCTTGCAGGCATATGTAAAAAGAATTTCTGATATTCTTTTATCCACTCCTTACCGCCTGATAATAAATCTTTCCACTTCTTTTCTAAAGTACATGCAAGCAATTCTAAATGTATAACCAATTTTGACTCTCCCTGCAATCGTTCTTTTATCTGTATTCTATCTTCCTTTGAAATTGAGCTTGCAATAAAGGAATCAATATTATAATACCCATACAATTCCCCATCCTCTGTCTTTTCGATATATACCATATCAAGTTCAGCAGCGTGATACAAAAATGACAATATGAATTTATCAGTAAACAACACAACTTCATTTTCCGAGATAGCAGCAGATTTCATATTATATTTATCAATTATATCTTTAAATGCGTATTTAACCTTTTCTTCAAATTCCATTTTTAGCTCCTGCTTTCGCTGTTTGTTTTAAAACTTTATTTTTTTGCTATTGTAAATCTTTTTTCAATACATCATTAGAAAGTTTTTCCCAATCATCTTTTCTGCAAGTTCACTATTTACAAATGCTTTCTTACGCATTTCTCGAATATTCCGCTTACTCTTATTTTTTCTACCGCCTGAACAGCAGTTTCATAACCGACCTCCTCCTCAAGCAGAGCCTCCGTCAAATTTTGATAGTCATCCTTATATATTTCCTGTTCCGTAATCAGTTGCAAAAGTGCTGGTATATCCACATCATCCTGTGCAGAAGGACATATATTGAAACATTTTCTCACAGCCCTGACTTCCTCCACTAGCCTTTTAAAGCTCTCATCCATCTCCACAAACGGAAGCAGCTTGTAGATGTCATAAATATGCCTTGAATGCTTTTTGATTCGATTTTGTAGATAATAATCACAGATGGCAAACACCTTGTCAATCAATGTACGTTCAAGACCCTGTACCTTCATCTCAAAAGGTTCTATATGATATTCACCTATCACTTCCGGTGCCTCCTTTTCCATTACCCCGCCAATATAATTTGTAACGGGCATCATTACTGTAGGAAAAGAAACCGCCGTAAACGATGTTTCCACAAGAACAAACGATGATAGGGAAATCTCATCTATTTCAAACGCACTTTTATATTCAAGCTGATATCGGTTATAATCCCTTCTGCTCCTTGTATCCTCCAAATTAGATATATTCATTCCTAATTCTTCTGCAATATCGACAAGCACATATTTCAACTTCTTTTTCTCTCCTTGGGACAAGGAAGTGTCAATTGTTATGTCTATATCCTCTGAAAAACGCTTAATAACCCCATAACACTTCGACAGAGATGTCCCACCCTTAAACACCACATATGGCAGTTTTTGTGACAACAGCCTTAAAATCATGGTCACATAATAATCTTTTTCAATAATCATTTCTGACATATTCGTATACTGAACCGACTTCCTTACAGCATCTGTGAATTGTTCCCTGTCCTCATGCAGATACACCCGCAAGCACCCCCGTTTCATACATATTCTTATATATCTTTTCCGGGTAATAGTTTAAATATGGCTCCAGTGCTGAAAAAGTAACATTCATCTTCTTCATGATTCCCACCATCCTCTTTTTTAAGGCATCCCCCTCTTCTTCGGAATAAACATCCACATCCTTGATTAAATCAAGAAACTGCAAAATCCTAACATTCTCATTTGTAATCTCCACCTTCGGTCGTCTGACAATTACTTTAGTTTTGCTTATCATAGTTTTCCTGTAATCCGTGGTGGCATTATTGGACACCACCTCATAAACCATCGGAACCTGCGTTGTCAAGCCGAGCATATTGACAAGCATATATCCACTCAAATAACCGAACACATTATCCTTGTTCTTTAAATATTTTTTTTCAATTACCTGCATTGCTGAAATCGTGGAACCCGATTTGAAAATTGATTTTTTCGGAATAAAATAAATGCCCGTGTCAAATCTCTTTAAATTTCCGGCATCTGTCAATTTTTTTATCTGAACCCGCAATGTGCTTTCATTCAATCCTTCAATATTTAACTCCGATACGAAAATAGGCGTATTTTCCCCATAGTTTTTTATAAGATAATCGTATAACATCGCTCCATCTCCTTTTGTAAACATTTTAGATATTTGTATTTTCATTTTTATTATATCCACTTTTCATAGGAATATCAATACCAAAAATGACCGGAACAGTTCTGCCCGGTCACCAAAACTTTTACTACTCCTATCGCTCTATTTAAATAACTCTCAAATTAACATTAGGATTTTTTCCATTGCATCTCAAATGCAATTCCATCCGACAGTACAACCATAATTACTCCTTCATTTTTATTTGATCTGTACTAAATCCTTGTTTTAGCAAACCAATATAAACATTATGTATAATACGTTTTTTTCACTTTCAGATATTATTTCATTTTCAAACGGCTTTTCCCAATGTTCAACATGAGCAACCTCTAAATATATTTCAGGATCCCTAAAATCTATATCGAGATACATTTTATGATTACCTTCAGTATATTCTAATTGATAAAAATGTGGGATTGTAATCTTATACTCCTCCATTGCTTTACCTCCTTGTGTATAGTTGTGGTGTTTATAAACTCTCTCCAATGTCTAACATCGGTTAAATCAATAAACCAATCATCTGAACAATAATTCTCAGTGATTACAATTTCTATCACATTCATAACATCTTTTATATTACTAAATTTATAACTTTCTCTAACAAAAGCTATACCTATCTTTGCACTTATCATGCATACAATGCCCTTTTTCTGATTTCTCGCTCTTTCTAATACTTCTATCAGGTTTTTCACTTTTGTACTCCCCTCTCTATTTCTCATGTCAAAAGTGCCTTTATTTAAACAGCATCATTTATATACCATTCTAATTCGGGAAATTAGACATTAACATATTTTCTGCTTTATCCATTTCAGTTAATACAGGATTCATATAATCGCTAAACGCATCAAGATATGCTCTACACCCTCCATTAATATGTATATTTTCTATATCCTCGTTATTCATAATTATTTGCCTTGCCTTTTTATATCTGTCACACTGCAAATCCCCAAGCAGCTCATTGTATAATTGATTTTCTTTCAACGCTAAAATTTTCAAAATTAATTGCAAAATTCCAATCATTTCTTCCAAATGAATCCCTAGTTAAATCATTTGTGCCGTGTGTTGCCACCATGATATTACCAGCATTATTTTTCAATGAAACAAAAACATAACCTCTTGGACAATTTATTTCTTTTAAAGCATCCGAATTTTCATCATATATTACAATCGACCTTATCTCATCATACTCCTTTAAAACCACTAATTTCCCTTTTTCTTCTTCATAATCAACTGAAATTACTGAGCCATTAATTGGGGAAATATCCTTATTTTTAAACTTAATATGATTTCCTAAATATTTATAGGAAAAGACTAAATTTCCTTCTCTGTCATATGTACTAAATCCACTCTCTAATGCTTCATGTTTTTCCTTAATCATCAGCATATTTCTTCCATGCTCAAAAGCATATAATACATATTCGTTATGAATCCTGATTGTTTTTTCTCCTACATTCCACTCCACTATTTTATCATTCTTATTAATATGCACACCCATTTTATCATCGTCCTTCCATCTGCCACGCTTAACATTCCCTACTGTAAAATAAATCCACATCAGATGCTGCATCATATAATGTTTTTATAGAAGCCAAGCTATCATATTCCGAAATTCCTCTCGTAGTACCTATAAGTTCCCCTTTAGATGCAGGTAATGTACCATCTTGTAATCTTCTTGTTACAGCTTCAATCCATTCTTCATAATTATCCAAATATATATTTTTTTCACCATCTGCTACTTTCTTAGCTTTTTCAATTTCCTGTATTAATAAATGAAACTTTTTCAATAATTCCTGTTTCTTATCCATAATAATCTCTCTAATATGAAAAAAAGTAACTGTAAGCTTTTTCGGTATAATTAAGATGCCTTTGGAGGAAATTTATTTGCCTTTCCCCACATAAGATAGCGTATTATAGTTGCTCAACAAATTTAAAGCCTGAGAAGTTATTTTCTTGAATTATATTAGAAAAAACAGAAGAAACATATATTCCTGCGACACTTTTTTCACATCTGAAAATATCATACCGGGAACACGTTTCATAATCCAAAAAAACCCCTTTCGGCAAAAATGTATATAAATTGTATTTTTCGTTATAGCGATATTGACTTTTTTTCATATCAAATGCATCAATAAAATTTTCAATGTACATTAAAAAATAGTTCGTATTAACGGCGTTTGTTACAATATCTACTAATTTTATTGGATAAAATTTTATTCCTTTTATTTCTTTTAAGGCTTCCGTTACCCTAGTATGTATAATTGGCCATCCTTTCACATTTAACAGATAATCGCTTTCTCTGTTTGATGCCTGAGAGCTATAGTAAAATTCTACAATCGGCCATTCTTTTATTCCCTTATTTGATAAAATTATATTGTCAAACGACCCTTTTTTGCAACTTTCCGTTTCAATTTCATCTATGTTAGCAGCTTCCGCATAAATATAATTTTTACCCTCATTCATTGTCACATCAATTATATCCATATCAAAGGTCAGCTTATAATACATGTATTATTTCTCCCACATTATTTTTACTTTTATTCTATTAAAAATTCTTTTAATATCTCCAATGTTATCACTCTGCTTATAAAAACAAACAGGGGGGCAAGGAAAGCACCATCTAACTGCAACCGGATCTGCGGCTCATAAGTTTACTATTACAATCTATACAGTATTACAGGATGGTAAGCCTTATGAATCTAAGAAGTTTTGTTAATATCCAGTTGTAAGGCGACTTAGTTGTGCTGCTTATTTTTAAATTCTCGAACTTTCTCACACCACTCCTCTATTATTTTGCGTAGTTCCTGTGTATCCACTTCACACCAATTTCCCATTGCATTTTCTGCAAGATTATCATATATTTTCGTTGATTTAAAACTAATCTCTGCACAACAGACGTTTCCGTTTACTTCTTCATATTCACTTTCGCCTGATAGTACTTTATCAAAACCTGTTTTAATCCAATCTTCAAAAGGTAATACATCGCAGTACATAAATGTTGTCAGCAATTGATATTTCTCTTGAAATATGATACTTATATCCTCGATACCATTCTTTAATTTATATTCTTCTATTCTGTATTTCATCTCTACTCCTTTGGAAACGCTGAAATAATTTTATGATTTTCATCCAAAAACATATCTATTTTCATACCATTTTTAGCAACGCCTTGATATGTATTTCTAGTACCAAGCTTTAATTCGCAATTACTATAAGCTTCATTAATTGCATCAACTACTTGTTGTGGGCTCATATCCTTTGAATAAAATGTTGAAAATCCACTATTGGCTGTCTTGGATATACCATCTTACTTCAACTTGTGCTTTATATACACCAAGGTTATTTACAGATGATTCTGTTCCTGGTATTATCTTTCCAGAAGTTCCTTTAATTCCTTCATAATGATAACCTACTGCTTTACCTCTAGCATTTATCTGTCCTTCAAATATATGTTCAATAGCTGAGTCCATAAAATTTTCTGTGTTTTTCAACAAATTTAGGCTTGTCTTCCCATAGCTAGTCTCTATACCCTTCCCAGCCACTGCATACTGGCTTCTCGCATTAAGGGCTGTCTGTGCATCTGCCTTATATACACCCATTATCTCTGCCTG
>JAMPFU010000022.1 GCA_023664385.1 Clostridium sp. | reverse complement strand
GATTTCCTTTCATCACATCATTTTCCGTAATGAAAATAACATAGCTGTCGGGAATATCCTCCGTTTCTTTTCCACGCTTTAATATATGTGCGTCCAACAGACTGCTGTTGTGTCTTGCCCTTTTTGCGCCTGCTCCTGCGTGCTGACGCTGAATTTCCACGTCAAATTCCTTACCCGCACTGTCAACCGCATGAACATCTAATGTAACAGAACGCCCCTGCAGGTTCTTTAACGTCTCCTGTGTCCGAACTGATTTAATCTTTATGTCTTTTCGTCCCAGTATAATCTGTAGTATCAACTCCACGCCTTCAAAATTATCTGCAAGACAGGCAGTCATAAAATCATCGTCCATATAGCGAAATAATTTCAAACGCTCTAAATCCTCTTGATGCATCTGCTCTGTTGTATTCAAAAATATCACCTTCTTCCGCCACTTTTATTATACATCGGGCAATCGCTTTTGAAAACTGAATTTTTCGTGAAATTTTCTTAAACCAACTCGTCCCTTTGCTTAGTCCTATATCTTCACAACAGACCGAAAGTTGTTTGCTCATTTTAGATATATTTACTTGCTTCTTTTATACTTAAAATATCCATTTTATCATTGTATTTATTAACAAAATCTTTTACCCATTCAGGATTGGTTTTTGAATAATCTCTTAAAACCCAACCGATTGCTTTACATAAAAAGTCTATTGTATCCCACCATGATTTTGTAATAATAAAATTTTTAATTTTAGTATTATCACTTCCGCAAATACAAGGTCATGTCATGTCCTCGCACGCTCATTCCGAGGTTCCCAATGAACACCAATCCCAAATTACTCATTCGTGGCGTACAGAAGCAAAACGGGCAGTTGAAGCATAATTACACCAAAATGGTATAACCACTGAAATTAATCTGTCATATAATCTTCCCGCTGCAAGCCCAATAAGCGAAAAATACAAGCACATCATCGCCAAATATTAGTAATTCAACACTTTTTGCAGTATGTTAATCTGCATTGCTTGCGGCAACAGGCGTTTTTGAAGTACAATATGTCACATAAAAACATCGAAAGGATGAGAATAAATATGTTTAAGGAAAACTTGAAAATGCTCCGTAAGCAAAAAAGAATGTCACAAGAGGCACTTGCATGTCAACTGAATGTAGTGCGCCAAACAGTGTCAAAATGGGAAAAAGGACTATCTGTTCCCGATGCCGATATGCTGATACATATTGCAGACCTGTTTGATACATCGGTGAGCGTACTGTTAGGAAGCGACATTGAAGAAGAACAAAACGTCAACGAAATTGCGGTGCAGTTAGAGCGACTGAATAATCAATTAGCACACAGAACCGAGGTAAGAAAAAAAATAATTTCTGCCGTTATCGTATTTCTTTTTCTGTGTGCTATTGCTGCTATTTATCCTAAATGGAATAAAATGTGGTACGATTTCGGTCGGAATCTATACCATTTGTTTAATCATTGACTTAGAGCGTATAAAACTATGAAATTGAATCTACTGCCCGAAGTGCAAGCAGAAAAGTTTGATTGAAACAAAGAATATACATATCATGCTCTCGCATCAAAGCCGCTCTGGACTTCCATTTTGGCAATGCTGGAATTTATTTCCTTTCTTGCTGTCTGAAACGCATCAAAATAAGCAGATTTCAAAGCTCCATGCACTTCCGTTTCCGCCTTCGATTCCTTCTCATGCCAACCCACGCCCGCAGTATATGTCAATATCTCATCGCCATTCCCATCATATACATGAATGGCAGACCCCGTCCCTTCGGATTGGAATTCGGCTTCATACGGCTCTCCAAACAGAATGTGCAGCCACCGTTCGTCAGCCTCCCTTATTTTCTTCATATTCGCCATATCGCCTGAACTCATAGCTTGATTGATTTTCCTAATCAGAGCCGCCCTATCAGGTGCCACCTTTTTGACCTCATTTTTTCGGAGGGCGAGAAACTGATTCCCCATATAGACATTCTGTGCTGCATCTTCTTTCGCATATGCTGTTATCTTCTCCCGAAGGGAGTCTGACAGCTTCCAGTCTTTCTTGGATGATATTTTTTGTGCCGCAAAACATCCCGCTTTAATTCCTGTTATTTCCATATCAAAACCTCTTTCTTTGTGATAAGTCACCCGTACTATCGCTCTGTAGCTTATTGCAACAATCCTTCAATATCTTTCATATACAATGGTTCGCTAAAGTTTAATTTCAAATCCCGCAGGTTCTTTCTCAAATCATCCTGCAAGCTAAAACTAAAATAAGACAACAGCCTGATTTATTTCCAACATCACCCGAAGCTTATCTATTTGCTTTAACTGATTTTTTTCTGAAAAATCTTTTTTTAAATTGCTGTACAAAGCAAGCATTATTTCTGTCTGCATATAACATTTCTTCCTGTATCTTATAAACTACACCAGTGCACCAAGCTTTTCCAAAAATGCAGTATAAAATTCCTTTTCTTTTATACGTGCCTGCTCTGCCTCTATACTTCTATATGCAGGTGCCATAGAATGTTCCAAATCATACAGTGCCTTTTTCGTTGCCTGAATTGCAGTTTCCACTGTATTTCCCAAAATATCCAAATTATCTACATTTTCGCCCTTAAGCATTTTGTTAAATCTTTGTACCATCATCTGCGATATATGGCTCATCATTCCATTTTCCCGAATTCCCAATCCGTTTGCATTTACTTCTTCCGCCGCCTCTATCCACGCATTTTTTACCTCCTGTGGAGCATTAGGACCAACCATATCAAATGCTTTTTCATCATAATCGTTTTTGTTATTCTGTTCCGTTTTTTTTGCTACAATTTCCATAAATTCAGTAACTTCTGATTCGGCGTTTTTTTCTGAATTTCTTGTTGTATATCTCGCCATTGGATAATTCACTGCTCCAATTCCATTAATGCCCATCTTTTCATTCCTCCAATGATTTTTAGTATTGTGGCTCCTGCTACCTTCACATATTTTGTCGGCATATTGACTCAAATTTTTAATACACTGTACCATTGCCTAGACGCCTTAACAAACCAGAAGCTACAGCTTTAATCGTTATACCAATATCCCTTTTCATCCGTTTTTCGCGGGTGTTCTTTCGCTATGTCACTTTGAGCCCCCACAATCCAATAATCGCATATATTGCTATTGGCACAAGTGTGCCTGCGAATCAATGCACCATTTATCATATCCATCGCTGGATAATCACTATTGCAAAATGCGGGCATAATATCAAGGTAACCGTGCTCTTTTGCGAATTCTGCAATTGGGCAGCGGTGAAAATGGTATCTCACGCCTTCTGTTTTACTGTATGGCTCTACATCCATGATGTAACCTGTCGGTTGTTTTGGAGATTTATTATCCTTTGACTTCGCAGTCATCACAAACCCCAGATGCAGAAGCCTTAGAAGTAATGGTTTGTTTGCATTGACTACTCCTGCTAATTTCTGAAAAGATGGGAGAAACACTGCCACATTCATTTCGTAAAGTTCGTTGATAGATGGCTTTGGGTCAAGAACTTCATAATATGCGAAAAGCATAATACAGTCATATGTTCCACCCACGCCGTTGTGCGTGTTCTTCTTCCCGCCAAGATATGGAAGATCCTTTAGGAAATCTGCATATTGCAGTTGAATTTTTTTCCATGCTTCATTTGCACCGCCCGAATCGTATCTCATGGATAACTTTTCCCGGATAACCTTCTCCATTTCAGGCGAATACAAAACATGCTTGTTCAGGTCGATATCCAATTCAGATGCCCTCATTAAATTCCTCTCCTTTATAAATTCAATCCCGATTTTCGCTTTCACAAATTTTCTTGCTTTTAGTGATTGCTTTTGATAAACTCGTCGACATTTTCGGTTCGTATATCAATACTCTTGCCATCAGGAATAAATCCATTATCATCTGTTATGTAAACCAAGTATATATACATAGGCGGGGCTTGTATTCCCACGCCACCAATCAGCAAACAATATTTTTTATTAATATCATAACGTAAAATTAAAAGTCCGGAACCAACCTCCCTGTTTTGATATTGCTCAAAATCATCCCATGACAAATTCTCTCCTTTTTCTGCAAGCTGTTTGACCCTTGCAAGCGTTAATTTGGGGGTTTGATTACAGCCCGATAAACAAACAGCAATATTTAATGCTATCAAAAGAACACATAGCAATGTAGTTATCTTTTTACATTTATTCATATACATACCCTCCTGTAAGCTGTTGCCAAATTTTTTGGCAACTACCGATATGTTGAATTGCCTTATATTATTATTTTACCATATCGTCAATCGCAATGCACTATTTACAATAACTTTAAAACGAAAAGGCAGCAGTTTTCCACAAGGGATAAACCGCTGCCATGGTAGCAATCATCAATTTTTTATATGCTGCTTCATCAAAAGATTTCAATATTTCGTTCTGTCCGTCCCATCAGACCGGAAGCTGCCTTTTAGTTTGTCTTTACCTCGGTTGCAAAAATCTTGCTGCTTAATTCTGTATATTCAGCATAAGATATTTCAGTTCCATTCAATGTATATTTCATTCCGGACTCTATATTGTTTTCATCAACAAGTTCTTCACCGAAATTCATTTCTGCCGCTAAATGATCTGCCCCTTCAAATTTTTCCATATGATATGCTTTATATCCTGTATTCATGCAGTTGCTGTACATAATCCATGCAGTCCCATCATAAAAACAGTAAGAGAGTGTGAGGGCAGTACCTGCTCCTGCAGCAAATTTATAGACCTTGTTATCACGTGCATCAAGGTACATTCCACCATAAGGGCCACAAATAATCAATTCGTTTTCGCCATCATTATCAAGGTCAGCCTTCTCCCCGATAGAAAAGGAATCCCATTCTTCAGAATCCATCTTTAAATCAGTAATGTAAAAGGTTGATGTCAAATCTGTGGAGTCAATTGCATTGATTGAGCCATTGATAAATAAATCTAATGTTTCGTCAGATGATGTGTCTGTATTGTCAGTACAGCCAGCCAAGCTAAGTATGCAAATTACTGTTAAGATGCAGACAAAACGTTTTTTCATATCTGTTACGCTCCTTTCACTCGTCAGAGACGGATTCAAAGGAAATAGCTTTTATTTGTGCCTTACTTCTATTTCTGTTACTACGCCGTCAGTTAAGGTAATATCAAGCATTGAAAAGAAATCCTGTAAGTAATCAGGACTGTCATAGGTAAGCCAAATGTAGTCTTCGTCACTATCTGAGTAGGTTGGCTCGCCCAATATGGACATGACCTCATCCGCTGTCATTCCAAGCTTTACTCCGCCTGCTGCCGATGAATTTGTATCTTCAAGAGAGTAGTCGATATTTATTCCGATAAGCTGTCCGTCATGGTGGCTGATATTACCGCTTCCATTTGTATTTCCTATTAAAACCCATGCCTCAATATCATTTCTCTCTATGATAACAATGTTGTAATCATCAGGCTCCAAAACATCCTCGTCGTATGTGGTGTCAAGTATGCTCCAACCGTTTGCCTCCAACTCTGATACATTACATGGAAGGGTATATTTATCGCCGTCTAATATAATTTCATAGTTTGTCCAAGCTGCTTCGCCGCTTTCTCCGAGCGTGCTTCCTGCACCTGAACTTACATTACTTCCACTGCTGCCTGCGCTGCTATCATTAAAATGGAAGGTATCTTCAATCTTTTTTGAAAGCTCCCTGACCGTATCTTCTTTGCCCTCGGCAATCACGGTATAAAATTTGTCATTTGTATAAGCCACATATGTATAGAGCCAATATTCATAGCTCTGTATACTTCCCGCAGGCATGGAATCGATAGAACGGTAAAAGCTGACGCCATCCATGCTGACCTCTGTCTGATCTATATTCGTCCCATTCATTTGTGCATATTGCGATTGATAAGCCTGTAAAATAATATTAGCAGGGTCGGCTTCGTTTGCCAATACCGCACTGTCAAGTCCATAATTACTGTCAAGCAGTGTAACTAATCCGCCGTCCGCCTCGGAAATATATTGCAGGGAATATTGTCCATTCTCTCTGCTTTCATGCTTTTGGTAGTTGTCAGGAACATCAGCATAGCCGGTTCTGTCGCTGCCAACTGTTACCCAGTTGTCCTCATCAGCCGCTGGTTTTATATCCTCTGTACTTGGCGGTGCCTCTGTATCAGTCGTCGAAATGGTAGTCGTTGTTGTTTTATTGCTTGTTATTTCCCAATCCTCATCCTTTTTCCCACAGCCTGCAAGGGAAAACACCATGAAGCCTGCACATAAAAATGTAATAATTTTCTTTCGCATTTTGTGCCTCCTTATTATTTGTTTTGTTATTTTATGCTAGCACAAATAATGCGAAACGCAACAAACCTGTGGTTGCCTTTTGTAAACCTGAGGTTGCCATTAAGGAAATTGCATATGTCACACCTCTATCTCAAGCAATGCGGGCATATCATCCCCAAGCAACCAGCTTTTCATTTCCCGTTTTTTGCATAGTTCCCTCCTTGGTCCTGTATTTCATAAGCTCCTATCTGAGCGCATTGTAGGTTACTTTCACAATATGGTTTCTGTCCTCCATAAATGAAAGCTCCTGATACACATTTACCGCTACTTTATTTGCCCTGAAAATGTACGGCTCGGCTTTTTGGGCATCCTCATCCTTTGAAAAAGCATAGTAAAGCTCAAAATCCTCTCCCTTTAACTGACTGCTAGTCATATAGCCGAAAAGGGCATGCTCAAAGCTGTGGAGGGAGTTTTTCCAGCTATGCGCCTTCGGATATTTTATAACAGGCTCATTTGTCTCGCCGTCAACCATGTGCCATATCTCCCCATTCTCGTAGTCAACCATATATTTAAACCAATATGCATATGTATTGTTAAGATATTGCAGATATGACGGGTCATTTAATGCAAGAATAGCAGTCGCCTGATCAAGCTCAGCAAGAATCCACCACTCCTTATCCTTATCCAGTTCGCCGTTCTCATCAAATCTTCTTCCCCAGCACTTATCCTTCTTAATATAAGCTTCTTTCAAAATCTTATCAATTTTTTCCCTTGCAAATATTACATATGTCATATCCTCCAAAAGCACGCCTGCCATAAGAATCAGCCACATTGTTTTTACGGAATGTCCGAAATCCGTATGATTGGTTCCAAGCTGCTTCGTTGCAGAGCTTGTATCTTGTCCCCAAAAGAATGCATATCTTTCGCTGTAGAAACGGTAAATCAAAATATCCAAAATCCTCTTTATATCCTTCTTCCATTCCGACTGATACGGCTCAGGCAGGGATGGTGTTACAAAAAGCATATATGCATACATTTGGTCAAGCTGTGCAACAATTTCCACGCTGTTATTAATGTTATCCTTCGGAAGCCATGTAAAATATCCCTTGCCATCATCAAGGTATGTATCAAAAATGTAATTTTTTACCTTTATGATGTGTGAAAGCACCGTCTCATCATGGGTAAGGAAATAATACATACAAAGTCCCGTAAGTCCGTATGCCATGTCCTGACTATTTCTGTCGGATGCCGGGTCTCCCCATTTTCCTGTGCTTTTTTCCTGAAGGTTAAACATGCCGTGATTGCCGTCTATTGCCGCAATTAACGCCTCAGCACCCTTCTTGCAGGTTTTCAGATATTTTTCCTTTCCCGTCACATGAAAGGCAATGCCATTTGCATATGTAAGTCTTGAATGGGCTCTCACATAATTATACTCAGGCGTAACCAGCCCCTTTGTATCAGCAGAGGCAAGCGCCGCTTTTATCTCCTCCGGCCATTCGTCAGGGTTATCCGAAAGCCTGTAGCCTTCATTTGTAAGATAGGTTGGAAAAAGTCCGCCCTGAAGCTCAGTGGAATCCTTCTCCCAAAACTTCATCAAATCATCAACAATATGATTTCTCCATATATACGGCTCCGTCAGGTCATGCACCAGCTCGTCAATGTCATATTCCACAACATTTTTACTCTGTAATTTACCGTTCTTCTCCGCCGCATTAAATCCATACCTTAAACTATTACTTCTTTTTATTCTCATATTCATTTCCCCCTTTTTTACTCATTTTCCTGCTAAATTTATTTTCCTGTAGGTTGCAAGCAGTGTTTCACAATAAAGCTTTAAATCTGCCGCAGACCTTCCAGTAACTAAATCCTTATCCACAACAACGCGAGATTCGTCAGGCACATAAATTGCCCCTGCGTTATATACATCTGCAAGCACAACCGTATGACATATAACCTTTCTTCCCTTTAACAGCTCAGGCAGCGGTGTGAGAATCCATAAGGAATGGCATAACGCTCCCTTAACAATACTTGGGTTCATCATAGCTGAAGCCATAAATCTTACGGCAGCCGGTGAACGTAAAAGGTCAGTGCTTCCAAGACTTCCCATCGGCGGTATTTCCCTCAGGCGGCATGCAACATAGTTTGCCGCAGTAAGCACAATTGCATAATCGTTCGGATTACAATCAGCAATCTCCTTTTTTACAAGCATGGCTTCAGGCATCTGCCCCTTCTCTGTAACATCACTTACAATAACACGCTCAGTATCTCCCCAAAGATATGTCATAAAGTCAACCTCTGCGCCGTATGAGGTAAAAAACTCCTTATAATAAGCTACCTCCTGTGGTATGTACTCCGTCTCAACAAGGACGGCAACCTTTTTTCCTGATAATACCTTGTCCATTTTTTGCCTCCCTTCATTTTTGACATCACCAAATATATGGTAACGCAATGATTTACCATCCATTGAACTATATCTATAGTTACATGCCTTATTGATGTATCTAATTTTTACGCCCCCTTTCTTACACATAAGGCTTGTTATCGCCGATATTTTGTTTTTAATGCGACAGAAAATTGCATATTCTATCTTTATTTTCGCTTATATTGAACCAAATTCAACGCGCAATACATAAACGACACATTTTTTTCACAAGCAACACTTTTTTTCACACAATCAGAGAATTATTCTGTTTGAGTGTTATATTTTTCTTTATAAACAAGAATTTAATTATGCCTTATAGCAAAAAGCTTGAGGATTTTCACTAAATATAAAAGAACAAAAAAGCTGTCAGCCAACTGGAAATTATTTCATAAATAAAATCCATTTGACTGACAGCCTTAAAAATATTGCGTCTCTATTTATTCCAAGGTCATGTCCAAAAGCTCCTGTGTTGAATAAACGGGAATTTGGTATGGCTCGTCGTATGACCCCACGATAAGCCTGTTGTTTTCCTTATCAACGGCAAGAAGATTTTGTATTCTCGCCGTTATGTTATAGTCAGCATCAAAACAATAACCACAGTATGCTCCTGAAATATATTTGTTTCCCTCGTTATCTTCGCCGAGATAATATCTTGCATCACCCTGTATTTCATTTATTGTTTCCAAAAGCTGCATAGACGAAGCATCATATAGCTCAAGGCTGGCATCCTTATAGGAAACAAATATAATTGACGCATCAGCAGAATACAATATATACGTTACAAGGGAAGCCTTTTCCAAGCCAAGCTCCTCTGCCTCGGCCTTAAAGTCCCGTTCTGAAACACTGTCCCAATAAGCCTCCTCCATGGAAACCACTTCACCCTCATACGGCTGTAAATCAGGATTGACACTGGTACAATAATAAGTAATTCGGTTACTATTTTGAGGCAGCACCAAAAAGCCATCTGCCGCAGGAACAAAACCAGTAACGTTATCCGCCTTACAATCCAAGTAAAACTCCAAAGACGTATATTGTTTACTTTCCGTAATAACACATAACGACCCATCTCTCAAAAATGTAATAAAGCTTTCTCCACTTTTAAAGCCCATACAATCTATAATTTCCGAGGTAGCTGTAAATCTTGCGGTCTCTTTTCCAGTGTCCTCCTCAATTGTAAATATCTCCCTATTAGAATATATTACAAGCTCGTCAGCGCCATCTGCGTATGACATGCAGATAGAATCTATATAAATATCCTCATATAGCTTTTCCCATAGCTTACTTCCCGTCTTTATATCACATACCATAAGACATGTTGTGCCGCTTCTAGAAGCTGCAGCATAATTATTGGCAAGTATATATGCAGTTTCTCCTTTAATCCGTATATCAGTAACATTGGGAAATTCAACGTCCAAAAAGGCATATTCCAAGCCATCTGACAAATCAACAAAATGAAGCGTTGCCCCTAAAGGAGTTTCCTGTTCATTATTTTCCTGTTCCATCTCTGTATCTTGCGGCGTTGCCGTATCATTTTCCACATTCTGCACATCAGGGGAATCAATATAAATCCAAATATTGTCACCGACAAAAAAGCTTGTACTTTCAATTTTGTATCCATCACGTGGATTATAAGTATATAAAAGCTCCAATGTATTTATATCATATATATATTGGCTGTTCCAACCCTTAACTACCAAATAATTTCCATTTGGGTCTACCTTAAACCCAAACACCGCATTACACGACAAGCTTTGCATATTTTCCTCATTTATCCAATAAATATTGATTTCTCCGCTGTCCGTTTTATATGCAACTCTGTTGTTATCTATAAACACAAACTCTTTTTCACTAAAAAGCCACGCCTCCAGCTGCGTTATTAATTCACCCGTTTTTACCTCCCAAATGCGGAGCTTTCCAGCTTCATCATAGGTAGCCGCATAGTTTTTATCAGGCGAAACATACATATATTCTATCACGCTGTCTGAGACAAGCTGATGGTGTGCCTTCATAATCGTATCAGTATCATACACATATAAGCTTTCGCAAAGTGCGTACTTAGCCTCAGGCGTATATGGCAGCTTTATTCCCTCGTACTCTGTAAGTGCCTGTCTTGCCTTTAATACAGCGCCCTCCCTGTCGCCCTCCTCTAAAAGACGCAGGGACTCATTTGCAAGATTTACCGACTGGTTTTCCAAAAGCTTTGCGTTCTGTTCCTTTATCTCATTTGTCTGTAATGCAATTTGGTCTGCCTGCTTTTCAATCTGCTCCTTCTGTTTTTTTATTCGCAGTGCCGTCACAACGCTGACAGCCCCGATCATCAGACCAATAACAGCCGATACCACGGAAACTGCAATCACCTTTTTAAGCTTTTTTTCTCTGTGCCGCTGGCGCAAATCATCATAGGAAACTGAAAACATTGGCGCTGCAAGCCGCAAAAGCTCAGCCTTCAATGCCTTTAACATCTCCTTTTTGCTTCTTCCCCTGACGTCCGCCGCAAGAGGCTCAATCGCCTTTTTCGTTACCTCCTGCGTTCCGTCAGGACGCAAAAAGTATTCCTCTGCATAAAGCAATTCTTCAGGAAAGGAATCCTCAGGCTCTCCTTCAACGAGAACAGCCAAAACCTTTTCACTTCCATGATGCTGCTTAAATATTTCTATTTCCTTCTTACACCAGACTGACTCCTTTAATCTTGGCGAGCATATCACGATAAGATATTCGGACTGCATCAGAGCATTTACAATAGGGTCCTCAAGATTATTTGTAAGCGGCAGCTCCTCCTTGTCACGAAAAACCCGCTCTATCCTTTCACGGGAAGCCTTCCCCGACTTTAAAACGCTTTTGGGCGGTTTAAATGCCTCAAGACATTTATGCAGGTTTTCAGCAATAAATTTATCCGGCTCTGCATGACGATAGCTTATAAATGCATCATACATATATTTTCTTTCAGGCTTTTCTTTCATCCTTATACCTCACTGTAGCTTTTCGCAAAAATCTTCTTTTCAATCACATATACGTCATGCATATCATCATTTCTTACGGCAAGAAAGTCCCCGGGCTTTCCAAGCATATATTTACTCTTGTCCCACGCCGTAAAAACCTTTACGCCCCGCAAAAGCGGTTTTGCATAAATTTTAACCGTTCCACTTGGAACACATGACTTGGCATAATCAGTAAGCACAAGATTTTCTCCTGTAGTTCTCACCTTTATGGTTGGGATATATTTCATATCGGTATCGCTCTCATATATGTACTCCCTATCCTCCATCGTGTATGTGCGTTTGAATTTCTCCGCACGGTTCGGATAAACCTCTCCCCTTATTCCAATCATGACAATCAGGTCAGGCTCAACAACCATGTCAACATCACCCTCAAGCGTTCTGATTGTAATCGGCGTTCCAAGGGGAAGCACCTCCCATATATTTACATAGCCTACAGGCAGCTTTTTCTTCTCATACAGCTTCATGTCGGAAATATCGGCGCAATAATCCTTTGCATATATCAAGTCAAAGGAATCAAAATATTCAAGCATACGATTGTTAAAGTAAGCTTCAGGGTGCAGGTTTTTGTATTTATCACTGTAGAGCCTTTCACTGATAAAGCCCCCTGCCTTTTCGTAGTGTCCGCCTCCTGAGCCTACGCCTTCCGTGATAAAAGCGGCAAGCTCGCTTGCATTAACCTCCTTTATACAGCTTCTAACCGATATTTTATATCCGTCATTTGTCTCATTATAAACAACACAAACATTAATACAGTCAACCTGAAGGAGGAAATCACTGATAAGTCCCAATATATTAGGGTCGCAGGGCTGCGATTTTATGACTGCAAAGCCGTACTCATCATTGAAGCTGTATCTGAGCATGGCAATACCTGCAACCTCCAACTCCTTGAGGGACAAATTAGAATTTTTAAACTGATTAATCAGGCTTGCGTCAAATACAACGCCCTCCCTCAAATCCTTGTCCAGTGGATTGTTAATCTCTGATAGCTGATTTGTGTCCGTATAAAGTCCATAGTACAGGGCTGTGCCAAGACCATTATCATCATTTACCTCATAGCCTTCCTCTAAAAGCATGTTCCACACAAGGGTGGAGCAGCTTCCCACGCCGGGAATAATATAGCTCATATCCGTATTTTCAATTTCAATCTGATGATGGTCTATAACCGCCACATTGTCAGCCTCAAGCCTTGTTACATTTCCTGCCCCATATTGACAATCCACGGTAATCAGCAATCCGTCAAAATGCAGTTCCTTAGCACTGTCAGGACTGATATACTGAATCGGTATGTTAAGCTTTTCCACCATCAGCTTTAAATTCGATTTACTGATTTCATTTCTCCCGCTATATACAAGCCTTACATCATTTCCATTATCATTAAAAAAACAATACAAACCATAACCCGATGCAATTGCGTCAGCATCAGGGTTATCATGGCATTGTATTGTTATCTTGCCGTATCCTTGAAGCTCTTTTAATTTCACTTATACTCCTCCAAATGTTTATTTAATTTTTAATGCCTGCATCTTATAATGCTATCAGTGTAAATTATAACATACCACAGCTATATTTTAAACACATAGCTATAGCTTTTCCTTAAAAAATGAAATGATTTCTTCCCATACTTCATCCTGAAAAAATCTCGTCTCCGCATGCTCCGCACCCTCAATGGCAATTAATTTCACATCACAGCCTGCTGCCTCTAGCTTATCATGCAAAAGCTCTCCCTGTGAAAAGGGTACTGTATGGTCATCGGTTCCGTGTATAATCAAAAATGGCGGTGCCTCCTTTGTAACATAGCTTATAGGACTTGCCGAAAGTGCCTTTTCCTTATTATGCTCCACATTACAGCCAAGGAGCTCAGACTCAATGGACGCCGCAGCCGCATCTGTTGACGGATAGGAAAAGCCTGTCAAATCTACGACAGGATACCATGTACAAGCAGCCTGAACAGCACTTGAATACTCCAAATACTGTCCCTCCTCAAATACATGGTCCGATATCAACGCCGACAAGGCAGCAAGGTGTCCCCCTGCAGATTCTCCCATAACCCCAAAGCGGGCTTCATCAATACAAAATCTTTTTGCATGTGCCTTCAGGTAACGGATTGCCGCCTTTACATCCTTAAGCTGTGCAGGATATTGTTCCTCGTTGCTTGTCCTATACTCTACGCTTGCCACAACAAAGCCCTCTCTCGCAAGCATTGACAGGTAAGCCAAATGTGCCGATTTATCCAATATTCTCCAGCCACCGCCACAAATCCAAACGATGCAAGGGTATCTTTTTTCACAATCCTCAGGATAAATAATATCCAGCTTCAAGTCCCTGCGGCTGTGCCCAAACCAAAAGTCAGTCTGTGCAAATGTAATATCCGTAATTGTTGTATACTGTGGTTTTGTAATCTTAATGTTTACCGTTTTTTTCATAAGCCCTCCTGACTGTTGCCTGCAAATCCGTTTTCTTTGCATTTATAGTTACTTCTCATATGATAAGGCAATATTATTTTATATCCATATGATAGCTTTTTTTCGGGTAATTGTCTATATGGGACGCACAAAAAAAGGGCTGTCGCACACCAACAGCCCCTTTGTTCTAGCCTCTGAAATCAAAATTTTGTCCCACTTGTTTTTCGCCTTCAGAAAGCACTGACTTATTATCATATGCATATGCAGAAACCTTGTCTATCAGCTCCTCCATTGAATTTGCCTCTATTACTACATATTCTTTGTCATCAGCCTCAGTTGAAATCTCGTCTGCTTCCTTTTCCTCGGCATTTTCCTTCGCACGCTTTTCCTCAAGCTTCTTTTCTTTTGCCTTTTCCTCGGCACGCTTCTTATCCTTTACCTTTGCAGCCTTCTTCGCCGCCTGCTTCTTTTCAGCAGCTTTTTTATTTGCTTTTTCAACTGTTGCAAAGAATGTTGCCTTTCCATTTGAATCTACTGACATTCCAAAATTCTTTAAGCTGGCACCACTGCTTGTAAGACTATTCTTTGCCTCCTGAAGCTTAAGCTGTGACATGGCGATAATTCCCTCATATTTCTTTCGGAAGGATTCATCATTTGCCATCATTTCAAGCTTTTCCTCATTAATCAGAACAACCTGCTTATTGGCATTGCCGTAAGCTGCCGCATTTGCCTGAACCTGTGATTTCATATCCTCACTGACAAGTATGAAATTCATGTTGCCAAATTTTGCTTTCAGCTTACCATAATAATCCTTTGCCTTGTCAGAAAGCTCCACATTTCCGATAACCGTTCCATACCCTGCTTTTGTTGTAGGCACTAAGGAGCTTTTTGTGTCAATCGGATTAAACTCCGTTATTTTCACGCTATCAGACTTGCCTGCCTCTTTGTCCGTGTTTGTTGTTGTAGTTGTCTTTTCGTTTTTTGTGCTGTTTGTTTTATTGTTCCATGCTCCGTTTGTCTGCTGATATGCAGATACGCCATAAAGACCCGACATTTTCATTCCCCTTTCATTTTGTATACTATGCACATATTTGTGAAGCAAATTAAAAATATACTACCACATTACATAGTAAAATCATAAACAATTTCGACAATTCATAGGAAAATGAGCCCACGACAAGGGCAAAAAATATAGCCAAAAACAGGTATCGCACACAATACCTTAGATATATTACTTCATCCTTGAAGTGTTTATCGTTCAAATCCCTTTGAAACATTATAAGTTATTATATACATCGGCAGATGCGCTGATATTATTAACCGTATGTTGAAAGTTTTTGTAGTTTCTTTCAGCCCTCTTTCTAGCAGGTCAAACGCAAAACGGCTGTTGCAGTAAAGATTTAAGGCAAACGTAAACAGACAGTTACCTTCGGCAAATGCCTTGTTGCTCTGCTGTTAATATTGTTATTCTATTTGGTTGCCCCACAAGTCGTACATTTATATCCATCTAATACCTGATCGTCGCCTGCTTTCTTGTCTATAACCCATTTTTTCTCGTAGCCTGCTTCGTGGTGGGTTGTTCCGACTTGGACTCGTATCGTTCCATAGCTGGAACCTAATGTTGTAATTACTCCAGGCATATAAAACGGATCATCTTCTGGCATTGGTGGTCCACATTTCACACAATGTGTATCTGGATCTGTTCCAGCTAAATCCAAATCCAACCCACAATAATTACACACATAATGTCCTTCATAAATCGGCTCATCATAAGCTTCTCTCCACACATTTTCATAATGTCCCACTTCATCATGGTGGACGATTCGATACTGTGCTTCCCATGATGCTGGTGCGTATTGCCACCATTACCGTTTCCTTGATTTCCGCCTGACGACTGTTCCGTTGTGGTTGGCATCTGTGATGCGTAATTGCCTGTATTTCCTGTTGATTGTGATGTATTATTGTTGGTCGTACTTCCCGCTGATTGTGATGCTTGTACCGCTTGATTGTTCGTTATATTTTCTGTCGCAGATTCCTCCGTGTTTTTTCCAGCTTCATCGTATCCTCCTAAAAGGTTATCCTCTGATACATCTTCCTTTATGGTCTGAATTTCCGTATTGTTGCCATTTTCCGTTTCGGTAGCAGCTCCCTGTTCTTCCGATACCAAGTCTGTTGGACTAGCATTATCCAACAGTACAGTTTCAACACCCTCTGCATTTTTATCAGTTTTTTTGTTCCTGACTTTCATAGCAAAAATACCGACAGGCAATGCAAGCAAAAGCATAACCGTAATCACAATAATCATCATTTTTTCTTCTTTTATCACTTGGCATCACCTGTCTTTCTCCGAAGCGCACCTTTTGTCCACTCAAACAAAATCCGACCCTTTTTACACTGTAATTTAAATCTTAGTAAGCATTTAGCAAATTCCATAGGCAATATTTAATATGTACGTTACGCACGAACCGAGGTTCTCTACCTAAATTCAAAGTCCCATCCTATAGTGACACAGTATCAGATTGTTTCTCGTAAGTCCACAAAATATGGAAATGAAACAGTATATATTCTCTCTACATTTTTCTTATTTATTTTGCCAACTTCCGAAAAGCTACTTAGCTTATTGTACCACAAATAATGACATTGTGCCAGTTTGGACTTTTCATCCCGATATTCTGCCTGATAAAATACTTTCAAAAAAGGAGACTTTCATGAACACTTTAACGACAAACATTTCCAACTATCTGACCTTCTGCAAAACCCAAAAACGTTTGGACGCAAAAACCATTAAGGCATACCGAATTGATTTACGCCAGTTTTCCGAATGTCTTAAAATGGAGGATATCACCGATATTACGGTAGATTCCATTGAAGCCTTTATCGCTTCCCTACACCAAACCTGCAAGCCCAAAACAGCCAAACGAAAAATAGCATCCGTAAAGGCTTTCTTTCATTATTTGGAATATAAAGATTTGATTACAATAAACCCCTTTAATAAAATACAGATTAAATTCAGAGAGCCCGTCATTCTCCCGAAAATAATTCCCCTGCCTATTTTGGAGAGTCTGCTCCGCACCATTTACAGGCAGCACGAATTGGCGACAACCGACTATCAAAAGAGAAAAACCTTACAAGACATAGCCATTGTTGAGCTTCTTTTCTCGACGGGAATACGAATTTCGGAGCTGTGTTTGCTGAAAGCATCTGATGTGGATTTACTGGACAACACAATTCTTATTTTCGGAAAAGACGCCAAGGAACGACGAATCCAAATTGAAAATATGGATGTGCTTAACATATTAAAGGAATACTACAACTGCTTTCACGACCTGATTGCACAAAGTAATTACTTTTTCACAAACAGGGCGGGACAGCCTGTCTCCGACCAGTATGTACGGAAAATGTTAAATAAATACACCTCTCTTGCAGGTATTAATATTCACATTACTCCTCATATGTTCCGTCACACATTTGCTACCAGCCTCCTCGATGCGGACGTTGATATACGGTACATTCAGGAGCTACTTGGACACAGCTCCATAAATGTTACCGAGATATATACTCATGTCACAACTGCTAAACAGAAGGATATTTTGAAAAATAAACATCCGAGGAGGGAGTTTCATATTTGAGGAGGACTGCGGGGCGTAATGCTTCGCAGTTTTTTTGTGGGGAAAGGGAGGGATAATTTCTTATTATCCTGCCAAAAATCCGACGGATAACTTTCAATTATCCCTCCCATTTAATGCACGACAGCTTCATACTCCACCATCCATCACAATAACCTACAAATCGATTATACTAGACATTTTCCAAAAAGTCATTAAGCTCATTGTACCAGTACTAAGTGCATAGTACCAGTTTAACATCCTTCCACCAAATGGGACAAATATAATGTTTCCGATAATATCATGGGCTACAATGTCTGACATGCTATTTCTTCCTCACTTTTAAAAATCACAAGATAATTCGTGTCCAAAAAACTGCACATTCAAAAAAGCCCAGTAAATGTCCTATCTCCATTTACCGAGCTACAACTTCTTCACAATGAATTTTATCATATCCTTACAACAAATCTTAACAAACTACCAAAATATGCAATCACTCCTAAACCACCATCTACCCAAAATCTTCCAGCGTATTTCCTTACATGGAAAGAGATTCGTATTACAATTGATTAAGCAATTTACAAATATGTTTTATACTGTTCCAATCCAAATTATAATTTCCCGATAAAATTTTCCTGCAAAGCAATTCTTCCTCACGATAATACCTTGAATAGACAGAAATAGCACTGTTACCTGTAAGGCTTAACACACAAGCTTCATTCACAAAATATACCATTCCTTCAATATGTATATTAATGCCATTCTGTCTCAAATAATTTGCCAGACAGTATATGTGTGTTCCCACCTGCTTGACAGGATTGTACACTTGATTTGTATAAGGCGTGCCGCCACGTCCAACTTTATGTTGAATCCAATATGTATCTTTTAAGTCTCCAATGATGTGGCTGTTATGATTTTTAACTTCTATAATAAATACTCCGCTTTTTCCAACAACAATATTATCAATCTCACTTGTTTTATTACCATAAGAAACCTTTACATTTTGAAATACAGTATAACTATCCGGAAGTCCGGCAAGCACCTTTGCAGCGTTTCTTTCACCATATATTCCTGAAACAAGAATATCGGTGTTTTTATATCGTGAAGCCTCATTGCTTAAACACACAGGTGCGATAATCAGCCAAACAACTACAAAGCATATAGTCATCGGAAGAAATACATTTAAAACAATATCTGTCAATACACTAATTGTAATGGCTACGGCATAAATTAGGATAAGTGCAAATGTGACTTTACGAAATGACCTTATATTCCTTGCTTTTTTATCAGCCTGTTCCCGCTTTATCGCATAGTATTCTTCTTCTAATTGGTGTCCTTTTCTAATTATCTTTGCCATATCGTTCAATTAATCCTATATGCCTTATGGTATAAAAATGCTTTTATGGTTTTGGAATTTATCTAATTAACATCATACCAAACTATTCTTTCAAATACCAGTAAATGATTAGCTGTAATCAATTGAATTTCAGTTTAATGAATCATCAAAACCTTAATCAGAATATCCAATATCAGTATGATTATGTAGTACAAAATTGGATATGATACCTCTTTTGTCGGGACTTTAATATCACGGTTTAATACAGCGTCCGGTAAAGCTTCCCCTGTGATTCCCGCCATTTCTTTCTTATTTTCCAGTTCCTCAATCTCTAGCTTATATATTTCAAATTCAGATGCCTTGTTACTTTTCAGGAAATACGCATCAAGAAAAAACACTAAAATAATGCATGGCACTGATATCATCCACGCCAATTTCATTGTATCAGGCTGACTCAGGCTACAAAAGAAAATTACCAATACAATCAATCCGCCAACAACCTTCATCATCATCTGTAGGTTACGGTTTTGCTCCATTTTCTTTTGAATCATGGAAATTCTGACAAACATTTCATCCATACCTGTCTGTCCCAAACAAATTAATTGTTTTTTCTCGATGCCAGTTCCCTCGCAGCATCTACCTTCATCGCATTGACAGTCAATTTCACATTTCCATTGTCGGACGGCTCCAAGCCTTTTCTTGCACATTTCCACGAAAATTCTCCATGTGATAAGCTGCTCAGCTTCCACGAAGATACTTCACTGTACCTATCTAATACGCTGTTTACCAGTTGCTTTGTTTCTTCGCATACAGTACCGCCCACTGATGCAAACAAGCTTCCTTTCAAATATTCGCCTCTCACAGAAGCCAAAACAGGACCATATTTCCATCCTAAAAAAGCCTCATCAAACAGCACATCTTTGCGAAACATCAAGGACTCTCTCTGAACAAAATACATTAATTTATGCATCTTCATTTCATCCATCGGACGCTTGAAACGCTCGAAATACGTATCATACAAATATTTTGCAACATTTAACGCATTTTCCATAAGAACTCCTCCTTTTTGAATCATACTTTTATAAATGTAGTCTACTATAATTATGGCTTCCGTTTGGTATTTCCAATCATACATGAAAGAAAAACATTTGTCAACTATATTTTCGAACGTTTGTTCTTTTTGTTAATTATTTATATTATAATATATGCTATCGGTATTTTACGTACACTCTATTAATATTTTATTGACTATGCCATACCATGAACCTATCAAAATTTCCAATTCAATGAGCAAACGCTGTTTTTACAAATACGTGTTACTCAATACCCTGCAAAAAATATACTAATGAAAATGTTTTAATTACAACGAAAAGAAAACCTTTACGGTAGTTCCACCGCCCTGTATGCTCTGTAAATCAATTGTTCCATTCATATACTGTACGGCATGCTTTACAATGGAAAGCCCAAGCCCCGTTCCGCCCGATTCCTTGGAACGGCTCTTATCCACCCTGTAAAACCGTTCAAATATTCTTGCCTGATGCTCCGCCGGAATCCCAATTCCTGAATCCTTTACGGAGACTACGGCAGCATTTCCCTGCCTGTCCACGGAGACCTCTACCA
Organism: Clostridium sp.; assembly: GCA_023664385.1. GTDB lineage: Bacteria > Bacillota > Clostridia > Lachnospirales > Lachnospiraceae > Coprococcus_C. Next base: position 27,941 of record JAMPFU010000022.1, on the reverse strand, counting down.
TACCACCATCCTTGTTGTACTTTATGGAATTGTCACAAAGATTAAATATTATTTCCCGCAAAAGCTGGTGTACACCCCTAATCCTGACCGTTTTGCCCGTCAGGGTAAGCATAATATTTTTTGTCGCTGCCGTATCCTTAAGCTCCGCAACAACTGCATCCGCGACCTCATACAAGTCAATATTTTCAAACGGCATTTCGCTTCCCTCATCCAGACTTGACAGTCTGATAATATCCTCAATCAGGGTTACAAGCCTTTCTGCCTCCGTTCGGATACGACCTATAAAATGTGTCATATCCTCCTCCTTTACAAGACCATTTTCCAACAGCTCCGCACTGCCCATTATGGATTGCAGCGGCGTTTTCAGTTCATGTGATACATTGGCAGTAAATTCCCTTCGGTTTCTTTCTGCGTAAGCCGCCTCCGTTATATCAAAAGCAAGCACAACTGCACCAACCACAGAACCGTTTGACTCTATCCGGTTAATATGAAGCTGATATTCTTTTCCATCACGCTCCATATGCGTTTCACTATAACCATTTGCAAATGCATCCTGTATTGCACGGCTTATGTTGTGACTCCGCTCTATCGAAAGAAAATCCTTGTCCACACAGGAATGCTCTGCATGAAATAAACGCATTGCAGCAGGATTAATGTTTACGATAATGTTTTTTTCGTTCAGCAGCACAAGCCCCTCTGTCATACTATGTGTAATTTGTGTAAATTCATCATTTTTTCGTTGGAGTTCAGACAATTGCATATCAATCTGTCTGTGTTGCTTATTGATACGGTTTAATAACGGAGCAAGTTCCTCATACGTGTCATTTTCCAGTGGTTTTTCCAAATCAAGTTCCGATAAAGGCTCTACAATACGTTTCGAGACCCGTCCTGCCAACACGCCCGATAAAATAAGTGCCACTACAAATACAATTAAAATCGGCTGCATCGTTGCTAATACAATGACCCAAATCGTATCACTGCTGACTGATATTCTAAGCACAGATCCGTCATCAAGCCTTTGGGCATAATAGAGCGTCTTTTCCAACAAGGTTGCAGAATAGCGGGAGCTTTTCCCCTCCTTATTTTGCAGTGCCTGCTTAATTTCTTCCCTGTCTGCATGATTTTCCATCGTTTTTTCGTCCAACTGTGTATCGTATAGGACCTCCCCATTTGGGTCTATCCACGTCAAACGATACTGCGTAGATTGCAATTTCTCAAGATACTCCTGACCATCCATCTCAACGGCAGTCGCTGCCAACGTCAATTCATCCTCCAATTGTTTTTTTTGATTGTCACTGAAATGGCTATACAAAAAGCCCATGATAATAATAAAGCCTGCTACCAGTACAACTGCTGCCACAAGCATAATTGATTTAAATATTTTCTTTGTCATGCTGCACCTCTAATCTATATCCAACACCACGCACTGTTTCTATCATTTTTCCATAATCACCCAATTTTCCACGCAGCGTCCGAATATGCATATCAACCGTTCTTGTTTCACCGACATAATCTGCACCCCATATATCACTGAAAAGCTGATCACGGGTGAATGCAATCCCTGCATGTGAAAGAAACAGACGAAGAAGCTCAAATTCCTTTAAGGTAAGCAAAACTCTTTCATTGTCAACAATAACGGTATGCTCATCTAAATTCACAACAAGTCCGCCCGCTTTCAGAACATTCTGCCCCTGCACCTGATTACATCGGCGAAGCACCGCCTTGACACGCGAAACCATTTCCATCATGCCAAATGGTTTTACAAGATAATCGTCCGCCCCTAAATCAAGGCTCAAAACCTTATCGTATTCCATTCCCTTTGCAGTTGCCATAATGACAGGAAGCTTACATGTATCCGGATTATCTCTCAGAAACCTCAATAATTCCACGCCATCTTCCCCAGGCAGCATAATATCAAGAATAACCAAATCTGGTTTTTCTACATCCAATGCCGCCCTGAAAGCTGCTGCATCAGCAAATCCTCTTGCCTTGAAATTGGTAGAATTAAGCGTATATACCTCAATATCCCGAATACTCTCGTCATCCTCTACACACCAAATTGTCATATTCCTTCTCCTTTATGTACACCCGTCACGGAAAAAGCCACCCACTCTGCAATATTTACTGCATGATCTCCGATACGTTCAAAATACTTGGCAATCATCAGCAAATCCAACGCATATCCACCATCAGACGGTTTTTCTGATATCAGCTTAATGAGGGATGCCTTGACCTGCAAAAACAAATCATCCACCACGTCATCGTGATCAATTGCCGCAGCTGCCAAAACAACATCCTGCTTTACATATGCATCAATGCTCTCCGTCACCATTCGGATTGTGGCTTCTGCCATAAAACGGATATGCTTACATTCTTCGCCTGTCCTTCCATCAAGAAATGTAATGATTTCTGCTATATCTGCTGCCTGCGTTCCAATACGCTCCATATCGGTAATCATTTTTAGGGCTGCTGAAATCTGCCGCAAATCCCTTGCAACAGGCTGCTGCTGCAACAATAATTTCAGGCATAGGGTTTCTATCCGCCGCTCCATTTGACCAATCTCTCCGTCAAGAGATAAAACCTTACCTGTCAGTTTAACATTACCCGTAGTCAGTGCCATGGAAGCAACCGATATCGCCTCCTCACACATTGCACCCATTTGGGTAAGCTCATTATTCAGTGTAGCAAGCTGTTCATCAAAATGACTTCTCATTATCCAAACCTCCCTGTAATATAATCCTCTGTTCTTTTATCCTTTGGTTGTTCAAACATTCTTTGTGTATTTCCATACTCAATTAAATCACCGAGCAAAAAGAACGCCGTATTATCAGAAATTCTCACAGCCTGCTGCATATTATGTGTCACAATGATAATAGTATACTTTTCTTTCAGCTCCATTGCAAGCTCCTCAATTTTTGATGTGGAAATCGGATCAAGGGCACTTGTCGGCTCATCCATCAAAAGCACATCCGGCTCTACTGCAAGTGCACGGGCAATACACAGACGCTGCTGTTGTCCGCCTGAAAGCCCCAAAGCCGATTTTTTCAGCCTGTCCTTCACCTCATCCCAAATGGCTGCACCACATAACGACTGTTCCACAATCTCATCCAGCTTTGCCTTATTTTTAATTCCATGTGTTCTTGGTCCATACGCTATGTTATCGTATATGCTCATCGGAAAAGGGGTTGGCTTTTGAAAGACCATTCCGATATTTCGTCGAAGCTCGTTGACGTCAGTCGCCGCATCAAAAATGTTGTTTCCCCTGTAGCGTACCTCACCTGTAATCCACACCTCCGGAATCAGGTCATTCATTCGGTTTAATGATTTTAAAAAGGTAGATTTTCCACAACCCGAAGGACCAATTAAAGCTGTGATGCTCTTTTCCTCAATTTCAATATTTATATTTTTCAGTGCCTGCGTATTTCCATACCATAGGCATAGGTCATCTACCGTCATAGCATTACTCATAACTTTCTCCTTTTTTGAAAATATTTACCTACCAACACAGCTGACAGATTAATAAGCATTGTCAAAATCATCAGGATCGCTGCAATGGCAAAGGCAATACCAAATTCTCCATTTTCTTTTGCGTACACGTAAAGTGCTACTGTCAGGGTTGCCCCCGGACTGCCAAGTCCATCGACAATCCCATTCAGGGCATGTGCAAAACCTGCCGTAAACAGAAGTGCCGCCGATTCTCCAAGAATACGCCCAACTGACAATATGCAGCCTGTTATGACACCATCAATACAGCCCGGTAGTACAACCGTCCGAATCACACGCCATTTTCCCGCTCCCAGCCCAAAAGCACTTTCACGGTAGCTTTGCGGAACTGTTTTTAAGCTCTCCTGGGTTGTCCGCATCACCGTCGGCAAATTCATAATGACCAAGGTTAAGGCACCTGCCATGAGCGAAGTTTTCATAAAGCGGCAGAAAAACAGCATACCAACAAGACCATAAATAATAGATGGGATACCCGATAAAGTTTCAGCTGCATACTCAATCATATCCACCAATTTTTTATTTTGTGCATATTCCGTCAGGTAAATAGCTGCCCCTACTCCAAGCGGCAGAACAAATATCAGGGTTGCCAGCACAATGTAGAACGTATTTAATATGTCAGGCAGTATACCAATCCGCCCGCCCAAGTAGCTTGGCTTTGTGGTAAGAAGCTCCCATGATACATTTGGAAGTCCCTTCCACATTACATAACCGATTAAGAACAGGACCAGTGCACAGGTAATACTTACCGAAATCCCCATCAGAACACGCAATGTTATAATATATGTTTTCCTTTTAGCAGAAATTGTCTGTTTTTGCATTTTTAATTCTCCTTACTGCGTTTCAAAAAGAAATTTAATGCTGCATTTATCAGCATGATAAACAGGAACAACACCAATGCGATTGAAAATAACGCCTGCTTTTGTAAGCTTCCGTCAGCCGCATAGGACATCTCACTCGCCACGGCTGTTGTAAGGAACCGTACACTTTGAAACAGCTTTGGCATATTGGGTGCATTTCCTGCCACCATCATAATCGCCATTGCCTCTCCAATCGCCCTGCCGACACCCAAAACAACCGCTGCCGCAATCCCACTTTTTGCCGCTGGAACTGACACCCGAAAATAAGTTTCAACAGGTGTCGCACCAAGTGCAAGGGAAGCATCCTCGTATTCCTTCGGAACAGCGTCCAACGCTGTGAGCGATACTTTTATGACACTTGGTAAAATCATAATGGCAAGTACAATAATTGCAGCGAAAAGGCTTGCTCCATCAGGAATATGAAACAGAATACGAATACCCGGAACAAGTACCATCATGCCCACAAGTCCATATACAACCGAGGGAATTCCCGCCAAAAGGCTGACCGCTGACTCTATGACAGCTTTCACCCTTGGTCCTGCTGCCTTAGAGAGATAAACTGCTGTCATAAATCCAATCGGCACTCCAATGGCGATTGCTCCTGCCGTACCATAAATGCTGGTAAGGATAAACGGCAATATTCCATATTGCGGCTGTGCCGCCGTCGAAGCCCAGCTTTTCCCTGTCAGAAATTTCAGGGCACCGATTTTACGGATGGCTGGAATTCCCGATATGATAAGGTAAACGGTAATGAGGAGGACACATCCAACTGTTATCAGCCCAAGCATCAGAAATATGCCATGTATGACATGTTCCATAATACGCTTTTGGTTCTTCATATGACTCCACCTTTCATCCTATGCCATCTAATTTACAGGCACTGCACCCGCAGAAGAAATAATTTCATTTGCCTCAGGTGAAGTTACGTAATCAAAGAATTTCTGTGCCGTCTCTGAAAGCTCCTTATCATTTTTTGTTACCAGGACAAACGGACGCTGTACCACATAGCTTCCATCCTTTACTGTGTCCTCGGTAGGAATAACTCCTCCAACAGAAAGTACCTTTACCGTATCCTTTACAGATGCAAGGGAGGCATAGCCGATTGCACCCGGATTTCCTGACACGGTTGTAATTACGTCTCCTGTGGATGTGAGCTCCTGACGGTATTTGCACGCATCCTCCGTTCCCGTGATAGACTCAAAGCCATCTCTTGTACCACTTCCTGCCTCACGTCCAATCAAAACGATTTCCAAATCGTTACCGCCGACATCCTTCCAGTTTGTGATTTCACCCTTGTAAATCTTTCCAACTGTATCAAGGTCAAGGTCAGCAATCGGATTATCAGGATTTACAATGATAGCAATACCGTCAAGTGCAAGTATGGTTTCTGTAAGTCCCTGTGCCTTTTCCTCATCCTTCAGGTGACGGCTTGACAGTCCGATGTCACATCGTCCCTCGGCAACTGCCGTTATCCCCGAGCCTGAGCCTGTTGGATTATATGTAAAGGTTACCCCAGGATTATCCTGCTCAAACGCTTCTCCCAATGCACCAATCACCTTTTCCATGGAAGTGGAACCATCTGTAGCTACCGTACCGCTGTCCTTCTTTTTTCCGCAGCCTGTCACAGCCGTAAGTGTAAGTGACAGGGCAACGACAGCACCAACAAGTTTTTTCATTTTTTTCATAATACTTATCTCCTTATCTTTGAATTTTGTTTACGTTTACTATGATAAGTATTATTTGTAAAATCAAAAACACAGCTTTTGTCAAATTTGTGTAAAATAAAATGAATTAAAAAGATATAGAAGGAAAAGCCCTGAAAAAGCAGGATAGAAATACTTACATTCCTATGGTATGATTAAGCCAACAAAAAGTGATTGCTTTTTGCATGCCATCGCTGAAAGCAAATTTGGAATAAACTGATGTTCAGAAACTTGCGAGGTAATAATATGACAAACAAAATTACAGTAGAAAACAGGCATGCTTATACATACGGAAATTCTGACGCTGACCTATGGGTTATCCAGCCTGTGGACGAACGCTACTTAAATACGATTGATTTGGAATTACAGGAAATAAATAATTTAACGGACAATGCAGATTTTTTTCTGATAGCAGTTATTATATCCGACTGGAACAGTGAGCTGTCCCCGTGGCAGGCTGCACCCGTGTTTGGCAAGGAAAGCTTTGGCGACGGTGCAGACGCCACGCTTTCCTTTATAATAAATTCTCTGATACCAACCCTGAAAAAGCTCTACCATGTTACAAGCAAAAAGCATTATGTTATGGCAGGCTATTCTCTTGCAGGTCTGTTTGCACTATGGAGTGGATTTCGCACGGAACTATTTTCAGGCATAGCAGCCGTGTCGCCGTCTGTTTGGTTTCCCCGATTTGTTGAATTTACCAAAAACAGCAGCGTGAAAGCCCGGCATATATACCTGAGCCTTGGAGATAAGGAGGCTCACACAAAAAATCCCATCATGCAGACAGTTTCAGCGTGTCTTGAAGAAGAATACCGCATATTAACAGACCAAGACGCAATCTGTACTTTAGAATGGAATGAGGGGAATCATTTTAAAAATGTAGAACTGCGTACTGCCAAAGGCATCGCTTGGGTTATCAGACAGCAAGCTCCCAAAATGTACACACAATAATAACCTATCCCTTTTTCGCAACAATCAGATACCGATGAATGGTTCCCTGCACAAATCCGTCTTTCTCTATGATTTGCTGCATTTTCAGCAGCTTGCTAAAGCATCCGTCCACGGAAAAGTCTGGAAATTCCCATTCAATGACATGTGCAAACCAGACAAATGCTCCAACATCATAAAATTTTATTGAACGGTATGCTTCCTCCGCCTGAACAATTTGAAGCCCTGCATCCTCAAATTCCTTACGCTGATTTGCAAGATTTAACTTTGGAAATGGCTTCTTTGCCCTTGGCAACACCAGTTTCACCAAATCCTGCTCATTATCTCCACCCACCTGCTCTGTCACAATTAAGCCATTTGGACGCAGCAGCCTATGTATTTCCTTTGCACAAAAGCCGCCATGTCTGTTGATGATTAAGTCAAAGGCTTCATCCTCAAATGGAATTCGTGACGGGTCGGCACATTCTTTAAAGCATATCCCAAGTGGTAACAGCCGTTCCTGACACAGCCTGACATTTGGCGGATATCCTTCCGTCGCCGCAGTTTTGTCATACGGATGATTTAACGACAGCAAAAATTCACCGCCGCCTGTATCGTAATCCAAAATACGCAAGTTGCTTTTTAAGTATTTTCGGACTAACCCTTCATAGTCCCACGGTAAGTCCTGCTCCGCTTCGTATCTTCCCTCAATGTGTGAAAAATCCCAGCCATGAATATGGGCTGTTTCTTCTTCCTGCTTCCAAATTGTTTTTAAATAATCTCTATTCATAAAACTGCTCCTTTTCTTATACAAAGTCCATTCCTAATTTGCTTTTAGAAAATGGACCGATACTGCATGTCAAATTTTCATGGAAAACCTGGCAAGGCACTTTTGACATATCATATAATAGGTGCAGTTCCTGACAACATGAAATTTTAATATTTAACCTCGATACAATCTGTTGCCAGCTTCTAAAACTGCACCGAGTTGTTAATTCGTTTTCCCACAATAACCCTCCAAAAAATGAATTTCATATCCCATTTATGAGAATACATGAATCATTATAAACTACCATAAATTTTCCTGTCAATATCGTGACGATTTTACGCCATGAAGCCAAGTATGAAACACAGGATAGAATTTTTTACATCACGCATCTGCATTTTATTTTCTCTACAGCATATACTACTTAGCAGCTGGATTTCTATTTGACAAAACATCAATTTTGTTGTACAGTAGTACCAGTGAATGAGTTACGGAAACTTGAGAAGCCCGTAACCCGAGCGGCTCCTGCGGGGGCCGTTTCGTCTTTAAGGAGATTTTATGGCATCAAACAGAAATACTTTTATGGATTATAAAACACAAATCCAGCATTTAAAAAACAAGAATTTAATCATTGAAGATGACAACCTTGCGACCCATATCCTAAACAAAGTTGGTTATTACGGTCTCATCAATGGATACAAAGAAGTCTTCAAAGACACTACAACAAATCGTTACATAACTAATACCACATTTAATGACATTTACCAAATATACCTTTTTGATGCAGATTTACGAGAAGTTTTTTTGAAATATATTCTAATTGTAGAAAAGAACATTAAATCCTCCATCTCATATCACTTTTCAGATTTATACGGAAATGGTATAGCTGATTATCAAAATCCTTCCAATTATGATTACGGCAACAGCCAAAAACAAATTAATATTATAATTCATTCCAATAAGTAACCAAATTCATAATTTGACAAATACAAAGGACCCAAAGCGGTATTGTATTAAATAACGCGAGAATAATATATTTTTTACTAATGATTTCTTTTTTCCTCAATTCAGAATATAAAAAAATTGAAATGACTGTAAAAAGAATTGGTATGCCAATGCTTTGGGCAGGTACAAGGTACTTTCTTTCAAATATTGCATAGGGATGTGTAATAACGATTGAACCGTCAAATGTTGCAGAAAAATAAAAGACTAACCACAAACACCAATAACACGCAAGCAACACAATCACTACATCAAGAACGGTAAACAAAAATTTTTTTATTTTCATTTTAAATCACCTGCCATCCCTAACCTTAATGTGAGTGCAAAAAACTTACCCTCTACCACTTTTATACATTATTTCATACCCAAAGTCAATGACACCATAAGCGGCTTTACCCTGTTGCTTCACGCCGTCCGCCAAGCTCCCGATATGTACGCACAATTATAACCAGTGCTATTACAAAGGTCAGAATATCCGATACAGGCATGGAATAAAGCACACCGTCCAAACCAAAAAACATAGGTAAAAGCAAGGCAAAGCCCACACCAAATACTACCTCACGCACCAGTGAAATTGCAATTGAGACTGCCGCCTTTCCCAAGGATTGCAGGAAAATAAAGGTTCCCTTGTTTACAGTGGCAAAAATCATCATGCACAGATAAATCCGAAAGCTCTTGACTGCGAATTGTGTATAATAGGTACTTTCATTTGCCGCACCAAACAAATTGATAAGCTGCCGTGGGAATAATTCCACAATAAGCAGTGCAATTGCCCCCACAATGGCTTCCACGGCAAGTAATCTTGTAAACAGGCTTTTCACCCTGTCCTTCCTGCCTGCACCGATGTTGTAGCCTACAATTGGAATACAGCCTGCCGCCGTTCCCACTGCGATAGAAATAACAATTTGAAAGAATTTCATTACAATGCCGACGACAGCCATCGGAATTTGTGCATACTGCACCTGTCCAAATACATCATCTACCGCACCATACTTCTGTACCATATTATTGACTGCCGCCATCGCCGCCACCAGTGAAATTTGTGATAAAAAGCTCGTAACGCCAAGTGCAAGATATTTTCCTGCCAGTTGGTGATGTACACGGAAATCGGCTGCTTCAAGACTGACCGCCTTCATATGGCACAAGTACCACACAGCCATTCCAGCCGTTAAAATTTGCCCCATAACAGTAGCCACTGCCGCACCCATCATGCCCCATTTACAGACAAAAATGAAAATAGGGTCAAGAATAATATTTACAACTGCCCCTGCCAAGGTAGACAGCATGGCAAACCTTGGGCTTCCGTCGGAACGGATAACGGGATTCATCGCCTGACCGAACATATAAAACGGAATGCCTATGCTTATCCAAAAAAAGTACTCCTTGGCATGTGCAAATGTTTCCTCATTGACCCGTCCTCCAAACAACGTCAAAATCGGCTCCTGAAAAATGAGGTACACTGCCGTAAGCACAATACTGCTTATCACACATAGCAATACTGCACTACCAATGCTTTTTCCTGCATCGTCTCTCCTGCCTCCTCCAAGACAAATGCTGACAAATGCACAGCAGCCGTCACCAATCATCACGGCTACTGCCAGTGCTATTACTGTCAGGGGAAATACTACCGTATTAGCAGCGTTTCCGTAAGAGCCAAGATAATCGGCATTGGCAATAAAAAGCTGGTCTACAATATTATAGAGTGCCGCCACCAGCAGGGAAATCACACAGGGTACTGCATACTTTTTCATCAATGCTCCAACAGGCTGTCTTTCCAAAAAATCATTTACTTTTTCTTCCATCATCATTCTCCTTATCTGCTTTTTGCAAAAAAATAATGCGTAATCAAAGAAGCTGGACTTATGCCTCTTTGGCTACGCACTTTTCATATCATTATTTTATTAGACAGTATTTTTGATGCAAACGGTAATACCTGAAAACAGCATCCAAAACACCTTTTTCGCATTGTATTATAAACCTTCGGCTAATTTTTTTCAATATGAATTTTACCATGATTTTCCATTTTTGTGCAAATATCAAAATTTACCATTGACATTTACTACCATGAATTTACAAACTAATTTTATTTTTTAATGTCAAAATTTCCTTTGATATTTATGCAATTTATTTCAGTAATTCATCACTGATTCTGATTATCTCAGGTGCAATTCTTTCTTTTTCCTTTTTTGTAATATGGCTGTACAGGGGATAGGCTGCCGCCACCCCTGCAATGCCCACGATACCGACAATAATGCCAAGTACAAACAGCTTTTCTCCCCACACCATAATACAGGACATGCCTGTTCCCAAAATCAGACACCCGATTATACCCATCGTCAATGCTGCAATCATGCCTTTCCTCGTAACACCTGCGTCCAAACGGCGAAGCTGCTCCAATTTATCATCCTGCTTTGGACAGTATTTATCCCTGATTTGCTTTACCTCTGCCTGCTCCTTTGCTGAGTAGGTATAATTATATTTATTTTCATCCTCCATATTAACGTTCTCCTTTTACTTTTCAACTTAAATCCTATAATTTACGCAATTGCTTTGTAGCGTAAACTATCATGTAAACAGCCATATAAAGTATCACTGCACACACAACAAAGCCCGTGCAGGAGGTCATAGTTCTGCGGAAGCTGCCTCCGTCTCCGTCCCCAAACGCCGTAATCATTGCAGTCTCAAGGGACAGCATGGATACAACTGCTGCCACAAGGTTGATTGCCTTTGCAGCAGACATGACTGGACTGTTATATTTTTTGTAGCGGACGACATTTACAATTGCAGACGCAAGGGTTGAAAATGTATATGCCGCCATGGCAATTGTCATAATATAGTGGTAAGAAAATCCTCTGTTTTGCCGTACAATATAAAACACGATAACCGACAGGGCAATATTCATTACAAGTAGCATGATGCCGCAAAAACGGTAATGCCGAAGCTCACGCTGACAGTTTTCTCCAAGCTTATCCTGCTTCGTTCCCCTAAGCAGAAAAAAACGCATACAGCCCAGCAGGAAATAATATCCCGACAATGCGTAAAACCATACGGAATGGTTGTAAATCCCAAGTCCAAGCTGCATAATGGCATAAAATGCATTTATAGCAAGGGAGCCATACAAAGAAATTTTTACACGAAGCGATGCATCCCCCAAATACCTGCTTATATATTGATTGCCCTGCTTGATTTCACTTACTTTACGTTTAGCCGCAGGTATAACTGCACAACATGCAATTGTCAGTGCATAGGCTGATAAGAAATAGGACAAATACGCTATCACAGGCAGTACATTTTTACCGGCGAATGCATAAACTAAAAGTGCTGTCGCAGACGGCACAAATAGAATTGTGACTATTTTGTGCGGAAACAACAGCTTATGCAGAATTTTCTTCAGTTTTTCCATTTGTAATCCTCCGCATTTTTACCGTAAAGGTGCTTCCCTTCCCCACCTCGCTTGAAACGGAAATTTCACACCCCATAATATCAACAATCCGCTTCACGAGAGCAAGCCCCAAGCCATTGCCCTGTGAGGCATGCGAGGTATCTCCCTGATAAAATTTATCAAATATATGGGAGCCTGTTTCCTTGGAAATACCACACCCTGTATCTCTTACCGTCACAACAGCCACCTCATTTTCAACATGCAGGGAAAGAGCCAGCAAGCCTCCCTGTTCGGTAAATTTAATGGCATTGGAAATCAGGTTGTTCCATACAAGCTTCACCATTTCCTTATCTGCCTTTACCAAAATGCTATCCGCAATATCCGTCTTAAGCTCCAGCTCCTTTTCCTCCCACAAATTTTCAAAATCCAAAAGGCACTCACAAAGCTGCTCCCCCAAATCATACACCTCAAGCTGTGGAAATATCTGCTGGTTTTCCAGCTTATTTAATTTTAAGATATTTGAAATTAACTCAGAAAGACGGCGTGTTGCATCCATGATTGCCTTTGTGTATTCATGTTTCTTTTCCTCCTGCAATTCCCTTTGGGAAAGCAGCATGGCATAATTTTGAATGACTGCAAGGGGCGTCTTTATCTCGTGTGATACATTTGCCACAAAATCTGCACGCAGCGTCTCAATGCCCGAAAGCTCCGCCGCCATTTTATTAAAGCAGACAATAATCCGATTAAATGCATCATCCTTTCGCAGCCCGCCATTTGCCTCAATCCGCACGGTAAAATCCCCCTGCATGATTTGTTCTGCTGCCTGCACAATTTTTTTCACAGGTCTTTCCACTGTAAGCCTTCTTCTTATTCCATCTATCAATGCAAATACTACGGTCAGCAATAATACATTTCCAAATGTAAGCTTAGCCGCAACAGTAATATTTTCTCTCGTCAGCTCCAAGCCCATCTTTGATGATAATACACTCAAAAAAAGCAGCATACAGCAGGTGACACTAAATGCCGTCAACAGAAAAAACACGAGAAAGCTTCCTATGGAATGTAACAGTATTTTATGATTTTTCTTTTTCATTTGATTACCGCCTTATAACCAAGCCCATGGACCGTTACAATTTCAAAATCAGAGCAGCCTGAAAATTTGTCACGAAGCTTTGTAATATACACATCTACCGTTCTCGGACCCGAAGCCGTATCACTGTCCCAAAACTCATCCATAAGCTGGGAGCGGGTAAATGTTTTTTTCGGATAGGAAAGCAGCTTATACAAAAGATTAAATTCACGCACGGTAAGTGGAATTTCCTCCTCATCTAAATAAGCAGAATGTTCCTCCAAATCAAGTACAAGCTTACCGATTTTAATTTCCTTGCTTGCCGCAATTTTTGCCCGACGCAAAAGTGCCCCTATCCGAAGCAAAAGCTCGTCCAAATCAATGGGCTTAACCAAATAATCATCAATCCCTGCCCGAAAGCCTCTTTGCTTTGCCGCAAAATCATCACGTGCCGTCATAAACAAAATGGGAATTTCATCATCAAGCTCCCGAACCGATTTTGCAAATTCAAAGCCATCCACATCAGGCATCATAATATCCGAAATAATCATATCAAAAACCGTACCGCCGTACATTTCATCAAATGCCTCATTTGCAGAAAGACAGCCGACCGTCTCGTATCCGTTTTGTCCCAAATATGTACAAACCGTCCGGTTCAGCTCCCTGTCATCCTCGACAACTAAAATTTTGAACATCACTTCGCCTCCCATCTGAGTTTATTGTACCATACAATTGTTAAAGTTTTGTTAGCGTTTCCGTATACTACATCATACCTATAAGAAGATTTTGTCAGTGTATTACTATATTAAAAATAAAACTCTGCATCTTTCCTAATTCAAAAAACGGGATTTTACGTCCCGCTTTTTCTTTTGCAGCGTATTATCGGTTTTGGGCGGCAGTAATTCGTTCCTTGGCGGCAGCAATTCGGGTATTTGCTTCCTCAATCTGTTTTTCCCTTTCTTCCTGTTTCTTCGCCTTATGTAGCTTAGGGCTTCCCATTGCCTTCGCTTCCTCCCACTTTGCCTTAGACTCAGCCTTGACCGCAGCAAAATTTGCCTTATCTACCTCATGCTGTGCCTTTGCACTTTCCTTCATGTCAGCAAACGCATTCTTAAAAAAATTCACCTGTCTTACTCATTTTATTATGTCCTCCTTTATTTACTTCATAATTTTATCGCTGAGTGCAATAATTTCGTCTGCATATTTTCTGCGGCGGGAAGCAAGCATATTCTTATAAATCGGATAGTTGACAATTGCCATCAACATACCAACAACACCGATAACAATACCTGGTGCCATTGGGCTGTCAATTCCAATAGTCGCTCCAATATCTGTCATCACCAGGCTCATGCCGCTGCCCATAATAATGGCAGCAAAGATGCCGAATATATAAGCAAACACATTGGCAGGCTTTTTCACCTTACCGTCCAGCTTTTTCAGTTCATCAAGTTGTGAGCTTTCCTTTTCCATATACTGTGTGCGGATTTTTTGTACAATAAATTCCTGATCCTTGTTATCCATTTTCATTACCCCTTTCTGTCGGAACGTCCGTCCATTCTTTCGCATTTTTAACACGCTGCCAGAACATCACTTCCGAAATGCTTTTTATTATGGTTGCATTTTATCCCTCTAATGTTTTTAAATGTTTCAGGTTTTGTTAAAGAAATGTTAAACTATGGAGATTTGCAAAAGGGCGGGAATCCATCGCAGAATAATAAGGAAAACCCATATTATAAATATTTAAAGATTGCTTCATATACTGAATTTTATACAAGAAACCCCGAAAAGCAAATACTTTTCGGGGTTTCTTTTTATATGTTTCATTTTAATGGCAACGTAATTGTAAATATACTTCCTGTGCCCAGTTCACTCTGTACTATGATAGCTCCGTCACACAAGTCAACAATCCTCTTGGCAATAGACAGCCCAAGTCCAAGCCCTTGTCTTGAATGTGATGCATCACCCTGATAATACGGATCAAACAAATGTGCTTGCGTTTCTACACTCATTCCCTCACCCGTATCACTAATTTGTACTTTGACATGTTCATCCTGAGGAATTACCTGAACTGTTATTTCTCCTCCCACAGGTGTATATTTTATGGCATTGCCAAGTATGTTCAACCAAAGATGCTGCATCAGCTCCTTGTTTCCTATATACATGGCAACCGGAAATTCACCACTGAATTCAATTTTTTTACCCAGCCATGCCTTCGATAAAATGATGGCACATTGCCGGAGCTGTTCACTTAAATCGTATGTTTCCGTATCCGTCACAATTTGCTGTGAGGACAGCTTAGAAAGAATAATTGTATTATCTGCCAATTTTGAAAGTCTTTCTGATTCCTCCACAATAATTTGCAAATATTCACGTCGCTGTTCATCAGGCAATTTTTTTTCAAGCAACAGCGAAGCAAAACCATTAATGGAAGCAATTGGTGTTTTAAACTCATGGGAATAGCTGTTTATAAAATCATTCCTCAAAATTTGGACACTGGACAGCTCTGCACACATTTTATTAAAATCCTCATAAATTGGTGTCATCTGTCCGCCCTTTTTGCTATCAATCCTGGTATTATAATTTCCGTCTGCAACACTGCTGATTCCCTCCGATAGCGTTGTAATCTCCCGAATCCTGCACCGATACATAATTGTATTCATTGGAACAATAATTAAAATAAAAATCACAAGCGTTCCTAGGGTTTCATAGCCAACAGCAGTATAGGCATCCGTAACATGAAATACTCCTGTCACAAACCACGTCATAAACATAAACGAACCAACGGCAGTAATGAGAATTACAAAGGTCTGGATAAGCATTTGCGGTAAAAGCTTTCTGGTAATATTAGATATTTTCTGCCTGTTCAAGCAAATCACTCCCTCCGTATATCTGCTTTGTAGCCAAGCCCTTTGATTGTGATGATAGTAAGCTCTTTTATATTTTTTAATTTATTTCTAATCCTGCTAATATGGGTTTTAACCGTTTCTTCTCCACTTTCTACATTAAATCCCCAAATACTGTCAAGCAGCTGCTCCTTGGAGAAAATTTGGTCAGGATAAGAAAGCAGCTTAAATAACAAGTCAAATTCCTTTTTCGGGAATTCTATATATTCATCATTTGTGTAAACTGCATACTTTTCAGAATCCACAGTTACACTGCCTATTTCAATCTTTTTACTTTGTGCAATATTTGAACGGCGCATAAGAGCCGCCACCCTCCATAAAAGCTCATCCGTGCTAAATGGCTTTGTCATATAGTCATCCGTACCAAGAGAAAATCCATGCTGTTTATCATCCAATGATTCCTTTGCTGTCAGCAATAAAAAAGGAGTTGTATATCCCTCATCCCGAATCGTTTTTAAAAGTGCATATCCGTCCATGCGGGGCATCATAATATCAGCGACAATCATATCTACTCCGCCTTTATGGATGATTTCCACTGCTTCTACTCCGTCACAGGCTGTGACTACCGTATATAAATCTCCCAGTCTTGCAGCTGTCAGTAACCGCATATTACGGTCATCCTCCACAACCAATATCGTCGCCATTATCTCATCTCCTTTATCATGTCATTCCTTATATAAATGACTTTTTCATCCGGAACCACCCCTGATTCCAATATTTTTTGTTCCACCAATCATACCACAATTTTGTCTTACATACGACAAAACACCTGCATAATTATTCAACAGATTTGAGCGACTGTGTCATGCTAATCTTTTTAAGCTTCCTTCTCATGACAATCTGGACAAGCAACGCAAAGGCAAACGTGATTACAATACTGAGCAGATAGCTGTACCACATAATCCGACTGTCAAAGCATATTCCATCAGGCTTAATCTGCTCCATAACAAAAGCATGAAGAAACCATCCCAGCAACAGTCCTGATAACGCCCCTGCTGCAGTCAGCATATTTACTTCACGAAATACATAAGCAGCCGATTCATGATTAAAAAAACCCAGCACCTTTATCGTCGCAATTTCCCTGATACGTTCTCCTATATTAATGTTTATCAGATTGAACAATACAATAAAAGCCAAAATTCCAGCACAAATAATAATGAGCAGAACAACCAGATTCAGACTGGAAAATGAATTATCAATTGTTTCCTGCGTGTCTTGATTCATAACCAAATGGCTTACAAGTGCATCTCCCTGCAATTTTACAATATTTTCAGCACCCTTATTAAACCGGACATATGCTGTACCTGCAGGTTCTTCATCACATAATTGCATGATTGTGTTTTCCGAAACAAATATATAATTACCGATATAGTTATCAAATATCCCTGATACCTTTACGGAAACCTGGCTGTCGGCGGCTCCTGACAACATTATAGTTTGTCCGCTCTTGATATTCATTTTTTCAGCAATACCCTTACATAAAATAATCTCACCATCTTGTGGATAGAATATTTCTTTATTTTGATTATGTAAGTTCATAAATTGCGTCAGCTCACCATTCGATACCGCTGCAACATTGACATTTTTTGTCCTGTCATCCGTCACGATATCCACATTACATGTCGATAAAAACAACATTGATTCAATCCCTTCATGCTTATCCCGAAAATCCTCCTGCTGTTTTTTAGTAAGATTTTCCGTAAATGCAATTTCAGCATCATAGAGAATAATCTCATCATACTGATACGCAGTTACATTTTGGATGGAATCCCTTATTCCAAATCCTGTCAAAAGCAACGCAGTACAACCACTTATGCCTAGAATCATCAGGAAAAACCGTTGTTTATACCGAATGACATTACGAATGGATACCTTGTGTAAAAAGCTGACCTTTCGCCATATTTTAAAACGCTCAATCAGGATACGTTTGCCGTTTTTCGGAGTTTTAGGTCTCAGAATTGAAGCAGGAGCTTCCCGTAAAACATTGCGGCAGCATAAAATTGTCACTCCTGCCGTACACAACAGGGATATCAACAGTGAAACGATATACATACTTGGCTCAAATGAATAAAGCAACACATCTGCAAAATTATAAACCGTAGTATACGCATTCCAAAAAATCTTCGGTATCAGAATTGTGCCAATAAAAAACCCAAAGATACTTCCTGCCAGTCCTGCAGAACCGGCATAAAAAAGATATTTAGAGCATATTTTCCATTTACCGTATCCCATTGCCTTAAACACACCAATTTGTGTTCTCTGCTCGTCAATCATCCTTGTCATTGTCGTTACACAAACCAATGCTGCAACCAAAAAGAAGAACGCTGGAAATACAACCGAAATATTTTCAATAATACATGAATCCTGCTCAAAAGAAGCATATCCTGCATTATCCTCTCTCGTCATTACAAAAACAATGGGTTCAGCTACAGAATCTGCTGCTTTTTGTGCCATGCCATAATCTGCAAAAGACGCCTCAATTTCAGACAGTATCTGTTTATATCTTCGCTGTGCCTCCTGATTTGCCAACTTAGTCACGGAATCCTTTTCTTCCGCAATCCATTTATCGTATTCGTCGCTATATGCTGCCCCCTTATCACCGAGTGATACATAAAGCTCCTTATAATATTCTGCCGTAAAGCAGGCTTCATCTATGAAAATAAATGCCGCAATTTTTCCGTCACCAACCGAAGTCGTCCCACGGTCAGCACTAATGTATAATGGTGTTGTCACCCGTCCGACAACTAAAAAAGACTCTCTGTTAAAACCAGATGCTGTCTCATCACTATTTTCATCTGATAGGATAATTGTTTTACCTATGATATCTTCATCAAAGCAATCAGCGTCCACGACACACTCATTTTCCGTTTCAGGCAGCCTGCCCGATACAAGATATGGTGTATTGACGCTATTTGCAGCAGAATGAAGCCTGACTGTCATATCATTTCCATCTATTGAAATGAGAGCATCCTCATATAATGCCCCTTCGACATTTAGGATATGTTCATTATCTGAAAATGCGGCAACGCTGTCTTTAGAAAATCCAATAGAGGACACACACCGAAAATCATAAAAATTTTGTGTTTCAAAATATTGATTCACCGTTTCGGTAAGTGCAGGGCGACAGGCACGAAGCCCCGCAAAAAATCCTACACCCAGCCCTATAATTATAAAAATAGCCAAATAACGGGTTAAACTGTTTTTGATTTCACGAACTGTAGATTTTAAAAATGCACCCATCATATCACCACTCAATCTGCTCTATAGGCTTAGGTGACGGATTCGTTAAAATGGATTCTATCGTCCCACTTTTGACACGAATGACGCGGTCTGCCATGTCACAAAGGGCAGAATTATGGGTAACAATCAACACAGTCATACCTATTTTGCGGCAGGTATCCTGCAGTAATTTCAGAATTGCTTTTCCTGTATTATAATCCAATGCACCTGTTGGTTCATCACAAAGAAGCAGCTTTGGTTTTTTAGCCAACGCACGTGCAATAGCCACACGTTGCTGTTCGCCGCCTGAAAGCTGTGCCGGGAAATTATCTTTCCGTTCTGCAAGACCTACCTCCGCAATCACTTCCATTGGATCTAAATGCTCCCTGCAAATTTGCACGGCTAACTCTACATTTTCCAGTGCTGTTAAATTTGGAATCAAATTGTAGAATTGAAAAACAAATCCAATATCATAACGCCGATATGTAGTAATCTGTCTTTCATTGTATGCAGAAATTTCCTGTCCATCAAGCCAAACCGACCCTTCAGACACGGTATCCATACCGCCCAGAATATTTAAAATTGTTGTTTTTCCTGCTCCCGATGCACCGACAATCACGCAGATTTCTCCCTGCTTTATCGTAAATTCAACATTTTTCAGTGCATGAATTTCTACCTCTCCAACTTTATATGTTTTCCCAACCTTTTCAAAAGTGATAAACTCCGACATTGACGTTCCTCCAAGTTGCCTAAATAAAATTTGATTATTTTATTTTAGTAAGCCGGAGTATCACTTTCGTAAAGTTTTTTTATTCTTTTGTTTACCTTGAGTTTACTTTGGTGGATTGCCAAGCATGAGCACTATTTTCCCATTAAAGATTAAATATCTCCATACTCTCATCAATCTCACTTGCTATTTGCTTTAATTCATCCGCTTTCTCTGAAATACTGGTAATGATATTGTTAATTTCTATCATGGAAGCAAAGGTTTCTTCCGTGCTGGCTGCATTTTCCTCTGCAATCGCCGTCAGGCTTTGGACGGTATCAACTACAGTTACCCTTGCGTCATCCAAATTTTTTGTTTTTTCTGAAATGCGGTTCATAGATTTTAGGGATTCCTCAATTCCAGTAATTACTTTTTGGAATCGTACGTTCATCTGAACCATATTTTCATTTTGCCTATTCATAATATCCTTCACAACATCCATTGTTTTTACGGCTTTATCAGAATCATTAATTAAGTAAGAAATAATTTCCTCAATCTGACTTGCCGAAGCATTAGACTGTTCCGCTAACTGTTGAATTTGAGTTGCCACCACTGCAAAGCCTCTGCCTTGTTCTCCGGCTCTTGCTGCCTCTATGGATGCATTCAGGGATAACAGGTTTGTCTCTGATGCAATTGATGTAATCAAAGCAGTTGCCTCCTTGATTTTTTGAGCGGACTCATTTGTCATATTGGTCTGCTCATAGATTACCTCAATGGATTCCGTTGCTTGTGCATTGATATCCTTTAACTCATGCAGTGTATTAAATGCTTCCTGTCCAAGCGTCTGCATTTCTTGCGTATTTTCATACATGGTTTCAACTTCTTTTGCTGTTTCTTCAACCATATCTCCCATATAAACCACATTGTCAGAAGCCGACTGGGTTTCTTCCGCCTGACTTGTCGCTCCCTGCGCAACCTCCTCAACCGCTTTTTCTACCTGTGATACGGCTGTTGTTGCATCTTTTGTCTTTTGGTTTAAGTATTCAGATGTCATATTCAATGAATTGCTTTGCTCTTTCATCGTCCGAATAATTGCAGTCTGACTTTCCTTCAGCTTTGCAATTGCACGTGTAATCTGACCGATTTCATCTGGTCTTTGAACCACTGCTTCATCCAATACAATATTTAATTGTCCTTCTGCCACCTGATCCAATGCCTCAGAGCCCTTATGAAGCGCCCGGACAAGCTTGTTGATTTCCAAAATTAAAAGAACGATACAAATAACACCCATGACCGCAATGATACCAATTATGGCTGAGATAATCTGCATAATTTGTGCCCTTGCATCCTTTTGTGGCATTCCTGCAAAAATCATACCTACAATTTCATCGCCTTCATACATTGGCACATAATAGCCATAATATTTCTGTCCCAAAACATCAACATCTTTTGAAAAATATTCTTTCCCATTTTCCAAAACCGTCTTTATTACGGCATCTCCTGCTTTCGTTCCCAAAACACGGCTTCCATCCTCATTACAGATGGATGTCATATAACGGGTATCTCCATAGAAAACTGTTATATCCATCTGTGTCGCTTCCTGAATATTGTCTGCAATTTGGTTGTTTTCCGTAATGTTGGTTTCTCCCTTATAGAGATTTCCATTTTCGTCTACATGAAACTTACCTTCGTCAGAATAAGTGATTGTATCTCTAGTCGAAACTGCTGCTCCCCGCAAACCATTTTTAATACTGGACGTCACTACATCATTGATACGAAGATTACTGACTACGATTGTAACAACACCCAACAAAAATAGTGGTATTATTACCATGGTAAGAATTTTTGTTCTCATCTTCATTTGCTTTTCATATTCCTTTCCAATATAGATTTTTTGCTCTAGAATTTACGTTACCCCTTCGATTTACAGTATGCGTTCTACCCCCCCCACGCGGTTCGTATGGTTTCTTAATTTTATTCAAAAGCAATTAGCTCCGACATTGTACGACCTCAGAGCTACCATAGAGTAAATTATATAATATTTATTTTAGTACGTCAATGTATCGAGTTTTCAGCATATTTTTCGCTTACCTTACATTTATTGTACAACTTATCGTACCATTTAAGTTGATACTAATTTACAGGTTTTATAATCTGTATTTAAAACAGAAAAGCCCTTTGCAACAATTCATTGCGGTATTTCCAGCTTAAGTTGGTAGAAACAAAATCTCTTGTCTGCTATACTATTTTCAAAATAAACAAGAATGGGAGGAGCCAATATGACACTTGGAGCAAAAATACAAAATTTAAGAAAACAAAAAGGTCTTTCACAGGAAGCACTCGCCGAACTGGTAAATGTAACAAGACAGACCATTTCAAAATGGGAGCTCGGGCAATCGAATCCTGATTTGGATTTTATCGTTGCTCTCAGTAACATTTTCAATGTTTCCACTGATTATCTTATCAAAAATGAAATCATGGAAGCCCATGAACCGCAATTAAAAAAACGAACCCATCCGATATCTGAAAAAGCAAAACGCATTATTTTGACAATTCTGTCCGTGTCAATGCTGATTGCCATTTGTGTATGCCTGATTTGCGATTATTTTACAGGCAGTGGATTATCATGGTCAATCATTGCCACTTTGTCAATTACCGCAGCATGGTTTATGATGCTTCCTGCTTTCATTGCAAAAACAAGGCTCGTTCAGAAAACCTTACTTGTAGTCAGCATTGTTCCAATTCCTCTATTGGCAGGACTTGCATTTCTTTTACACAAACCAGTGATTTTCACCTTAGGTGCCTGCATTTCGCTTGTCACAATTGCTACAATTTGGATAATATATGGCATTTTCTGCAAATGCAGCACACATTTGTGGAGAGCACTCGGCTTTACCTTACTGGTGATTATCCCTGTTGCAATTGTCATCACCCATATTTCAGTTGCACTTATCCCGAAAAATCAGACAGACTTTACTTCGGACATATTCAACAGCGTGATTACCTTTGCATTATCTCTCGTCTGCTTTGGTCTTGACTGGCTTTCCTGCCACAAAAAGGAGGAAGCATAAACATGAAAACGATTCTTTTACACGGTTTAGGACAGACCCCACAGGACTGGCAGGCTGTAATCAGTCAAGCTTCATTTTCAGATATTGACTGCCCTTGGCTTTTTTCTCCTGCAAAAGAACACATTACTTATTCTCACATACTGTCAGAGCTTGAGAAACGGTATGCGTCCACAACACAGCCGCTTTGCCTCTGCGGGCTTTCTCTCGGTGCACTGCTTGCACTGGATTATACCATCCGACACGGGGACAACGTAGCATCACTCATATTAATCGGGGTACAATACAAGGTTCCAAGTCGGCTGATAGATTTTCAGAATGTTTTATTTCGCTGTATGCCAAAGAAGGTGTTTGAAAATATGGGAATGACAAAAAACAATATCATCCAATTATCACATTCCATGAGACAACTGGATTTTTCCAACAACCTGAATAACATTACATGTCCCACAACAATTATATGCGGCGATAGGGATAAAGCAAACCGAAAGGCATCAAAGCAATTAAGCAGGCTTCTACCACAAGCCGAATTACATATTATCCCTAACGCAGGACACGAGATAAATAAATGTGCCCCGCAGGCGATTGCCACTGTACTAAATAAACAGCATAAAATCATACAATGACGAATATGCAACAATCGAATATAACCGTACTAAGACTTACAAATTTAAAGTGTCCATAGATTGTCTTAAAGCAACCATTTATGTGCTGCCAGTTTCATATTCCCGGTTCACAATAAAATTATAAACATCCATCAGCCGCTCCCCTATGAAAACATTTCTGTACCTTTTAAATTCATCCGCTGTAGTTGTTCCCGTCAGGACACCCGCAAAAACTGCCTGTGCATTTTCGGCAGTTTTTGCGTCAACAATGCTGTCCCCAACATAAAGAATTTCGTCCTTTTCCAGCTTAAAGCTGTCTATTGCAAAAAGCAGTCCCTCAGGACTTGGTTTTTCCATTTTGACATCCTCGGCACCGACAATTAAGTCAACAAAATGGGAAGCGTCAAATTTGTCTAAGATATGCTCAATCCTGTAACGAAACTTCGTCGTCACGATACTGATTTTATACCCGTCTTTCTTTAACCGCTGAAGAACCTCCTTGGTATCGGCATACAGCTTTGCACTTTCCACCATAACAAGGTCCGCCTGCTCCCTGAAATGTTTGGCAAACGCCTCTGCCTGTTCCTCATTTTCCACCCCTGTTAAAGCAATAAATGTATCCTTTAACGACAATCCAACCGTCTTTCTTATGTCAGCCTCGGCTCTCCCACCAAAACCCAGCTTTTCCAAGGCATAATTTACACTTAAAACAATACCGTCTGTGGTATCTCCCAACGTATAATCAAAATCAAAAATGACAGCCTTTAACATATTTTATCTCCTAGTTGTTTCACTTTTCATATGTAAATTGATTATATCACTACCACATCTAGTTTGTCATTGCAAAATATGGGGTATGCAAATAATATGGACTTAACTTACCGCAGCTATCATTCCTGCTAAATCCTCCTGCAAGTCCCGTCTGCCACCTGAAAGTACGACTGCTCTTTTCATATTATCAATTCCGCCCTGTTTATCCCCAAGATTGTAAAGTGCAATCGCATATCCGCTTAATGCATCCGCATTACTTGCATTTATTTCCAAAGCTCTTTCATTATCCTCCTTGCAGATTTCATAGTTGCCGCACATATATTCTGCATAAGCTTTAAGAACCAATGCCTTTTCATGATTTGGTTCAAGCTCTATGACACGGTTTAAAATGATTGCAGCTTCCTGATAAATCCCAGATTTAAGCAAGACCTTGGCTTTTTCAAACAGCCTCTCTTTATCTGTGATTTCCTGCTGTTTTTTCTTCATTTCTTTCAGCTTCAGGTTGTATGCACAGTACTGGTTTTCGGAGTTTATACTTCCGTTCATGGTAAGTCGGGTATTGGGACATCCGCCCAGACATTTACTGCCATAGACGCAGCTTTTACAATTCGCATCCAAATCCGCTTTCTTAAAGTTCCTGCGCCATGCAAAAGCATCTTCATTTTCCCAAATATCTTTAAGTGTGCTTTCCCGTATGGACTTCTTTTCAATAAATTTTTCCTCACGAATAGATGTACAGCCGAGAATTCTTCCGTCATGCAAAATCCCAAAGCCCCTGATTCCTGCATTACAGCCATCCCACAAAGATACCATATCCGTTTCATACGATATTTTTTTGACTTCTAATTCCTTTTTGGTATAATACCCGATACAATCCGCAGGATAAATTTTTATTCTGCCCTCTTTTGCCGTTTCATAGCAGAAATCTATAATATCCGTAACTCTTTCAGGTGCAAGAAGCCAATCTGGTTTTTCCTTCAAATTTCCCATTGGAAGACCTATCTGTACCTGCCACGTCTTTACGCCCATACCAATCAGTTCTTCCTTCAACTCTCCAAGAGTATCTATATTTTTATTTGTAATGGTTGTAACAACTCCGCTTTTGATACCCAGCTCTTTCATGTATTGAAAGCATTTCTTTGCATTGTCAAAGGCACCGTTCTTGCGAATCTCATCGTGAATTTCTTTGGTTCCATCAATGCTGATCGCAAGTGTTACTATTCCACTTTCTTTTAACTTTTCAGCCATAGCTCTATCAAGAAGCAGTCCATTGGTAATCATATTGACAGCAACGCCCCTGTCAGACAACCTTTTTACAAGCTCCGTAATATCTTTTCTAATAAGCGGTTCGCCTCCTGATAATGTAACCCACTTAAGCCCTAAGCTTGCAATCTGGTCACATAAATCTAAGGCTTCTTCCGTAGTTAATTCACCCTCCAAAGGCTCTGCACAGGAAGAACCGCAGTGTCCACACCGCATATTGCACCCCATTGTCACTTCCCATACACAAGTAATTGGCTGATATTTCATAAGCTTCCTCCTTTTAAATGTCAGTCCATCCCAAATTTGCTTTCATCAAATGAGCTGACAACCCCTAAATTGGGACTGAATATATGCGTGCTTCATTTGTGCTTTCCATGCATGGATAACCATATTTTAGATTTGCATCCTGCATACCAAACGGATAGCCGTATTTTAGGTTTACTTCCTGCATACTATATGGATAGCCATACTTCAAATTTGCCTCCTGCATACTACATGGATAGCCATACTTTAAATTTGCCTCCTGCACACTACATGGATAGCCATACTTTAAATTTGCCTCCTGCATACTATATGGATAGCCATACTTTAAATTTGCCTCCTGCATACTACATGGATAGCCATACTTTAAGTTCGCCTCCTGCATACTATATGGATAGCCATACTTTAAGTTTGCCTCCTGCATACTACATGGATAGCCATACTTTAAATTTGCCTCCTGTCCCATATATGTAGAAGCATATCCCGTATTAGCATTTTGCAAATTAAAACCACACGGTACCCCATATGCTACATGTAAAGGATTAAAATTCATACCACCATACGGCAAGCCATAATCCTGACGGGAATTTTGTACACCACTATCAGGACACATAAGCCCATACGGCATTATAACTTTTGCCGCCTTCTCACTGTAAGAAGCAAATTCCTCCGAGTCACTTTTACGAATCTTTACCTTTGCCGTAAAATTATCTGCTACATCATCTAAATTTGACCAGTTTCTCAGTGTAAATGAAATATCCGCATCTTGCTCCTCTTTAGCTACCACTCCAAAATAAAATCTTTGCAACAATGTTGTATTATAATTGCCGCCCACAGAAACATTTTCTGTTCCCATGACAATAATTTCCTCTGGCAGCTTTGAAATACACCATCCATAATTTGTAGAGCCCATATATGATAAAAGCTCTACGACAAAAATTTTTCCCTCCAACACAACATACTCGTTTTGCATAATTACCTTCTCCTTTCAAATTCCTTTTTATAAGTTACAGCTCTTGCATAAACTGTCGTATATAAGGTATAACCGCCTGTTATTAGATATAGTTATAGTGTCTGTCTCGTATACTTTTAACATGCAACACTTCCCTAATACTACAGCTTGCCATATTATAACAAATTTTGACATCAAAATCGGGGTCCTGTAATATTTACCCTGTTTCATGTAAATTTTACTTGTATGAAGGAAAGAAAAGCTCGATTGCAAACCGACTTTCCCGTTTTGTAATCAAAATTCACATTTTGAAAGCGACCTTCAAATTTTGTACCTGAAATTCCACTTTTGTATCAGCTTTCCCATTTTTTCTCCCATATAAAAACAGGAAGAACATTTCTGCTCCTCCTGTTTTTGTAGCGTCGCTTTCTCTGTTTTATTCTGTTTGTATCTGTATTTCCCTTTCTGCCGGGAATCTCGGTTTACTATTCAGGAAAAAAAGGTGTATACCAACATTATTTTGAACCTTTCGGCAGTTTCTGTATAAACTACGCCACTCACATTTTAACAACCGTAACAGTTATTCCAAAACAGACATGGATGTCACCATTATACACATGAAAGAAACCTTCGACAGATATTCATGATACTTATCAAGTTCATATCCTTTTACGCTATTTTGACACGACTATTAACTTAATCTTTTTTTGATTTAGTCCAACATTTAGTTCAAATTAGTCCAAAATCAGTTCAAGTCTTTTGCCCATTAGTCAGCATCCATCTTGCCTTATGCTATTTCCTTCATGCGCACTATGGCTTCCGCATTTTCAACAGATACTCAAAAGATTCCTTAACTTAACCATATCCTAACAAAAATAGTCAGGGATGGTTAAGTTAATTTCTACGAATAAGTTTTTCCCACCTTACATCATTCAACCCTTACATATCTTCTATTCTTCGTAACTGCCGTACAAGTCAATCTT
>JAMPFU010000021.1 GCA_023664385.1 Clostridium sp. | reverse complement strand
CTGGGCTACAAGGATTCGAACCTTGAAATGCTGGAGTCAGAGTCCAGTGCCTTACCATTTGGCGATAGCCCATTACGAATTGATATTATAAGATAACAGAAAAAAAAATGCAAGTATTTTTTTAAAAAATAAGAAAAAAATACACAAAAACTATATTTTGCTGTTATTATATATGTAAATTGCATTTTTATGTATCATTATTACCAATGAAAGAAACATTTTTATTAAAATATTTGACAAACAGCACATCATGGTTTAGAATTTCACATGTTATAAACGGTTAGGAGGATTGCTATGAGCAGCATAATTTACGTTGTACCATGGGCGATATGTGATACGGACAGTATATATGTAAAAAAGGTTCCAAGCGATGAGGTTGCGGAGTTAGAGGTTGGTACTCCTGTATGGGACTGGTGTATAAAAAAGATTGTTCCTAATCCTGATAGGAGAAGTAAGGACAAGTATGCAATTATAGATGTTTATAATGGTTATGATACACAGAAAAATGAAAAGGGAGTTTCATTTTTCACATTAAGCAATTCAGCAGATAAGCTTACAGAGTGCGGTTTTGAAAAGGCATCAGATACAGAGGCGGCTTATATTAAACAAAAGGTATTGAAGGCTGCAAAAAAATAAATGTACAGGTTGTATGTGAAGTAATAAGGAGCTGAAAATCGGCTCTTTTTTACCTTGAAAATGTATTTGCCATAGCATGGTTTTTACAGGAAATGGAGTTTGACATGATAGAAGTAGGGAAATGGAATACCTTAAAGGTAGTGAGAGAAAAGGAGTTTGGTGTATATCTGGCAGAGGAAGGCGGCGATGCAAGGGATGCGGTACTGCTTCCGAAAAGACAGGTGCCTGAAGATACAAAAATCGGCGATGCCTTAAGGGTATTTATATACAGGGATTCCTCTGACAGGCTTATCGCAACCGTGAATGAGCCATACATTACAATCGGGGAGATAAAAAGGCTTGTTGTGAAAGGCGTAACAAATATAGGCGCATTTATGGACTGGGGGCTTGAGAAGGATATTTTTCTTCCCTTTAAGGAGCAGACGACCAAGGTAAAGGAAGGAAAAGAGTACCTTGTGAGAATGTATGCGGATAAATCCGACAGGCTTTGTGTTTCCATGAAGCTGTATAATCATCTTCTGCCTATCGGGGAAGGCTACGAAAAGGGACAAGGCTTTAAGGGCATCATATACGAGTACAAGCAGGGAATGGGAGCCTTTGTTGCCATAGACGATAAGTATAGCGGTCTGATTCATGAAAATGAGATTTACAACAATGTTTATGTTGGAGATGAGGTAGAGGGACGCATTGTAAATATAAGAGAGGATGGCAGAGCAGATCTTGCACTTAATGATGTGGCATATAAACAGATGATTTCAGACAGTGAGATGGTATACGATGTCATAAAAAGCTATAAGGGAGTGCTTCCTTTTAACGATAAAGCAGATAAGGAGCTTATAAAAAGAGAGCTGGGACTCAGCAAAAATGCCTTTAAGCGTGCTGTTGGAAAGCTGCTCAAGGAGGGCAAAATAAAAATTACGGAAAAAACAATTGAAATAAGGAGGAAATAAAAATGAAGGAAATAATTTCAACAAAAAAGGCACCTGCGGCAATCGGACCATATTCACAGGCAGTTGTTGTGGGCGATATGATTTATACGTCAGGTATGATACCGATTATACCTGAGACGGGAGAGCTTGAAAACGGTGATATTACTGCGCAGGCACGTCAGGCAATCTCTAATCTGATTGCGCTGCTTGAGGAGGCAGGCTCAGATGCACAGTCAGTTGTAAAGACAACAGTATTCATAAAGGATATGAATGATTTTGCAAAGGTAAATGAGGTTTATGCGACATTTTTTACGGAGAATTACCCTGCACGTTCCTGTGTTGAGGTGGCAAGGCTTCCGAAGGATGTGTTGATAGAGATTGAAGCAGTGGCAATAAAAAATAAGTAAAATCTTGCGCAATTAACATTAGGGTGGTAAACTAGATTGGGTAGAAAATCTGATAAGTCATAGAAACGAAAATACAAGGCGAGACAATCAGGGAAAGGAAGTATACGATTATGAGTAAAAATATTGATTGGTCAAATTTAGGCTTTGCTTACATGGAAACGGATAAGAGATTTGTATCAAATTATAAGGACGGAGCTTGGGACGAGGGAGCGCTTATTGATGACCCGATGGTTACAATGAGTGAATGTGCCTGTGTTCTCCAGTATGCACAAACTTGTTTTGAGGGGTTAAAGGCATATACGACTGAGGACGGACGTATTGTATGCTTCAGACCTGACCTGAACGCACAGAGAATGGCAGATACATGTAAAAGACTTGAGATGCCTGTGTTTCCTGAGGATAGATTTGTACAGGCTGTTGTTGATACCGTAAAGGCAAATGCAGACTATGTTCCGCCGTTTGGTTCGGGAGCGACGCTCTATATAAGACCTTATATGTTCGGAAGCAATGCGGTTATCGGCGTAAAGCCGGCAGATGAGTATCAGTTCCGTGTATTTACGACACCTGTAGGTCCTTATTTTAAGGGCGGTGCAAAGCCTATCGTTATTCGTGTCAGTGATTTTGACAGAGCGGCACCTCATGGAACAGGACATATCAAGGCGGGACTTAACTATGCAATGAGCCTTCATGCAATTGTGGATGCGCATGATAAGGGCTATGCTGAAAATATGTATCTTGATGCTGCTACACGTACGAAGGTTGAGGAGACAGGCGGAGCAAACTTTATTTTCATAACAAAGGATGGCAAGCTTGTAACGCCTAAGTCAGACAGTATTCTTCCTTCCATTACAAGACGCTCACTTATGGTTGTTGCTGAGAAATATCTCGGTATGACCGTTGAGCACAGAGAGGTATATTTTGATGAGGTTAAGGATTTTGCCGAGTGCGGTCTTTGTGGAACGGCAGCCGTAATTTCACCTGTAGGAAGGATAGACGACCACGGAAAGGAAATCTGCTTCCCAAGCGGCATGGACGATATGGGACCTGTAACAAAGAAGCTTTATGATACGCTTACGGGTATTCAGATGGGCAAAATAGAAGCGCCTGAGGGATGGATTAAGGAAATTAAATAATTTTGAATTGATTGAAAAGCTTTCTGCTATATCGGTCTTTATATACAAGGAATACGATACGGTACGAAAGCCTTTTCATTTATGTATTAGGGGGAGGTGGTTAGATATGAAACAAAAAATATTTTTTGCTTTTTGTTGTTTTTTATGTTTGCTTTCGGGATGCACCAAAGCTTATAATGTTGGTTGCTATATTTTTTCTGTCCCCGAATCTGCTTCATGTTCACACCACTATATCTGCAGTAATTCCTACGGAAGCTATATTTATCAGAATCTGAATGGTTCTTGCGGAATTTATGATTATGAATCCCAAAAAATGCTGGTGGAGTTTAAGGATAATGAGGTATTACATTGTATGGCGGCATCAGATGAATTTTTGGTATATCATAAGACAGAAAACCATGGAACGGTTTGTGTATATTCATTTGATGACGGTGAGAAGGTCATGGAGCTTGATCATATGAATGTCTGTGGCTTAAGTGCAGATAGTCAAAATGTGTTTATGATTGTAGCAGATGATACCACAAAACAATGGGATATAGGTATGTTTACAGATTGCGGGGTTATTTGGCTAAATCATGAGCTTGAACATCTGCCGCCTGAAAGAACGGATGGAGAATATTCTTATTATTTGTATGATGGGTATACCCTTGTTGCCAAGACCGATAATGAGCTTGAAATTGTTTATATAGAAAAAGAAGATTTTTCTTTTAGCTGTTCCCAAAAAGAAATTTATATAAAAGAAAAAGACAATTTATTTTGCATTAGCCGACAACCCGACTTTTTACCGGACTATACGGGAGAGTTTGGAGGCGTGTCGCCTTCCATGCTGAGGGAATATCAGGGAAGCTGTTTTTTTATAGCACAATATTCGAAAGGAGGATATCGGGAAAATCCCAGTCAGGACTTTGTACAGACCTCGTTGCTATGTAAATATAATTTATATGACGAGTCCTTTGAAGTGCTTTACAAAACGAAGGAGGGGGAACAAATCGCCAGTTTTTGTGTTGAAAATTCTGATATATATCTTATGACAGATGAAGCATTATACCGGGAAAATATAGAATCGAAACAAAGAACGCTTTTATTGCAAAACCGTTGTTATGAGAAGGAAGGTTGTTGGGGCGTGTATTACTTTGAAGATTATGAAAATGGGATTATGGTATTTTCCAGAGATTTTAAGCATGAAAATAGTCCCCGGTATGAGGGATTTTTTGAGTACTGATGGAAGGGAGATGAAATATGGAATTTATAGTTAATACAAACGTATTGAGAAATTGTGGGAATCGGATTAGTGATATTGCTGACATTTCCGTCAATAGTGTAATTTTATCTGTAAGTCATGTTATGGAGGGAATTGAGCACATGTCGGTAGATTTAGCGTTAACTATGGAGAATTTAATTACCGACCTTAAAATTACTCAGAATAATTTAAAGGATATAGCAGAAACAACAAAATTAATTGCAAACCGTTATGATACTGCGGAGATGAATATAATGCGGGAAGATGCATTAATTATTGCGAGACAATCTAATATATTTGGCAATATGGATTCATATGATTTGAAGGAAAATCGTTCAACCGAAAAAAATTTATGGGATAGAATTAAGCTGATTGCTAAAATATTGGGAATGTCCTTCCGGCAAACTTTAAATTTGTTTTTAGATTTGGTTCAAATTTTAGGCAATGGATTGTGGGAAGCTGGAACGGGTTGGCTTGACGGTGGATATGATTGGGAACAGTGGTTGTACGAATATGTGCCAAATCATGTAAATGATGCCTCTTTGCTGGCAATATTATCACTTTTAAGTATTAATCCGATACCTGAGCATGAAATTTTGGAACACTATCAGGCAAATTTGACAGGCTGGGAGACATACTTAAATGATCATGCTAACGATGCATATATAGAGCACCAAAGTGCAATGCTGGATATAATTTATTATGGTAACCACACTGCAGAATATAATAGCTGTGAAGTAATTGCCACATATAATGCTCTGTTGGCATTGAATAATGGAGAATCTCCGGTTGACTTTCCTATGTTGCTTTCAATTTTTGAGGCAGGCGGGATTGTGCTGGGTGGGGAGTTTGGAACATCGCCGATTGATTTATACCTATTTTTAGATGCAAGCGGATATGATGCAAAGATATTATATGGTGGTTCAATTAAAGATTCCAAATTGAACAAAATGCAGTCAAACTATACAACTTACATTTTAACAGCCTATAATGATGCTGACAATTTAGGAGAGATGATACATACTGTAAGTATAACAAAAGAAACTTTAGATGGACAGGAAAAATATGTCATTCACAATGCTGGCGATTGTACGCAATATGACTCCTTGGCAGATGCCGTAAAAAATTATAATGAAGGAAAAGGTGAAGCAATTTCAGTTATAGGAGTAAGATAAAATTTTAATCATGTAGTGTTAATATTAAAGGAACGAGATTGAAAACTTGGCAGACATATAGATTTTGTTTTGGCGGTTTAAATTAGATATGCAAAGGCGGTAAAATATGAGTTATGTAAGATTTAAGGATGTATGCAAAACCTATCACAGTGGTGACGTTAAGGTGGAGGCGCTGAAAGGTGCAAGCTTTGAGGTTGAAAAGGGCGAGATATGTGTTATCGTGGGACAGTCAGGCGCAGGAAAGACAACACTGTTAAATATATTGGGCGGTATGGATAAGCTTACAAGCGGAGAAATATATCTTGAGGATAAAAAGGTGTCTGCGCTTAGCAAAAAACAGCTTGCCACCTACAGAAGGCAGGATATAGGTTTTGTATTTCAGTTTTACAACCTGATACCCAATCTTACGGCAATAGAAAATATAGAAATTGCCACACAGCTTTCAAAGGAGCCTATGGACCCTGAGGAAGTGCTTGCGCTTGTGGGTCTTACAGACAGGCGTGACAACTTCCCTGCACAGCTTTCAGGAGGAGAACAGCAGAGGGTGTCAATTGCAAGAGCCCTTGCCAAAAATCCGAAGCTTCTTTTGTGCGACGAGCCTACGGGAGCCCTTGACTATGAAACGGGCAAGGCTGTACTAAAGCTTTTACAGGATTGCAGCAGGAAAAATAAAATGACAGTTATTATCATTACGCATAATCAGGCATTAACTGCGATGGCAGACAGAATTATCAAGGTTAAAAACGGACACATTTCCTCCGTAAGAATAAATGAAAACGTTATTCCGGTGGAAAATATTGAATGGTAAATGCGGGGAAAGCGGATTAACAAAACACTTTAATTTGCTTCAAAAATATTAAAATTTATGGATTGAGTTTTGATTGGAGATAAAAATTGAAGAATGCATATGGTAAAAACATTACCCGTACCGTAGGAGGAAGCTTTGGAAGGTATCTTGCCATTATGGCGATTATCGCTTTGGGCGTAGGATTTTTTTCGGGGCTGAAGGTGACAAAGCCTGCCATGGTAACGACGGGAAACAATTACATAAGGGAACACAGCCTGTACGATTTTAAGCTGCTTTCTACATATGGCTTTACTGATGATGAGGTAAAGAAAATGTCTGAGACGGCAATGGCTGCCGAGGGAGCGTATAGTCAGGATTTTATTTACGTGGATTCTGAGGGGAATGAGTCTGTCATCAAGGCAAATTCCATTACCGAAAATGTAAATAGATTAAAGCTTGTATCGGGACGTCTGCCAAAGGATGAAAGCGAATGTGTGCTTGACGCTTATTCCTACGGCGAGGATATGATAGGCAGGGAAATTTCCATTGATGAAAGTAATTCAGATGAAATAAAGGACGCTTTTTCAAGAAATACCTATACCGTTGTGGGTACTGTGTATTCTCCTGTATATCTGAACTATGAAAGAGGAACCACAAGCCTTGGAAACGGAAGGCTTGGAGGCTTTGTCTACATGCTCCCTGACGCATTTGCCTTGGAATATTATACGGAGCTGTATCTGAAATGTCAGGACAGCTATGACATATATACAGAGGAATATGATGATTTTATTGATGCGAAAACCTTTTACATCGAGGAGCGTTTAAAGGAGACTGCAAACGCAAGATATGAGGATTTGCTTGATGAAATAAATTCTGAATATGACGAGGCTGCCAGCGAAATTAAGGATAAGGTTACTGACGCTTATAGGGAGGCTTTTTATGAGCAGATGATGGCGCAGGGCTTTACGGAGTCTATTATAGACGCTTTTCTTGCCGACGGAACATTAGAGCTTCCGCAGGAGGATATCGATAAGGAAATCGACAGGCTTGTAGGCGAAATAGAGCTGCCGGAGCTTGCTGAGCCTGAAACCTTTGTGCTTGACAGAAATTCAAATATCGGGTACGTGTGCTTTAAAAATGATTCCGCAATCGTTGAGGGAATGGCAAAGGTATTTCCAGTGTTTTTCTTTCTTATTGCGGCACTTGTGTGTTCGACGACAATGGCGAGGATGATTGATGATGAAAGAGGGCAGATAGGAACCTTTCGTGCGCTTGGCTACAGTAATTCCTCCATCATTGCAAAATACATCATTTATTCAGGAAGTGCAGCGGGAATAGGCGGGATTGCAGGCTTTTTCGGCGGTACGTTTTTGTTTCCGTACGTTATATGGTTTGCCTATGATATGATGTACGGCTTTGCGGAAATTAAATATTATTTCTCGGGAACGATGCTTATACTTTCCCTGATTGTGGCGTTTCTTTGTTCGGCGGGCACAACATACCTTGCCTGCAAAAATGAGCTTAGATGTATGCCTGCTGAGCTGATAAGACCGAAGGCGCCTGCCGCAGGAAAAAGAATACTGCTTGAAAAGATGAATTTCATTTGGAAGCATATGAAATTTCTTCACAAGGTTACTGCAAGAAATGTATTCAGATTTAAAAAGCGTATGTTTATGATGATTATAGGAATTGCAGGGTGCATGGCGCTTGTTATGACGGGACTTGGACTAAAGGATTCCATTTCAAATATCGCGGCATTTCAGTATGATGAGATAGAAATTTTTGACATAGACGCAACGTTTTCGGGGATTGTGGACGATGCTTCAAGAGATGAAATTGAAAAGCAGCTTGGGACTGCGATAAGCACGTCAACGGAAATCTATAAAACCTCAATGGAATACCGTGCGGATGACGTATCGAAGACGGTATACCTTACTGCTGCTGACGGAGACAGCCTTGCCGGCTTTGTCGATTTTCATAGAAACGGAAAAAAGGTGGAATATCCGGAGTATGGAGAGGTCATGCTTTCTAATGGGCTTGCTGAGATGGCAGGCGTAAAGGTGGGAGATGTATTTACGCTTACGGATAATGACGGAAGAAAGACCGAGCTTACGGTTTCCGATATATTTGAAAACTATGTGTGGCATTATGCATACGTAACGCCTGAAACTTATAGCGACTTTTTTAATGCGGAATATGAGCCGAATTCCATGTTTATTAATCTTTCGGAGGAGGCAGACCCATATGAGGCTGGAGCAACGCTTACGGATATAGACGGCATTATGAATGTGAATGTGGTTGCCGCATTAAAGGACAGGATAGCCAATATGATGAAAATGCTTGATTCAATTGTATGGCTTATAATTGGCTGTGCTGCTGCGCTTGCGCTCATTGTGCTTATTAATCTGAGTAATATTAACATAACGGAGCGTGTAAGGGAAATTGCAACAATAAAGGTATTAGGCTTTTATTCGGGTGAGACGGGCGCTTATGTATTTAGGGAAAACCTTGTCCTCACCATACTTGGAATTATTGTTGGGCTGCCGCTTGGAAAATGGCTTCATGCGTTCGTCATTTCCCAAATTAAAATTGACCTTATATCCTTCAAGATAACCATACTGCCTGTAAGCTATGTCATAGGCGTAATCATGGTGCTTCTGTTTTTGGTAATAGTGGATATGATTATGAGAAGGAAGCTTGAGGCTATTGATATGGCAGAGTCACTTAAATCCATAGAATAAAAGTATCGCGGGGCAAAAGCTGATTTGTTATTGCCATAAACGAAAAATTATTGATAAATAAAAATTTCATGAAAAGGAAAGCTGTTATGAGTGAAAAAAGAATATTAAAAAATAAGGTGTTTTTGTACCTTACGGAATTTTTTGCAGGAATGTCCGTAATGGCTGTGGAGCTTGGGGCAAGCAGGCTTCTTGCACCGTATTTCAGCTCCTCGCAAATTGTTTGGACAATTATTATCGGAACAATCATGATTGCAATGGCGCTTGGCAATATATACGGCGGAAGAAGTGCAGACAAAAATCCAAATCCCGATAAGCTTTACGGCAGAATTTTAATTGCAGCCGTATGGATTGCACTGATTCCCTTTGTGGGGAAATATATTATTTTGGGTATCTCGGCACTTCTTGTTTTTACGGTTAATAACAACTTTCTCATATGGGCGGCGTTTTGTGCCTGCATGGTTATATTTGTATTTCCACTTTTTCTTCTTGGAACGGTCACGCCGTCCCTTGCAAAATATTCAGTGGAAAGCCTTGAGGAAAGCGGGAAGGTTGTGGGTAACCTTGGGGCGTTTAACACAATTGGAAGCATCATTGGAACATTCCTGCCGACCTTTGTAACCATACCTGCGGTGGGAACGTCCATTACATTTCTTATATTTTCAGGCGTGCTTATGCTCCTTGGAATTATATATTTTGTAAGCTGCAGGGCAGGGAAGGTTAAGTCTGCCGTTTCGGTTGTGGTTCTTATTATAAGCTGCATTTTTGGTTCATCGGACAGCTTTGCATTTTGGGAAAAGGATTTGACCTATGAGGGAGAGTCCATATACAATTATCTTCAGGTTAAGGAAACTGATGAGAAGGTGTATCTTTCTACAAATGTTCTTATTGGCATACAGTCTATTTATGTCAAGGAGGAGCGGCTTACAGGCATGTACTATGATTACGCAATGGCAGCTCCCCTTATGGCAGGACTGTCAAAAAAGGACGGCATGAAAATTCTCATTCTTGGCATGGGGACGGGAACCTATGCAACCCAGTGCAGCAGATACTATGATGACGTTGTCTGTACGGGAGTTGAGATTGATGAAAAAATAACAAAGCTTGCAAGAGAGTATTTTGAGCTGCCTGAGCATGTACAGGTTACAACCTATGATGGCAGAGCTTACCTAAATGTAATTGATGAGAGCTATGACGTTATCATGGTGGACGCTTATCAGGATATTACAATCCCATTTCAGATGTCATCAGTTGAATTTTTTACGCTTGTAAAAGAACATCTTACGCCTGACGGGGTTATGGTTGTAAATATGAATATGAGAAGCAACAGTGAGGGCGATATCAATCAGCATCTTCAAGATACCATTTCGCAGGTGTTTGAGGAGGTTTATATTGTTGATATTGGAGGCTCAACAAACCGCCAGCTTTTTGCTTCCAATAATGAGGCTATGATAGAAATCTTTTATGACGAGGTGGAGGCATTATCATCGGATGATGCATTGCAGGGCGAATTGAAGAATTTTATGGAACAAAAGCTGGAGGGAAGCCTTGTTGCATATGAGGCAGGCAGCTATATTATGACCGATGATAAGGCGCCTGTGGAGCTGCTTGGAATGAAGGTCATAGATGGGCTGATTAAGGATGAGGTTCTGTATTACAAGGAAATATATGAGGAGGAAGGACTGGAAGGGTTGCTGGATAGGTTGTAGGGAAGCTGCGTGCTTAGTGCGGCAGCGTCTTTACGTATTCCTCAAGGCAAAGGTTATGCTCCGTCATTTCCTTTGCTGCATCGTAACCCACATAGCGGTAGTGCCATGGTTCATTTATGATGCCTGTGATTTCTGTTTTATCTTCGGGATAGCGTTTTACAAATCC
The DNA here is from genome assembly GCA_023664385.1 of Clostridium sp. Classification (GTDB taxonomy): domain Bacteria; phylum Bacillota; class Clostridia; order Lachnospirales; family Lachnospiraceae; genus Coprococcus_C. The sequence goes on along the minus strand of JAMPFU010000021.1, from coordinate 38,293 downwards.
ATATTTCCATGCATTTTCAAACAGCCAGTCGTAAACCTCATATCCGTATGAGTTTACGCCGTCTGCATTGATATCAACTGCAAGTCCGAGCTGATGCTCGCTTGTGCCTGGAATGGCAACCCATTCCTCTGCCTTTTCCTTTGCTTCCTCGTCGGAATATCCCTCCGCAACATATTCCTGTATTTTTTCGTCCATTAACTGCTGCTGCTTTTCGTATGTGCGCCAGCCTGAAACAACCTCAGGATAAATGCCCTCTGCCCGCATATCATCAAACATTTCCTGCAGATAAGGGTACATGCGTGCGTCTACTATCTGTCCGTTTGAAAGGGTTACTGTGTCTATGGCGTAGTTGTCAGGCAGCGGATGGTCACTGTTTACTAAAATAAGCATCCAATCATTATTCTGAAAATCATCATTTGGATTTTGCCCTGTGGAGTTTTGGGCTTCCAAAACAATTTCGCCTGTTATCGTCTTGTCGCTGCCCTCGGAAAATACAGTGGTATATGATGCATTTTTATCTGATTTCCCAAGCAGGTTGATAAGAAGAAGGAAAGAAGCGGCAATGACAAAGCACAAAATAATAAGTGTCTGCCTTAAAATGCGGGATTGGTTTTTTCTTTTCTTTGTGTTACTCATAGTTGGTGTCTCCTTTTTGGTAATGATTTTGCCTTGTGGCATACAGGTATATTTCGTTTGTAGCAATAAAAATCGCCTTGTCATGTACTGATTGTACAGAAACAAGGCGATTGATGTTTTTGTTTTTTATTATAGACAGCTTACAAATTTATATGCAATTTCTTACAATTTTCTTACGGAAGGGGAAGAACGACCTCAAAGCAGGTAATGTTATCTGCGCTCGTTGCAGTTATGGTTCCCTTATGAAGCTCAACAATATGCTTTGCAATGGCAAGTCCGAGCCCTGTGCCGCCACTGCTTGAGTTCCTTGCCGTATCAAGACGGTAAAATTGTTCAAATATCCGTTCCAGCTTATCGGCAGGGATTGTATTTCCCTCGTTGGAAAAGCTGATGGATACATGGTCTGTCTCTGTCTTTAGGCTTACCGTTATCTTGGAATTTTCGTAGCTGTAATTAACGGCGTTTCTTAAGATGTTATCGAAAACCCTTTGCAGCTTGTCGGCGTCGCAGGATAACATAATGTCCGTCTCTGCATCAAGGCTGCATGTAATATTTTTGTCTGCAAGCATAGGATTAAATTCAAATACAAGCTGCTCCAACATTCTTGTCAGATTTATTTTACCGTATTCAAGGGAAATGTTTGACAGGTTAAATCTTGTAATTTCAAAAAACTCATTGATTAAATCCTCAAGACGCTCTGCCTTGTCTAAGGTTATGGACAGGTACTTTTTTCGTGTTTCTTCCGAAATCGCAGGCTCATCCCGTAAAAGCGTCAGATACCCTATGACAGAGGAAAGGGGTGTTTTTAAATCATGGGCAAGATACATGACAAGGTCATCCTTGCGTTGATTTGCAAGCTGCGCATCCAGCTTTCTTGTTGAAAGGGTGTGCCGTATGGCATTTATCTTTTTTTCTGTGGAGGCAAGCTCAGGCAAAAGCACAACATCCTCCTCCGACTCCTTTGCAAGCGCATCGATTCCCCTATGGATTTCCTCAAAATATTTTGTAAAGGATTTCAGGTAAAAATGAAAGATTATAAAAAATAATGCAGCTATCGTAAGGGAAATGATTGTGCCGGCGTATATTTGCACATGGTTGTGGTAAATATTGAGGGCGGTAAGATAGTCAAATTTAAAAACATGTTCAAGCACATATATAAACCAGTTTCCGAATTTTGCGTAAATAAAATTATTGTACAAAATCCAAACAAATAGGATTGCGCCAAGCAGCATGAAAACTGTCTGAAAGAATATTTTTGTTTTGATTTGATTAAAATCCTTGTTTTTCTTTTTTTTATTTTTCAATTGTATATCCCACTCCCCATACCGTTTTTATAAATTTTTTATTTTTTGACGTGTCGTTCATTTTTTCCCGCAGTCTTCTGATATGCACCATGACCGTATTATTGCTGTCAAAATATTTTTCGCCCCACATAGCCTCGAACAGCTCCTCGGAGGAAATAACTCTGCCCTGATTTTCGCAGAGATACCAAAGGATAGAAAATTCAATTGGCGTAAGGTGAAGCTCCTGCTCATAGAGATAGCATTTGTGGCTTTCCTTGTTTAACAAAAGCCCTCTTATGTCACATACCTCGGCAGTATCAGCCTGGACAGGGAAGCTTACATTATATTTTTTGTACCGCCGTAGCTGTGTTTTTACCCGCGCAACTGCCTCAAGCGGATTGAAGGGCTTTGTAATATAATCGTCAGCACCCAGCGTAAGCCCCATTATCTTGTCGTTGTCCGTAACCTTGGCTGTAAGCATGATAACAGGATAAAAATAATGTTCCCTTATTTTCTGCAAAATGTGAAAGCCGTCAACATCGGGAATCATAACGTCCAAAATTGCCAAATCAAATTCAACCTCGGCAATACAGTTTAATGCGTCTGTTCCGTTGTAAAATTTGTGTACCGTGTAGCCGTCATTTGTCAGATAAACCTCCATAAGGTCGGCAATTTCCTTTTCGTCGTCCACCAAAAGGATTTTTTCGCTCATTTTGTATCCTCCTACTACAATATATTTATGGTTAATATTCCTATCAATGGTATTGCATCTCCTGTCGAGTTCTGTGAAATTATGCGTGATATAATGGTATTTATATTAAAATGCAATGTGGAAAATGTCAAATGCTGAAAGCAAACATAACAAATGAATGGAAAAGATACGTATTTGATGATATAATTTTAAATGTAGTATTAATAATGGATAAATCGTTAAAACAACAAGATAATGCTTAGATACTGTAAGCGGAAAAGTTGAAAATATTAAGGGGTTTATGTCAAAAGAAAGATTTGTTTGGTGATGAGGAGATACTCTATATGGAAGAACAAAAAAAAGTGATTAATTTTACAGTTTCCGTTGTAAACGAATTTGCACAAAAGCATAATCTTAGCGTTAAGGAGGCATTTCAATATTTATTTCAGTTTAAAGGTATTGAATTTATAAAGAAAAATTACGAAGCGGAACATACGTTGCCTTTTGATACAATATTAGAAGATGTTGGCTATTTATGTAAAAGAAATGGAGGGACGCTATGAAATTGTATCATGGGAGTAACACGAAAATTGACAATATTAATCTTGCAATGTGTAGACCTTACAAGGATTTTGGTATAGGATTTTATTTAACGGATATAAAGGAACAAGCTGAAAGGATGGCTAAAATGAGCAAACAAGAGCAACTAATTGAATTTGTAATACAAGATATTATTGAAATGATTACAATTGATAAGGGCATAGAGTATGATGATGCAATGAACCAATTTTATCATTCTGAGGTTTTTGATAAACTTCAAAATACAGAAACGGGATTATACGCACAAAGCTCAGCGTATGTGTATGACCTTTATAAAGATGAATTAAATTTTGGGCATATTGTACAAGCTGAAATCTGAAAACATATAAGATTGCAACCAGGCAAAGGCTATGGGTAAATAATATGGATAAAAATAAGAAAGTACCTGCCATTAGATTTGCAGGATTTACTGAAGTTTGGGAACAGCGTAAGTTGGAAAAGTTGAAAATGATAAAAAAATTTATGTTGCAAAACATGTTTGTTTAGGAGGAAAGTGAAATGTTAAAGATATATTTTGGCGATATGGATGATGTTGTATATAATACATCCGTATATTTTAAAAATAGTTATTTGGATGAATGGCTGACAGATGATTTTTCTAAAAAAATGATTGAGGATGTAGATAAATCAAAGGTTGTCGGACCACATTTGATTGAAAGTCCTGTTTTGGGAGCAATATCTCCAAAGGAACTTTCAGGAGGAGTGAAAACTTTAATTTTGATATATAAGGTATCTGATAAGATATTTAATGCGTCAAATTGTGGTGACAATTGTGCAAAATGGCTTTTAAAAATTGGCGAAATGAAAGATGTTACAATTAATTTAAGACATATAATGGATTTTGGATCGGAAAATTTTTCGCTGGAGGTACTTAACACAAATCAAGATGTTCACACGATGGAAGAATTAATTTCGATTGCCGGAAAGTGTTTATAGGAGGCGTTTTGGTGAGAGGAAAGCATAAAATAACAATATCAAACAATTTTGTTCAATACAGGTTTGAAATATGCCGAAATATAACCGTCATTAAAGGGGATAGTGCAACGGGAAAAACCACCTTGGTTGATATGATACGTGAGTACTATGAAAATGGGGAGCAGAGTGGTGTGTCGCTGTCTTGTGACAAAAAATGTATGACCTTGGAAGGAAAACAGTGGGAAATATTATTAGAGCAAATGCATGATACAATAGTATTTATTGATGAAGGGAATAGCTTTATATCATCAAATGAGTTTTCTGAGATGGTCAAGAATTCTGATAACTACTATGTAATTGTTACTCGTGAGAAGCTTCCGAATCTTCCTTATAGTGTGGATGAAATTTACGGTATAAAAACATCGGGCAAATATGGGGCTTTGAAAAAAACATACAACGAATTTTATCGTATTTACGGTGATTTGACAGGGAAGTCTTTTGAACCATCACTTGTGTTGGTTGAGGATTCTAATTCTGGCTATGAATTTTTTGAGGAAGTTTCAAAGGGGTATGATTGGGATGTTTTCAGTGCAGGAGGAAAGACAAAAATATTTGACTGCTTACAGCAAAATAAGGACAAAAATATTATCGTAATTGCTGACGGGGCGGCGTTTGGCTCGGAAATAGACCAAATTATGAAATTGATGCAGTACTCAAAGGGAATATTGTTATATTTACCCGAGTCCTTTGAGTGGCTTATATTAAAATCGAATATATTTAATGATAAGATAATAACCAATATTTTAGAAAATCCAAGTGATTATATTGACAGTGAAAAATATATGAGCTGGGAGAGATTTTTTACAGCATTGCTAGTTGAAAAGACGAATGGAAGTTATTTGAAATACTCGAAAAATAAATTAAATAAGGAGTATAGGGATAGACAAAATTTAGAGAAAATTATGGAGGTCATACCAAACACTTTATTGCAGTGATGGCTATACTTTTTATATATAATGCTTGGGAACAGCGTAAGTTGGGGGAGATTGTTGATGTTCGCAGCGGCAAGGACTACAAGCACGTTGCAGAGGGCGATATTCCTGTGTACGGTACGGGTGTTTACGATGAAGAAGAAACTTTAAAGAGACTTTTGCCACAGAACCTTAAAGATGGTAAATTGTGACACGACAGTTATTGACAACTAACCGCAAGTTTGATATACTAAAAGGGCTATCAACTACTCTTGGTTGGCAGTCCTTTCATAATGTGCAGACGCATTATTTTTTTTTAATATTAAGTTAGCTAAAACTAACGCAAAGTTAAAAGATAACGAAATAGTCAATTGCAAAACATAAAGTTTCGCAATTGACTAAAATAAAAAAACAGATAAAGGAGAATTTGCAATGAGTAAAATCGTAGAATTAAAAAATGTCAAAAAAACATACCGTACAGGCGAAAAAGAATTTAACGCATTAGATGGTGTAGACCTTGAAATTGAGAAGGGAAAGTTTGTGGTAATTTTAGGTCCTTCGGGTGCAGGTAAATCCACACTGCTTAACCTTATCGGAGGAATGGATATTCCTACAGCAGGACAGGTCATTGTGGATGGTGAGGATATATCAGGATATTCGGAGGATAAATTAAGCGATTACCGTGCAGGCTCCGTTGGATTTATATTCCAGTTTTATAACATTCTCCCGACGCTTACGGTTTTGGAAAATGTGGAGCTTGTAAAGGATATCGTGGAAAATCCCATAGATTCCCATATAGCACTCGAAAAGGTCGGACTTTCCGAGCACGAAAATAAATTTCCGAACCAGCTTTCAGGCGGCGAGCAGCAAAGAGTTTCCATTGCAAGGGCAGTTGCAAAAAATCCAAAGGTGCTTCTTTGTGATGAGCCTACGGGAGCCCTTGACTCAGCAACGGGTGTGGATGTATTAAAGCTTCTTATGGAGCAGTGCAAAAATGAAGGGAACACGGTTATTATTGTAACCCATAACAGCCTTTTTGCCGATATTGCCGACACAGTAATACGGGTGAAAAACGGCAAAATCAAATCCGTTGTCCAAAATGAAACCCCTAAGCGTATTGAGGAGGTGGAGTGGTAATGCTAAAGCGTAAGGCAATGCGGGATATAAAAAATAATCTGTCCTCATTTATTACCATTTTTCTTATGGCGTTTCTCGGCGTCCTTGCTTTTTCAGGAATCCATGCCTATATGGACGGTATGGAGGACAGTGCAAACCGATATTATGAAAAAAATAACCTTCAGGACCTGTGGCTTATGGGAGAAAACTTCGACGATGATGCCATGAAGGAAATCCGTGAGCTTGACGGCGTGAAAAATGCAGAGCGGGCACTTGTAGTCAATACGAGCTTAAATGGTTTTGACAATGTTGACATCGAAGCGAACTTTATAGAAACAAACGAAATATCAGTTATGCATGTGGTGGACGGCGAGAGCTTTGCCCCTGACAAAAAGGGCTTTTGGTTTGACAGCTATCTTGCGGAAAATATAGGGGTTAAGGTTGGCGATGAAATTACGCTTACATATAATGACTATGAAATCACAGGAAAAATATTGGGACTTGTCAATACGCCCGACCATGTATACAGTATCAAGGATGAATCAGCAATATTTCCTACCCATGAGGACTATGGCTTTGCATATATGTCAATGGATATGTTTCCACAGCAATTCATGATTGATGAGGCGAAGAAAGAAATTGCCAGAGAACTGGATATACCGGTAACTGACGTCACAGACGAGGTGTTTGACATGGCTCTGCCTGAGTTTGACCCGGCGGAGCATTATATATTTACAAACGTCTATGTTGATGTGGAGGATGATGCAGACTTAGAGGCTGTCAAGTCGGATATCCAAAATAAAATAAAGGCAGCCACAGCAGTGACAGACAGAGATGCAAACATATCCGTAGCACAGTATAAAAGTGAAGTGGACGAGGGAAAAACCTACTCAAGCGTGTTCACGCTGTTGTTTTTGTTTATTGCAATTCTTTCTGTCGTTACGACAATGCACCGCTTTGTAAAAAAACAGCGGACACAGATAGGAACGCTGAAGGCACTGGGAATCAAAAGAAGAAAGATTCAGTGGCATTACATAAGCTATGGCTTTTTCATAAGCTTTATTGCAGCAGCTTTGGGCATTGTTTTAGGCAGAATTTCAATTGGCAATTTCTTTATAAGCATGGAGGCTGAGATGTTTGAAATGCCTGATATGAGGGTAAAAACACTTCCAATTGTGTATATTGTTGCCTGCGGGGTTGTGGCACTGATTACGTTTGTGACCTATCTTACCTGCCGCAAGGTTTTGAGTGAGCCTGCCAGCGAGGCACTTCGGCTTGAGGTTCCTAAGGTGAAGACTGGCGAGGTGAAGCCGTCGAGAGGAATCACAAAAAAATTCCCGGTCGATGTCAGATGGAATCTTAGGGACATCAAGAGAAACAAGGGAAGAACGGCTACGGGAATTGCTGGAATTGTCGGCTGCACCATGCTGATTGTGTGTGCGTTTGGCATGCGGGACACAATGAACTTCTTTATAGACTGGCAATTTGAAAAGCTATATCAATTTGGCTATAAGCTTTCACTGGAATCGGGAATATCGGACGAGGATTTAGAGAGCATATACGATAAATATGGGGATGCTACAAGCATGACCCTTGCAATCGAATATACCTCCTCTGACGGAGAAAAAAGCACGCAGCGGCTTGTTATAAACGATTCCGATGATCTTGTACGGTATACGGGACATAAGGCACAACACATAACGATATCCGATGGCGGCATATATGTTTCCGAAAAGCTGGCAGATAATCTTGGACTTAAAAAGGGCGATACCGTTACATGGACCGTTTATGGCGAGGACAAGGAATATAAGACGGAAATTGCCGGTACCTACAAGGAGCCCCAGGGACAAAGCTTTGGTATGACAAGAGCATATGCAAAGGAGCTTGGCATCGACTACAACCCTGATGCCGTTTACACAAATGCCGACCTTAGCGGTGTAAAAAGTATACCTGGCGTATCTATCATTCAAAATAAGGCGGAGTTAAAAACGGGAACGCTGTCCATGATTGGTATGGTGAATAAAATGGTTGTATTATTAATTATAGTATCTGTGATACTTGCCGTGGTAATCATATACAATCTCGGTATACTCTCCTTCTCTGAAAAACAGTATCAGTTTGCAACAATGAAGGTGCTGGGCTTTCGGGCGAAAAAGATAAAGAAAATATATGTCATGCAGAACATATGGATTGGAATTGCCGCAATTATACTTGGAATGCCGTTTGGCTATATGATGACGGTACTTATATATAAAATGGCAATCGGTGACAACTTTGATATGCTGGTGCATATAAACCCTGTTACATACATAGTGGGAGCTGTGGGTACATTTATCGTTACCTATATTGTAAATATGATGCTTGCAAGAAAAGTAAAAACGATAGACATGGTAACAAGCCTGAAGGCAAACGAATAAAAATTGTCGTACTACATCACATGGCTCACTAGTGGATAGTATATACTTCTATATATAGGTGTGTAAAAATACGTTTTTTGCATAGCATAGAAGTATATACTATCCACTAGTGAGCCGTTTGTAGTTGTTTTTCGTGTGATTTTTTTTAATCTCCATCTTGATATTCTATGCAACAGTGAATATAATATATAAATAAATTTGCAGTCTGTTCAACACATGGAGGTACATATGGAAAACACAAATTCAGGAAAAAATACATGTATCGTCATAGGCGGCTACATGGTAGTAAAGAGTATCATTAATCTTGTTATGGGCTTTGGACTTGGAAATGTAATTACGCTTGCTGTCAGTGTCGTGCTTGCTTTTACGCTCATTGTGGGAGTTAAGTACTTCAATTTCATTACGGCGGCATATCTCGTTGTTATTTTTCTCATACATGTTGTGGGAAATATTACAGGACATCAGTGGTTTTATTTGGCAGAAGGCATCATTGACGTGATATGTGCGTTTCTATTAGTTGCAGGAAGCGGTGTAAGGGCACATTTTGATGAATAGAATTTTTTTGTTGAACCCCCTTTTTAAAGCAATGTGCCGTTGACAAATAAAATAAAAAATTGTATTATTTAGGGGTGGAAATAACACTTTAAGGTACATGCATGGAGGCATTGCGATATGGAGCTTGGATGGTTAAATTCACAAATTGCAAATGAAGCAATTGAGCTTATTCTTGTTTTCGATAAAGATGGTAAAATTCTGTATGGAAACCGAACGGCAGAGGATAAGCTTGAATATGGCAATGACGAGCTTTTAGCATGCGGTATGCCTCGAATCTTCAGACAGGATTTTGCAGCCTGTGACACATTTTTAGATGGTATTGAAAAGGGAAATAAGGAGCTTGCCATGTATCGGAAAAACAACTCTTGTTTCTCTGTTAATGTACGTGTTATTACGACCGATATACCTGATACATACATAATTATGGCGGAGGATATTACTGCCAGCATAAACAAAAGAGTGAGAAAGCTGAAGGAAGACGAGGAAGAAAGCAACAGAGGCAGAAATCAGTTTACTGCCAATGTCACACATGAGCTTAGAACTCCTGTCAATGGCATCAAGGGGCAGGCGTTAGCGCTTCGTGAGGAGATAGAAGACCCGCAGCAAAAAAAGATGCTGGATGTTATATTGCATTGCTGTGAAAATATGCTTTCCCTTATCAATGACGTTTTGGATTATGCAAAGATTGAAACAGGTAAATTTACGATAGATGAAACAGAATTTGATTTTTATGAGCTGATGGAAAAGGTAATAGCCACGCACAGCATGGAGATAAACCGTAAGGAGCTTAGACTGAATGTCAGTATCGATGAGCAGATTCCTAGGTTTATGATTGGCGACGAGCTCAGAATCGGACAGATACTGAACAATCTTTTATCTAATGCAGTAAAGTTTACGACGGTTGGATATGTCAGCCTTGCAATAAACAAGACAATGCAGGTAAATGATGAGGTTGAGCTTTTTTTTATGGTGAAAGATACCGGTATCGGAATTTCGCCTAAGGAGCAGGATAAGCTGTTCCAAAACTTTAGTCAGGTGGACGCATCCATTACAAGGCGGTTTGGAGGCATAGGGCTCGGTCTTGTGATTACAAAGCAGTTGATTGAGCTTATGAATGGAAATATTTATTTGGAAAGCGAAAAGGGAAAGGGCAGTACATTTTCCTTTTCAATTAAGCTGAAAACAACCGAAAACCCTGAGGACAATCAGAGACAGACGTATGCTGATTGGAATAATTATGTAAATGAAGAAGATTTATATACAGAAGGTCTCATGCAGTTTGGAGAGCCTGAAAACAGGCAGGAGCTTAAAAAGCGTATGGATAAGCTTGTGCTTTCCATTGAGCTTGGCGCATGGGAAAAGGCGGAGGTTCTTGCATCTACGGTTAAGGCACTTGTGGAGGGCGCAGGAGAGGACATAAAGAAACATGTACTCCGCATGGAAATGGCAATCAGAAAAGCAAATTATGATAGAAGCATGGCAGCATATGACAATTTGAAAAACGCTCTCATCACAGGGCTTGATGAAAAGGAGTCTTGATATGGAAAGAAAACACATTGACGATGAGACACCTAAAATACTTATAGTCGACGATATTGACATGAATGTGGCTATTTTGGATAACATTCTTCAAAGTGGAGGCTATGATACAATTTGTGCCACAAATGTCCATGATGCCTTGGAGCTAATTAAGGTAAATAAACCGTCACTTGTTTTGTCGGATCTTTCTATGCCGGAGATAGACGGCATGGAGTTTTGCCGGATGCTTAAAAATAATCCGAAGACAAGGGATATTCCCTTTGTATTTATAACAGTGCTTGACACGACAAGCGAAAAGGAACAGGCATTCTCAACGGGAGCGGTTGATTTTATACCGAAGCCCTTTGACAGTATTGAGGTTATTATGCGTGTCAAAAACCATGTTACCAACTATCAGCTAAAACAGCAGATGGGCGATTATAACCGCATGATGCATAAGCTTGTTGACGAGCAGAAAAAACAGCTAGAGCAGGCACAGGAAAATGTTTTAATGTCCCTTGTAAAGCTCATGGGAAAGCGTGATGAAAAGCTTGGCGCACATATGGCAAATGTTGGCTATAACAGCAGGGTAATGGCACAGGGCTTACAGCTCCTTCCTAAATTTGAGCATGAGATTACGGACAAATTTATTGAGACGATTGAAAAAGCAGCGATGCTTCATGATATAGGCAGCTTTATTTTGGAAAATCAGACAGAAACGGCGAAGAATCAGCCGGGACAGTGGGATGAGGAATACATAAAAAGCTGTCTTGAGAAAAGCTCTGAGATACTTGAGGAGATATGTGCCGATCAGATTGACGGCTATTATCTTACAATGGCGATTGAGATAGTAAATTATCACTACGCCAATTGGAATGGAACAGGTTATCCTAGCTTAAAGGGTGCAAGCATTCCTTTAGAGGCAAGAATCGTCGCACTGCTTGATGACTTTGACAATCCCGCTTCCAGGGGAACAGGCATAACAGTGGATTCTGTTGAAGAAAAAATAAATATTATAAATGAAAATAGTGGAGTTTACTACGATCCGGACCTTGTTGACGTATTCAACAAGATATGGAGACAAATGAAAGTAAATGAACATTTTGATAAAAATGTTTAAATATATTATTAATAAGACTTTACGTCTGAGGAGGCAGATGTGATAACAGATAATGAATTTAAACGTATTGTAGCGTACATGAAACAAAACTTTGGAATTGAACTCGGGCAAAAGCGAGTTCTAGTAGGCGGAAGGCTTGAAAATTACCTTGTAAGAAACGGCTATGCAAGCTATAATGAGTTCATGGCTAAGGTTGAAGCAGACCCGGGTGGTTCCGCGGCTACTGATTTAGTAAATGTTCTGACGACAAACCACACATATTTTATGCGTGAGAGTGCACATTTTGACTTTATGAAAAAGGTTGCACTGCCTTGGGCGAAAAAATATGCTGGGAACACGAAGGATCTTCGGGTATGGTGCGGAGCATCTTCTACAGGTGAGGAGCCTTACACACTGGCGATGGTGATACACGACTTTTTCGGGTTTGACCACAACGGATGGGATACAAGGATTCTTGCCACAGACATATCAAAACGAGTGCTTGAACATGCAGTAAGGGGCGTGTATTTGGGAGAAAATATAGAACCCCTGCCTGAAAATTGGAAATCCCATTACTTCAAGAAAATTAGTGACGAAGAATATAGGGTAACGGACGAACTCAAGAAACAGGTCATTTATAGACAGTTTAATCTTATGAATCCGCTGCCGTTTAAGCGAAAGTTCCATATTGTATTCTTGCGTAATGTAATGATATACTTTGAAGATGATACAAAGCATGATCTTGTAAACAGAATATATGATTTTATGGAACCAGGTGGATATTTATTTATTGGTACTACGGAGAGCTTAGACAGAAATAAGGTCAAGTTCCAATATGTCCAGCCTTCAATATATAGAAAATAGGGGGAAAAAGTATGCGACCAATCAGGGTTTTAGTATGTGATGACTCGTTGATGTTCAGAAACATGCTTGTAAAAGGCCTTAATGCTGATCCGAATATTGAAGTTGTGGCACAGGCGGCTGATGCATATGAGGCGAGAGACGCTATCATAAAATATAAGCCTGATGTTATGACCCTTGATGTGGAAATGCCGAAGATGAGTGGTATAGAGTTTGTTAAAAAGCTTATGCCGCAGTACCCGCTTCCCGTTGTTATGATAAGCTCATTAAATGACAAGGTATTTGATGCCCTTGATGCGGGAGCAGTAGATTTTGTTAAGAAGCCTACCAGTATGGATCAGGCAAAGCTTCATGAATTTTTTACGCAGGATCTCGCAGCAAAGGTCAAAATTGCGTCAACTGCAAAGGTTGCCAAGTATAAGTTCGCTGGTGCAGAAACAGTTTCGGGACACATAAGTACGGAAAATAAAAACCGTATTGTTGCAATCGGGGCATCAACAGGCGGAACAGAGGCAATCTATGAGGTAGTAAAGAGATTTAAAAGAGATATACCGGGTGTTGTCATTGTACAGCATATGCCGCCGGGCTTTACAAAAATGTATGCAGACCGTCTCAACAACCAGTGCGAGGTTGCCGTTAAGGAGGCAGTGACGGGAGATGTAGTGCGTCAGGGACAGGTACTTCTTGCACCAGGCAGTATGCAGATGAAGCTCGTTAAGGTCAACGGAGTTTATCAGGTAGAATGTAAGGGTACTGAAAGGGTAAATGGACACTGCCCTTCCGTAGACGTTCTCTTTCATTCCGTAGCCAAGCTTGTGGGAAAGGATGCAGTTGGCGTCATCCTTACAGGCATGGGCGGTGATGGTGCAAAGGGACTTTTGGCGATGCGCAATGCAGGGGCACAGACAATCGGACAGGATGAGGCAACCTGCGTTGTTTACGGCATGCCGAAGGTGGCATATGATTTAGGTGCTGTCCAGTACCAGTTAGGTATTACGGCTATTGCAGGAAAAGTTTACAGCCTGTTAAGCAAATAGATACATACACATTCAAAGAAAGGAGCAAGGCGCGAATGAAGATTTTATTGGCAGAAGATGACTTTGCCAGCCGGAAATTTATGGATAAGCAGCTCTCTAAGTATGGAGAATGTGACGTCATGGTGGATGGCGAAGAAGCAGTTGATGCTTTTATGATAGCGCTTGAAGACGGAGAACCTTATGATTTGGCGTGTCTTGACGTCATGATGCCAGTCATGGACGGGTATCAGGTTTTGAGGGCAATCCGAAATATTGAAGCGCAAAAGGGAATCCCCAAAGAAAAGTGCGTTAAAGTCATTATGACCACTGCGCTTAACGATGAGCGTAATGTCAAAATGGCATTTGAGCTTGGTTGTGAAGCGTATGCAGGGAAACCGATAGATGTGGAAAAATTCGAAAAGGTACTAAAAAAGCTGAATCTTATATAAGAGGGAAAGCGAAGGTAAATCCTTAAGATTGGAGGAAGTATGGCAGACGAATTTAATACTGACAGCATGCTTTCCATGTTTTTGTATGAAAGCGGAACGCTTCTTGAAAAGCTGGAGGGCATCATATTAGAAAAACAGGATGCAGATTGTTTTGACGATGCCGACATTAATGAAATCTTCCGTATAATGCATACAATCAAGGGCTCATCAGGAGTTATGATGTATGATAACATTATGAAGACCTCCCATAAGCTTGAAGATGTATTTTACTATTTAAGGGAATCTCACCCTGACGATGTTCCACATTTGGAACTTGTGGAAAAGGTGCTTGCGGTATCGGACTTTATTACAGGTGAAATCGAAAAAATTAAAAATGGAGATGCGCCTGACGGAGACGAAAGCAGCATTATACAGGGATTAGATGAGTTTTTGGGAGAGCTCAAGGGTGATATTAAGAAACAGGGAAGAAGGCTTCCGAAGGAAAACAAACAGGAGGAGCCTAGTCAGTTTTATATATCACCTGTAGCAGAGGAAGACAGTCATTTTTACAGGATAGTCATTCATTACAGAAATGACACGCAAATGAGTAACATAAGAGCATATTCCGCAACATATGCTTTAAAGGAGATTGCAGAGGATCTTCTTTATATGCCTGAGGATATTTTATCCAATGAGGCAAGTGCGGATACAATTTTGCTGGAGGGCTTCTATATGCTCCTTCAGACAAAAAGCAGCAAGGATGAGGTTATGGGCCTCATAGATAACGCTGAGGCTGAGCAGATAGATTTTGACGAGATTACTGCTGAGGAGTATGGAAAAGGTGTTGCCGGTCTTGGACAGGGAGAAGCACCTATCATTATTAAGCTTGATGAAGAAAGTAAAGACGAGAAGAAAGCGGAAGCTCCTAAGAAGGAGGATGCTCCACCACCTAAGCCTGGCGATTATGTTGTTAAATCAAAGGAAACCGGCAAGGGAAAAACGCTTGCAAAGAATCATGTGAAGCAGCAACAGGCTGTTATAAGCGTAAACGTGGAGAAAATGGATGCGCTTATGGACCTTATCGGAGAGCTTGTTATAGCTGAGGCGGTTGTGCTTCAAAATCCTGATTTGAAGGTGCCAGGACTTGAGCTTACTAATTTCCAAAAGGCTTCCGGTCAGCTTTCGAAGATTACGACAGACCTGCAGGACGTAATTATGTCCATGCGAATGATGCCGCTTACAAGCACATTCCAAAAGATGAAACGTATTGTATTCGATGTATCAAGAAAGCTTGGCAAGGATATTGAACTTGAGGTAATCGGTGAAAACACCGAGGTTGATAAAAATATTATAGAAAACATTTCCGACCCGCTTATGCATTTGGTAAGAAATTCCGTAGATCATGGAATTGAGGATGACCCGGCAGCCCGTGTGGCAAAGGGCAAGCCTGAAAAGGGAACGATTACTTTGGAGGCGAAGAACGAAGGCGGAAAGGTTTACATCACTGTTAAGGATGACGGTAAGGGACTGAATAAGGAGTCGCTTTATAATAAGGCGCTTGAGCATGGTCTTATTGATAACAAGCCTATGTCAGATTTTCAGGAAAAGGAAATATTCAGGTTTATTACGTTACCTGGATTTTCTACAAAGGAAGAGGTTACAGAGTATTCCGGTAGAGGCGTTGGAATGGATGTTGTTGTAAAGAACATTCAGAGCATCGGAGGAAGACTTGACATTGAGAGTGTTGAGGGCGAGGGCTCAGAGATGACCCTTATCATACCACTTACGCTTGCCATTATCAATGGTATTGTCGTAGAGGCGGGAGACACCTTCTTTGTTATAGAAACCGCTTCTGTAAAGGAGTTTGTAAGAGTTGGCGAGGACTCACTCATACAGGAGCCTAGCGGAGCAGAGATTATGGTTCTCAGGGGAGAATGTCATCCGTTTATCCGTTTAGGCGAAAGATATGATCTGCCGAATGCTTGCAGTAAGGTAGATGAAGGTATCGTTGTTGTATTGGAACATGAAGGCAGTTTGATTTGTGTCTTAATTGACCGTCTGCTTCAGGAACAGGAAATTGTTGTCAAGCCTATACCTTCCTATGTGAAGAAGGTTAGGGGACTTTCAGGCTGTACGCAGCTTGGTGACGGCAGCATTGCACTGATTCTTGATACTGCCGGGCTGATGCTTGACGAGGAAAGGAGATAGTACATGGCTGAAGAGTTGAAAGAAGAACTGATGGAGGAGGATTTACAAAAGGGTAAATTCATGACCTTCCAGACAGGCAAAGAGTACTTCGGTATAAGCATAAGTTTCGTAAATGAAATAATTGCCATGCAGCCAATAACGGCAATACCTGAAGTAGACGACTACATTAAGGGACTGATAAATCTTCGTGGCAAGATTATTCCTGTAATTGATGTTCGGTTGAGATTTAAAATGGAACCTGTAGAGTACAACGACAGAACATGTATCATTGTTATTGATGTTAAGAATACGGTGATAGGATTAATTGTCGAGAAGATAGCAGAGGTGGATGACATTATGGACGATGACATAGTTCCACCACCTGCCATAGGACATAAGGATAATGAGAGCAATAAGTATGTATATGGTCTTGCAAGAACCGGGGAGACAGTTAAGCTTTTAATTGACCCTGAGAAGCTTATAGGACAGAAGGACATAAATATGCTTGAAGAATTTTCAGACAAAGAACAAAAATAAAAAGGAGTGTATACCATGAAGAAGAAAAAATTTTCAATAAACAATATGGCTGTAAAAGCTAAAATCGTAACTTTTAGTGTTGTTATGCTTGCGTTTATGATTATTATCGCAGGTGTTGGTTTGATTTCTGCAAACAGAATCAATAAAGCGGAAGAAGAACGCTATGACAATTATGCAATGGGTCAGTTCTACTTAAGTCAGGCATTTTCAAGTGCTGCTAACGTTGAGATGAGTATCCGTAACATGATAATGTTATCCACTGATCCGACAAGTCTTGGCGAACAGGAAACCCTGATTGCCAGCTACAAGAAGGAAATTGCAGATCAATTTGCAAAGTTTGAGGCAAATCTCAGTGAGTATTCAAAGGATATTGTTGATGAATATGAGGATGTTCAGGATGCCATGGAGGAGTGGAGTGACTCAATAGATAAGCAGATGGCGCTTGCTAAGAGTGGAAAATCAAACGAGGCATTCCAGAACCTTATGGGCGATGGTGCCAAGATTACGGAAAATGCAAAGACTGAATTGACGGAGCTTCTTACAAATCTTGAGAAAGAAGCAGATGAGACTGGCGAGAAAGTTGACAGTGAGCATGTTATCCTTACAGTTGTCATTATAGTAGTAGCAGTCATCGCAGTCATTATTACGCTTATCTATGGCGCTATGCTTATCAATGGCATTTCAATGCCTGTTGCAAAGCTTTCAGAGGCTGCAAGAAAGCTTGCAATTGGTGATGTAGATGTAGATTGTGAGAAAATACATGATGATGACCTCGGCGAATTGATGGATGAATTTGCAATCATGGCTGACGGAATAAGGGAACAGGTAAGAATTGCAGACGTTATTGCCAGGGGTGACTTTACAGTAGATGTTAAGCCTAGAAGTGATAAGGATATACTTGGAAAGTCACTTAGAAAGCTTGTTATTGATGAGAATATGACCCTCAACAACATTAAGGAGGCTGGTTCACAGATTACAGTTGGTTCTGAGCAGGTTGCAAGTGCAAGCCAGGCATTGGCACAGGGTGCTACAGAGCAGGCAAGTGCACTTGAGGAGATAACCGCATCTATGCATGAGGTTACTCAGCGTACGAAGGACAATGCAGAAGAAGCTGGCGAGGCAAGCAACTTAGTAAATAACATTAAGGATATGGCAACAACCGGAAATGCACATATGAAGGAAATGATTGAGGCTATGGACGGCATCAATCAGTCATCAGAGGTAATTTCCAAGATTATTAAGACAATTGATGATATATCGTTCCAGACGAATATTCTTGCACTTAATGCAGCAGTTGAGGCAGCACGTGCAGGTGTACATGGCAAGGGCTTTGCAGTCGTTGCAGAAGAAGTAAGAAGCCTTGCAGCAAAGAGTGCTTCCGCAGCAGGCGAAACCGCAGAGATGATAGAGGATTCTATCCATAAGACAGCAAATGGTACTAGAATTGCTGAGGAGACTGCGAAGTCTCTTGATGAGATTGTTAACTCAATTGATGAGATTGTTGTCCGCATAGGCAACATCAAGGTTTCATCCAATGACCAGGCAGCTTCCATTTCACAGATTGATCAGGCTATCTCACAGGTATCTACAGTTGTACATACAAATGCCGCTACAAGTGAGGAGAGCGCAGCTGCCAGTGAGGAGCTTTCAAATCAGGCACTTACGCTCAAGAACCTTATTTCAAACTACAAGCTTACATCATCATCAGGTGGAAGAAGCTCTTTCTCAGACATGTCAGCTTCATCTTCATATGAGGATACTGATGAGCCAATCATTTCTCTTGACGGAGATTTTGGTAAGTACTAAGATATGTAAGTAAAGGTGGATTTACCACAGAAGCTAAAAAAGACCGGATAAATTTATGTCCGGTCTTTTTTACTCCTATATAAAGCTGTGGCAACACAAAGAGTACCGAAAGTGCATTGTTCTATAACATTTTTTATGGATAATATTACTATGATTTGGGAGGCGATTCATGAAAGATGCAAAAAAAATATTAATGAAAGCATTTGATATAAAAATAGTCAATAGAAAAGCAGTTATAGCTGAGATAAGCAATGAAGAATTTGACTATGCAAAAGAAAAAGAAATCATGTTCCCATACATAAAAACCGTACAACATGATGAATGTCTCAAGAGAATATCCGATGCACTTAGCCGTATAACTCCTGAGGATGCTGCAAATGCTTTTTTATACAGCCTTTCTTCAAGAAAGCTTGAATATCGTTCCGTATTAGGAAGCTATTGGTATGCAAAAGCAATACCGCCGCATGCTAGTACTGCTTCCGGATCTTGTAATATTTGTCAATGGGATACTTACAATAATTTATCATGTAATGCAGAATATAAAAATCATTACAACGTTCTGAATTATGAGCGATATAAATATGGCGGTGTTCGTCATACTGATGCAGTGTATGCTCTTTTTGACCTTGAGGAATTTTTAAAACTGCCAAAGGTCAAGCATACCAAAGAAGATGAAGCTATATTATATGCGATCTTGTCTTGTGTAGAAAATTTGCAGCCATATCAAAAGGCGGGAGGCTTACGAAAAGTGGTTACATCTGCTAAATTATTTAAGTCTAATGCAAATGAGATAGAAGTTATTATAAATATTTTAGGAATTTGTGGTATTCTTGAAAGTGCTGAACACCATTGCTATGATGAAGGATTTATGGATTGTATAAACAGAAATCCTCCGGAACTAACGAATGATTATGACTATCCTGTTAATTGGTGGAAGGCGGAAAATGGTATAAATAAATCCCGATTTGAAATGGTTTTTGGCAATGTGTTAAATTCTGATTTATGCAAGTAACTGATGCTAATCAGCATCAAATTGACAGGAGATTGGAATGAATAATAAATATAAGCCCTAAAGCAAGTTTCATCAATCGCTTTAGGGCTATATTTCTTTGTATTTAAAATATTAATTGGATTTGTTTAATTTCCACAGTTACATTTATTCATATCAACACATGGCGCAGCCTTGTCAAAAGCAGAGTTAAATGCGTAGAAGTTTTTGTCATCCAGTTTATCGGTAACAAGTCTCAAGGATTCGCCGAATCTCTGGAAGTGGACAACCTCCCTTGCTCTCAGGAATTTAATCGGCTCATAAACGTCCGGATAATCCTTACAGAGTCTTAAAATATTGTCGTAGGTGCTTCGTGCCTTTTGCTCGGCCGCCATATCCTCGTAAAGGTCTGTAATCGGGTCGCCCTTGCTTTGAAATTCACAGGCATTAAATGGTATACCGCCTGCCGCCTGCGGCCAAAGTCCGAGCGTATGGTCGACATAGTATTTATCAAATCCTGATGCTTTAATTTCCTCCATGGAAAGATCCTTTGTCAACTGATAAACGATGGTGCCGATAATTTCCAAATGTCCAAGCTCCTCAGTACCGATGTCATTTAAGGTTGCCATAACCTCCTTGTAAGGCATTGCATAGCGCTGTGAAAGATAGCGCATAGAAGCAGCAAGCTCGCCGTCAGGTCCTCCAAACTGACTTATAATTGCCTGAGCAAGCTTCGCATTCGTTTCTTTTATATTTACAGGACATTGCAGTCTCTTTTCATATACCCACATTAACAGCCACACTCTCCTTCCCAAGGCCAAGGTTTATTTACCCAATCCCAATAATTACATGCATTTACATCATATCTGTTTAAAGGTCCGTAATTTGCCGTGTAGTCACACACCGCTTCCCTTCGTATTTCCTTAAACTCGTTGTAGGCATCAATTGCGTCTGCACAGTCGGGATGTGTGTTAAGGAAAAGCGTTATGTCGTCAAGCATAAATGAAACCTGACTGATAAAATTAAATAATTCTTTTTTATTCATATTATGCATTTACATTTTCCCCCTTGCGCCACAGAATATAAGATTTAGACAAGGAAATGCCGTACCCTCCCTTAAAGCTGTACAAGGGTCGTAAAGCTCACCGAAGGACTGCATTGGTACAAACCCCATTGCAAGAGGCATGGTAGACATTTGCTTGTTGCTGTCCCCGCAGTTATCCTTACAATCACAGGAGGTTTTTCTCATGCAGGAATTGTCTGATTGACAATTGTTTGGATTTCCAAATTTTTGTAAATTATTTCTGCCGTAGCTGTATGGCTGGCTGGAACCTTGCGGGTATCCGTTTCGACCCATGCCGCCACGGCCATATGATCTCATTGTATCCAAAATAAAATCCTCACTTTCTAAAATACTCAGTATTATGTTAGTGCTTTTAGTTGTTATAGTTTAATACTATGTATTTTTTATTAAAATGTGAAAAATTCTTTTCATATTGCAAAGTAATGTGTAAAATAATAAAATAAAACATAATGCATTATTTAAAAATTATTTCTGCGTGCGGCAAGTCGAGCTGTCTGCCACAAGGGTCAAAAACACATTTTGTTGCCGTAATTTTGACTTGCAAAAAGGAGTCGTATGAGTTACAGATTAGAAAAAAAGAAGGTAATTTCAAGTATCGTTAAGTGGGTGCTGATACTAGGGCTGCTTGTCTTTGCATGTATAAAGTACAAATCTTTTTTTAGGGATGCAATGAATGAGATTTCAGATATATCTGCTGAAAGCATAGCGTTATGCGCAGTGCTTGCCAATCTATATTTTTTGGCAGAGGGCATAATCATAAGCAAAATGACCTCGAAGGGGGAGCATACCTTGTCGTTGCTTCAGGGAATAAGCTGTGCTTACATGTGTGCATTTTACAGGGTTTCCACCTTGGGGAGTGGAACTGCTGTTGCGCAGCTTTACTATTATAATGCAAAAAAAATAAGCGTAAGCCGTGCAAGCGGCATGTCCATGGCACAGTATACATTTATGAAAATAACCGTCGGCGTTATGGGGATTTGTTCCTTTACCATTCTTATCCTTTCAGGGGATAAGGACGTGAAAAAATATTGGGGCTATATGCTTGCAGGATCTATCGTAATAGCGCTTGTATGCCTCTTTTTATTTATTATTACCGTGTCGGAGAAAATATCGAATTTACTTATAAAGCTTTGTTATAGGCTTGTCAAGGAAAAAAGTAAGCTTTATCCAAAGCTCGCTGACGGTGAAAAGGCAGTGAAAAATCTCCAGGAATGTGGAAGAATGCTTTGGCATGACAAGCTGTTGTTCGTGCAGGTTATACTTTTAAATGTATTCAAATTTGCCTGCTGGTACTGCATACCCGGCATCATATTCAGGGAGCAGTTTGATGTGGGAATGCTTACATGCCTGCTTCTTATGGCAGTGTGCAATATGATAGGCTGTGTTATGATTGCGCCGTCAGGCGTAGGAACGCTTGAATTTGTCGTTACAATATTTTTTGGTACGATAATACCTGAGGGGGACGTCATTGCGGCAACATTGGTAATTTACAGATTTTTTACGTGGATTGTGCCTTTTGTCATAGGTATCATTCCGGCACTCTTTTTAAGGAAAAATGAGTAGTCTACTTATAAAACAGCTTTGTTTCATCTATGATTTTGTATTCGTTGTCCGAGTAATCAACAATGATAACATTACAGTTTTCCTGAAGACCGCCCGACCAAAAATATTCGGTAGAATGTTTTTTTATGTAGCTCATGATTGCTTTGTTTAAGGCACCGTGGGCTACAATCATGATACGCTCATATTTGTTTTGCAGCGGCTCAATTACCTCCTGCATAAAATTGCCTGCACGTGCGATTAAGTGCTCCAGCGTTTCTCCATCGTCAGCAGGCACATATAAATGAGGCTGTTTGAAGAAATATTGAAAGGTAAGGCTGTCATCCTTTAGAAGCTCTGAAAAGCTTTCGCCTTCAAAATGGCCGAAGGAAAGCTCCTTTATTCTGTCGTCAGTAATTATGGGAATGTCCCTGTCGCCTCTTATAAGCGAAGCGGTTTCGTATGCTCTTTTTAAGGGACTTGAATATATGACATCAATTTTTGTGTCCTTTAGTGCAATTCCCGTTTTGACTGCCAAAGCCCTGCCGTTTTCATTCAGCTCAATGTCTGTGCTCCCTTGAAGCCTTTTTCCCTGATTCCACAATGTTTCTCCGTGGCGTACAATATATAGTTCCATGCTGTTTCCTTTCCGAAAATACTAAAATATGCGACAATGCCGTTGTCAAATGTTTTCTATCTGCCAGTCTATAGGGGCGATGCCGTTCTTCTCCAAAAATGCATTCGTGCTGCTGAAATGCTTACAGCCGAAAAAACCTCTGTAGGCTGAGAGGGGAGATGGATGAGGCGCCTTCAGTATCAGGTGCTTCGGGTTGTTCAGCATGGCTGCCTTTTTCCCTGCAAAGCCTCCCCACAGAAGAAATACAATCGGTCTGTCCTGCTCGTTTACAATACGGATTGCCGCGTCAGTAAATTCCTCCCAGCCCTTTCCCTGATGGGAGGCCGCCTGATGCGCACGCACCGTCAATACAGCGTTCAGCATAAGAACGCCCTGCTTTGCCCACTTTACAAGATAGCCGTTATTTGGAATATAGCAGCCCACATCCTCCTCAAGCTCCTTGTATATATTGACAAGGGAAGGGGGAATGTCAACTCCCGGCTTTACCGAAAAGCATAGGCCATGCGCCTGATTTGGCTCGTGGTAAGGGTCCTGCCCGATAATGACGCACTTTACATCGGAAAGCGGCGTGAGATGAAATGCGTTGAATATGTCATCGCCCGGCGGGAAAATTTGGCGTGTTGCATATTCCTTTCCTATAAAATCAAATAAATTCCTGTAATACTGTTTTTTGTATTCCGGTGAAAGGGCTTCTGCCCAGTCGTTTGATATTGGCGGCATATTTTTTCCTCCGTATTATAAAAAATTAGCTATTAAAACCATTATATTATAACTGAACCATATGTGCAAAACACATGTGAAACCCATCTAAAATTTTAAGTATTGTCATTTCCTTTATTTTAATTCATAAGATGTATAATACGGTTTAAATATGTCTGTTTTACAAGCTTTACCCGCCTTCGGCTTATTGGTATCTTTATATCGTTA
The DNA here is from genome assembly GCA_023664385.1 of Clostridium sp. Classification (GTDB taxonomy): domain Bacteria; phylum Bacillota; class Clostridia; order Lachnospirales; family Lachnospiraceae; genus Coprococcus_C. The sequence continues at coordinate 14,482 of JAMPFU010000021.1, read as the reverse complement.
GTCATAACAATTCTTGTATTATTAAATGAGTATACATGTCGCACATTTACAAGATAGCCGCGACAGGGTGAGATAAAGCCATAATCTCTAAGGATGTATTCCCAATTCTGTATGGTCCCCTGGGCAGTCAGTGTCATATCCTGTAATACATATTCTAAAATGGGACGTTTACTCTTAATCGTTTTCATGTAAATTATATCACTAATTCGGACGGTGTATTCCTCGCCGTCTGTTCCTATGAGTATCTTTGTAGTGTGGGAATGTTGATAACGTCTGATAATATTGGAAATCAGTTTTTCCACCTCATGAAACTCCACCGGCTTTGTAAGAAATTGGAATGGCTGAACTTCAAAGCTGTCTATCATATATTGAGAATATAAAGTCACAAAAACAATAAAAACCTCATAATCTCCCTGTTCCCTCAGATGCCGTGCTATATCAATTCCGTTCTGATTCGGCATTTCGATATCCAACAGAATAATATGATAAGGACATTCATTGTGGTTTTGCAAAAGCTCCTGCCCGGACGTAAAACTGTCAATAATAAAATCAGCGTCATGGGCAATCTGATAATATTCGATATGCTTTTGTAAAACTGTAATGTATTCTGGCATGTCATCGCAAATACCAATTCTAAACGTCATCGCAACCTCCTATTATTACATATCCAATTAGTAAACTAATTACTTCCATTATAACACAGATATCGATTGTTGCATAATTCAAATTTTTATCATTGGAATTGATTTTCTTTCCATGGGTAAATGATGATAAGAGGTCATTTTTAGGAGGGGAACGGTAAAAACCTGCCGTTCATTTCGCCAAAACAACCACTTGCCCGAAAAATCGTCCAGCCAAAATACGCTGTGCTATAATTAAATTGTAAAAAATGAAGCAAGCGTCATCTGACAAAATATCAAATAGGAAGGGCGGGCATGGACAACGGAAACACCGACACAAATATTTACATAGTTTACGAAAAATGTTAAAATCGAAGAAAGCGAGGAATTCAGCATGAAAAAATTTTTAAAATCGTTGTTTGCCATTGCACTGGTATTATCAATCATGGGTACTTCAACTAATGCCGCCACCGTAGATTTAACTACAAGTGACACACAAAGGGCAAGTGCTTCCATTAGTGCCAAAGGTGCAAAAATTACCGGTTCAAATTCAAGCAGCTCTGCATATAGCGTCCGCTTTTATGGACAATACATAAATTCGGCAGGCAATTATGCCGTAGATGTGGATGTAAAGGTTGTGGCAGGCGGAACATGCCCGACAACATATTCACACAAATTCACAAGCAATAAAACATGGCGGCTGCTTTTAAAGCCGAATGCGTTTGGAGTGACGGGGTGCTCTGCATCGGGAACCATCACCGCATATTAAAAATATGGCAGGAATACTATTTTGGGATTCCTGTTTAGAATGGAGGACAGTGGCATGAAAAAAACAATATTTATTTTAATTGTTGTCTGCACCGTAATATATTTGATTTTGTATCTTACTGGCAGCGGCAAAGATAAAGGCGGAGATTCCCTCCTGATGAAGGACCCGGTGCAGCCGATAACGATACAATACGATATAAGCGCTGTAGACGAAGTACAACTGTCCTCCTATATATCAAAAGATGAATATGGTTATCACTACGATACCATTGAAGCCGTTGAAGCAGAGTTCCCCGTTGCTTTTCTTAAACCAAAGGTCAGTGAGTACGATATCGGGGAAGGACATGTAACTGTATCAGACGACGGAAATTGTTATTCGATAGAATATGCTATTGGCAGAAAAAGAGAAAATACTGAAGGCACATATGAATACCTGACACGTGTCAATGGCTTTATCACCCTTACTTCTGTTAAGGAACCCGTTTTTCCGGAGGGCGATACTGTGAGTGATGAAAGCAGGAAAAAATATTATGCTGCTTCCGTAGATTATTGGGATTCATTAGAATATTACCATATTACAATGTATGTCTATAAAAATATTGACACATATGACGGAATGTTGCTGATAAATAGTGATACTGGTAATATCTTTTATAACGAAGAAATATCAAATGCGGCAGGAATCAATATTACGGTTCGGGGAATTGACCGCATGTATGACCCCACATATAAAGTATATTTAGATGCGATGACAAATCCATACGTGCCTGAAAATTATGGAGATTATACTGCTTATTTTGCAGACAAAAATACAATATATGTTGTGAATGGGAAGAATGATATTGACGGCTTCGTTCGTTTTTTGGATGAGTTTGGAGAGGGGAAATAAATGAAGACCTTGAAGATAGACATGAAACATGCGTTTATTCGTTTTTTTAAAAATGAAACTCTTACATATATGTATGCCCTGAGCATACTTGCTATTGTCGCTAAATTTTTAAAGATGATGAAACTGAATTCCAGCAGCGATGGGTTTGATGCATATGTAATGCCGTTGGTAACCTGTCTTGAAATGGTAAAATATTTATTTGTTTTTTTTCTGTTTCTGACCTTTGAATATTTGTATATGCTGAAATCGGCAGCTCTTGAGGAAACTGTCGGCGGCATAAGCAATGGGATCAGGCGGTACGAAAGTGGAAGCCTGTCCGTCTGTGTGATTGGCGCTTTTGTTTATTGGGTTCTGATTGCCCTGCTCAATACGGCAGGTGGTATATTCCTTGGAAATAAGGATATGGCATATATTGTCCAATCGTCATTTACACTGTTTGTCTTTGTTTTTGGAAATCTGTTGCTTGCTTCCCTTCTTGCATGGGTGACGTCTAAATATTTTGGAAGAATTATATCCTATTTTATTCTTGTGGGAATGGTGTTGTTTTCATCATTTTATTTTGAGGAAATCTCAGCCTTGCTGCTTGAGATGGGTGTTAATATATATCCCTTTCAGGAACTCTTTACAATTATGCCCACAGGGTTGAGATGGATGCCGAACTTTCAAAATCCGTTTGTTGTGCAGCCAAAACAGATGGCTTTAATCGCTGCATGGATTTTTGGGCTTTATACCCTTGCTAAAATACATAGAAATTTTGAGCAAAAAAGAAGCCGTGTATATTGGGTTTCGGGGTTCATATGTATGATAGCTGTCTGTATGTTCTGTGCACCCTCCTCAAATATTCTTATGAATGAAAACCCTGCAGGAACTGTGATGGAAAGTCAAATGTATTACGGGAATGACACAGGCAGCCGGGAAGCCGATTTTGAAAAATTTGAAGCAGTCAGCTATAAAATGGAAATGACGATCAATACCCAGTTGAAGAATTCAGTTGAAATTGAAGTAACGCCTTGTAATCTGGACTGTTATGCGTTTACCCTGCATCATGGCTTTCAAGTAAAACGAGTCAGTGATCAAAATGGGAAAAAACTCAGATTTTCACAGATGGAGGATGCATTGTATATATACAATGATGATTCCAAAGACATAAGCTTGCTGAACATTTACTACAAAGGAGGAAGCGCCACATATTATTCTAATGCACTGGCAATCTATCTGCCGGGTGATTTTCCCTACTATCCACAGCCAGGCATACATGATGTATATGACAGGGAGCGATATGGCTATCAATCTAATTTTTTGGAGAAAGAGGCTTATTTTGAAGTGAATATTAGTGGTCACAGTAATATATACTCAAATTTGGACAGTACCAAAAAAGGCTCATATAAGGGTTATTGCCGGGGACCTATTTTCCTAAAGGGTCTTCTGAAAAAATACGATTACAGGGAAGTGACGGTTACGTATCCATATTTAGATAAAGATTTTTCAGAGGAAACAATAAAAAAGTGGATCGATACTCTAAAGGACGGTTTAGGCGTAAGCTGCCCGGATAAAATTTTTTTTCAGCCAAGTGTAAATCAACCGAAAGTGATACATAAAGGAGACGACTATATAATAGCGCCTTATATGTTTGATCCGAAACAGTATACAGACGAAGGGATGGAATAGATAGATATGAGCAATATTTTAAAATTAGACAATATCAATAAATCCTTTAGGAAGAAAAAAGTATTAAAAAATATTTCCTATGCATTTGATGGCGGCATATACGGATTACTTGGACCAAACGGAGCAGGAAAGACAACCTTGATGCGCTGTATCGTTTCGCTTTATAAACATGAAAGCGGAGCTCTGACATACAACGACAAGGAAATCGGGGATATAAAAGGTTACGGAAATATTGTGGGGTATCTTCCACAAAAGTTTGGATTGTTTAAAGAGCTTACTGTAAATGAAATATTAAAATATTTTTGCAGTATCAAGGATATTCCCCATGAAGCTGAAAATGATGAAATTGACCGGTGCCTGCAGCTTGTAAATTTAGAAGAACAAAAAAACGTAAAATGCAAAAAGCTTTCAGGAGGCATGATAAGAAGGCTGGGAATTGCACAGGCAATTCTCGGAGCACCTCAAATTATTATATTTGACGAACCTACCACCGGGCTAGACCCTGAGGAGCGTCTCCGCTTTAAATTACTTCTGAAAAATCTGAGCCGTGACACAATTATAATTATTTCTACTCATATTGTTGAGGATGTTGAAGCGGTCTGTGACAAAATACTAATTATGAATGATGGCACAATAATAGAAGCGCTTACAACAGGGGACATAAAAAAAACAGCATCAGGAAAAGTATATGAGGTGCCTTATGATGAGATTAAAAATATAAACGGAAGCCATTTCATAGAAAAACAATATGAAAAAAACGATGGGATATATTGCAGGGTGCTGTCTTCCGAACCGCAGGCTTTTCCTGCCGTAGAGCCTATCGTGGAGGATGGTTATTTATGCCGCATAAAAAACATATAAAAAGACAATTCCATAAATTGTCAATACAATTAAAATGTATTCAGCACGCATATATTTGTCCTATTGTCATAACATGGTTTGTTTTACCTTTATTGATAGTACTCATATATAATAAATATGGTTTGTCACAAACGCTTTATAGCTGGATTATACGATTATACCAGATGTTTTCACCCTTCCTTTCAATCTGGTGTCCTTTGATATATTCAGGGGAATCCATAGAGGGTGACGGTCATGAATTACTATACATAAATAAAAAAATCAAAGCCGGAATTTTTATGCTGCATTTCATGTTATATTGTGTTGTATTGGCAGTTCCTTTTATTGTATTTTCTTTTATAAACAGCAGTATGCCGTTGGAATATTTCAGGGTTGTAATTGAGTGCTTCTTTTATTGCGGCGCCTGTTACGCAATCGTATATCTGTTACGCTCTATTCCACTCACATTTATGTTGATGATTGCTTACACTATATCCGCAACTTATTCTAATAATGGTAAAAAAATTTTTTTGTGCTATTATGACAGCAATCCAATATCAAAGGATATGCTTTTTCACTCGTATCTGCCCTTGGCGTTGGTGGGTGTTTTCTTGTGGATAATAGGAGTACTAATAAATTCAAATACAGAACGATTATGTTAATAAAACATAGCTTAGGTGACATACTTTTTAGTTGACACTCAATAAAAAATATGTTAAAGTTTCTTAAACAGAAGAAAGTGCCATGAAAGCTGTGGCAATAGAAAGAACGCCGAATGCACTTATTCTAAATATGGAAAAGCGATGAAAAGGAATAGTAGGAATTTACCGGATTTCAGAGAGCTGTCGGGTGGTGTGAGACAGTATTTGGTGGATTGTATGTTATGACATCCGTAATGTTGTGATATATGCGAACTCGCCTTGGAGCAGCCGGTTGAACGGTACCGATGGTATCAGTAGACTTGGACGGAGCCTGACCGTTATAGCAGGAGGATATATGACTTAGTCCGTATCCTGATGAGTGCATACATTTCATGTATGAATTAGAGTGGTACCGCGTAAAACTTGCGTCTCTAAAGTTTAGAGATGTGGGTTTATTTTTTTGCAGGTACATCATTAAGTTATAAAAATATATAAGGAGGTAAAAGTAATGAAAAATTACGAACACTACAAGCGCGGATATTACATGCCGCCGGAAAAAAGCACAAGCTGGGTTGACAAAGAGTACATTGACAAGGCTCCTGCATGGTGCAGCGTAGACCTTAGGGATGGCAATCAGGCACTTATCGTTCCTATGAGCCTTGATGAGAAAATAGAGTTTTTTAAGGAGCTTATCAGAGTTGGGTTTAAGGAAATAGAGGTTGGTTTCCCTGCTGCATCCGAAACGGAGTATGCATTTTGCCGCACGCTCATAGAGGACAATCTCATTCCTGATGATGTGACAATTCAGGTGCTTACACAGGCAAGGGAGCACATTATAAAGAAAACCTTTGAGGCAGTGCAGGGAGCTAAAAATGTTATCGTCCATCTTTACAATTCCACCTCCTACGCACAGAGAACGCAGGTGTTCAAAAAGTCAAAGGAGGAGATACTTAAGATAGCAACTGACGGAGCAAAGCTTTTAAATGAGTTGGCAGATGAGTATGGCGTCAAATATCAGTTTGAGTATTCACCTGAGAGCTTTACAGGAACAGAGGTTGAATATGCCCTTGAGGTATGTAATGCCGTTATAGATGTATGGAAGCCTACGCCTGACAGAAAGGTGATTATCAATCTGCCTGCAACGGTGGAAATGTCGTTGCCTCATGTATATGCCAGTCAGATAGAATATATGAACAACAATTTCCATGACAGGGAGAATATCATTTTATCCCTGCATCCGCACAACGATAGAGGCTGCGGCGTGGCAGATGCAGAGCTTGGAATACTTGCGGGAGCAGACCGTATTGAGGGTACACTTTTCGGAAATGGTGAGAGAACAGGAAATGTGGACATTATCACTCTTGCCATGAATATGTTTACCCATGGGGTTGACCCACAGCTTGATTTGTCTGACATACCAAAAACGACGGAGATTTATGAGAGACTGACAAGGATGCATGTGTACGAGCGTTCGCCGTATACCGGCAAGCTTGTGTTTGCGGCATTTTCCGGTTCCCATCAGGATGCAATTGCAAAGGGAATGAAATTCAGGGAGGATGACAAAAAGCAGATGTGGACGGTGCCATATCTTCCGCTTAATCCTGAGGATATAGGCAGGAAATATGATGGTGACGTTATAAGGATAAACAGCCAGTCAGGAAAGGGCGGCATCGGTTACATTCTTGAACAGAAATATGGCTTTGACCTGCCTGCAAAGATGCGGGAGGATTTTGGTTACACTGTCAAGGGCGTGTCCGACCATGAGCACAAGGAGCTTTCGCCTAAGGAAATTCTTAGTATATTCCAAGAGGAGTATGTAAATCATAAGGAGCCTGTTACGCTTTTGGAATGTCATTACAAGCAGGTGGACGGCATTGACGCAGAGGTAACAATTGAGGTAGATAATGAGAAAAAGGTTTACCATGGACATGGAAACGGAAGGCTTGATGCAGTCAGCAATGCAATTATGAAGCACTTTAACATAAGATTTTCACTTGTAACCTACAAGGAGCATGCGCTTCAGCTCGGTTCAAACTCACAGGCATGTGCCTACGTGGGTATTGAGGTTGAAGGCATTGACAACATTGTGTGGGGCGCAGGCATAAAAACAGATATCGTGGATGCATCGGCATTTGCTCTTATCAGCGCATTAAACAGAACAGGCCGTATGAAAAAGTAAAATTCATTCAAGGTATTTTTGTTGTATTATGACATTTGATATGTTAAAATATGCCCTAAGGGGTATCTCCAAAGGTGGTAGATGCCTTAGGGCAAGGCTCCATGCGAGGCATGGAGTATTAGTGAAATATGACGTAAATACACATTTTAAATTTTTTGAGGAGGTTATGCTATGCTTTTTATAAAAGCTGAAGACTTAAAATATGGCATGCGTTTAGCAAAGCCGATTTACAATAAGACAGGTGTATTGCTTTATGAGCGCAACACAGGACTTACGATGCAGGGTATAGAGAGTGTGAAGAATTTTGGCCTTCTCGGACTTTATATTCTTGAGCCGGCAGAGCCTGTTCCACCTATGACAGACGAGGATTTGGATTTCGAGAGATTTCAGACTATGGCAGTGTTTAGCATACGTGAGGAGCTTGACAGCCTCATAGCAGGAAGGGAACCGAAAAATTTAAAGCGTCTTTCACATGCAATCATCACAAATTACGGAAGGCTCGACCATAAGATTTCATTTACGCAAAATCTTAGAAGCACTACGGATTATGTATATAAGCATGTAATAAATACAGCCATACTTTCCGCACTTATTTCTTCTCATGCGGGAATCGGTCCTAACGAGCAGGAGGAGCTTGTGCTTGCAGCCCTTTTGCACGATACGGGTAAGCTTCTGCTTCCAAGCAGGGTAAGGGATAAATATGATGATTACGATGCCAATGACATGGTAATGGTAAGAAAATTTCAGGCGGACGGGCTCGGTCTTATACGTCCGGAGCTTGGACTTAACAGCGGCGTGAAGCGTGTTGTTGCACAGATGCACCGCATGGAATATGGCAGTGATGAAGGCGACGAGGGTAAGATACTGAAAACCACCAAGGTACTTAAGGTTGCAAACCTTTTTGATACAATGACATGTATGAAGCTTAACAGCGAATCCATATCCGAGATTGCAGCGATAAAGCATCTGCTTAAAAATCAGAAGGAATATGGTTCGGAAATCGTTGGAGCACTTGTTAAGAGCATCAATATTCTTACGCCGGGCGTATGCATTGAGCTTACTAACAAGGAAAAGGGTCTTGTTATAACTGAAAATACTGATAATATTTTAAGACCGATGGTGCTTGGCTTCACAACAAACAAGATTTATGATTTGAGCAATGACAGCGTATACAAAAAGTATAAGATTGTTGATATTATGAAGACGATGGATAACCGTATCAAGGTTGATAATGAACGTCTTGAGGAATACAGAAACAGAGGCGATAATGCATTTACAGACCGTCGCAGAGGATAAGACATGGCAGAAAACGTATTTAACGAAAAACAGGATTACTTGATAGGTGCCAGGAATGAAGTCGTAAAACGTGACAATATGGCGGCAGAGCTTGATAAGATGAGGGCACATCAAAAAAAACTTACGAAAAATATTGCAGCAGAGGAAAAGTCCATAGCTGACGAGATTGCAGCCACATTGAAAAAGCGTAAGCAGGAAATATCAAATACATATGATGAGAGACTGGACGATAACCGGGCACGCAAGAAAAAGGTATCCTCAAAGCGTGACAAAAAGAAAAACCAAAGAATAAATCAGCGTATAGATGATGAGACAAAGGACATTCATAAAAATACACGTGAGCTTGAGGTAGAGATGAAAACCTTATTTAAGAAAAATAAGGTTCCGTCATTTTGCTCCACAAAGCTTTACTATATCATGTTTATGCCTAGGGGAATTGCAGAGGTATTTGGTCTGCTGGGCTGTTTCCTGCTTTTCTTTGCAGGGCTTCCGACAGGCATAACGGCACTTGTGAAGATATTTGTTTTAGATGAAAAAAAGAATATAAATGTAGCCTTTTGGTGTGTGCTGATTGCGGCGTGCCTTGTTATTTTACAGCTTGTCATTTATTTTGCACTGTACAACACGACTAAGATACGGCACAGTGATGTTATAAAGCAGGGCAGAAGCATAAGGGACAAAATGAAGGCGAATGACCGTCAGGCAGATGCCATCAAAAATTCTATCAGTAAGGATAAGGATGAAAGTGCATACAATTTAGATGCATATGATGAAAAGCTTGCAAACCTTGATGCCGAGGCTGATACAATAGGGACAGAAAAGCAGGAGGCATTAAGGGCATTTGAGGCGGATACCAAGCAGCTTATCATAGATGAGATAAACGGAAGGCGCCTCCAGACCGTTGAGGATATGAAGGCGGAGAAAAAGGAGCTTGAGGAAAAGATTGCCAAGGGTGAAAAGATGTATTCGGATAAGGTCCTGCAGATTACAAATCAGTATGCTTCGTATTTGGGTGAGGAGCTTTGCAGGGAAGATAAGCTCAGTGATCTCATAGCAATTATGGAGGAGGAACAGGCGGCTACAGTTTCCGAAGCAATCAACCTCTATAAGGGTAAGACATCAAAGTAGCCAATAGAGTGCTTTAAGGCATCTGCAATACAGTTTGCCAGTGTGACAACAGTATAAAGCCTTGTGCTTTGTAGAAGACCAGAGTGGTGACCTGAAATATTTACGATACCAGTGATAGAGATATCCCCTATCGCTGGTAATTTTTTATTTACACCCTTGCCTGGCAAAATAGGGGTATTGCTGACTGTAATGTGCCCTACATGACAGCCCTGCCCCAGGGCAGCGTCCACTGCAATGATAAATGGATTTTCAATCTTCATATTTATTTCGCTTATTGTTTCCCGTATGTTTAAGGCGTGTACAGGAGTTTGAAGACAGCCCATTACCTTAATTCGGCTGTCGTAATTTACAAGCTGGTCGCCCACAAGAGGACCAAGGCAGTCGCCTGTCGCCCGGTCTGTTCCTATACACAGTATAATAGGCGTGTAGCTTGAAATCAAATCCTCCGGCATAAGCTCTGAAATGAAATCCCCTAATTCTATATATGAATAGCTGTTTAATGTATCAAAATACTGCATTATTGCATTTTCCTGAAGAATATTGTTCATACATACCTCTGGCTTTACTTGGGTCAGTGATTATTATTAGCATATGCAGCTATTGTAGACAAATTGAAAAAATTTTAAACAAATAACCATAAATACATATTGTCGAAACAAAAAACAAATATAAAAAACATGCGATTGAAATTAAAGGGCAAGCGACAGAATTTGACTATGTAACGGTATGGGACATGCTATTCTCTCTTTATTACAGTATGTAGCAATTGTCTAAAATAGTTTTAGAGAGAGGTGGAAGGAATGATAGAAATCATCTATGACAAGTCAAAGGAAAAAGCGGAAAAGGAGGAAGAAAACAGCAGAGCTGCTGCAAAGGATGACAGAAGCAGTGATGCGAATGAAACCGCCGAAAATGTCAAGTTGCCGAAAAATATAAGACAAATAGGAAATCCCTGCGGGAATAAAAGAATTTACATAGAGGATTATGTCGTTACGTATCTTAATTATATATCAAGACCAGGAAGCACACATGCAAGAGGGGCTATATTGCTTGGCGAAATGAAACATTCACAGGTGGGTGATATTGTATTTATAAGCGGAGCAGTGGATGCGCAGAATATTGAATTTGATATGGACGAGAGTAAATTTGATCAGGAGGTATGGTCAGGAATTTATGCGGAAATAAAGGAAAACTTCCCGGAGCTTTCCGTAGTGGGGTGGTTTCTATCAAGAATGGGTTTTTCCACTGCGGTAAATGAAAAAATAGAGAAAATGCACGTGGAAAATTTTTCAGGAAAAAATAAGGTTTTATATGTGACCGATTCCTTGGAGTCAGAGGACGCATTTTATATGTATGAGAAAGGACAGCTTGTTAAGCAGAGGGGATATTATATCTATTATGCACAGAATGAGCCTATGCAGAGCTATATAATAAAGAAGAAAACGGGCATGGAGGAGGAGACGGACACAGAAATACACAGAAAGGACGAGGAGCTTATCAAGCAGTACCGTGAAAAAAATTCCCATGGAAAAGAACCAAAATCGAATAATATCAGCCTTATATATGTAGCAAGCTCGTTTGTCGTATTGGTTATGCTTGCTATGGGAATAACCGTTATAAGCAACTATGATAAAATGAAGGAAATGGAAATATCCATCAACAGACTTGAGCTTACTGCGGACGCAAACGAAGATACGGTACAGGTGCTTGCAACAGAACAGAACGGTAAAAATACTGAGTCAGAGCAAACTGTAACAGATGCTGACAAAATGGCAGGGGAACAGGCAGATATTGACACTGAAGCCGAGAAGCCTACAATTGCAGAAAACACAGAGGAGGATATAGGGAAAGAGCAGATACTTCCTGCAATGACGAACGGAAATCCTACCTACTATACAGTAAAGGCAGGAGATACGCTTTCCTCCATTGCTTATGAGGCGTATGGTTCGGTTGTGTATGCCGAGGATATTGCCAAAGCAAACAGAATGGATTTGGAGGACAACATATATGAGGGAGACGAAATATTACTTCCGGCAATTGACGCAAGATAGCATTTAGATGTATACTAATATGGATATTTTTAGTTTCTAGTATATATGAGGAATAACATGAAGGATAAAAAAAGTAATCAAACGGACAATGTAGTATACATGGGTGGCTCTGAGGAAGCGTTGAAAAACAATAAAGAGGCGGCATACAGGGCACGAAAACAAAAAAGTATAAGAATGACAGTTCTTTTGCTGGCAATTGTTATTGCGGCAGTCAGTGCTATTGTACTGTTAAACAGGGAATACCACAGCTATAAGGTTCAGGAGAGAAATGAAACGCAGTATGAGAATACCGCAGGGTATGTCCAGTTTTGTGGTAATCTGCTTAAATACACACCTGATGGAGTGTCATATATTGATGCAAATGGAAATGTGGTGTGGACAGCCGGCGTAAATATGAAAATGCCTATGGCGGTAACAAGTGGAAGCTATGCTGCGGTTGCGGATATGAGTGGCAATGAGGTTTACATTTTCAGTGAGGAGGGACAGGTAAGCAGTCTTACTATGCCATACACCATCTGCGACGTGGATGTTGCCAATCAGGGTGCCTTTGCCGTTGTTTTAGAAAGTGAAAAAACAAATTATGTGAATATTTACGATAAAAACGGTGATAGTATACATGAAATGCAGACGACCATAGGAAAGAGTGGTTATCCTCTTGATATAACCATTTCCAATGACGGCAAGAAATTATTTACAAGCTATATCAATGTAAGCTCCGGCGACGTGCAGAATAATCTTGCTGCATATAACTTAGGGGACGTAGGGCAAAATGCCAATGCCGATAGAATGGTGGGCGGTTACAAGCTTGATGGACAGATAGTGCCTAAGGTGCAGTTTATCAGTAATGATACCTTGGTTGCATTTGGAACAAACAGCATAAAAATATATTCCATGAAGGAAAAACCGAATGAAAAGGCTGAAATTGATTTTGAGGGTGAAATAAGGAGCGTTTTTTATAATGAGGATTACATAGGCTTTGTTCAGGAGGAAAAATCAGATGATGGGGAATCAGACTATGTGATGAGAGTGTATGATACAAGGGGAAATAAAAAATTTACTGAAACGATAGACTTTAATTATGACAATATATATGCTGCCGAAAAGGAGATAATCGTAACAGGTGGTGTAAGCTGTAAAATTATAAGAACAAGTGGAAGTATAAAATTTGACGGAAAGCTGTCGGGAAAAATTTTAAGTATGGTTCCAAGCGGAAAGAAGCTTAGCTATGTTGTAGTATATGATGATGCAACAGAAATCATAAAATTAAAATCGGATAAGTCTTCCGAAAACGAGTGAAGGTTAAATGTGGAGCAAAAGATGAATTATCTCGCTGTTATTGTGGGCATTATTTTCATAGTATGTATATTTATAGGATATAAACACGGACTGTTCAGGTCGGCACTTAAGCTTGTGTTGCTTGTGCTGTCCTTGCTTTTGTCCTATTTCCTTTCACCTATGCTTGCTGATGCGATTATAAAATATACAAGCGTTGATGAATATTTCAAGGCAAAGGCAAATTCCGTTATAGAAAAAACTGTGAAGGAAACTGTTGAGGAAAATTTAAAAAATGAGCTTGGCACAGCTTCGGAGGACGCAGTGGGGAAGATTACCGATGAAGCTATGAAGGAGGACCCTGCAAAAGTGCAGCAGGTAACTATAATAAATAAAATGAAGGTGCCTGAATTTATAAAAACCGCACTTATGGACAATAACCATGACGAGGCAAGAAAAAGTCTGGGAGTAAACAGCTTTTATGAATACATTTCCACATATATAAGCCGCATGATTATAAATGCAATGGCATTTGTGCTGTCCTTTGCATTTCTTCTTATTGTTTTTGCGATTGTAAGTATCGTATCAGCGGTAGCTGTGCGTATTCCTATAATTGGTGGTATAAACCGCATGGGCGGAATGTTGTTTGGCTTTTTTGAGGCGCTTTTTATCGTGTGGATATGCTTTGTGCTTGTGGCAATTATCCCTGACACTCAAATCGGAAACTGGTTCTTTTCCCAAATTGATGACAGCAGCATACTTACTATAATATATGAAAAAAATATATTTATGAGGGTAGTAACAGGGCTTAATAATTTGTTGTAATTTTAATTGCATTTTTTTGCCAAAAAACTGTTGACATTCAAAAATCACTGTGCTATTATCTAATAGCTGTCGCAAAGGACGGCATGCAGAAGGTCTGAAAATGAATACCGCAGGGATTTATTTTTTTGACTTTTAGACAAGCCCGCAATTAAAAATCGGGATACAGTAGAGCCGAGAGTTATTTCATAAATTGAACTCATTGATTACTCTGTGAATTAAGAACCATTGATTTACTTCGTAAGTTAAGGGGCATTGATTTACTAACAAGCTCGGCAAATGAAAACTTAATAACATGTTAACCCTGA
>JAMPFU010000020.1 GCA_023664385.1 Clostridium sp. | reverse complement strand
CATAAACGACACATTTTTTGCACGAACGACACGTTTTATAATAAAAATGTCCCTAGAGACCACTTGCTCTAGGGACACTCTTATGTGTATTTCTAATCCTTCTTATCTATGTACTTATTCAAGGTTTCAACAACTGTATTTAGGTTGTACGGCTTTGCGATATAATCATCAAGCTTATTCTCAAGAATACGCTCCTTATCGCCAAACATAGCTCTCGCTGTTACAGCTATGATAGGAAGTCTCTTTTTATGCTCCTTGCGTTCTATCTCCCTTATCTCCTGTGTTGCGGTTATGCCGTCCATAACCGGCATCTGCACGTCAAAGAGTGCTGCGTCATATTCCTTCTGCTTGAACAGCTCTATGGCTTTCTCGCCATTTTCTGCTATGTCGTAGGAGAAGCCTGCCATACCGAGAAGCTTTCCGATAACCTGCTGATTAACCGGCTCATCCTCTGCAACAAGGATTCTCGCTTTACTGTGTGCGTTGATAGAGAATAGCGCTGCATCGTCCTTCTTTCCTTCGTCTTTCTCTGCCTCAACCTCAGCAGCCTTTACAACCTTGAGCGGGATTTCGGCAATAAAGGTTGAACCGATGCCCTCCTTACTCTGTACAGTAATTGTACCGCCCATAAGCTCACATATCTGCTTAGAGATAACAAGCCCAAGACCCGAGCCGCCAAACTTTCTGGTATCGGAGGCATCTACCTGTGAAAACCTTATGAAAAGCTTATCCATATTCTTTTCGGATATGCCGATACCTGAGTCAGCTACTGCAATTCTTATATTGATGGAATCCGTGCCTGTGTCGATTGCCGCAATCTTAACCCTCACACTGCCCTCAGGCGTAAACTTCAAGGCATTTGAGAGGAGACAGTTGAGTATCTGCTGTATTCTCTGTCCGTCGCCCTTAACAAGCTTCGGAATGTTATTTCCAAATGCACAGTCAAGTGCAAGTCCCTTATTTGTAGCAATCGGAACCTGTGCAGCCACAGTTTCCTCTATGGCGCTCTTTATATCAAATATTTCTTCCTTCAGGTTGTATTTGCCTGCTTCAAGCTTGCTGATATCAAGTATGTCATTGATAAGCCTGAGAAGCGTATCTGCACAATTCTTTGCAGTGAGAAGATTATCCCTGTAATCTGCCTGCAAATCCTCTGCCATAAGTGTAAGCTGGAGCATACCGAGAATACCATTGATAGGGGTTCTAATTTCGTGGCTCATGTTTGCGAGGAACTCAGCCTGCGTCTTATAGGCTGCATTTGCATCCTCAATCGCCAAGGAAAGCTTATTCTCAACCTCTTTTTGCTGGGTGACATCAATGACAACCATGTTTATGTAGTCATTTTCTGATTTGTACATAAGGGTGTTAAACACCTTGCCAAGCTTCTCCATGGTAATCTCAACATCCATGAAATCGCCCTGCTTGGTGCCCGAAGTGTTATATGCCATAAACCATGCATTGATATCCTGCAATACGTCTATCTTGCTCTCTCCAAGTATTTTTCCTTCATAATCTGACTGGTCAAGGTTAAAGTAGTTTCCGAATTTTTCATTTGCGTCCTGTATGCAAAATCCACTTGTGTTGCCAACGGAATCTGTAATAATCTTAGCCTGTGCAAAACCGATAGGCAGGTTCATAAACAGCTTTTTGTATTTGTCGCTTTTTGAGTGTCCCTGTACCTCGTCGCCGCACAGCACAAATACGACAAACGATGTTATTCCGGCAGCAAGCACGCCCGTAATAATCCCTGCAAGCAGCGCCTTAAATATTGCCCCAAAAACAACTCCCAGCACCACCTCTATAACCGCAGAGATAATGAGAAGCTTCTGCCAGCCCATTTTCTTTAATTTTTCCATCGATTCATACACCCCTATTCCATAAATTTTTGTCCTAACAAACCAGATACATACTAAATATTTTACTATAGATTTAAGCTTCGGTCAATGTCATTCATGTTAATTTCATCTGTTTTTTCTTCTTTTTTATCTTCCTTCATTTTTTTCTTTTTCTGCTTTGCAATCACAATGGCAACAAGCAAAATCCATGACCACAGGGAAATGTATATGCCGATATAAAGCCCCTGCGGTGTATATATCATCTCTATTTCATGCTCCCCCGGGGATAGGTCAATGCCGATTAAGGCACCACCCAAGGCGTAATACTCTGCCTGCGCTCCATCTACATACACGCTCCAGCCCTCGTCATACGGTATGGAGGTAAACAAGGTTTTGTTTTCCGGCATAGTTATGGTTCCCTTTACATAACCGTCCTCAAATGAGGTCACGGAAAGCATATGTTCAGCCAGGGCATGATAAACCCTTTCGTAAGCTTCCCTGTCAAAATCCCCCATATAAATGGAAGCTGTATTTTCTTCTGCCTTGACACTGTCAAAGCAATATTCCACGGAAATATAATCTCCCTCCGACAGCGTTCCCAAATGGAATAGCTGTATCTGGTATCTGTCGTATGCATACTCCTCGCCGTTGATATAGAAACGGATTTTTGTTACATAATTTCCCCTGCAATTTATATAATAGTCACCATCCTTTTCAATAAAAAACGAAACCATAAACCCATTTTTTCCTGATTGTTCAGGCGTATAGGTGATTACATTTCCATTTACGCTGATGTCGCATGTATCACTGCTTACAACAAAATCAGGAACCACGCTGTCAAAAAATCCTTCGTAGCCTGTCATCGCATTTGCAAGAGAATTTTGGTTATTAATCGGAAGCGAATTATTCCTGCTCCAATTTTTCACACTGTCATCTACCGCAAATCCAATTGAAAGCGGATAAGGATTTTCATAAATTCCCACGGTACTTACGGTATCTACATAGTCAAAATCAAAATTATTTAAGTCTCCCTCCCGATGCAGCAAATATTTTACATTAAATATGGAATTGGTAAACGGCGTTGCTCCCATATATAGAAATTCATTTGCCCCTGTGTAAAAGCCGAGCCTTCCCATGAGCGTCGTCATCTCTCCAAGCACAGTGGAGCAAAATACGCTGATTGACTTCATATTATGCCATGATGCCTCATCAAGCACGGTGGAATCCATAAGCTCACGCCTGTAAAAGCCTGCGTCCTGTTCTTCCTCAAGCTCATCTATCCTTCTGTTTGCCGCCTCCACGGCAGATGTCGTGCTGTATTTCCCCTCATAATCGGCATAACCGTTGTCAAAAAATCCCATAATTGAATTAACGCAGAGCTCCACCATCAAGATGCCTGTTACAATAACATGGAACATTCTTCCCTTATACACATTCGCAGCCCGAAGCAGGCACACCACGGAATATATTACAACTGCAATCAGGGATGTTACGAATATTTTTGTTGAAACGCCAACCTTGTAATTACATAAGATGACAAAGCCTGCCGCAAGCATACCCGACAATACAACCTGAAAAACCTTTATCGCCTTTGTGCGCTTCAGCACATCATATGCCATAACCAAAATTACAAAGATATATAAAAATGAAAATCTGTTTGGAATCCCATACTGGTCATGGAAGCCATGCCATATGAAATTTAACGGCACCGAGTTAAAGCTTACCATAAGCAGTGTAAGCACTGCCACGTTCCTTATTTTATCAGCAAGCTTTATTTTTCGTGACAGCACATACATGAAAAGCGTAACCACAGCCAACATTCCACAGTATAAATTTACGCCTCCGTCAAAGGTCTGATTTGTAATCGGCATCGTCATAAAAAGGTGCTGCTTTAAAAGCGCAAACCAACTGCCGTAAAGCTCCCACTTTGGCAATTCTTTCCCTGCCGATGCGGTAAGCATAATCCCCTTGTATGCCGGCACGAGCATAAACGCCGCCATGCCCCCTGCAATCAGTGAGTATAACGCAAATTTAAGACCATCCACAAAAAATTTCTTAATTTTCTTATGGTTATATGCAAAGAACCATATCACCAAAAAGATGCAGATGATAAAGCCTATATAATAATTACAATACAGTGCATAAAATAATGACAAGGCATACATTTTCGGGTCGCCCTGCTCCATAAGCCGTATAAAGCCCAGCATAATAAGCGGAAATATGAAAATACAGTCAAGCCACATCACATTCCAGTAATACCCTACCACATAATTGGAGAGCGCATATGCAACGGAAATTGCAATTGTGTGTATGCCTCTTGATTTTATCCCGTCCTTATAGCTTAGAAAATGCGTCATGGCAACGGCACATAAAACGATTTTTGCAATTGCTATAACCGTATAGCCGGCAGCCATTCCCTCTTTTCCAAAAAGCAGGAAAATCAGGTTAAAGGGACTTGCAAGGTAATAGGAGCTGAGGGACATAAAATTTGCGCCCATGGCAACATTCCATGTATAAAAAAGACTTCCCTCGTGCAGCAGCTTGTCCCTGTATTCCGAAAAGTAGGGCAGGTACTGATGCAGGCTGTCAACGATGGACAGCGACCGGTTTCCGAAGGGTGCTATTTTTTGCGCTATAACAACTACAAGCATGACACAGAAAACAATCCCGCCCGATAGAATATAGCAGAAGTTGTCTGCAAAAAATTCCTTTACGGTTCTCTTGGTCTTTTTAAATACAAAAAATTTACTGAATATATAATTTAAAACAAGAACGATAACCTGCACAAAAATTTTAGATACAAGCTCATGCAGCCGAAAGCTGTCACATAAAATTGCAAACCCTAAAATCTCCACAGCCATGGACACCATCCGGAGTGCTACAAAGCTTACTGCCTCACGCAGTATGCCCCATATTCCTTTCGTCCTGCTGCGAAACACAAAAAATCTGTTAGCAAAATAGGCAAATGTTATAGCCATACATATGGCTATAACATTGCATATATTTCTTTCTATATCAGTAAATACCCTGAGCAGAAAGAAGCTTATTAAATTTACAAGCGTCGTACATCCGCCTGCGATAAGATACCTAAGCTTATCATTTAAAAGGCAATTTTTTATAAATTCAAGCATTTTTTTCTCCAAGTGTTATTTTAGTCCGGTCAAGAGATATATCAGTGGAGAATTCCAATATATTGTTACCTCATTACATGAGAAGCTCTGTGAATTATCCACATATGCACATGCCCCCGGCTGACCATAAAGCACTGCGGTAGCATAAGGATCCTCAAGATTATTGTCAGGTCCGCCTACAAGCATACCCGGCATTGTTTTTTCAAGCGCCTGTGACGGTCTGTGGTGCGTGCTGTCAGGCGACAGGGTGCCATATCCCGTTACATAACAATATGCTGTTCCATTAACGCCAAAAATGTAATCCCTATGTCTTTGTGCATATTCCTGATAGCTGCCATCACCTGTAAGGTTTGCTGCCATAAGCAGTATCATTCCATTGTTGGCAACAGTCATGTTGCTGCCCCAAGGATAAGTATCTCCGAGTGCCATAAACAGGCTGCTTTTCTCACATTTCCTTACAAGCTCATCCGCCTGATAAATAACCTCATCCTTTGCAGTCTGCTTTATCTGAGCATCTATATTTTCAGCCTTTGCAAGGTCGTAAACGGCATAGGTTCCTATACCAGCCCATCCTAAGCCTCTGCTGTAAAATGCATCCATACTCTCCTTTATGACAGCTTCATACTGCTTGTCACCTGTAGCTATGTAAAGCTCAGACGCAGCCCAAAGCAGCTCATCATCCAGCAGATTATCCCCATATTCTCCCGTTACAATATCGGATGGATTTCTATATCCCATCATCGTTTCATTTGCCTCAAGAAACGCAAACGCTTTCTTGGCCGCCTCAAGACACTTACCTGCAAATTCAGCGTCTATATCTTTATATAAAACGGAAGCCTTTGCCATAACAGCGGCAAAATCTGCCGTAGCCGTATAGGAAATCGGTGCAAGCACCATCTGATCCGTCTCGTCAACGGCAAGCACAGTTTCAGGGAACACAAGTGCCGTTACCTTATGGTACACGCCTCCTGTTGCCTCGTCCTGCATCTTGAGCATCCAGTCAAGCTCATATTTTGCTTCATCCAGCAAATCAGGAACTCCGTTTCCACTTTCAGCAATTCCTATATCATCAGCAGTCTGATTATAGTCCTCATATGCAAGGAACAAATCCTGAACCGTCTTTGCACCAGGGACAACGTATCTTCCATAATCGCCTGCATCATGCCATCCGCCTGACACATCTACCGTACCGCTTCCCTCACTGCCATAGATAACTGCCTCACCCGTATGACAGGCGTCATGGGCGAAATCTCCTGATATACTCACGTCAAGCACGCTTCCACATCTTTGGTTATACAGCATAAGCACAACGTCCTTATAGACGTCATCATACAAATTATCACCTATGGAAAATTCATAGGAATATCCCGAAGGACTTGAAAGTATTTTATACCTTCCCGGAGTCTTGAAATCCGAAAAATCTCCAAGCTTAGTATTGTCGCCTAAGGCTCCGTCATATCCTAATTCACCGTACTGTCCAATGTAAACGGTTTCCTCTGTTTTGGCATCAACGATTTTAAATTTCTCGTCATCCGAGGAGGTAGTAAGAACTGTTTTTACATCATCAGGCTTATATCCAATCTGATTTACCTTTACTTTATTAGGAGTCGGCACACCGCTTATCACCTCAGAGTTTGAGCTGTCACTTACTATGAGTGATATATTGTCGAAATGTATCTCATGGGCTTCTAAATCTCCGTCACCCTCAAAGCCGCCCATATTTATCACAAATCTCGGCGCCGGGTCTGAACTTTCTTCCATAACAAAGGTTTTTGTAATCGTCTGTTTTTCAGATGTAAGCGCTACCTTTTCACTTGAATATGCGTGATAGTCACCACCGTTTATCTGTACACGCCACTCCACGGTTCTGTCAACAGTGGAATAAGCGTCAAAGGATAAGGTATACTCACAGCCTTTTGCCACTGTAAAACCATCGAAATAGAGCTGGCATCCATGCTCCACAGCACCCTGACGATCTATTGCTGCCACCATCTCACCGTCAACTGCGGAAAGTGTGTACTTACCTCCATTGGTGTATGTCAAAAATCCGTGAAGGTCATTGTCATCAAAATTGATACCAATAATGTCAGCACCCTCCACAATGACAAACTTGTCGCTCTCTGCAACCTCCGCCTCTGTAGTAGGCCAGTTACCGTCATCCTCCAAAGGTGCCTGCGTGCTTACCTGCTCCGCATCTCCCGATGTGGCACCCGCTTCCGTTTGCGTGTCATTTCCTGTGTTCTTTTCGCATCCCGCAAACGCAAGCGTCATGGCAAATGCAGTAATAACTGCAAGCGTTTTCTTAAATCGTCTCATATGTTTAAACTCCTCTCCTTAATTTTCTTTTTTGAAAAAATCTAAAACATCCTTGTACGGCATACTGCCGCCAAATATGTCAAGTGCACTTCCTATTGTTACGTCAAGCCTTCCCTGTCCAAGTCGTTTTAAGCAGTCCAAATCTTCAAAGGAACCAACTCCCCCTGCATAGGTAATAGGCTTTTTGCCCCATTCTCCCAAGCACGCCGCAAGCTCCTTTTCTATGCCTGATGCTTTCCCCTCAACGTCAACCGCATGTATCAGGTATTCATCACAAAACTCCGAGAGCATGTCAAGGGTATGATTATCTACCACTGTCTCCGTAAAGCTCTGCCACCTGTTGGTCACTATGTAATAGCTTCCATCCCTTTTTCTACAGCTCAGATCCAGTACAAGTCGTTCCCTGCCGACTGCCCTTACAAGCCCTTCAAGGTTTTCAAAGTGAATCCTTCCATCCTGAAACACATAGGAGGTTACTATGACATGGGATGCCCCCATATCAAGGAAGCCTTCGGCATTTTCTGCATTTATGCCGCCCCCAATCTGAAACCCCCTTGGGTAAGCCCTAAGTGCTTTTTTTGCCTGCTCTATATCAGCCTCATAAAACCTGCTGTCCTTATGGTTCAGAATAATAATGTGACCGCCGCTGATGCCATTTTTTTTGTACATATCAGCGTAAAAATCAGCCCCTAATTCCGAAACATAGTTTTCCTCGGCGCTATCCCTATCATCCTTGAGGCTTCCCCCGACAATCTGTTTCACAGAGCCGTTATGAATATCTATGCAAGGTCTGAATTTCATTTACAGCCAAATCTCCTTTCAGCCACAAGGGACTTCTACAAGTATAACCTAAATCGCATATTTATTCAATTAACTTTTTATTATTAGAAAAGGACACATAGATTTTTCATTTTCTATGTGTCCTAACACTGTTACTGTATTTCGTTTTGATTGATTACGCCAACTGCATTATCTGACTTTCCAGCTCTTTAACTTCTTCAAGCGACAACCCAGAATATAATGCAATTTTTTCTAATGACAGTTCTCCGTCTTTAATCATGCAAAGAGCATTATCTATTCTGACTTCTTTCGCTTTTTCATTCCTCATATCCTCCATAATCTTACACATGGCTTTTACTCCTTTCTCGTCTTTCTTGAAGTACCTCGCTCTCCCTGCAAGCTCCTCAAAATTCATATCATCGGGTTCGGTGCATGAGAAGTCGTGCATCAGTTTACCGATTTCATCATCGCCCCTGTATTTTCCATTCACATATAGGATATGCGAACCGTCACCAAACAATACTTTTTCTTCCCCGATTGTGACATATCTCTCTACCGAATATATCGGCTGATTTCCTTTCATCACATCATTTTCAGTAATGAAAATAACATAGCTGTCGGGAATGTCCTCCGTTTCTTCGCCACTCTTTAATATATGTGCGTCCAAAAGGCTGCTGTTGTGCCTTGCCCTTTTTGCCCCTGCTCCTGCGTCCTGACGCTGAATTTCCACGTCAAATTCCTTTTTATCGCCATCAACTGCATGAACGTCCAACGTAGCGGAACGTCCCCACAAGTTCTTCAATACCTCCTGCGTCCGAACAGATTTGATTTTTATGTCCTTTTTTCCTAAGACAATCTGTAATATCAGTTTCACACCCTCAAAGTTATCTTTTAGGCAGGCTGTCATAAAATCGTCATCCATATAGCGAAATGCTTTCAGACGCTCTAAATCCTGCCGGTGTGTCTGCTCTATTATATCCAAAAATGTCACCTTCCTTTGCCACTTTCATTTACAGCCAAATCTCCTTTCAGCCACAAGGGACTTCTACAAGTATAACCTAAATCGCATATTTATTCAATAGAGGTCGGCATCCTAATTTTTATATCATTTTACCCTTAAAAGGAAAATTAAGGACTTCTTAATAAATAGATAAGCAATAATAAAAACTTTAGTTACAAATAAATTTTCATTAAAATTGTAGCAAAAGGAAAAAGGAGGGTACAGCTTATGAATAACAGGAAGAAAAAATATGTAATTCTGCTCAGCCTCGTCCTATGCCTGTCTGTTGTTTTTATTGTGGGTAAATTAAGACATCAAGATACTGCATCAACCGAAGAAGTCGACAGCAATGGAATGGGTACTGATGAAGCTGACACAGGCGAAATGGTAAATACCTCTGCCGAAGAAGCTTCGGAAAAAGTAGAAGGAAAGGTTGTCAGGGGGCGTCCGGACTGGGAGTATAGGATTAAGGTACAGACGGATTTGGTGGCTGCCAAGGGAAATGTGCTTGAAGGTGATGATTTTATCGACATAGGCGGCTTTGCGTTTAAGTTTGGAGAGGCTGATTTTTACCGGGAAGTCGAAAACGTGCCGTATGAAATTCCGACAGACCGTGCTGCATACTGCGGATATTTTGTCGTAATTCCCATTGATGTGAAAAACTGCCTAGATGAGCAGATGGAGTATTACCCGGCAGAATTACAGATTGTAGTATGTGACGGAGAACAAAAAAAATATTACGGGGAAATCAAATGTATTGCAAACGAGAATGAGTTTGAGATACAGGAGGGCATGCAGCTTACAATTGATGCAGGGGAAACAATCACGATACTTGCAGTTTATGGCATATCCAAAGAGAGTATCGAGAATATGAAAATAGAGGATATTTCCAATCCCCAGCTTTATGTTTCATTTTATAAGGAGGGTGCCGTAGGATACGGCGGAAACAACGACATCACAAAGGACACAGACAACATTTTCTTTAAGTGCAACGTAACGAGCTGGGAGGGATAACAGGAAGGTTCATGTACGTTTTTTTACCTTTTAAACACAAATCCGAAAAATTTGAGAAAAAACCTATAATTATTACACGTCATGTAATGTGATAGTACCAAAAGAAAAGGGGGGCTACCGTTGTTTTGAACGTGAACAGGCATTCGTTACAGAGATATCCTTGCCAATATCATCTAATTATGCCTAAAAGCAGACCAAGTGTGCCAGACATATTGTAAAACGAATCAATCAGTTATAAATTAGGAATAAATCGGAAGGTAATTCAAGCACCAAAATATACAAAGGATGGGTACGCATATAGCAGCCTGCTCTATCCGCATTGTGCTGATTTTGATGTTTAAAATGCATTTCATGTACGTTTTTTTACCTTTTAAACACAAATCCGAAAAATTTGAGGAAAAAAAGCTATAATTATTACACGTCATATATGTGATAGTACAAAAAGGAAAAGGAGGAATGTCGAAGCTTACAAAGTTTTCCAAGATACAAATAATGAAAAAACAGTGTCAAATAACCTACAAAAAAGGAGGAGTATTATATGATTAAAAAAGAATCTACCCTTATGAATAAAATTATGCTTATTGTAACTGCTATTCTTATTATGATTATTTTCTCAGGTGCAGTGATGTACGTTAATGCGGCTGATACAGAAGATACAATATTTGAGTTTAGTGTACAGACGGACAGCTCATCACCGATATATACGGGAATCCGTGATAAAGAGGACTACTCAAAAAGCTACTGCAACATTACATATATGGCACCGTCATTAAACAGCTTATATGCGGCGCCTTACGGTTCATCTTCCGGCAGTGATGTAAGGACGAACACTGCAACCACGGGAGGCTATTATACAATAAACAAACTGGGAAAATACCACATATCCAACTATACAAAGGAGCGTGGGTATGCCCGTGAAAGTCTTGGTTTCAGGGCAAAAAGCGGTTACGGCAGGCTACGAGGCAGGTGGAGTCCTGACAGCGCATATACCGGCAGCGACATAACAGTATTGCCATAACAAAAACCTTGTCAGACGATTGCGAAGCATTTTCGCAATCGTCTGATAACCCATATATTTGATAGGAGAGTACAGATTATGAATAACAGGAAGAAAAAATATGTAATTCTGCTCAGCCTCGTCCTATGCCTGTCTGTTGTTTTTATTGTGGGTAAATTAAGACATCAAGATACTGCATCAACCGAAGAAACCGCCGACAGCAGTGGAATAGGTGCTGAAGAAGGTAATATAGATGAAATGGTAAATACCTCTGCCGAAGAAGCTTCGGAAAAAGTGGAAGGAAAGGTTGACATGGGACGACCGGACTGGGAGTATATGATTAAGGTACAGACGGATTTGGTGGCTGCCAAGGGAAATGTGCTTGAAGGTGATGATTTTATCGACATAGGCGGCTTTGCGTTTAAGTTTGGAGAGGCTGATTTTTACCGGGAAGTCGAAAACGTGCCGTATGAAATTCCGACAGACCGTGCTGCATACTGCGGATATTTTGTCGTAATTCCCATTGATGTGAAAAACTGCCTAGATGAGCAGATGGAGTATTACCCGGCAGAATTACAGATTGTAGTATGTGACGGAGAACAAAAAAAATATTACGGGGAAATCAAATGTATTGCAAACGAGAATGAGTTTGAGATACAGGAGGGCATGCAGCTTACAATTGATGCAGGGGAAACAATCACGATACTTGCAGTTTATGGCATATCCAAAGAGAGTATCGAGAATATGAAAATAGAGGATATTTCCAATCCCCAGCTTTATGTTTCAT
Organism: Clostridium sp.; assembly: GCA_023664385.1. Classification (GTDB taxonomy): domain Bacteria; phylum Bacillota; class Clostridia; order Lachnospirales; family Lachnospiraceae; genus Coprococcus_C. Next base: position 37,442 of record JAMPFU010000020.1, on the reverse strand, counting down.
TTTATAAGGAGGGTGCCGTAGGATACGGCGGAAACAACGACATCACAAAGGACACAGACAACATTTTCTTTAAGTGCAACGTAACGAGCTGGGAGGGATAACAGGAAGGTTCATGTACGTTTTTTTACCTTTTAAACACAAATCCGAAAAATTTGAGAAAAAACCTATAATTATTACACGTCATGTAATGTGATAGTACCAAAAGAAAAGGGGGAGTGTCGAAGCTTACAAAGTTTTTATTTCAAAACGTGTCGTTCATGCAAAAAACGTGTCGTTCATGCAAAAAATATTGGCTATTCAAAGTAAAATTGTATTGTAAATATTAGAAAGGAGGGAAGGCATAGGTTGAAAAGTTTTCCAAGATACAAATAATGAAAAAACAGTGTCAAATAACCTACAAAAAAGGAGGAGTATTATATGATTAAAAAAGAATCTACCCTTATGAACAAAATTATGCTTGTTGTAACTGCTATTCTTATTATGATTATTTTCTCAGGTGCAGCAATGTACGTTAATGCGGCAAATACAGGTGATACCGCGTTTGGGTTTAGTGTACAGACGGACAGCTCATCACCGATATATACGGGATTCCGTAATAAAGAAGACTACTCAAAAAGCTACTGCAATATTACATATATGGCATCGTCATTACACAACTTATATGTGGCACCTTACGGTTCATCTTCCAGCAGTGATGTAAGGACAAACACTGCAACCACGGGAGGCTATTATACAATAAACAAACTGGGAAAATACCACATATCCAACTATACAAAGGAGCGTGGGTATGCCCGTGAAAGTCTTGGTTTCAGGGCAAAAAGCGGTTACGGCAGGCTACGAGGCAGGTGGAGTCCTGACAGCGCATATACCGGCAGCGACATAACAGTATTGCCATAACAAAAACCTTGTCAGACGATTGCGAAGCATTTTCGCAATCGTCTGATAACCCATATATTTGATAGGAGAGTACAGATTATGAATAACAGGAAGAAAAAATATGTAATTCTGCTCAGCCTCGTCCTATGCCTGTCTGTTGTTTTTATTGTGGGTAAATTAAGACATCAAGATACTGCATCAACCGAAGAAGTCGACAGCAATGGAATGGGTACTGATGAAGCTGACACAGGCGAAATGGTAAATACCTCTGCCGAAGAAGCTTCGGAAAAAGCAGAAGGAAAGGTTGTCCGGGGGCGTCCAAACTGGGAGTATATGCTTAAGGTACAGACGGATTTGGTGGCTGCCAAGGGAAATGTGCTTGAAAGTAATGATTTTATCGACATAGGCGGCTATGCGTTTAAGTTTGGAGAGGCTGACTTTTACCGGGAAGCCGAAAACGTGCCGTGTGAAATTTTGGCAGACGATGCTGCATACCACGGATATTTTGTCGTAATCCCCATTGATGTGAAAAACTGTCTGGATGAGCAGATGGAGTATCTTCCGGCAGAATTACAGATTGTAATATGTGACGGAGAACAAAAAAAATACATAGCAGATATTATGTGTATTGCCAACGAGAATGAGTTTGAGATACAGGAGGGCATGCAGCTTACAATTGATGCAGGGGAAACAATCACGATACTTGCAGTTTATGGCATATCCAAAGAGAGTATCGAGAATATGAAAATAGAGGATATTTCCAATCCCCAGCTTTATGTTTCATTTTATAAGGAGGGTGCCGTAGGATACGGCGGAAACAACGACATCACAAAGGACACAGACAACATTTTCTTTAAGTGCAACGTAACGAGCTGGGAGGGATAATTATGAAGAAATTAATAACGGCAGCCTTAATTGTTATTCTTGCCCTTGGAATTTCTGCAAGAATATATTATGTAAACGCCAACAGGCACAAGCCGGTTCTTATTGAAGCGGCACAGGGAGAAAAAATAGAATTCGGGTATGTCGAGTACAGTGTTGAAAGCGCTGCCATGTGGGATTACAATGATTTTTTTGAACAATACCCACAGTACAGCGATTATGGCAATATGCCTAACGGTAATGACTATAAATTGCTGCTTGTGAACCTAAAATATGAAATGAGTCCCCGGTATAATGAGGAGGAAACGCATCTGCAATCGCAATTATATATTACATATCCGTACAGTATAGAGGGAAGCGACCCATTTTTCATGAGCGATATGAATGATGCAGAAACCGTTAAGGCAACCCATGTTTATACCATACCGTTTAATATATACACAAGTGATGCTGAAAGGTGGAACAACGACGTGGAACATATGGAATTTAGGATTGTGTTTGGAACCTATCCGGAAAGAAAGGAGCTTATCGTCTCCGATTATGAGGTGATAGACGAATGAATGAAAAAAAAATGATTTTACTTAAAACGGAATTGAAAAAAATGCTGCATAAAAAATCCTTTCATTTTTTTATTTTATTTGGATGTATTCTTGCAGTGCTTACAGTTGCATGGGCATATAAAAATATGTACATTCCAAATGAAAAGCTGCGGCTTGACATACTTGAAAGAGCCGACAGTGTTTTTATACAGCATCATGAATGGTTTGAGGCGTCGATACTACAGGGTTGGCTTGGCTATGAGCTATATTCTCCGTACAATACTGTTTTTTTTCTGCTTTTTCCTCTTTTGGCGGCCGCACCGTATGGGTATTCCCTGCACTATGAGCTTAACTCGGGATATGCAAAACAGATTCTTGCCAAATGCAGAAGACAAGATTATTTTACGTCAAAATTTGCGGCAGTTTTTATATCGGGCGGAATAACCGTAGCTGTTCCACTTTTGTTTGGGCTTATTGTGGCTGCATGCTTTTTCCCTGCCGTCAGTATTGACCCCATGTCGCTCCAATCCAACATAAATCCGGCTAATTTATGGGTGGATTTATTTTACGAAAAGCCTGTGCTGTATGCCCTTGCCTATACGGGAATTGACTTTGTGTACGGAGGACTTTTTGCCTGCATGGCGCTTGCCATATCCGGCTGGTGTGCAAACGGCTTTCTTGCGGTTGTGTTTCCGTTTATTTTAAATACCGCATTTACAAAGGTAATATCCTTTGCTTTTTTTGGCATACACGACTATGTTGCGGGAAATCTTATAAATCCCCAGCAGGGATTTGGCTTTCAGTTCGGACTCGCAACCGTAGCTACGGTTGCCGCCGGAATGCTTTTAACCTGCATAGGCATATATTGGCTGAATAACAGAAAATATGACGTTTTGGAATAAAGGAGGGCAATATGAAGATAGAGATAAAAAATATGACAAAAATAATAAAGAAAAATAAAGTGCTTGATGACATATCCATATCCTTTGAGGGCGGGTACGTATATGGCTTCCGCGGTAAAAACGGATGTGGAAAAACAATGCTTATGCGCACGATTGCCGGGCTTATTTACCCTGAAAAGGGCAGCGTGTCCATAGACGGTAAAATTTTAGGGAAGGACCTGTCATTTCCGCCAAGCATAGGCATGCTCATTGAAAACCCGGTATTTCTCCCAGAGTATACCGGCTTCGAGAATTTAAAGATACTGGCAGACATTGCAGGTGGAATCAAGGACGAGGAAATAAGGGAGTGCATCAGTCTGGTCGGGCTTATCCCTGACGACAAGCGCAAATTTTATAAATATTCCCTCGGAATGAAACAGCGGCTTGGAATTGCAGCGGCGATTATGGGCTCGCCTAAAATCATTCTTTTGGACGAGCCTATAAATGCAATCGACGAGGAGGGCGTGAAGGAAATAAGGACTGTGATACGGGGACTGATTGATGAAGACAGGATAATCATTGTGGCATGCCATGATTGGGACGAGATGCGGCTGCTTGCCGACAAAATCATCGATATGGCAGACGGAAAAATAACGGGGGAACGTGCAAATGAAATTATTTAAGTTTTTAAAATATGATTTTGACCAGGGCATAATAAAATATTGGAAAAGATATCTTATTGTTATTTTGTTTGCCGCTTTTTTCTGTATTGCCGCGGGCAAGGAATTTTCTCACACGGAGGAAGCGCTTGGTGAAAAATCAGCCTTACTTGAATATGGCGTTAGAATGTTTTATGGAAGGGAACCCTATGTTAATTCGCCCGGCAGCCTTATTATCTTTGAACCGGAGTATTACTGGATTTTTCTTTTTACGCTTCTTATGTTTGCAACCGGCAGCTATGCCGAAGAAAGCCTGCGGGAATTCGGCGGCATGCTTATCGTGAAAAGCGGCGACCGAAAAAAATGGTGGTTTTCAAAATGCCTATGGTGTGTATGTTTAAATCTAATATTTTTTGGACTTGTGTGGCTTACCTTTGCGTCCTACATATGGCTGAAAACAGGGGAACTACATATGCAAAGCAGATATCTTTTTCCTATCAAATTTCCTTTTCTTGCACAAACGTCATCGGAACAGCTATGGATTCTTGCCATAGTCATGCCACTGCTTGTCGGCATAACAAGTTCATTGCTTATGCTGGTGATTTCACTTTTTGCCGGAAGCGTCGGGTCAATAGCTGTATCACTGCTGCTCATAGTATGCGGAGAATATTATGCCACTGGAATTAACCCTTACGAATATGCGATGGTACTCAGATATTATGAACTATATTATGACAGCTCGGTGCCGCCCCATTACATTCTCAATTGGTCGCACGGGATAATTTATCTGTGTGCTTTGTGTGTTGTTTTGGTTGTGGCAGGATATTTGATTATAAGGAAGAAAAACCTAATTGAAAAAAATTAATCCAATGCCTTGCTTATCGTGTTACAATTCGCACTTTACGACCATTATTCACAGATGGTATAATATGCGTAAGAACATCGCAAATAGCGCATCGTCAATCTTCGATTGACGATATGGTATAATGTGGTTGTTGCATTAAAAAATTTATTTCATACTATATTTTTTAGTGCGTCAGCCACATTACATTTGTGAAAAACACGAGGAGGATTTCTTAAATGAATTACGAGCTTAAAAAGGATATTAACAATCTGTATATATATGGTGAAATCATTACACAGCAGGGACTTGGACCTGACGGCAGCATCAGCATGCAGGAAATGATTAAATTCGACCTGCTGCAATTTCTCGCCTACCTGATAAACAATAACGGAAAATCCCTGTCAGCAGAAATTTCATTTATCCAACAGTACCTAAATATGTATTTCAGTGCCAATAAGCTTATGACATTCAAATATGAACGGACAACCGCAAAGGAATTTCCAACCAAGGTTCCACGTTCCTTTACATATTTTGCAAATGCAGATTTGTCGGGAAAAACTGCCTATACCACAAAGGGCTGGTCAAAATCCAGATTTTTGCTTACTATTTACGAGCGTCTCGGTCAGGAATTTATCGCCTGTGATGCAAGGACAAATGAAGATGAGCTTGCAAAGCTTACCGATTACTGCCTTGTAATCGAGAAATTTTTGAGAAAGCATAAGCTTTATGAGCCGGGGCAAAGACCGCCTGTAAAGCCTGTCAGCAAGGACGCCCCAACAGCTAAAAATAACGCTTCCACCTCCAAGCCGTCCGTCAATGCCGAGCTGGAAGCCATGAAGGGCAAGCTGAATCAGGAGGAAATTCCTGAGGGCGAGCTGAAGCTTGATGATTTGATGAATGAATTAAACGAGCTTACGGGACTTGACGGCGTGAAAAAGGACATTAAAAGCCTTATCAATCTCCTCAAGGTGAAAAAGCTCCGTGAGGAACGGGACATGAAGCAGCCATCCATATCGCTTCACATGGTATTTTCGGGCAACCCGGGCACAGGAAAAACCACAGTCGCAAGACTGCTTGCCAAAATATACAAGTGCCTTGGCATTTCAAGAACAGGACAGCTTGTGGAGGTTGACCGTTCAGGTCTTGTGGAGGGGTATGTAGGACAAACTGCCACAAAGACAAAGGAGGTTGTTGAAAGCGCTCTTGGCGGCGTGCTTTTTATAGACGAGGCATACACGCTTACTGCCGGAAAGGACGGCAAGGATTTCGGACAGGAGGCAGTAGACACGCTCTTAAAGCTTATGGAAGATAACCGTGATGACCTTATCGTCATTGTTGCAGGCTACACGAAGCCGATGGAGGAGTTTGTAGAATCCAATCCGGGATTAAAGTCCCGTTTTAACAAATATATTTTATTTGATGATTACACTGGCGACCAGCTATTTGAAATATTTATGTCCATGTGTGAAAAGCAGGATTACCTTCCAAATGAGGCAGGCAAAAATTATGTGAAGCAGTATCTTACCGAACGGGCAAATTCTAATGACGAGAATTTTGCAAATGCAAGAGAGGTCAGGAATTATATTGAAAGAGCCATTGCCCGTCAAGCTTCCCGTGTGGTAGATATAAAAAATATATCGGACAAGCAGCTTCGCACGCTTACAAAGACGGATCTTGCTGAATAGCTTTGCTTTAAGATGGTTTTTGTAAGGTGAACGGACTGCCCTCCCTTGTAAAGTTTATATTGTAATATGGGTCGCCGTTTTCCATGATGTAGCTCCATAGGTTTCGGAATATATTTTCCTCTCCCCGAAAATGTCCCTGCATACGCTCCTTCGGCATATGCGCAAGCTCGGACGTAAGACTGACAGGGTCGGGATGCACCTGCCATGCCGCCCTTGCAGCACATACGATGATATAATTCATCTCCCGTACACGAAGACAAAAATCAATATCTGCAAGCCTTGACATATAGTCCGAGGAAAAGCCCTTTAGTATATTAAACAGCCCTGCTTTTACAAGCATACATCTTGAGCTTACGGCACTGCAATTTCTATTTGCGAGATTATTCATCAGATACCCCGGCTCGCCTTTTCTCATTCCACGATAAATATAATCGTAGGAGCCGTTCAGTCCCACTATGATTCCCGCACTGTTAATCATATTGTTTTCATTGTAGGTAATGCCGCTTACAACGCCAACCTCCTGACGCATACAGATTCCAAGCATCTCTCCGATTGATGCAGGCTCAATCAGCTCTGTATTGCTGTCGAGAAATAGAAGATAATCGCCTTTTGCATGGCTTGCCCCAAAATTTCTCAGCTTCCCCGGCGTGTTTGATTTTTTATCAAGCACGACCGTTATGTTTTTTCGCTGCCGCTCCATACGCTGATAGAATTTCAGCATTTTTTCATCCTCGCCGTCATAGTCGACAATGATAATTTCAAAGTTGCTGTAGCGTGCATACTCAAATAATGGTCTGATACATTTTTCCAGCAGTGCAGTATTTTTATTTCCCGGAATGATAATTGACAGAAACGGATTTCCCGGTGTTTCGTATACAACCTTGTATGGCTCCTTCACATTTGGAAGCGTTACCGTAGCATAGAGCTTGCATCTTGCTATGTGGGAGGCAAGCGCACTTTTCCCTGCCTCCTTTTCAAGCTCCTGCTTGGCAGCATTATCTGCACTCTTTCCTGTTATCCTCTTATGATACAATACCCTTGGGATATGCTTTATTTCCTGTGTTTTTTCACAGCACCTGAGTATAAAATCATAGCTCCATGCCTCGTCAAATTCCGAACGGAAGCCTCCACATTCCATTGCAAGATTTCTTTCCACAACAAGCAGGTGGGATATGTAGTTGTAGCTTCTGAGTAAATCTATGCTGAAATCCGGCTTGAATGCCGGCTGAGAATATTTGGAGCCGTCCTCTGACATTTTATCCTCATCCGAATAAATAAGCTCATATTTATATTCATTTAACGCCTCCACTACATAGTAAAGAGCGTCCTCTGTGAGAATATCGTCATGTGCAAGCACAGCAATATAATCGCCTGTCGACATGGCAATGGCTGTGTTTGCATTTTCGGAAATGCCTTTATTTTCCTGAAGAAGCTGATAGGAAATTCTATCATCCTCCAGCATATACTGTCTGACAATTTTTTCTGTTTCTAAGCCATGCATCCTATCGTAAGCAGAAAGCTTATTTCCCCCATTATCATGGATGCTTTCCCCCTGGCTTCCGTCCACTAAGCAAAGCTGCCAATTTTTGTAGGTCTGCGCCTGAACGGACGCAATCATTGACCGAAGATAAAATTCAGGCGTCAAATAAACAGGCACAATGATACTGATAACCGGCTCGTATCTGAAGTGCGCCTTTCTTTGGAGGGCAAACGCTTCCTCGTCACCCTCATGTACCTCCTTATACCAGCCGTTATATGCAGGACCCGGTCCTGATAATTTGTATCTGACCTGGGACATGACACCATTCATGCCGTTATTTTTGAGGTAATCCCAACCTTTTTTTATTACATCCCCCGGACCGCCCATACACAGCCCTCCATTTTTCTATACTTTTTTTGTTCTTTTCCACACCGATGGCGAAAACAGTAACAGCAGCGGAAACAGCTCAAGCCTTCCTGCCAGCATGTCAAACATTAAAACTACCTTTGAAAAATCCGTAAATTCTGCAAAATTACGGACGGGTCCGACACCCTCCAGTCCGGGTCCCACATTATTTATCGTTGCGACAACAGCCGTAAAATTCGTCACGAGGCTTTTGTTATCAAAGGATAAAAGGAAAACTGACAGGGCAAACAGGATGGTAAATGTTATGAAATATACGTTTGTTGCCCTTAATACCTCATGCTCTACAACCTTCCCCTCCATCTTTACCTTTTTGACGCTTCTCGGATGAACATAGGAGGTTATTTCCTTTGCCACCGTCTTTACGAGAATCATGATACGGGAAACCTTTATGCCGCCGCCTGTGCTTCCTGCACATGCACCGATAAACATTAACAAAATCAGCAAAATCTGTGATGTCTGGGGCCACAAATCAAAATCGGCAGTACAAAAGCCTGTGGTAGTGATAATGGAGGCAACCTGAAACGTCACGTGCCTTATGGCATCTGCCGCTGATTTCCATAAATCCTTCACGTTGATAAAAATAATGATAACTGACGTAAATATAATCAACAGGTAGGTTCTTGCCTCTTCATGCCTGATTGCATAACCAAATCTTTTTGTAATGAGCAGGAAATAGACTCCGAAATTAACGCCGAACAATATCATAAATATGGTAACAACCCACTGTATATAAGGGCTGGCACTGATAAGGCTGTTATTTCTTATGGCAAAGCCTCCCGTACCTGCCGTTGACATGGCTGTTGTTACCGATTCAAATATTCCCATTTTCCCGAACAGCAGGAAAATGATTTCCAGTATCGTAAGCGCTATGTATATGCCGTATAAATAGATTGCCGTCTGTCTTACCTTTGGCACAAGCTTTCCCACAGATGGTCCCGGGCTTTCTGCTTTCATGAGGTTCATATTTGAGCCGCCAGCCATAGGCAGTATCGCAAGTATGAATACGAGAACTCCCATTCCTCCGATCCAATGCGTAAAGCTTCTCCAAAAGAGACTGCACATGGAAAGCGCCTCTATATTATTTAATATGCTGGCTCCTGTTGTTGTAAAACCTGATATTGTCTCAAAAAGCGCATCTACAAAATCGGGAATATCTCCATTTAAAACAAATGGCAGACAGCCTATCACTGACATAATAATCCAGCTTAACGCCACCGTCACAAAGCCCTCCTTCACGTAGAAGGTCATATCCTTCGGCTTCTTATGCACAAGCAATGAGCCAACCAGGGCACAGCCGAGCAGCACCCACAAAAACGCAAGACCTTCCTTTTCCCCTTTGAGCAGTGCAACGAGACATGGCATCGTCATAAATGCCGCCTCAAAATTCATTAACCATCCTATAATATATACAACAACACCGTAATTCATTTCTCCTACCTCAATATATCGGAAACGTCATTAAAGCCTGTATGCTTTGTAACGACAATCACCTTGTCTCCTCCCTGTATAATGTCATTACCACGGGGAATGATTACCTTTCCGTCACGGCTTAAAGCCGCCAGCAGAAGCTCATTTTTAAGGGGAAGCTCCATAATCGGTATGCCGACAACCGGTGAGCTTGCCTCAACATTAAATTCAAGTGCTTCCGCCCTGTTATCAAATAAATTATACAGGGTTTCCACATTGCTTCCAATGGAATTTTGCATGGCACGTACATAGCCGAGTATTGTTTCAGATGTCATGTATCTCGGGTACATGACGCTTCCCATATCCAAATTATCAATGACATCATTAAAGGTTGTCCGGTTTATTTTTGTGATAACCTTTGTATCAGAAATTTTTTGTGCAAAAAGCGTGAGCAGTATATTTTCCTCATCAAGTCCCGTAAGGGGGATAAAGGCACCCATCTTGTCTATGCCCTCCTCCTTTAACAGCTTCTCATCTCCGCCGTCTCCGTAAATAACGAGCGCCTTAGGAAGCAGTACGGAAAGCTCCTCACATCTTTTTTGGTTAATCTCGATAATCTTAACGTCCGTATTCATTTCCGTAAGCTGCTTTGCAAGATAGTAGGAAGTTTTTCCTCCGCCTATAATCATGCATGACCTTACCTGATGCGTGTCAACTCCAATCTGCCTGAAAAATGTATGCGTGTGCTTTGGCGTGGCAAGAAATGTAACAACATCACGTTCCTTCAGGGTATAAGAACCGTCAGGAATAATCAAATCTCCCTCACGCTCAACGCCGCATATGAGTATATCACTGTTAAAATCCTTGTTGATATTGGCTATCTTTCTATCATTCAGTGCGCTTGTATCAGGAATACGGAATTTGACAAGCTCCGCCTGTCCTTTTACAAAGGAGTTAATGTCAAGCGCCATCGGAAGCCTTAACAGTCTCGCCATTTCCTTTGCCGTTTCAAGCTCGGGATTGATGATAAGGGAAATTCCAAGCTTCTCCCTCAAATAACTAAGCTCGTCCGTATAATCAGGCTTTCTAACACGGGCAATGGCAGTACAGTCATTTAATTTTTTCGCAATGGTGCAGCACAAAAGATTAAGCTCATCCGATGCCGTTACCGCAATAATCAAATCTGCATTGTCAACCCCTGCCTCAAGCTGCACATTGTAGCTTGAACCACTGCCTGTCACTCCCATTACGTCATAGGTTCCCGCAACCTTGGAAACCACCTCGGAATCCTGATCAATTATCGTAATGTCATGGTTTTCCTGACTAAGCTTTTCCACAAGCGTAATTCCAACCTTGCCGCAACCTACAATAACGATGTTAAGACCTCTGTTTTTCCTTGAAAATGGACTTTTCATTTTTATATCTCCTACCTTTGAACGTTGACACAACCCTGCTTAAATATCAGCCATTCCAAATTTGTTTACAACAGACGGGCTGACACAGCCTGTTGACCTTTGACAATTTTCTAATGAAATATATCTTACTCTTTGTTTACATTTTTTTCAACATAATATTCAAGTAAAATTAACCAAGTTTTAACATTTCATCTATACAGTGCCTTGCCTTTTTCATCGTATCGCCGTCCATAACAATTTCCTCGCCTGCCATACCTTTCAGACAGCCATATATATCGCCGATTGTGGTAAGCTTCATGTCCCCGCATATCAGCCCTTTGGACAGCTCATAAAAACGCTTATCCGGGTGTGCAAGCTGAAGATGGGAAACTATGCTGTTTTCGGTTCCTATGATAAATTCCTTCGCATCGCTCTTTTCCACATAGTCCATGATTCCTGTTGTGCTTCCCACATAATCAGCAAGCGCCGTTACTTCGCTGTTACATTCAGGATGCACAAGCAAAAGTGCGTCAGGGTGTGCTTGCTTTACAGTGAATGCTTCCTCTCCTGTAACCATCCCATGTGCAGGGCAGCCGCCGTTGAAAAGCTTTATATCCTTATTTGGAAACTGCTTTTTTACCCAGCCTCCCAAGTTAATGTCGGGGATAAATATGATTTTATCGGTATTCATGTTCTTTACTATAGTAACTGCCGATGCCGATGTTACACAGACGTCGCATACCGTTTTAAGGGCGGCAGTTGTATTAATGTACGCCACCACGCTGTAGCCGGGATTTTCCTTTTTCAGTGCTTCAACGTCCTCCACTGTAAACTGCTCTGCCATCGGACATCCTGCATTTGGCTTCGGAAGCAGCACCCTTTTATCAGGGGACAACAGCTTTACGGTTTCTGCCATAAACCTTACGCCGCACATAATGACAGTGTTCTGCGGTGCATGCATGGCTTCCTTTGCAAGACCATAGGAATCGCCTATATAGTCTGCCACCTCCCATATGTCGTGGCTTTGGTAAGCATGGGCGAGAATACACACGTCCTGCTCCTTTTTCATTCGTATAATTTCATCCTGCATCTCAGATAATTTCATTTTTTCTCTCCTTCCAACCGGTAAATACCAATCGGCGTCATACTGTCAGACAGTATATATTCTTCATAATTATTTTTTTCATAATAGCATAAATCTATTTCGGGAACAAGCAACACATTGCATGAGGTCACGATGAACATTTATACACAAAACAGGCTGTCACATTAAAAATATTTATAATGTGACAGCCCATGCATATGTGCTGTTTCTTGTTTATGTAACCATTGTCTTTTTACAAGATTACATAAGCGGCTTGTAGGAGGTTACAAATATATGAAATTTACCATCTAAAAAACTAATCAATACATCCGACAGCTTACTCATTGGATTCCAGCCGTTTAAATCCAATATAACTCCCAAAGCACAGGCAGCTGTCACACATACCCATATTGCAAATATTTGTCCTGCTTTTACCTTATCCCTTACTGCTTTTACAGTCAACCAAATCGCAGGTGTTAATAACAGAACTATTCCGACAGTCATTATGCTTATAAATATGGCACTTCCTGACACTGATAAATCCGTAACAAGCTCAGGACTACCCGGAGCAGAGATTTCTGCTGCCAGCACACTAGAAAATAATCCAATACAAAATACAGAAATCACTTCTGAATATATACATAATGCTGCATAAAAACCTATCTTATTTGAATGATATCCTTCATATATTTTTTTCATTGATTAGATTTAACCCCCTTCGTTAAACAGCCAAATCAACGTGCTGCATCGTGCCAATGCCGCCGCTTTCCTTTAGATAAACGCCGGTGCTTCTGATAACTGCGTTCGTCTTGTTTGTCTCCATATTATTCAAGGAAAACTCTGTGGAGGCATTTCCCAGATATAGCGCTCCTACATCTGCCGATTTTAGGTCTATCAGGATATCGTTTCCCTTTTCGTCCTTTGTCCATACCCTGAGATCCTTATAAATGCTGTCTGCCTCATCAATCCAGCCGTTGCCGTCCTCATCATAAGCGGCAAGGTCAGCGAAGCCGTCCCCGCTCTTTGTACCAAACAGCTCGGAGCCATCGTTTATCTTTCCATCGCCGTTTTTGTCCAAAGCAATAAATCCACTTCCCTTTCCTGCAAAAGACATTTCTTCTTCCTCTCCGTCTGCGTCCAGGTCAAACAGAAATTTCATGTCTGATACACTTGCAGTATTGCTGTCAAGATTGATGACAAGCGGGTCGCAAAGCGTAAGTGTCTCCTGTGTAAGCGTTTCATAGCGTTCACAAAAGCCCCTTGACATCTCCACGGTTACACCAAAGCTGATTTCCCTTCCGTCAGCAGTTTTTGCAACGCCCTTTGCCTCGTAAGCGGTATGCTCCGTCTCAGCAAAAAAGCCTGAGGTAACTGTTGTACGGGTCATCGTACTCACATTGCTCACTGTACGGCTGCCTGCTCCACTTCCCATATCAACCACGTCATTGCCCTTTAATGTCAGGCTTCCCTGAAGCTCTAATGTTCTTGATGATGCCCTAAGGGCTTTCTCAAGGTAATCAAAGCTATTGTTTTTGACATATTTTCCACGTCCAAAGGCTTTCCTGAAGGATTCTAAAAGAGTTCTGAGCATTTGAAGCTTAGGATCCTCCCTTACCTCAAACTGACCATTTTTTCCGTCTGCACCACCAACATGCCTGCGGGCGCTGTCCCTTAAATTGTCAATCTGACGTTTTTGGTTCTCCTGCTCTTTTTCCTTCTGCTGTTCCTTGTATGCCTTGATTTGCTCCATCATGTTTTTGGATTCCTGGGAAATGTTGAGCGTGACAGAAGCAGTACCGTTTCTCTCCTGGACAGAAACCTGCTCCTCCTGTCTGATACTACTGTAGCTCCTATTGGAAGACATAGCTACAGTGCTTGAATTAATAATCATGGTATCGCATCCTTTCTAACCATAATTCGGTGCATGTATACACCATCGCGAGTTACGGGCAAATCCTTTTACCCAAAGAAGTCTGTCCGATTGGAAAGTTTCCCAATGCATGACAGACTTCCTCATATGCTATATCGGCAGATATTTTAATAACCTTAACTGTCCTGTTGCGTTATTGATTTTTTAATATTGTCTATACTGACAGTCTTCAACACACTTCTACTTCGTTGTTACATCAAACCAAACCGTAGAGCCGTCGAAATAGACCGTTCCCATGTAAGAATTTGCCAACACTTCATTTGTAAAATCCTTGCAGACCATCCATTTTGATTCGCTTAATTCAGATATATCAATAGCTTCTGCCTGTGCCTCAAAAGATACATCAGTCCATGTGTATGCATTCAGGATTTCTTTTGCCTTGGCGTCTGTCAATTTTGCGTAACCAACTTCACTATAATCAGTCGGTCCAACTACGTTTGGATTGCCTATCGTTTTTTCAACCCAACATGTTTTTTCCACGTCTTCTAATCCCGGCAAAATGTTTTGCAGCAATATCAAATCAGACAAAACAGCTGCGTCCGAGGAATCCGAAGCACCCTGCTGTTCTTTTTCCTGACATGCACATAACACAAGCATTAATAGAAGCATACAAATACTAAAAGCCCCTAACCTTTTCACCTTCAAACCTCCCCCTTCGCAAAGAAACAGCTGCATCAAAGCTATTTATATCATAATCTATTGTCTAATGGTGGAACAGCCTGATACCCGTAAAGCACATTACCATATCATACCTGTCGCAGGTTTCAATTACGTTATCGTCACGGATGGAGCCGCCCGGCTGGGCGATATATTTTACGCCGCTTTTTGCTGCCCTTTCTATGTTATCTCCAAATGGGAAAAATGCGTCTGAGCCAAGGGCTACGTCCTGCATCTTGTCAAGCCATGCACGTTTTTCCTCCCTTGTAAATACCTCAGGCTTTTCAGTAAAAAATTTCTCCCATATGCCGTCTGCAAGCACGTCCATGTAATCGTCGCTCATGTAAACGTCTATCGTATTATCCCTGTCTGCACGTCCAATATTATCCTTAAACGGAAGGGCAAGCACCTTTGGTGACTGACGCAAAAACCAATTATCTGCTTTTTGACCTGCAAGTCTTGTGCAGTGTATTCTCGACTGCTGACCTGCACCGATGCCGATTGCCTGACCTCCCTTTGCATAGCATACGGAATTGGATTGCGTGTACTTTAATGTAATCATTGCTATGGCAAGGTCTATCCTTGCCTGCTCCGTCATGTTTTTATTTTGGGTAACTATATTTGCAAAAAGAGCGTCGTCGATAACAAGCTCATTTCTTCCCTGCTCAAAGGTTACCCCAAACACATCCTTTGTCTCAATCGCGGCAGGGACATAATTTTCATCTATTTTTATTACGCAGTAGTTTCCTTTTTTCTTTGCCGAAAGAATTTCCAGCGCCTCAGGCTCATATCCCGGCGCAATTATTCCATCTGAAACCTCACGCTTTATCAGCTTTGCAGTTGCGACGTCGCAGCAATCGGAAAGTGATATAAAATCTCCAAATGACGACATTCTGTCTGCGCCTCTCGCCCTTGCATACGCATTTGCAAGTGGGGTAAGCTCGCCCATGTCGTCAACCCAATATATTTTTCTCTCCACATCGTTCAATGGAAGTCCCACTGCCGCCCCTGCGGGAGATACGTGCTTAAAGGAGGTTGCCGCAGGAAGTCCCGTTGCCTTTTTCAGCTCCTTTACAAGCTGCCAGCCGTTAAATGCATCCAAAAGGTTTATGTAGCCCGGCTTGCCGTTTAAAATTTCTATCGGAAGATTGCCTCCCTCCTTCATGTATACTCTTGATGGTTTTTGGTTCGGGTTGCAGCCGTATTTTAATTCGATTTCGTTCATGATAAATTCCTCTCTTTTTTTGGTTAGGCGTTTGCGAAACTACTTATTTTCAAAACATGGTTGTACAACGGACGTTAGAAAAAAAGGAGCTTCACAGCTAACTACTTATTTTTATTTATAATTTTGCTCTCGTATGTACCGTCCTCAATATTGATATAGCGGACAAACAGCGACACCTTGTTTTCCTCATCCAAATTGTTCCACACAATGTCGGCAAACTCGTTTATGTCATTTGGAATGTCAACAAGCACAGGCTCGCCCTCAAAGCTTGGAAGGGGATTGCCGTCTCCCATGTAAGTATGGATAAAATGTCCCTCTCCCGCAGCAGGATTTGAATATGCAAAGGTATATCGGTTGCAGGCGTCAGGATTTCCATTGTTGCTCTTTAGTATGGACATTGCATAGTTATAATTTCCATTGTCAAAATGAAGTATTCCTGAAATTCTAGGCGTGTAATTTGGTGCGTCAGGCTCAAACTCTCTTGTACGGAGTGCCTGCTCAAATGTAAACTGCTTATCCATAAGCTCATATATGGTATCGGTCTGATCTCCGTTTGTAACGATTGTCTTGTTTCCTAAAACCCTTACCGGTGCATATATGATAAGACTTGGATCCTCAAGCTTGGATGGATCAAAGGCTTCCGTTCTTATTCCCTCGCCGTCCTCAACAAATATACGGTTTCTGCTGTTGACACTTCTTCCCATGATAAAGTACGCTATGGCAGCCTTTTTTCCGTCAGGCGTTTTCCCTATGACAATTCCCCTGCCCGGATATGAGGTTTGGCTAAGCTCATCTGCAAGTTGTTTCATTTCCATATTTTTATCCTCCTGTTTTGAACATCACCACATCTAAACTTTTCTTCATCAATCCATTTTATTATAAAGCCGCTACTGTTGCAAGCATATTATTACGGCTTGCAGACCAATATTTTGAGAAATTAATTTGACAACCTTATCATTTGTGTTTACACTATTGAGTGTTAAGACATAGTTAATTGCAATATTTGTTATTAAAACCTGTGTTTTGCAATTGACTGTGTTTAAAACTATTTAGAGGGGTAACGATTTTATGAACAGAGATAAATATTTAACTGAGCTTGGCAGCTACCTTGCAGTCCTTCCTATGGACCGCAAAACGAAAATTCTTGAATTTTATAATGACCATACGGCAAAGCTTGTGGCAAACGGCGAGGATTTGATTGAAAAGCTTGGAACTCCAAAGGATCTTGCAAGCAATATCATAGATACGGAGCTGGGTGAAAAATCCTCTCCTGCTCCACAAAAGGGCAAGAAAAAGCATCCCTTACGAAGAATTATTTTTACTATTATAATTTTATTTATCGTTGTTTTTGTGGGATTTTTTGCTTTGCTCGGACTTTCGGGACATGTTCTTTATTGGGATGATAACGCAAACCGTCTTGCTATCGGCGACTCAGGGCAGGTAACTACACTTGCAAAGACCAAAATAGAAGAAATTGACAATATAGACATAGACGCACAATATGCCACGGTATATCTTATCCCTTCTGATGATTACTATATTGAATACAGCATAACAAGCAGCAAGCGTACGCTTTATAAAATACATAACAAAAAATTGATATTTGATGACAGCGCATGGACCTTTGTACGGTTAAGCTTTGGAATAAACGATAAGCCTGACGACTATATCAATATTTATTACCCTGCGGGTGCTGACATAAACAGCCTGACGACAAAGCTTGATATGGGCGGCATTGAGGTTTCCGATGCAGCCATAAACAATATGGACATTGACCTTGATATGGGCAGCTTAAGTATAACAGACTGTACAATCAACAAAATTGATGCTGACCTTGACATGGGTAGCATGGATATAACGGGCTGTGTGATAGGTCAAATTGACGCTGACCTTGACATGGGCGGCATCGACATTTTAAATACCGATATTTCATCTGCTGATGTAAGTCTTGATATGGGCGGGCTTGATATGTCTGATACACATATAGAAGACAGGCTGACAGCAGACCTTGACATGGGAAATGCCACAATCTCGCTTACAGGAAACGCACGCTGCGGCTTTGACCTTGACTGTGACATGGGCAGCGTAACCATCAACGGTGCAAACATGGGCAGAGCATATAACGACAGTGGAAATACAATGATTGAAATAGACTGCGATATGGGCAGCATTACAATCCAGCATTAAAGAGGCTGCCGCACCTACAGATAACCCTGACGGTTGTATGTGCGTATTCTTAGGCATACTGGTACTAAGAATTGCCAGTACGGATAGATATACAGTAACAAAAAACCGTTTGGAGACGTCGGTACTTGAGTTGGTGCAGGGAATGTCTTATACAGGCAACCAAAACACGCTTTCGCTCGTCTCCGACGTAACGGTACTAAAAATTGCCGGTCTAAGCTATCCTTATATAAAAGGAATAACTGGGACCGGCAATTTAAGTACCGACGTCTCCAAACGGTTTTGGTTGCCCGTATAAACATTCTCATGCACCAACTCTTAGTACCGTTACGTCGGAGATGAGCGAAAGCGTGTTTTTTGTTACTGTATCATCTAATCCGTACAAGGCAATTCGAGTACCAACGTGTACGAAGGGTTTTACGCACATACAACTGTCAGGGTTGTCCGTAGGTGTGGCAGCCCGCTACTTTAAAAGCTGACTTTGACGGTAAATGTATCTTCGGCTCTTTTTAAGGTCAGCTTATATCCATGAAGCTCAAATATGTTCTTTGCAATTGTAAGTCCCACGCCGCTTCCCGACTTGTTGCTGCGGCTCGCCGACCCCTTTACAAACGGCTTTAACAATTCGAGCTCGTCAGGCTCATCCTCACTGGCAGTGTAGGGATTGCTTATTGTCATGTAATTTTTGCCACATACAATATTGATGATGCTCTCGTCATTGCAAAATTTAACTGCATTGGATATAAGATTGTCTACCGCCTGCAGCATAAGCTGTCTGTCTGCGTTTATGGTGCAATCTCCCTCAATATCTACCGTGAGCCTCTTTTTATCTATCTGTCCCTCATATTTGGAAACTGCCTCGTCAAATAATGTCTGCAGCTTCAAGCTTTCCCTTTTCAGCTTCATGTCGTTTGTTTCCGTCTTGGAAAGCTCAAGAATATGCTCAATAATGCCATTCATATAAGCTACGTTTTCTGAAATGACGCCTGCATAGTACCCCCGTTTTTCCGTGTGTACGTTATCCTTCAGATTTTCTGCAAATCCTGAAAGTGCCATAAGAGGACTTTTTAAATCATGCGCCATGGCATCCGTCAAGCTTTTCCTGTAATCCTCGATTTCATATTGGGTTTTTACCCTTAGCCACCTGACCCTTGCCATAAGAAGCGCAAGCATAGTCGCAAGCATGGCAGCGAGGCAATATGCCTTGATGCAGTCGTCCATATGGTACTCGTAAAAATCGTAGTAGCCATATGTTTGTATGGTATAAAGTTTCCCCATGCTTTTCCATTTTATAGGCGGTATATCTTCCCATCCACTGTATAGCTCATATTCTGACCTATAATTTTCAAGGTCGTTTCTTCCAATACTGCCATGATTTGTGCCAAAGCTTATATACATTCCTCCATTGCCATTATCCCCATACTCCATGGTGTTGGTTTCCACATATGCAGGACTATCTTTTCTCGTACCACCAACATAAAGTATCATATCATAGTACGGATATGCTCCTGCTTCCCCTTCTGCCGCAGCAAATCGCTTTTCCTGCTCCTCATCACTGTCAATATGAAACCAGCCCTCTGTATTTTCGGGTGTAAGGTCATAGGTTTTTCTGTTTGTTATCAAACCGTCCCCATCAACTGCTGTTATCGTCATAATGCCTGGTCTAAACTCAGTTCCTTTTATATAACAGTCATGTATCCCCAAGGTTAAGTATGAGCCGTCTTTATCATATACACCAATATCCTTTATACTGTCAACAATATCGCCAAATACTTCATTTGGACATTCATAATACATAATTTCTTCTGTCGGGTACCAAACATTTGCGTGCATTTCCATATCATTAACTTTCTTGACACGAAGAACAATGCCCTCCTGCGAGTCGCACACCTTATTTACAACTCCTTTATCAGAGTCTCTCTCATACATGGTTGCCGAAAAATCATACATACTGCTATGATTTTGCACAAGCATAGCTGCCCTTACCCTTGCAGCAAACATTGCCTGTTTTTCTTCGTCTGTATACATATCTCCATAGGAATCCAGCTCAAGCGTGGCAAGTAATGCATCATGGTATATGCCAAGCTTCCAAGCTTCATATACCCTTTTAACCTCCATGTAGCTGTTTCTTTCCACCATAACCGTTCCCATGGCACAAATTACAGCACCAATCATCACGATTACGACCCACCTTTTTATAAATAGTTTCCAAAAGCTGTCACGTTTTGAAAGTGCCTTACGCCTACGCCTGTCATTTCTTACAATCGCTCTTTCCCTTTTCATCCGTTTTCTTCTCTGCCGATTTTCCTTTTTTGCTTCCATATCAGGTAGAATTGTAAATTTCATAAAAAGACCTCCTTCCATCTTTACACAGTAATGAGCAAAACGGATATTTCCAAAAGCATCGTTTTTCTCATCTGTATTCATTGTAGCAATGGGATGTGTCCTCTATATATCCACGTCAGTTTTTTTATTTTTTTCCACAGACTTACTGATATAAAGCTGAAATATATTTCCTCTGTCCGTTGTTTTTAAGTTCATATATCCGCCCTGCTTTATGGTGATTTCCCTTGCAAGGTAAAGTCCAAGTCCCAGACCCTCCTCATTTATGCCGTTTTTGCCACGGTAAAATCTTGTAAATATTTTTGCCTGCTCCTCCTCGCTTATGGCACCGTTTTCGTCCTCGACAAGCACAGCGGCAAACATGCCGTACTCCCTTACCGTAAGCTTTATGCAGCCGCCCTTTTTGGCATACTTTACTCCGTTGTCAAGAAGATTAAACACCACTTCCCTCGTCCAGTTCCTGTCATGCAAAATGCTTATCTTTGCCTCGTCCTTGTATATGAGTTCCACATTTTTCCTTGCCGCCTTTTCGTATATGTCCTTTACTGCCATCAGCACAGTTTCATTCAGGCTCGCATATGACAGATTGAGATTGATAATGCCACCCTCAAGCCTTGATATTTTTATAATGCTTTCGGATAAAAATACAAGCTTATCCACCGTCTTATTCAGGGTGTCCATGCAGGCTTTTCTTCCTGCATCGTCAAGGGCACCCTCCTCCAAAAGTCCCGTATATATTTTAAGGTTTGCGAGAGGTGTTTTTAGCTGATGGGAAATGTCAGACACAAGCGACTTTATATTTTCCTTTTCCCATATGGACCTCTCGTTTTGTCTTTTTAAAATCCTCACAAGCTTGATTACCTTCGTCTGAAGCTTTGACAAGAGCGTGTCCTCATTTTCAGCAAAAACATTTTTCTCCTGCAAATTCATAAGCACATCCAAAAGGTCAGACAAATCCGCTATAATCCGGGATATGTAATCGTCGCAAAGCCTGTATATAAAAATGCTGATACATGACAAAGCAAGCCCCGACGCAAGCGTTACCATTGCGGCAGCCAAGGTCCTCGTCATAACGTAAACCACGCCCGCCGCCAAAAATGACAGCACAAAGGACGCGGCAAACAGCCACGTCACTTTTTTTACAAACACATTACCGTATTTTTTCCATGCAACGACAGTTTCCTGACCCGTATATCCATTTTCTTCCACTATAACAATTCTCCTACATTATTAAAGGGGCTATCACAGTAAGGATTTAAGGCACACAGTTGTTTACCCATGACAAGCCTTCTTTTATTTTGTATTTTTACAACCTGGCTATCTAAGCATATTAAGATATTTTGCTTTTCTCTGATAGAAAACTACGTTTTCTATCGGCATGGTTCTGCGAACCATGCTAATATTCGAACTTCGTTCTATTATGGCTTGTGGGGCACTCCCTTGAACTCGTACACAGCCATGCAGCCAACGGTATGTGTATTTTGAATTTGTCAACAAGACCGTTTAGAATACCCACATTTGATAATTTGCGATGGAACATGCTGCGAAGCGTTGTCTGAGCGAAGCGAGTTTCGCTTAAGCAGCATGTAATCATACATCGCAAATTTCAAATGTGAGGTATTCTTGCGGTCTTAAAAAGTTGCAATTCAAAATACACATATCGTTTGGCAGCATAAGGCTGTGCACTCAGACAACAGTACGTGCCCCACATAATAGAAAAGACAAAATATCAATATGCTAAAGATAGCCGGTAACCATAAAAATACAAAATATAAGAGGCTTGTCTGTGTAATTTTATATGTGCCTTAAATCCTTACTGTGGCAACCTTAATTGCTTGTATTCTAATTTTCTGAAGCCTCATAAGGCTTAAACATTTCTGCAACCTTTTCCTTATCCGGCTTTGGCGTAATAAGACTTATAACAGGAACAATAATAAGTCCTGCAACCATTGCAAATGCGCCACAGTTAATCGGCGACTGGAGAAGTGTCGGGAATGACTCCCTGAACAGCATATTTGCAATCATAATTCCCGAACCGAATATAAAGTTTACGATAACGGAAATCTTTGTAACACCCTTCCAGTATAAGCTGTAAATGAACGGTGCAAGAAATGCTCCTGCAAGAGCGCCCCATGAAACACCCATAAGCTGCGCTATAAACGTAACATTATTCTTGTACTGAATGACTGCGATAATTGCTGATATGGCAATAAACACAACAATAAATGCCCTCATAATAAGCACCTGCTTTTTCTCCTCAAGGTTTTTCATAATTGCTCCCTTGATAAGGTCGATTGTAAGCGTTGAGCTTGAGGCAAGCACAAGTGACGAAAGCGTTGACATGGAAGCTGAAAGCACAAGCACAACTACCACGGCAATCAAAAACGGCGAAAGCTTTTCTACCATTGCAGGAATAATTGCATCAAAGCCAACAGCAGCAACATCTATGTCATACAGACGTCCAAATCCACCTAAGAAATAACAGCCTCCCGCAACAACGAATGCAAAAAATGTTGAAATAACCGTTCCCTTTTCTACTGCCTTTTCATCCTTTATTGCGTAAAATTTCTGCACCATCTGAGGAAGTCCCCATGTACCAAGCGAGGTAAGTATAACGACACAAAGCAGGCTAAATGGGTCAGGACCAAAGAAAGAGGCAAATACACCCGGTGTTTCTGATACGGCAGCGTCCTCTACCTGCGCAAGGCTCTTTAACGATTCCATAAAACCACCGTTTGAGCTAAGTACAGATGCAATGACAGCAACAATTCCTATGAGCATAATTAGTCCCTGAATAAAGTCATTGATGGCAGTTGCCATATAGCCGCCTGCGATAACATATATTCCCGTAAGAACAGCCATTACAACGATACATACCGTATAGTCAAGATTGAACGCCATACCGAAAAGTCTTGAAAGACCATTGTACAGCGATGCAGTATATGGAATAAGGAAAATAAACACGATAATTGAAGCGACAACCTTAAGCATTGTGGAATCAAATCGTGTTCCAAAAAACTCAGGCATTGTTTTACTGTCAAGCTTCTGCGTCATGGTTCTCGTTCTTCTTGCAAGTACAGCCCATGCAAGCAACGAGCCTATAAATGCATTTCCTATTCCTATCCATGTGGAGGCAATACCGAACTTCCAGCCAAACTGCCCTGCATATCCGACAAATATTACGGCTGAAAAATATGATGTTCCATAAGCAAATGCCGTAAGCCATGGACCTACGCTTCTTCCTCCAAGAACAAAACCGTTTACATCTGTTGCGTGTTTTCTACAGTAAATGCCTACTGCAATCATTACCGAGAAAAAAACAACCAACATTGCTACTTTTACTACCATTTCTCTCCTCTTTCCGCAGGAAACCCTGCTATGTATTTCACAGCGGTGCTTTTAAGCTACAATATATCAGTTATCTCTTAAATACAGCCTTATGCTATAAATCGTCACATTTCTAACGCTTTACACCGTTACGCTTTAACGCATCAAAGCAATATGGACATAAATACACATAATAACTACCGCTTATACGATTAAATAACATTTCTACAAAAAAATCAATACCTTTTTACAAAAGCTGCTTATATACCAAGCAGCCTCCTTGCATTTTTGTAAAATATTTTTTCTTTCGTTTCATCGTCAAGGTCACAGGCATTTATCCAGTCTATGGTTTCCTTCTGCCCCGACCACGGGCTGTCCGTTGCAAAAAGCACCTTATCGTTTCCATGCGCTTTTACAATCCGCTCAAACTGCCTTCTATCAATGTAGCCCTCTATAAATGCAGTGTCAAAATAAACGTCCCTGCCTGCAAGAAGCTCCTCGACCTCATCCCATAGCTTCCAGCCTCCAAAATGCGCAAGCACAAGCTTTTTTGCTCCCGTCTCTGAAATTACCTCCAACGCCATCTTAGGCGTGCAGTGAACCGGGTCGGGAAGTCCGATGTCCACGCCTGCATGAACCTGAATAATCATGTCAAGCTCAGAGGCATAGTCCACAATTCTCTTATATCTTATGTCATTAAACATAACACCCTGATAATCAGGGTGAAGCTTAATGCCAACAAAGCCTTCCTCCTTTAAAAATTTAAGCTGTCCCTTATAATCTTCACTATCGGGATGAATACCGCCAAAGGAAGTAAGACGGTCCGAAAATTCCTCATTAATCGATGCCGCAAATCTGTTTATTCCCGAAAACTGCTTCGGCGCCGTAACAACCGGAAGCACAACGGAACGGCTTACTCCCGCCTGTTCCATGGAGGCGAGCAGCCCGTCTATACATCCGTTTGTTTTCGCAGGAACGCCTGATTTTTCCTCTAAGGTCTTTACTGCTCCGGCAACCATTTTCTCAGGAAAAACATGTGCGTGAAAATCTATAACCATGTGCATACCTCACATAATATTATCTTTCTAAGGAGATGTCGCTCTAAGAATATTCATATCATAATAACAAAATACGCTTTCGCTCGTCTCCGACGTAACGGTACTAAGGTGCCAAAATACGTCACCTAAGTACCGACGTCTTCAAACGATTTTGATTTATGATATGAATATTCTTAGAGCAGCATCTCCTTGATAGTATAACCGAAATTACACTCCCTTATATCCACAAAGGAAAGCCTTTTTGTTTATGTCAATCGTCTTTGGCGGCACTGTGTTTTCTATTACCTTGAGCCATGCCTCCTCGGAAAAGTCCATATGTCTTGCGGCAAGTCCCAAAACAATAACATTAAATGCCTTCACATTGCCGAGCTTTTCTGCCTCCTCCATTGCATTTATGGAATAAACCTTATGCTTTTTTCCCAGCTCCTCTATAATATTGTCAGGATATTTTGCTGCACCCGTAACTACGGTTATAGGGTCTATGCGCCAATCGTTTACAACAATAACGCCGTCCTCCTTCAGAAAATGCGCATACCGCATCGCCTCAAGTCTCTCAAAGGCAATCAGCACATCCGCCTGCCCCTCCTCAACAATCGGCTCTGCAACCATATCGCCATATCTTACAAATGTAACAACACTTCCGCCTCTCTGTGCCATGCCATGAACCTCAGAAAGCTTAACGTCATATCCTGCATCAACCGTTATTCCGCCAAGTATGCGGCTTGTAAGCAGAGTACCCTGTCCACCGACACCTACAATCATGATATTCTTAGTTTCCACTGATACTCCCTCCTATTTCTCACAAGCTTCTATAGCGTCAAATTTGCAAAGTGATTTGCAAAGTCCACATCCGTTACACATAGTTGTATCGATTGCAATTGTGCCGTCCTCTAATTTTGTAAGCGCAGGACAGCCCGGCTTTAAGCACATTCCACATTTCTTACATTTTTCAGGAATCGGCTTACAAACATTTGGAAATACATTGCCCTTGAGAAGCACACACGGAGATTTTGTAATGATAACCGAAACCTCGTCCCTTGCGACCTCCTCCTTGACAACCTTTTCAAGCGTTTCAAGGTCAAATGCATTTACCTCGACTACATTTTTTATCCCCAGCGACTTACAAAGTCCCATAATGTTAATCGCGGGCACAACCTCACCCTTTAAGGTCTTGCCTGTAGCGGCATGGTCCTGATGGCCCGTCATTCCCGTTGTGGAATTGTCAAGGATGATAACCGTTCCGGTGCCTTGGTTGTAAACCATATTCATTAGGGAATTGATGCCTGTGTGCATAAATGTAGAATCACCGATAACGGCAACCCAATTTTTAATATAATCCTTGCCCTTTGCCTTTTCCATGCCGTGGAGGGTGGAAATACTTGCTCCCATACAAACGGTCGTATCTATAACATTCAGAGGCGCAACTGCACCAAGGGTATAGCATCCGATATCTCCCGCAGCGTGTATTTTCAGCTTATTCAGAACTGTAAACACGCTTCTGTGAGGACAGCCCGGACAAAGAATCGGCGGTCTTACAGGTACATTATCGTATGGCTTCGCCGCTACATCCTCAGATTTCAGTGCCTTTCTAAGCATATTTGCACTGTACTCGCCCTGAATTGTAAAAATTTCCT
Source organism: Clostridium sp. (assembly GCA_023664385.1). Taxonomy (GTDB): domain Bacteria; phylum Bacillota; class Clostridia; order Lachnospirales; family Lachnospiraceae; genus Coprococcus_C. The sequence goes on along the minus strand of JAMPFU010000020.1, from coordinate 10,927 downwards.
TACCGTATGCCTCTATGCCCCACGACTTCACCTGCTCCTCAATGACAGGCTCAAGCTCCTCAAATATGTAAAGCTTATCCACTTTTGATGCAAATTCCTCAATCAGCTTTTTCGGAAGCGGATGCACCATTCCAAGCTTCAGAACGGAAGCTTCAGGGAATACCTCCTTTACATACTGATACGGTATTCCACTTGTTATAAAGCCGATGGAGGTATCGCCATAAAACACCTTATTTACAGGCATTGTACAGCCGTCCTCTGCAAGCTGCTTCATACGTTTTTCAACATATACGTGTCTGCCCTTTGCATTTGCAGGCATCATTACAAATTTTGCAGGATTTCTCTCATAGGTTTTATCAGGAACCTCTGCCCTGTCAAGAAGCTCAACTGGTCCTTGGGAATGGGAAAGCCTTGTTGTTGTCCTTACCATAACAGGCATGTCATATTTCTCGCTTATTTCAAATGCATATTTTGTAAAGTCCTTTGCCTCCTGACTGTCGGAGGGTTCAAGCACAGGAACAATTGCCGCCCTTGCAACTGCACGGCTGTCCTGCTCATTTTGTGAGCTGTAAAGTCCCGGGTCATCGGCTGCAACTATGACAAGTCCACCATTTACTCCTCCATAGGATATGGTATAAAGCGGGTCGCTTGCCACGTTTACCCCTACATGCTTCATAGATGCCATAGCACGCACTCCACTTATGGATGCGCCAATTGCAACCTCCATGGCAACCTTTTCGTTTGGAGACCACTCTGCATAAATCTCCGGATATTTCACTATATTTTCACTTATCTCTGTGCTTGGTGTGCCCGGATATGCCGCCGAAACCTTAACGCCTGCCTCGTAAGCACCTCTGGCAATCGCCTCATTGCCGAGCATAATCTTTTTATCTGCCACTTTATATTTTCCTTTCTCACGTTATTATGTAAACTTATAGCCTATTATAGTATTTTCTAGTCCTTCTGACTATCGGAAAATTCCTCCATCTCTTTTTTTGCATACGCAAAGCATTTTAACAGCTTTGGCGAAAAAACGCCACACTCTCCATTTTGTATCATATTGTAAGCAGTTTCCTTATCAAATGCCTTTTTGTAAACTCTTTCACAGACAAGCGCATCATATACGTCAACAATGGAAACAAGCTGTGCAGAAAGCGGAATTTCATCTCCCTTCAGCCCATCAGGATAACCCTTGCCATCATGTCTTTCATGGTGGTGTCTGCAAATGTCATATGATGCCTGCATCTGCTCATCATCCTGCACCACGTCAATCAGCTTCAAAATCTCACAGCCCTTTGTGGTGTGGCTCATCATGATTTCCCTTTCCTCATCGGTCAGTCTGCCCGGCTTAAGCAGTATGCTGTCAGGTATGGAAATTTTACCGATATCATGGAGTGCCGAAGCCCTGACAATAACATTTATTTTGTCATCATTCAGTCCTGATTCCGGATAAAGCTTCATATAAGTTTCAGCCATAATCCTTGTAAGTCCTTTCACACGTTTTACGTGGGCGCCCGATTCCAAATCCCGGAACTCAACAATATTACTTACAACGTCAACAAGCTTTTCATTAAATATCTCCATTTTACGGCGCTGCTCATGCAAACGTTCTCTCTGCTGTTCGACCTTTTTTGCAAGCGCATCCGCAGTTTTGTGTAGGTCAATAAGATTATATACCCTCTTTCTCACGGTCTGTGTCACAAAGGGCTTGGTTATAACCGCCGATGCCCCGAGGGAATAGCAGGAAAGCTCCGTCTGCTCATCACTGTCCGCAGTAATAAGCACCACAGGAATATCATCCAATATCTTCCTTGAATTTAAAGCCTTGAGCACCTGATACCCATTTAAAACAGGCATAATTAAATCCAAAAGAACAACTGCTATATCCTCCATATGTTCTTCTAACTGCAATATCGCCTGCTTACCATCCTCTGCCATCAAAATTTTATATTCATCCTCAAATATCTGACTCAGCAATTCTCTATTAAGCTCGTCATCATCCACAATTAGAATTGAGTTTCTCATGTTTTTCCGTTCCTCCAACTGTAAATCTTTTTAACACATATTACTACATATTTCATTTATCTCTAAAAATAAAAGCTACAGACCAAGCCACTGCTTAATTGCATCGTCAGAAAGGTCATTACCGTTAATGCCTTCCGTAACCTCTGCACCCTTGGCGCTTTTTGCAATATCCTCAGTGCTCTTTCCACATCCGCCGCCACCGTTTGTAACAAAGGAATACACTTTCTTTCCCATTAAATCATACTGCTCCAAAAATGTGAGTACCACCATCGGACATGTACTGCACCAATTCGGGAATCCAACCACTATGGTATCATACTTGTCCATGTCCTGAACCTTGTCAGTAATTTCAGGTCTGGCATTTGCAGCAACCTCCTTCTTTGCCTCCTCTATACATGTCTGATAATCACTTGAGTAAGGATTTTTCGCCACAATTTCAAACATGTCGGCATCTGCAAGCTGTGCCACCCTTTCTGCTACCTTCTTAGCATTGCCTGAATAAGTAAAATAAGCTACTAAAGTTTTTGCCATAACACACATCCTCCTTTTCAACATAAAGCTGTTTCATATTTTTTTGCTTACATTATACTGCTAAAATGTAAAAAAATCATCAAATATTCACTCTATTTTATCATTTATTCTATATTATTTTATTTTTTTCTATCCAAGCGCCTTCGCAACATTTACAAGCTCGTCCCGAATCAAAATATGCTGAGGACATACCTCCTCACACTTACCACATTTAACACATTCTGCCGCTTTCTTTCTGCCATGTCCGCTTACAAGCCAATCCTCCTGATGCTTCGCTGCGCCAAGGTCACTGTACAGCGTCAGCATGTTCATGGCTGTAAAGGATCCTGATATGCCGATTTCCATCGGACATACCTTTGCACAATAATTACATGTTGTACAAGGAATCAGCGGTATACGGCTCATTTCCTCCTGTGCCGATTTCAGAACCGTCCTTTGCTCCTCAGAAAGATGCGTAAACTCTTTCATAAACGAAACATTATCCTTCATCTGCTCCACGTTGCTCATTCCTGAAAGCACCGTTATTACCCCATCTAAATCGGCAGCAAACCGTATTGCCCATGAAGCCATTGAGCTTTCAGGCTCAGCCTCCTTGAGAAGCGTCCTTACTGTCTCAGGTGGAGCTGCAAGCATGCCGCCCTTGACAGGCTCCATAATAATGACAGGCTTTCCATACTTTCTTGCAACCTCGTAACACCCCCTGGACTGTATTGCCGGATTGTCCCAATCTGCATAGTTAATCTGAAGCTGTACAAACTCCATTTCAGGGTGGTTGCTTAAAATCTCATCCAATTCCTCTGGTGTTGCGTGAAAGGAAAAGCCCATATGCTTAATTTTTCCTTCCTCCCTCTTTTTGGCAATCCAGCTCCACATATCAAAATCATCGAAATAATGTGTTCTGCCCTCGCCAAGATTATGAAGCAGATAAAAATCAAAATAACCTGCTCCTGTCTGCTTTAGGGATGTTTCAAACTGACTAATGGCTTCCTCCCTTGTCTTGCAGTTAATCCATGCCGCATTCTTTGTTGCAAGCTGAAAGCTGTCCCTTGGGTACCGTTCTACAAGCGCCTGCCTTATGGCGTCCTCACTGCCTGCATAAGCCCATGCCGTGTCAAAATATGTAAAGCCCGCATCCATGAAAATGTCAACCATTTCCTTCGTCTGTTCCACATCTGTAACACCGTCCTTCTGTGGAAGCCTCATAAGGCCAAACCCCAGTTTTTTAATTTCCTCACCTAAATAACCCATAATCAAACCCCTTTCATATGAATGTTTGTCCATTCCCAAATCTTTTTTCTCTTGCATCTGCCGAGCTGTTTGAAGCTTTTATGTAAATGTTCATCCATTCCAAATATGCTTTTGGCAAATAATACAAATAAATTATATTTCATACATGTTATATTTTCAATTGTTTCGGTGATAAATTTTAGGGCGCTAAATAAATTTCGCCCATGCTCTTTTTATAATTCTATTTATTCTGTAATACCTTCGCATTAAATGCTGTTGCAAATGATTTCAATATATTTCGGTTATACTTAATATTTCTATCTTTCATAAACTGAAGGCAATCATTCTCAGTCATATTAACAATACAACTAAGCTTATATCTTGCTCTTGAAGACCCAACATACATAAGTTGTTTCCCTTTACTGTCGAATGTACTCTTATCAATATCGACAACTATAATTACATCCGATTCAAGCCCTTTAAACTTTCGACATGTAGTGAATTTCACATAACCTCGCTTATATATGTACTTTGAATCACTGCAACAATCCGCAATAATACTCATATCTTCGGTCTTACAAGTAAGTATTGTAATATTCGTGTAACCTGCATCTAAATACTTATCAATCTCAATATTTAACAAGGCAATTGTTTCTTCCCTTGATACACAAAATCCAATTTCAGGCAAATCACCCATAACTGCATCCGAAAACAACTTCGGTGCCTTATCAGAACCTAACAAGCGAAGAGATGTAAGTGCTATATTCTCAGTATTTCTACAGTTCCTATATAATGTCAGCTTACAATCTGCATCCTTTATATATTTGGGTGCATTATCTGATTGTACCATCTGATTTTTATCATAAAATAAATAGAAAGTTCCATTCCTACTCTCATCATCTATAGCATTAGCTTTAAGAAGTTCTATAATTTTTTCCTCTTCAAGTTCAAACTTCCCGAAATCCTGTCCCTCATCAATAATCACATGCTGATAAGGAAAAGTTCCATCACAAAACATTTCTACAAGCTTCTCTTGCAATATTTTATAATCTGGATTCTTTGTCTCACATAGTTTACATGCCAAACCATCAATTGTATAATATGAAACATGCGGATATGAATATGCTTCTTTCAGGTGCTCTTTTAAGTAAAAATTGTAACAAAGAAACAACACATCTTCATTTTTCTCTGAATGCCTACGTGCCTTTTCAACAGCCATTACGGTTTTTCCAGTTCCAGCAAGTCCATTGATAATCGCATTATTCTGTTCTTCCAAATAGTTTAATAATGCTACCTGTTCTTTTAACATTCTTTTAAATACATTTTTAGTACGTTCAATTTCCACCTCTTGCAAGGAAATCAAATTAAAACTTGGTGCCAACACACGCTCTAATATTCTTTTTACTTCTTTATCCGAAAGACAAGTTGCCATTCCCGCCTTGACTTCCAAGTTAAATATTTTATCAATGCATTCTTCAATATGACCGAACGAATCAGCCGTGAGCATTATATTTAAATCTGCCTCAGCTGGCAACTGCTTTCCTTCCAATTTGCTAAGCGGTACATCTGGAAACCAAACAGCATGAAGCAGTTTACAATGCTGGTATTCATATTCCAAACCATGAGCCAACATATAATCCTTAAGTTTCCATTTATTATTCTTTGCTTGATTGAACGGTCCATCATGACTCATTTTTATTCCGTTTCCATACTGCCAATATCCATTTATATAGTCAACTTGTCCCGCTTTTGCTTCAATGCAAAGAATGCCTTTCTTAGGGTGAAATATAACAAAATCCGTTTCACTTTCTCTTACAACAGATCCCTTGACCGTTACAATCGAAAAAGAGTGAAAAACATAATAATCTTCTGACAGATTATTTAATTCGTCAAACATCAATCCTTCCTGACTTTTCGGATTAAATTGCTTTGGGTTATCTGGTATCATCTTTGCCATATATCTACTCACCAACTTTCTCCAAAAAATCTGTAATGTCAAATCTTTCTTTTGTGCAATACACATCCCAACCTGTCTTCTTGGCAATTAAATAATCATCATACGCATCATTAAGAAATACTATAACCTGCTTTGCATCCCATATCAGATTTGCAGTGAATTTTTCTCCGGTTTCTTCTATTTTCACCGATTTATTGTAAAATGGTCTCGCTATTGTTTCTTGACTATGTTCCTTTATGTTCGTGATAATTTTTATTTCGTTATCATCAAAGCAATCATCCAACAAATCATTCCATATTTCTTCGGCACTTTCATTACCTGGATTTCTACCATCAGAACCTAAAAGTAGTTTCATTTTCTTTTTTGAAGATTTTACATTGTCATTCCAATGCCATCGCTCATTCTGATATATTTCACTAACTCCTTCAATGCCAAATAATAAACGTTTAACCACATCTATTGCCAGCTTGCGTTGCAGTTTGTTATGATATGACTGATTGTAATAATTTCTCAAGCAATTATAACATGACGTATTCTCGTCACAACATTCTGCACTTATTTTATCAAAAGCAGCCTTAAGGGATTTTACAATTGCCTCTTTGCTAAGGAGTCTTTTTACATGACCTGCACCACCCGGAACATTATCATACAAAAGAATATCATAACTCTGCCACTCCAAGTTCAATTCCAATACACCATCAATATCATTTCTTTCAATACCTAATGCAATGCTTACACCCTCTAAAAATGCATACAAAAATGAAAGTGCCTGAGGATAACCAATTTTATCTCCTGAATCTAATATTGGAATAGTAAATCTAGCAACATCCGTCTGAAATTTATGACCCAAGCGTAAATATTCCAGTTTGTCATTATCACAAGTATACTGCTTAAAATTTTTATGTTTTTTTAATATTTGTGGTGTGTTTCGTCCTTTTTTTGCAATGTCGCTATAACCACATACCGAACACATGTAAAATCCAGACTTATTCATAACTAATAGCTCATCTTCACTACTGGTTTCAATTCCTAATACATTGCCAATAACAAGACGCTTTTCATCAAATTTACCTCCACCGACATAAGACACTTCTCCAGAATATGACCGTTTCGGTTTAAGTCTAGTACTCTCCTTAGTCTCTCCACTTTTAAATCCATTTGTAGGTTCTATGTAATATTCTGCGATTTCCGTAGAAATTGACCGTCCGCAATACCTACACGCTCTATTATCATTCCTGCTTAAAAATACGTTAACCTTTTTGCACGTAGAACAAGTACAAAAATAATTCTTTGAGAACTCAGCCTGCTTCTTCAAAGCAATATATTTTGATGTGTATTTTTTTCCATCAACAATAACCTCTGAATCTGGTGCATATTCAGAAATTGCAACCTTAAGATCCCTACTCATATCATATTTATTTACCGGAACGCCATTATCATATATTTGTAAATCTACAACATCAACAGGAAATCCATATTTAGGAATAACACAATACTTTGATAAATATTCTATTACATTTTTCTTATGAATAGCTTTTATTTGCCTTGAAAAATAATCTGCATCAGCAAATTTTTCCTGACTCTTTGCCTCCTGCTTTGCTCTTTCATATTCCTTCAGCATTTCAAGAATTGTATTAGTTAAATATGATAGTTTATCATCATCCCCACCCATTTCATCAAGCCAGCAAAAATCTCTATACTCTCTATACTCTGATTCAGGAAGAATTTTACGATTGATATAATTGTCTAAATCTTGCGGGTGGGACGCCATATATTGTTTGAATTTTTCTACACCTCCACCATTAATAATTAAAGCATCAATTGACTCAAAATACTCTGGATATTTTCTAAAAAAATATCCCAAACTTGTTGCCATCAAATGCCTTACAATGATCTTTTTATTGAGCACATTAAAATATGGAGGATTAATAACCCCTGATATCAGTTTTTCAGGTTCCGAAAAATATGTATAATCATGTGAACCTGTTCCACAATATGTCAGTATATATGCTGCACTATCTTTCCTTCGTCCAGCACGCCCCGCTCTCTGTACATAATTAGCTGGAGTAGGCGGAACATTACGCATAAATACATTCTCAAGTCCACCGATATCAATGCCCATTTCAAATGTTGTTGAACAACTCAAAATATTGATCTTTTTATTTTTAAAATCCGTCTGATATTCCTTAGCCTGTTTACGCTCAAGCTGTGCCGTATGTTCTTTTATAACAATGCTTTCTATCTTCTTTTCTTTATACTGTTTGCGGTAATAGTTGTTTACTAACGCTTTATCAGGATCTACAACATTTAACATTCCAAAACATTTATCCTGAGTACATTTCCCCCTAAGATTGTAAGGCGTTAGTCTTCCACACTTATCACACTGATAGAACTGAGAGGTTGTATAATTCTTTAAAACATATCTACCTGCATCTATCTGGTAAGCATCTTTCTTTTCATGCTTGATAAAAAGCTTTTCACTACCGCCATTTTCACTAGCCTGAACCAATAAACCAAACACTATTTCTAATGCGCTCTTTGCTTCCTCAGAATTACATCCAAACACTTTTTTTACAAATCTTACAACCATATTCTCTTCCCCTTTTACAGGCAAAAAACTTCTAATTTCTTTGGTTGTTTTCGGACAATTCAACATAACGTAATTATTAAACCGTCTATACTCTAAAATATCTCTTTTCTCGTCTGGTGTTAATGTTGATTTAACATAACTAATAGCTGGGGTTGTTTTAAACACACCAAATACAATTTGCATAAGTGTATCTAATTCTTCCTTATTCATTTTACAGTTATGTTCCAAAAAGGCTTCCTCTATCTCTTCATCATCAAATTCATTAAGAATTTCACTCACATCAAGATAAAAATAGTAAAGTCCAAGACCCTCTCCATCATAAACACCATCCACACGCAAAAGGTCAACAAGAACGGCTGCCCATGCATTCTTATGTGCATTCATATCATTACGAAAAAGATCTTTGGTTCGAATAATATCTGTCAAATACGCAGTCAGTTCATCTATTCTTAAATCTTTATAGTTATGCTCCTTTACCATCTCCCAAATCAAACGTTTACGAAGCATTCTCACATGATTAGAATCAAAAAACACTGCCGCAAAACTCGCTTGTTGTCTGCTATCAGAGAACGCTAAATATTGCTTTATCTTTTCTTCTTTATGTTGTCTCTGCATTACAGAAACTGGTTTTAATGATAATTTCTTTACATTCTTTACTTCCTGATCACCTTCATCAATCGCTTCATAAAGCATCTGTGCAATAAGTGCTGTACCTTCATCCTTTCCAATATTTAAAGCTTTAACAATGCCTGATTTCCCTTTGTGACCACAACACGGACATTGTGAAATATTATTATAAATAGCTTCCTCCCTTTTTTCCTTTCCTTGAATCACTTTATAGACAGTAAATCTATACTGGTCACCACATTTACATTTCTTAGCATTTAAATTTTCTGTTGCATGTATTTCACCACATTTAGCACACACTTCATATGGTTCAATCGTATCTTTGTTTACCTCATCTTCATTGATTGAATTTTCCAAAAGAAAAAAATCAATTTTTACAAATTCTTCGTTTCCATAATTTTCATAAATATCAATTTCCTTGTTTTGAAAAAGATATTCCCTTTGATCGTCTTCTTTTCTTTGGATTTTTCCAATAATATACGGTGAATTACAATACCTGCAATTACCCACCTCAAATGCTTTCATTCCATCTATTTCATTTGTTTTTGTAAGGCTAAGCTTAGGATTCTTACCATAGGTAATATATGCACCAGATAAAGGACGCACAAATGAATGGTATTTAAGATCAAAAAGTCCGATGCCATCTTTCTCTGATGCATTAATTAGTTCAATTAAATCAATAAGTTCATCTTGAGTTACATATTCAAATAACTTATTATGAATATTTTGGAAAGTCTTACTTCCAGACCTAAGTATATTGCTTAATTCATGTACATTTATATCTCTTGATAACAATTCAAATAATACAGTGTTTATATTTTGCCCACTACCATCATAATATTTAGACGCAATTGTTTTTACGTCTTTCAAAGAATCTATTACACCTTTAATAGCCGAATAATCCTTACCAGCCACTCTATATTGTGCCTGATTCTGTAAAAGTATTCGTTTAGAAAAAATAATATCGTCAACATCAAAATCTGCCGATGTAAGACTTTTGGCAAATCTAACAATATCATTTTCAGACTTCCCTTGTTTACCTAAAGTTGCACTCGTAAGAATGAATTTCGGCTTTTTGGATGCCAAACCAGTAAGTCTTCTCAAAAGTAATGATAATTCAATTCCCAAAGAACCATTATATGAATGTGCCTCATCAAGAACTACATATTTCCAGTTTTTTAATCTTTTTTCTTCAAATATTGCATGATCATTTGGTCTAATAAGTAAATACTCTAACATTGAATAGTTTGTAAATAAAAGGTGTGGCGGATTTTCTCGGATTTCCGATCTAGACACAAGCTCATTATTAGGGATTGTCACATCATTTTCCTCTTCAAGCTTCTTTCTAGTATTAACTGTAGCCTTCTCTGGAGTTTCACCCGTAAAAAAGCCAAATGTAATATCCGGACAATTATTTAGTATTTTCCTAATACGATCAATCTGGTCATTGACAAGTGCATTCATGGGATAAAGAAAAATTGCACGGACTCCCACATCCGTATTTCCATTTTCAACATCAAATAACAATTCATTTAAGATGGGATATAAGAAACTTTCCGTTTTTCCAGAACCTGTACCTGTTGTAATAATTGCACTTCTTCCACTGCCAATATGTCTTATCGCTTCCTCTTGATGAGAATACAACGGTCTTGTAAAATCAATGTCCTCTAACCTACGAAAAGATGTGCATACTACGCCTTCTTCAATCAAGGAATCCAAATTATTTCCCCTTTGAAACGGAAAACTCAGGTCAACATATGGTCCTTTAAATAATTGCTCTTTTTCTAATTCTTCAATAAACAATTTCTGAAGATCACTTTTCCCAAATTCAAACGAAGATTTCAAATATTCTTTGTATCTAGCATTTATGTATTGCGATCTTTCAATTGGATTTAATTTCTTCAAACTCGTATCTCTCCTCCTAATATATAAGTGCAGGGTTTCAGTACCCAACATCCAGTTGGGACTTA
>JAMPFU010000001.1:86053-174917 GCA_023664385.1 Clostridium sp. | reverse complement strand
AGTTGGCTAGAGCATACGGTTCATACCCGTAGTGTCGAGGGTTCAAATCCCCCTCCCGCTACTAAGTAAAAAAGCTTGAAAATGTGGTATTTTCAAGCTTTTTTAATACTATTTTAAACAAAAAAATCAAGATAATGGTAAGGCTTGCAGTTATATATTTGGAACAGATTATACAATTTTATAAATGGTTTAATATATAATCTAAATCTGTTATGAACCCAGATAGTACTTATTCATTATCTTCTTGGCTTTTGAATCTATTTTTCTCATTAAATTTTTGGGAATAGATACATCTTTTCCAGTATGTTCATCTACATACTTTTCTACAACATATTTTTCTATAACAGGACAAATATTCTGTAATAAGAAAGCCGCTTCTCTGCCTTGTACATATCCGAATTCTAAGCCGTCATATATTGGATATCTTTCAAGCTTCTTATCTAATATTTTTTTGTATTTCTCAATTTGTGAGGATATCGGAATCATCCAGTAAATATCTGGATTTTTAATATCTTGGATAGAATAGAAGCATGGTCTGCGATGCAAGCCATCAGCAGATGTTTCCTTGTTTGCCATAACACCATATTTTGAAAATTTATCGCAATATTCATCTGATAAAAAATAAAATTTTCCTTTAGTCATTTGTACCTCACAATATAAGAGGACTCCGAAGAGCCCTCAATATTTTGTCCCTGTGCTTTTATCACTCGCCTTACAGGTGGCGAGAAATATTTTGAGTCAAAAGACTTTTTAGAAAAATACAATTATTTTTCTTGTCATTATTATACTATAGTAAATATGATTTGATGTCAAGAAAATAATGGATATTATGATGAAAACTATTGTCATTGGGTTTCTCCGAATTCCAGAGCGGTTTTATGACTTTATGATTTTTTATGGGAATAGATAATTGAAAGGGAAAGAAGCAGTTTGGATTCGATTTTGAAAGAGGCAATAAAAATTATTTGAAAAAAAATTTAAAATTATAAATATAAAATTGTTGATATTTACAAAAATAAATATCAATGATATACTATAAGCATGGGAAGGATGTGGAAAATTTGATGATTTCTTATAATAAACTATTTGATTTATTGAATCAATTGAATATAACAAAAACACAATTAAGGGAAAATATCAAAATTTCTACAGCTACACTTGCTAAATTATCAAAAAATGAACCTGTGGCTATGAAAGTAATTGAAGATATTTGTATTTTTCTTGGCTGTCAACCAGGAGATATTATGGAAATGAAAAGAGAAATTGACAAAACATCTTTATTATATCAGTTAAAAGAGGAAAAAAAAATCCATCTAAAAGGAGGAATATATCACCAAACACAAGTAAAGCTTGCGTATAATTCTAACCATATGGAAGGCAGTAAATTAACGGAAGAACAGACACGGTATATTTACGAAACGAATACAATTGGACTGGAGAAAGAGCCTGTTAATATAGATGATATTATGGAAGCAGTAAATCATTTCCAATGCTTTGACTATATTTTGGATTGTGCCCAGGAACTCTTGACGGAAAACATAATTAAGAAAATCCATTTGATGTTAAAATCTAATACATCGGACAGTCGTTTGGAGTGGTTTAATGTAGGGGATTATAAGCAACGTCCGAATATGGTAGGAGATTTTAAGACAACGCCTCCCAGTCAGGTGGAAAAAGAAATGCAGCGGTTATTATTTGAATATAATCAGAAGGATAGTATTTCCTTTGATGATATAGTAGAATTTCATTATCATTTTGAAAAAATACATCCGTTTCAAGATGGAAATGGCAGAGTAGGGCGTTTGATAATTTTTAAGGAATGCTTGAAATATAATATAATTCCTTTTATTATTGAGGAAAGGCACAAATTGTATTATTACAGAGGATTGAAGGAATTTGAAAATGAAAAAGGGTATTTAATGGATACTTGCTTATCGGCGCAGGATATTTATAAGGAATTGCTAAAATACTTTATAGAAGAATAAGATTTATAAACAGCTAGAAGGCATTAGTGAAAATTAGTTCTTGTTACAAATTTGTGAGGAAAGGGCGGTAAACACAATGTATAATCAACAGATGGAAACATTTATCCGGGCAGCAGACGCAGGAAGCTTTAATAAAGCAGCGGAAGAAAACCACATAACGCCGACTGCGATGATAAAGCAGATCAATTCGCTTGAGTCGGAGATTGGTGTTACATTGTTTACACGGACGCATCGGGGCTTGGCTTTGACCCGTGCAGGTGAATCTTTTTATAAAGATGCAAAATATATGATGGAATATAACCGTAAGGCAATCATGCGTGCGAAGGCTGCAATGCAGGATGAAACCAATGTTGTCCGTATTGGTACGTCGCCTATGACGCCTGCTCAGCTTTTGACAGATTTGTGGCCGCAAATTCATCAGTATTGCTCAGACATCAGCTTCCAGCTTGTGCCATTTGAGAATACGCCGCAAAATGCCAGAGAGATTTTGAAAAATCTTGGAGAACATATCGATGTGGTAACTGGAGTTTTTGACGAAACCCTGCTTGATTTGCGTAAATGTGACGGATTTGAAATTTCGAAGGAGCCAATCTGCTGTGCCGTTTCCATCTATCATCCGCTTGCGGAAAAGGACAAGCTGACTATGGAGGATTTGTACGGCGAGAACCTTATGATTATTCATCGTGGATGGAGCCGCTTCATGGATGAGATACGGGACGAAATTTTAGGAAATCACCTACCCATCAATCTTATGGATTTCGATTTTTATGATGTTGATATTTTTAATCAATGCGAGCAACAGAAGAATATTATGCTCGTGATAGAAAAATGGTCATGCGTCCATCCAATGATGAAGGTACTCCCCGTGGAATGGAATCATGCAATTTCTTTCGGAATACTTTGTCCGTCTCAGCCGACAAAAATGCTGGAACGGTTTTTGAATGCCGTTCGGCAGGTGGTATCTGTAAATTAAACGGCTTGTTATATTGTACAAACGCTTTTTTTGGTGCTCATTTCAGCACTGCATTGTGATAGCTCACTGTGTATGGCTGTGAAAATGAAATGTTCAGTTATAACTTATGGTATATACTGTTGTACTAATCGAGACTTCTCATGGAGTCTCGGTTTTTTTATTATATAAGAAGGTTCTTTGGACTTTCTATGGCGAATACGCTTTGTTTTTATAGGAAATTTCTCTGAATTTCCTATAGGCAGGATTGAAAATCCTGCTAAGATACGAACTACAGCGTCAAAGGCACTTTGTTCTGATAAGCAGGAAGAAAGATTGGAGATAAGTGGCTGGAATAGCTTATGTATATGCTGATATGTTTTTTGCAAAAGTAGGTTTTTTTTATTAGGAAGCTCACAGAAAATGGAATATGGGATTGTTTGAAAAATGAGGAGAACTATGAAGCTGATTATTGTATTAGGAATGGCGTTTGTTATTCTCGCCGCATCCCTTTCAGGCTGTGAGGGAAAAACGCCAAATACATTAGATATAGGAGAACATGGGACTTCCACTGGCATATCTGTGGAGAGCGAAACAACATTGGAGGATTATTTTTCTGTGTCGAACAAAGACGAAGCACGGATTGATTTCTACGAACCCTATACTGTGGACACTCAAATTACAGACGTGATTTCTGACCCTGCTTTTGGAAGCTATGGGCGGTTGATTTTTCCTGTGAATAAGGGATATTATAGTGGAAATACATTAGGTGAGCTGTCTATGACATGGTATAACAATATTGATCCAAACAAAACCGTGGAGATATGTAATTACATGAAAGAACATGCCTTGGCGGGTGATGTGTTTTTTTACGATATTTATACGGATGAGGAAAAAGCTGCTGACCCTGCGAAAGAGAATACGGGGCTGTTTTATTTCAAAGGAAATTCCGGAGAAAAATTTGCTATTTGTAATGCAGGAGGTGGATTTGCCTATGTAGGAGCCATGCATGACAGTTTTCCTCATGCATTGGAACTGTCGAAAATGGGTTACAATGCCTTTGCCCTTATTTACCGTCCTGGCTGGGATACTGCTGTGGAGGATTTGGCACGGGCGGTTGCGTTTATTTTTGCACATGAGGAGGAATTGGAGTTAGATACTTCCTGTTATTCTGTTTGGGGTGGAAGTGCAGGCGCAAGGATGGCTGCCGAGCTGGGAACCTATGGACCAGCATACTTTGGCGGCGGTGAGCTTCCCAAGCCCGGGACTGTAATCATGCAGTATACGGGTCATAGTGAGTATAGTGAGAATGACCCGCCTACCTATGTGTGCGTTGGAACAAATGACGGAATTGCAAACTGGCAGACCATGAAACGGCGGTTGGAAGCCATGTCTGCTCTCGGTATTATGACAGAGTTTCATGCTTATGAGGGTCTGAGACATGGATTTGGTCTTGGTACCGGTACGGCAGCGGAAGGATGGATAAAAGATGCTGTGGCATTTTGGGAAAAGCAGATGTAGTGTTGCTTCCGAATGTGGATGTTCTTACTGATAGAGTGCTTTCTATCCGTGGCAGTTCTGTTTCTAACTCTGAAGGTGAAGTTAAGGAATGGGCAGCCGGATTTAAAGAGTAATAAAATTTTAGAAAGGAAGATTATCATGAAAAAAATTGCAAAGCTTTTTTTAAGCCTTGGGCTTGTTTTAAGCCTTACTGCCTGTGGCGCAAGTGGTGAGAATGACGCAGAACAGCCGTCGCAGACGGAAAACAGCAATGTGTCGGAGCATACATTGGAACCGTCTGAGGATTTAACTGAAAATACGACCGAAACATCTTCTGAAGTGCCGGAAGAATCCGAAGGTGGAAAAACGCTTGTCGTGTATTATTCTGCCACAAATAATACCGAAACCGTTGCGGGTTACATTGCTGCAGCGACAGACGGAGATTTGTTTGAAATCGTACCAACGAATCCATAGTCCAGTGATGATTTAGATTGGACAAATCATAACAGCCGTGTTTCCAGAGAGCATGATGACCCTTCGCTGCGTGTAGTTGAACTAGAAAACGCTGTGCCTGAAAATTGGGAGGATTATGACACTGTATTTATTGGTTTTCCTATTTGGTGGGGAATTGCCGCATGGCCTGTGGACGGATTCGTTGCCGCCAATGATTTTACAGGCAAAACTGTGATTCCATTTTGTACATCTTCCAGCTCCGGACTTGGCGAGAGCGGTGAATTGCTAAAAGAAGCTGCAGGAACAGGCAACTGGCTTGAGGGTGAGCGTTTCCAGTCCAATGCTTCTGAGGAAACCGTAACGGAGTGGGTAAATGGACTCGGATTGGAGTAATGGAAATATGATTCACATATCTTATCGGATGGTACAAAAATCGACTGAGAATAAGAAAGCTTGAGAAATATATATAAAATAGATATTATGCGAGGAGGAATTAAAATGGAATATGTAACATTATCAAACGGTGTAAAAATGCCAATCCTAGGTTATGGCGTGTATCAAGTAACTGCCGATGAATGTGAGCGGTGCGTTTTGGACGCATTGGAGGTAGGCTATCGCTCTATTGATACGGCACAAAGTTATTTTAACGAGGAGCAGGTCGGCTCCGCTATCGTGAAATCAGGTGTGAAGCGTGAGGATATTTTTCTGACAACAAAAGTATGGGTGGAGCATTACGGCTATGAAGATTGCCGAAAGTCCGTAGAGGAATCGCTGCGAAAGCTTCAGACCGACTATATTGATTTAATGCTGCTGCACCAGCCTTTTTCTGATTATTATGGTGCATATCGGGCATTGGAGGAGCTGTATGAGGAAGGAAAGCTTCGTGCCATTGGTATTTCCAATTTTTATCCTGACCGTATGGTAGACATTGCTTCCTTTGCACGCATCCGTCCAATGGTAAATCAAGTGGAAACCCATGTTTTAAACCAGCAGACAGAGGCAAAAAAATGGATGGATAAATACGGGGTACAGATTGAGGCTTGGGCGCCTTTTGGTGAGGGACGGGGCGGCTTGTTTACCAACGAAATATTGGTTGAAATTGGTAAAAAGTATGGTAAGACCTCTGCACAGGTTATGCTCCGCTGGAATATCCAGCGTGGCGTGGTGGTGCTTCCAAAATCCACCCATAAGGAACGTATGATTCAGAACTTGGATGTGTTCGATTTTGTACTAACTGATGAGGATATGGCAGCGATTGCCGCCCTTGACACTGCAACCAGCACTTTCTTCTCCCGCTATGACCCGAACATGGTAGAATGGTTTGTGAAGATGGTAGAAGAACGGAAACAGCAGCACGATAGCAGCAAGGAAAAGAAGAACTGGTAAGGAGGATATGAAAAATGAGCAAACAAGCATATGTAGCACTTAATAACGGTATACAAATGCCGTTGGTAGGCATTGGAACCTTCATGCTTTCCCCAGATGAGGCAGAAAGCTCCTGTATCAGTGCCCTGAAAGATGGTTATCGTCTGATTGATACAGCAAACGCTTATGTGAACGAAAAGGCAGTTGGACGTGCCATAAAGAAGGCAGGCGTGCCAAGGGAGGAAATCTTCCTTGAGACAAAGCTGTGGCCGTCCTTCTATGAGCTGGAGGATGCTGTGGAAAAAACGCTGGAGCGTCTTGATACCGACTATATTGACCTGCTTCTGATTCATCAGCCTGCCGGAAATTATATTGCCGGATATAAGCTGATGGAAAAGGCATACAAGGCGGGTAAGGTAAAAGCCATCGGTCTTTCAAATTTTACGGAGGAACAGATACAAGAAATACTTGCCGTCTGTGAGGTAAAGCCTGCAATTTTGCAGACAGAGGTTCATCCTTATTCACAGGAGAAAGAGCTAAAAGCATTTCTTGACAAGGAAGGCATCATCATTCAGGCATGGTATCCTCTGGGGCATGGTGACAAGGCACTCCAACAGGAAGCTGTATTTACAAACATGGCTGCAAAATACGGAAAAACAAATGCACAAATTATCCTGCGTTGGCACACGCAGGCTGGCAATATTGTCATTCCGGGCTCTAAAAATCCGGACCACATTCGTGCAAACTTTGATATTTTTGACTTTGCCCTGACAAATGAGGAAATGGCAGAAATTGCTGCTTTGAATAAAGATGTGCGGTATTACCATAGCACTCCTGAATTGTTAGAATCATATGTGAACATGGTGCCTCCTGTGGATGAGCAAAAGTAAACACAAAGGGTATATACTAAGGAGATGCAAAGATTCTTTGCGTCTCTTTTTTGTATTGTCAAAAAACTTTGCTGGCTTTTTTAGGTTGTCTGAACCATAATAATAGTAAGCTTTACAATCGCCTGGCAATAATATGATACGGGAGGAGAAATTTGTATGAAGATAGGAAATAGCATTGCTGATATACGCAAGGAACAGGGAATGACGCAGGAAGAATTTGCATCCATTTTTTCAGTTACACGGCAGACCATTTCCAATTGGGAGAAGGAGAAAAGCTATCCTGATTTGCAGACACTGATAGACATGAGTAACCGTTTTGACATTTCCTTGGATTGTATGCTCAAGGAAGACGTGGACATGGTAAAAAAATTTGACAGGGAACGAAAATGGGGAAACTATATGAAACGTATTTTATTGATTTTAGGAATAATAATAGCTGTTTTTTGCATTGCTTGGAGTATTGTATGGTATCATGTAAAAAAGGAAGCGGAAACTAAATTTCGGGATGGGGTGGAGCGGTTTGGTTTTCAGGATAATTTGTCTACAGATGATGAGGAATTTTATCAATACCCGTACAAGCTGGAATATAATGAGGAGACAACATTTTTTCTTGGTGATTTTTTGATGTCAGGCTGGCTTGATTTTCGTTATTTGGGAAGCTATAATCAGATATTAATGTGTCAAATGCAGCGGGAAAATGATTTACTTCAGATAGAATGGTATGGCAAGGATGCAGATATGGTGACGATGTATATGTATGACAGGGAAGGAAAACATCTTCTATCGGATCAGGCGGCAAAAAAGCTGCTGCGGGATGATAAACAGATAAAAGAATTAAATGACAAGGCACAGGAAATGTGCAGGATGTTATATATTGATTATGTGTGGTTGCTAAGGTAATATATGGCAGGGCTTTTAGAGGGAGGAAAAAGGATGAAGAACTGCATAGCTGGTTGTTTGATTGCTTTATTTACGGTGCTTGTATTGACAGGTTGTGGGAATGGGACAAAAACGGATGGAAATAAAGATGCTGCTGATGTTCCACAGGAGCAAAGTGCTTATCAGGAGGTTTTGGAGGGTGACGCAGCACCTGATTTTACGGCAGAAATGACGGATGGAACTACATTTGTTCTCTCGGAACAGAGAGATAAGGTAGTCCTACTAAATTTTTGGGCGACATGGTGTGGTCCGTGTGTAAAGGAAATGCCTGCATTTGAGAAGCTGAACAGCGAGTATGGGCAGGAGGTTGTGATTTTGGCAATTAACTGCATGGAGGATAAGGACACCGTAAATAAATTTATTTCAGACAATGAATACACCTTTCCGTTTGCTTATGATACGGAAGGAGAAATAGCCCGGAAATATCCTTCTGACGGCATTCCTTATACCTTGGTTATCGGCAGGGACGGGCTTGTAAAGAATATTTATTTGGGAGCATTTGACGCAGATAAACAGTATGAGGAGTATAAAACGGCAATTGAAGCTGCATTAGGTGAGAGTGAGGAATAGCCATATGAAAGTAAAGTTTATGAGGAGAGGAGTACTCATTACGGCAATTGTACTTATATTAATGGGAATCGGGCAAAATGGATTTAACGATATAAAAAATAAGGCAATCCGTATTTGTTATGAGTGTATAGGAATCGGATAATGCGAAGGAGAAAAATAATTCAGGTTATCTGTGCCCTTTTGTATAATTGTAATTTTACGGGCTTTGCAAAGGGAAAAATTTATCAGGGAAATGGAAAAGGGGTTTGTGTTCCGGGACTGAACTGTTATTCCTGCCCGGGAGCAATTTCTTCCTGCCCGCTTGGCAGCTTGCAGACGGCACTGGTTTCGTCTAAATATAAAATTCCGTATTACATATTGGGAATTTTGTTGTTGTTTGGCGTGCTGTTTGGGAGAGTGGTCTGTGGTTTTTTGTGTCCCTTTGGACTTATACAGGAATTGTGTTACATGATACCCACAAAGAAGCTTAAGAAAAATAAATGGACAAGAAGATTGTCCGTTTTAAAATATATTATTTTGCTTATATTTGTAACCATAATGCCATTGGCTTTGGCAGTGCCCGCTTTTTGTAAATATATCTGCCCTGCAGGAACCTTGGAGGGCGGCGTATTTCTTGTGGCAAAAAATGAACGTCTGCAGGCGTTGGCTGGCGGCTTGTTTTCGTGGAAGCTTGCAGTGCTGGCAGTCGTTATCATTTCGGCAGTTTTTATTTTTCGGAGCTTTTGCCGGTTCTTATGCCCGCTGGGTGCATTTTACAGCTTGTTTCACAAAGTATCCGTTGTCGGTATGAAGGTTGACAAGGAAAAATGCAACGGCTGCAACGCCTGCGTGACGAATTGCAAATTAGATGTAAAGCAGGTTGGCGATAGGGAGTGTATCCAGTGTGGAGACTGTATCGGGCATTGCAGCAGGTGTGCATTAGGCTTTGGAAAACGGGGCGAAAGGTAAGGGCATGACGAAAAGACAGTAAGGGAAAGTGAAAAATTTGCAAATCGGATGTTGTACTATTGACAAAAACAAATGGAAGGAAGTATACTGAAAATAAGTTAGCGGCTACTAACAAAATGTAGCCGCATTTATTAAAAATAAAGGTTAGTAAATACTAACTTGCGCTTTGGCAGCGAAGGAGAGATGTTCGGCAATTATGGTGTTTGTGGATATGGCATAAGAATTAGCGTAATATGATTATTATTTTGCAGATATGGTAAAAGAAAGGATTGTAAAATGGCAACAAATATACTATTGTTTACGGCGTTTATTGGACATCTTATCTGTTGGGTAAGCGATTTGCTTTTGGCATATGCACCTGGAGGAAAATTCCAATTTGAATGCTTGAAGGACAATGAAAAAATGTCCAAGGTATTTGAGGGGATGCCGCTGACCAGACCACTAACGTCTATGCTGCTTGGACTGTTTGCCCTTATGATGTCGTTCTGTGGCTATCTTGGTCTGTTTGAATGGATGAAGCAGTTTTCTATTCCCTGTGCTGTGGTTATGATGACATCTGAGGTATTCTTTTTTATTCCTGTTGCGGCACACCATGTATTTTGTGGTACGGTTGAATGGTTTTATATACGTTTGGGAAGAACGGAGGAAGCACGGCAAGTGGTACTGGAATTTTTTAAAAAAACCTCTGCCACAATGTATGTCTGCTATTTGGGGCTGCTTGTTTCTTCTGTAACCTTTTTTGTGGCTGTTGTTATGGGTTATACGCCTATTCCGAGGTGGGGCTGCATATGCAATGTCCTTCCATTTTACATTTTATTTGCTGTATTTAAGGCACCGGGAGCAGGAAATCTCGCAGGAGCGGCAATGTTTTTAGGGCTTTTTCTGTTGATATGATTTTTCCGTTTTCCAGCATTATTATCCTGAGACAGAGGGCTGTACAGGATATCATCAGTTTGGGTTTTATATAGGAAAGAACAGCTTATGCTTTTGTAGAAAAAACGGGAAGTAAGGAGAAGTAAAATGAGTTTTGGTGTTATGATTGCAGAAGCGGTGTTATTCAGTATTTTATTTACAGTTATGGTTTTTGCGACGACCGGGAAGAAATCGGCGTTGCAGGTACATAATTATCCACCCGAAATACAGGAGGAATATTTTAAGACGCATAAGCGGATAGAGGTACAGCCGTTAAGCGTCAGGGTAATTATAATAAAATTAATCGGAATTTTAATTTTTACAGGAATCCTCACGGCATGTGCATATGTTGCATGTGCAGAAAGGTTTGCAGAAGGATTCGGAATCGCTTTTGGATTGATGGTTTGGATTGGAGCGTATGACACGTTCTTTTTGGATTGGGTTCTCTTTGCTAATATGAAACGCTTTCGGCTGGAAGGAACGGAGCATATGGATAAGGAATACCATCAAAAGTGGTTTCATGTGAAGGGGATGCTGTTTCCCGGTATTGTTTTTGCTCTGATTCCAGCTGTGTTGGTTGGAATCATTATTTCAGTTTTCCACTAGACACTGCTCTAGTAAAACTGCGTGGATTTCTTGACGTATTTTGAGATGGTTACAGTATGGCATTGGATAAAGGAAATGGAGGAAAAGGAAGGATGAAAAAAATACAAATACAAGGTGTGCCGGAAACAATGCTGCAGACATTATATGCACGTGCAACGTATTCCAGACAGCAAAATGCCAAATTCCATGATGATAAGGCAGAGAAGATTGTATCCTGCATAGATTATGATTTTTCATTTGCAAAAAATGATACGGCAATGTCCAAGGGCGTGATTGCCAGGACAATACTGCTTGACCGTATGGTGGGGAATTTTATCCGGAAAAATCCTGAATGTACAGTTATAAATATTGCCTGTGGAATGGATACAAGAGCATACCGTCTGAACATAAGCGAGTCTGTACGCTGGTATAACATTGACCTTCCGGAAACCATAGAAGTCAGGCGTCTCTTTTTGGAGGAAGAAGGACACATTTCAATGATTGCAAAGTCGGCAATGGATGAAAGCTGGAGAGAGATGATAGAAAAGCCAAAGGGCAGGGTGTTGGTTGTCATAGAAGGGTTGACCATGTATCTGTCGGAACAGGATGTAAAGAAGATACTTTCCATCATCGGTAAGGGCTTTTCGTCTGTGGAGGTCATTATGGAGGTTATGAATCCGTGGATTGTGAAGCATATGAAAGAAAAATCCATTGAAAAAACAAAGGCGAAGTTTACATGGGGCATTAAATCAGGGAAAGAGCTGCAGCGTATCGCACCGAAATACACATGGGTAAGGGATGTGAGCCTGGTAGAGGGGATGAAGATTATTATGCCCTTGTACCGTTTGTTTGGCTGGATACCGGCAGTAAAAAATATTTCAAATAAGCTGGTTGTGCTGAGAAAGGATCAAATCTGATAAATAAGCAATGTTGGCTGCAAGGACAGCTTGGAAGCCATCTAAACACATCCGATTGTTTTGAGTATAAAAATCCATAATGTAAGCGTCAAGGAGGATAAAAGTGTTGTAAGCACGATGATGTTTGACGTGAGGATTCCGTCATTATGCATATTTTTTGCCATGACATAACAGCTTACGGTTGACGGAGCGGCAAGCATGACAAGGATGGAAACCATTTCACTTCCAGTAAAGCCGAGCTTGTATGCGATAGGCAGATATACGAGTGGAAGACCTACAAGCTTAATAAATGTTGCGCCCAAGGCTGGCTTTATGCGGACAAGAGCCTCATTTACATTAAAGCCTGCACCAACGGCAATCAGCGCCATAGGTGTTGCAGTTCTTGCGATATAGTCAATTGTTTTTGCAGGTATGGTCGGAATGTGAAGTCCTGCAAGGGAGCATGCCAAGCCCAACAGTATTCCTATTATAATAGGATTTTTTGCTATGTTTATGAGAGAGCCTTTGATTTTGCCATAGTTTTTCTCCTCGGTATTTGCACTGCAAACAAGGATGATTACCGAGAGGATATTGAAAAAAGGAACCGCCGCAACAATCATAAGAGGGGCTGACCCCATGTCGCCGCATATATTTTCCACAAAGGCAACGCCTAATATGGCTGCGCTTCCTCTTGAGGCAGCCTGTGCAAATGCACCTACCATTGTCTTATCCCTAAGTGTAAGTCTTGCAATGATCCAAACAAGAAAAAACATGGAAACTGTAGTAGCAAAGCAGAATATAAAAAACTTAAAATTCATTTCTTCCTTCACGTCTGATAATGCGATATCCTGAAAAAGCATGACAGGGAGTGCAACGACAAAAACATATTTGTTTATGACAGCAGCAAATTCCTCTGTAAGAAAATTGATTTTTTTAAGTATGTAGCCTAAAAGTATGATTATAAATATAGGTATCGTTGCATTTATGCTGAAAATAAAGTTATCCATAGTGCACCTCGCATATTGCAATTTTACAACAGACCTGAAAATAAGGCAATATTTTATGGTATAAATTTTGTCATTCTCGTGTAAAATTCATGGTGGAAAATTTATCAAAAAAAATTGTTGACATTATTTAGGCGCTATTATATAATGGGTCTTGCGTCAAGAGGTGGGGTACAGGCTTACCACATGAATAATTACTTAAATATATTTTGACGGGGTGTGGCTCAGTTTGGCTAGAGTGCCTGATTTGGGATCAGGAGGTCGCAGGTTCGAATCCTGTCACCCCGACTTAAAAGCACTTATATGCATATATACATGCGGGTGTAGTTCAATGGTAGAACACTAGCCTTCCAAGCTAGATACGTGGGTTCGATTCCCATCACCCGCTCTTTATTTTCGCTAATTGCGAAAATTAAATGTGTCCGTAGCTCAGCTGGATAGAGCAACGGCCTTCTAAGCCGTGGGTCGGGGGTTCGAATCCCTTCGGGCACATTTTTACTTTATATGGTGGGTATGGCGCAGTCGGCTAGCGCGCCAGATTGTGGCTCTGGAGGCCGAGGGTTCGAGTCCCTCTATCCACCCTATAGTAACCAGGCATGGCTTGATTACCGTAACCCGCCAGCGGGTACATGTTCAATTTAGGGTTGTTTGGTTCGTGGAGTTATACTATTGGGCTATCGCCAAGCGGTAAGGCACAGGACTTTGACTCCTGCACTCGTTGGTTCGAATCCAACTAGCCCAGCTATCTTCTATCTGTAAGCAGCTTTGGATAGGAGGAGAATTAAATTTATTATACGGGCCACTAGCTCAGTCGGTAGAGCACTTGACTTTTAATCAAGTTGTCGGGGGTTCGATTCCCCCGTGGCTCATTTTTTATTTCAAAGATTAGCTGTTCAGCTTTTTATCCAAGAAAATGAATGGTATGAATATGGAAATCAAAATGCAGGTAAGCATATTGGAAATGTTGTACTTTGTAGTGCGAAAATTTTGTTATTTCAATTATATATTTTATATAAAAATCTTTGACGTTATATAATTTATATAATATAATACAAATGTGGGGAGGAATAACTTGAAGGGCAAGGAGCTTGTTAAAATACTTAAGAAGAACGGATGGATTTTGGATAGAATAAAAGGCAGTCATCACGTTATGAAAAAAGATGGTAAAACTGTTGTGATACCTGTTCACAATACAGATGTTCCCAAGGGGTTGCTTAAAGCAATATTGAAGGATGCGGGGCTTGAATAAAAAAGGAAACACCCCGACATTCAAAGAAAAGGAGAATTATTATGTTGAAAGTTTATCCTGCTATCATTCACTATGAGGATAATGGTTATTGGTTGGAATTTCCTGATTTAGAAGGATGTTTTACCGATGGTAAAACAAAAGAAGTGCTAATGAAGATGGCACAAGAAGCAATGGGTTTGTATCTTAACGCTTTAATCGAGGACGGTGTTGTCCTGCCTGATGCATCGGATATTTCTGATATTGCAGTGCCAAAGGATTGTCAGGCTACTTATGTTGTCGTGGATGTTGACGATTATCATCGTGATACAAGAGCTGTAAAAAAAATGCTCTCTATTCCTGCTTGGTTAGCAAAAGAAGCCGAAGCAAATCATATCAGCCTGTCGAAGGTTTTACAGGAAGCTTTAATGGCAAAGATGAACATTGTTTAAATGGGCTTAGTGTGACAGTCTTTTGATTTTATAGCAAAAAATTTTATAAAAATAGAGACTTTACAACAAACGCTTTAAGCTTTATACTAGGAATGTGTGTGGGATTCAAAAAGCATTTTGCCTGCGTATGCACTGTTTATGCGGATATGGCGGAATTGGCAGACGCGCTAGATTTAGGTTCTAGTGTCAACAGACGTGCAGGTTCAACTCCTGTTATCCGCATCTTAAAGAAATTGTCCGAGCCGTAAGGCTTGGTTCATAGTGGGGCTGTCACATTAAGGATATTTATATTATAACAGCAATATAAAATATTTTTAACGTGGCAGTCCTTTTTTAAAACAGGAGGTATCAGTTATGGTATTGGCAGAGTTAGTAGAGATAGGACTCTTATTAACGGTAATAGGCGGAATAACAATGCTAATTAACTTTATAACCGGAATATTTTTAATCGTATTCTTTTTGAGTCGTGCACAGCAACTGTTACCGTTTCGGAATGGTTATCAGGAGGGAGAAGGAGAAATCGTGGATTTTACAAAAATAGACGATAGGGACTCCATGGCAGCTGAGCCAATCCGTAATCCTGTAATCAGATATTATAATGCTTATCAGCGGGAAATGGTGGAGGAGGAACTCTGGAATTCAGGGATACACAGTCCGGAAGCAAGACAATTATTTTCCAGGGAAAAGCAGGGAATCGTAGAGCCTGGAACAATTGTGACAGTGCAATATACAGAAAAAGCAGTAAGAATTGTTGATAAGCGGTTTGTTTCTGAAAAAAGATATGACATTAAAAATTATGTAAGACCAATCGTAATGTGTCTTATCGCTGGTGTCATTGGTGCAATCCTGTTAATGATGGGAATAGCTTTGGGGTGATTTTTGTATGGAAGGAATTGTTGAAACCAAAATGAAAACCATATTGATAATTGAGGACGACCAAACCATAAGCGACATGCTGAAAAAGCTTTTGGGAAATCATAATTATAATATACGGCAGGCATTTTCGGGAACGGAAGCTTTGCTGGTGCACGACGACACGATAGATTTAATTCTTATGGATTTAATGCTGCCGGGAAAAACCGGTGAGGAAATCATCAAGGATTTAAAAGAGAAGCATAATGTTCCCGTGATTGTTATGAGTGCGGTCAGTGACGTGGACAAAAAGGTTGATTTGTTTAACTTGGGTGCCATTGATTATGTGACGAAGCCGTTTCACAATGATGAGCTGCTGGCGAGGATTAAGGTACACTTAAAGGGCAGGGATGAGAGCACTGCCGTATCGGTAACTTATAAGGATATACAAATGAATACCAAGGATTTTACGGTCATTTGCAACAATCAGGAGCTGATACTGACAAAAAATGAATTTGAGCTGTTGAAGGCACTGATGGAGCGTCCGACACAGGTTTTTACAAGAAGTATGCTGTTTGACCTTGTGTGGGGAGACGAGGATTCGGCTGATGATAACACACTTAACGTGCATATCAGCAAGATAAGAAACAAGCTGAAGCAGTGTAATCCCAAGGAGGAGTATATTGAAACAGTTTGGAGCATCGGATACCGCATGGCAAAATAAAATTTATATACAATGCAAGGCTATGAAAAGGGGGATTAGCCGTGATATATTTTTGGACGGAAGATAGAAAGGATAAGTCAGGATATCAATTTTGGGAGACATTCCTGAATATACTATATTCACAAGTAGTGCTGGAGAGTAAAACAAATTCCAGCGAGCTTGTCAAAAGTGTTTCAAAAATTAATTCAGATGATACATACATCGTAGCACTGGATCATTCTTTTGATAATGACCAGTCTATTCGTGAGGTCAGTACCTTGAAAAAAGTTATACAGACAAAAAACAATGTGTATGAATTAAATCTTATTTCTTTTGAATTTGTGCTGCTTAGTTTTTCATTGCTGTTAGATTGGATTTATGCCGAACAGGATGAATTTAGGGAGAAAAGAGGCTATCTTATTTCTGTAAGAGAGAAGCTTTTGGAAGCTGTTGGTAAACAGAATGATTACAAAGAAATACCTGAAATTGTGGAGTGGATTAATAAAATTGATGAGTATAATATTGAGCAGATAACTGCCAAGTTGCTTTATGAACTGACTAGAAACACAGGCTTTGTGGTTGACAAAAGCAATTTGGGTGTTTGCTGGAAGGTTGATTGTTGTGGTTATGATGAACGTGGAAATGGTGAAGTATGCGGTTTGGATATCAGCAGACTATCACTTGTGGAAAAGATGCAGGCAGTTATGAATGAAAGTCTTTTGAAAAAAGAATTTAAAAGAATAGGACTGGAGGCAGTGTTATGATTACCATATATAAAAGTAAGACTGACATTCCAAAGGGTGTGGAGCTGGTCGAATTGAATGATTTGTTTTTTAATCAAAATATTATAGAACGTTTTGATATGAGGGCAGAAAATATTATAAGAAAGATTGATGGTGCAGCACTTAGGGAAGATTATAAAATCACATCCGGCGTCAATGGTGAATTGCTTAATATTGATAAGCTTTCAACGGGATGTAAAACTGCTTTGAATATATATTATTTTCCGGAAAGAGTATTTTCTCTGAAGGAGTGCGGTAACAATGCTTTGGATGTGATTTATGCTTATCAGGATGGACAGGTTTATTCTGAATATCCGATAATAACATTATTCATGTCATGCGTGCAGGTATGCGGACAAGATGAAAAAAGAGTTATCAGTAATTATGAAGAACTGAAAGGCTGGTGGAATCATGTATAGTAAGCCGATTGTAATGGAAAATTTGAAGGCGAAGCACACAACATTTTCGGTAGATTTTCATTTTACCAATAATATTACGTTGTTAATGGGCGATTCAGGCATGGGCAAAACCTTGGTTTTTGGTATTTTACAGGAATTATCTACGATTGATAATAAAATTGTCTGCATAAATTATTTGGATATTAACAAGGATATAGAAGATGAGATAAAAAAATGCTTCGGCAAATTAATTATCATAGATAATGCAGATGTAATACTTAATAATGATATGAGAAAGATGATTGCACTTGACAAAGAAAACCAATATTTAATTATTGGCAGAAATCCAAAGAATTTGATGACTACAAAGGAAAATCTATTTGAATTAAATCAAGAAAGAAAAGGCAATGTTATATTGTACTCGCTGAAAGAGTATTTGTAAAATTTAATACTTATTTAAGAATTGTGTTAAGGGTTTCTTAACACTCTTTTTTTATCATAAGCAGAGATGAGAAAAATGCATTACTTCCAAACTCTGGTTGTACAATGGGCGTTCGTAAAAGGAGAGTTTTTCTCATATCTCTAAATATGAAATAGGAGGATACCATGAAAGAAATAGTTTTAAAAACAAAAGGTCTGACGAAGCGGTACAAGGATTTTACAGCCCTGGATGCTGCAGATATCACAATTGAAAAGGGAGATATATACGGTCTCATTGGAAGAAACGGGGCAGGTAAGACGACGTTAATGAAGGTGATTACGACCCTGACCAATAAGTCGGATGGTGAGTTTAGTCTGTTTTCTGAAACGGACAGCAATCTTACGGATACAAAGCGGAGAATCGGCTGTCTGATTGAAAATGCAGCTTTTTTTGGCAATATGAGTGTATATGACAATTTAAAATATTATGCAATTCAAAAAGGAATCGTCAACAAAAAGCAGATTGACGATGCACTGGATCTTGTGGATTTAGCAAATGCCAAAAAGAAAAAATTTAAAAATCTTTCACTGGGAATGAAGCAGAGGCTTGGGATTGCACTTGCACTGATGGATAATCCAGATTTTGTTATTTTGGATGAGCCGATTAATGGGTTGGATCCTATCGGAATTGCTGAGCTTAGGGACACCTTCAAACTGTTAAATGAAGAAAAGGGAATTACAATCTTAATATCGAGCCACATATTATCGGAGCTTTATCATGTTGCCACAAAGTTTTGTATTCTGGAACGGGGAAAGGTTGTAAAGGAGCTTACAAAAGAGGAGCTTGACATGGAATGCAGCAGGTGTATTTCCATCAAAACCGATGATGTGAAAAATGCAGCCGTTGTTTTGGAGCAGCAGCTTAAGACGACCAATTACACGGTCGTTGATGACGGAGAAATCAGGCTTTATGATTATCTGGAGCAGACAGCGAAGGTAAATAAGGCACTTGCAAAAAATGACATCAATGTACTCGGTATTACAGAAAACGGAATATCGCTTGAGGATTATTTCAAGACGGCAATCAAGGAGGTAAACTAATATGATTAACATGATAAAGTCTGATTTATACAGGATATTCAAGGGAAAAGCAATCTATATTGCCATGCTCGCTTTAGCTGTAATAATTGGTGCAAGTCTGTATGAATTGACACCGGGATATATTGGAGTAAATGGTGCATTAGTACAGGATGAAACATATTTTGAAAGTGAAAATCCGGAAGGGAATGAGGAGATATTGCAAACGGAATCTATTTCGGACACGAGAGAAAAATTAAAGGCATACCCATACGCACTTGACAAGGGGATTGCTGCGTCAAATGCCAATTTATATTACATTTTCATTGTGGTAGTTGCAGTTATTATTTCCACGGACCTTTCCAAAAGCACGGTTAAGAATACCCTGTCCTCTGCGATAAGCAGGTCAAAATATTATGGTTCCAAGCTGATCTGCTGTCTGCTTGTCTGTACGGCAGTCATTATAATCAATAATTACGGTGTATATTTTATCAATATATTGGTAAATGGCAAAGCCTTTAGCTCCAGCCTGGGAGAAATGACAAAGGTAACCTTATACCAGCTTCCGCTGATGTATGGTATCATAAGCCTGCTGGTATGTATCAGTGCTGTCGTGAGGAAAAATTCTGCATTTAACGGAATTTCAATACCACTGCTCCTCGTATGTCAGCTTTTATTTACCGCCATAATAAAGCTATTGCGTGTAAAATCTACGTTGATACAATATGAATATCAGACGGCACTCAGTATGCTTGCAAGGAACCCTGCAAATGAATATTTGCTAAAATGTACCCTGCTTGGAATGATTTATATTGTCATATTTAATTTAATCGGCTATTATTCATTTAAGAGGGCAGACATTAAGTAAAAATAAAGTGAGGACGTTTTTATGCAGGCAGCTGTGTTTTTTCTTGGCTTATTGGTGTTGATGCTTTTGATTTATATATTGTTTATGAAACGGGAGCTTGCGCGTGTCAAAAAAAATATAAGACAAATCAGTGACAGTGACAGCAACAGCCTTGTCCATTCTGAGATAACGATAAAGGAACTGGACGGGCTGATAGAGGAAATTAATGACATCATCCGTGAAGCAAGAACTGCAAAAAGTGATTATGAAAATAAAAATGAACAACTCAAAAAAATGATTACGAACATTTCCCATGACCTCAGGACGCCGCTGACCTCTGCACTGGGCTATGTTGATATTATGCTGTCATCTGTGACGGACATGGAGCAGAAAAAGGATCTGGAAATCATAAAGGAGCGTCTGGAACGGCTAAAGAAGCTGATAAATTCATTTTTTGAATTTACAAAGGTGGAATTGATGCGTGCACCGCTTACGCTGGAGCCCATTAACATCGTTGGTGTTTTGGAGGAGAGCATTGCCCGTTATTTTGACGATTTTAACAGGGAAAACAGGGAGATTCTTTTTACCTGCCATGTAAAAAAGCATATGCTTGCTTCAAACAGGGATATGCTGCTGCGGATTTTCGATAACATAATCGGAAATGCATATAAGCACAGCGACGGAAATTTGGAAATTACGGTAAAAAATGAAGAAATTTTAAAGATTGTATTTACAAATAAACTAATATGTTCTAATCTTGACATGAACCATATTTTTGACGAGTTCTACACATATGATATCTCAAGACAAAAGGGAAATACAGGTCTTGGGCTTGCCATTGTAAAGCAGTTTGTCATGCGGCTTGGCGGAGCTTGTTATGCGGCAACGGAAAATGACGATTTGAATATTGTTGTAGAATTCAAATAGGTAATTGTAAGACGAAAAGGAAGGGACATGGAACAATGAGTATTAGAATTGGTATTATGGGTTATGGAAATCTCGGAAAGGGAATTGAATGTGCCATCAAACAAAATGATGACATGGAGCTTGCGGCAGTCTTTACAAGGAGAGATCCTGCGACGCTTTCTATTCTTACGGAGGGAGTGCCTGTATATTCTGCTGACGAGGCAGTCAGCCACAAGGATGAAATTGACGTGTTGATTCTTTGTGGAGGAAGTGCAACTGATTTGCCAAAGCAGACAAAGGAATATGCAAAATATTTTAATGTGATTGACAGCTTCGATACACATGCAAATATACCTGAGCATTTTGCAAATGTGGATGCGGCGGCAAAGCAGTCGGGAAAGCTTGGGATTATTTCCGTGGGCTGGGACCCTGGCATGTTCTCCTTAAACAGATTGTATGCAAATGCAATTCTTCCGAACGGAACAGATTATACATTTTGGGGAAAGGGCGTCAGTCAGGGACATTCCGATGCCATAAGACGCGTGGAAGGCGTTTTGGATGGAAAGCAGTATACGGTTCCTGTTCCTGAGGCACTTGAGCTGGTAAGAAGCGGGGCAAACCCTGAGCTTACAACGAGGCAAAAGCATACAAGGGAATGTTTTGTTGTTGCTGCTCGGGGAGCTGACAAGGCAAAAATAGAGGCTGATATCAAAAATATGCCAAACTATTTTGCTGACTATGATACAACGGTTCATTTTATTACCGAGGAGGAGCTTCGGAACAACCATAGTGGTATTCCACATGGCGGTTTTGTAATCAGAAGTGGAAAAACAGGCTGGAATGAAGAAAATTCACATGTGATTGAATACAGTATCAAACTGGATTCAAATCCTGAATTTACGGCATCGGTTATCGTTGCATATGCAAGGGCGGCATACAGATTAAGCTGTGAGGGCGTGACAGGCTGCAAGACTGTATTTGATATTGCCCCGGCGTATTTGTCAAAATTAAGCGGAGATGAGCTGAGGGCACATTTGCTCTAGGCGTAATCTACAGAAAGCAGGTGCTTGATGAAAAAAAGGTTGATAAGTGTTTTAATAGTACTGTTTTTTATTCCAGTAACGGCTTATTCTCAGACATGCAATGCAAAAGTAAATAAAACTGCCGAGGATGCTTCGGATAAAATCTATCAGGAGCAGGAGCTTTATTTTGAGGGAGATGATGCGGAGCAGGAGGAATTTCTGCATTTTCTCTTGGCAAAGCTTATTTATGATGACATTGATGACTTTGAGGGAAAAAGCGTACGTGAATACATTGATGCCAACGATGCCTTATACGATAAGGAAATATGGACGGATTCGGGTATAAAATACAACAATCTGTATAACAAATTTATCGGAGAATTTACTATATATAAGGTATACAATTATAATTCTGAATCGGGCTTTTATGCGGCTGCTTTTGTGGACGGCAATCATGGCATACTTGCCTTTCGGGGAAGCGAGATGTTTACGGATTCCTTCCCATTGGATGAAAGCAATGACTGGACAGGAACCGATTTTAAATTTGCGCTTCTAAATAAGCTGTCATTACAGTTTGACGATTCCATAAGTGCATATTCCGATTTTGTTTCCTCCCTGAATGCAGAGGGGAAAAACCGGACTATCACCTTTACGGGACATTCTCTTGGAGGGGCGCTTGTGACAAATGCGTCAATCATAACAGGCTGTTACGGTTATTCCTTTGACGGTGCATGTGGACACGTAATTGACCTTGTATATTATTACAATTTCCTTGATATTGATAAGTTTTCGGGCGTGGAGGATATGCCGTTTGGTAACTACACAGACGATACAGGCTATCTTATTGCTGATATGATACAGCATACAAATGCGGACACTATGTATCAGCTGGACAGGGAAACTAATTTGGATAAAATGTCAGAAAATACTGCCATACCAAAATATTCAACGGGAGCGTCCCATATTATATGGTCCACCCTTGGACATGATGGGGCAAAGCTTTTTTTTACGGACAAATGCGTAAAGGAAGGACAGACCTACACGTACGCACCTGATAAGCCGATTACCATTGACATAACAAAAAATATTATTGAGGCGGGAATGGAGAGCTTTTCTGATTTCTCGCTGCCCGGTTGCTTTGGAGTGGAGGAATATCAGTCAAATAAAGAGGATTTAATTGCAGCGTCACTTGGGGCATTGAAAAACGGCAGGGTTATGCTGGCATCGAAGAAGGGTTCCGTCATGAGGGCGTACGATGAAATTGGCGTAAATTCTTCCTTTGCGGTATCTGCCGTAATGTATGGCGGCAGCGGCAACGATAAATTATATGGATATACTGCTGACGATGTGCTGATTGCAGGAGATGGTATCAATATACTGGACGGCGGACTTGGAAAGGATGCATACATTATTGACAAATATAAAAATTCCACGACGTATCTATATGATGGGGGCGAGGAAAGCTATATTATCCTAAGAAATTTCGGAATAGATGATATAAGTGACATTACCCTTATAGATAACAGCATTCATCTTGGAGACGGACAGACCGTAAAGCTTAATATAAAGCAAAATCCAAAGGATATTCATATTTATTGCTGTGATGACGGAATCATCGACTATAAGGGAGATTTGTCACAGCTTGGCTACAATCCTGACATTCAAAAGCCATATAACCGTATCATCGTGCTTAAGGGAACGGGCAGGATAGATATTACCAATGCTTCCGGCAATACGCTGGTCAGCCTGGAAAACAATATCAAATCCACAAAAACCATAGAAAATAAATTCTGTAAGGCGTATCTATGTGGTGAGGCTGGAAATGAAAGTATCGTTCTTTATATGAACGATAGCTGCGAGGCGGTAGTATCTAGTGAAAAGAAGATAGACGCTGCCTTTGGAAGAATCGATGATGCCTCATCTGAAATAGTATGCGGCAAGGTTTATAACAAGAAATTTGGAAACTACAATATTGATTTTTATAATGAAAACATCATGAATCAAAAAGAAGGAGAAATAGGAACGGGGGATGCAATTGATTCGGGAATCGATTACCTGATTAATCTACTGCTCAATGGAAGAATATAAAGGGCTGCCGCACTTACAGACAGCACAGGCTGCTATATGTGCGTAACCCCATTTGTATATTTGGGTACTTGAATTGCCTTGTACGGATTAGATGATACAGTAACAAAAAACACGCTTTCGCTCATCTCCGACGTAACGGTACTAAGAGTTGGTGCATGAGAATGTTTATACGGGCAACCAAAACCGTTTGGAGACGTCGGTACTTAAATTGCCGGTCTCGGTTATTCCTATTTTTATGTAAGAATAACTTAGACCGGCAATTTTTAGTACCGTTACGTCGGAGACGAGCGAAAGCGTGTTTTGGTTACCTGTATAAGACATTCCCTGCACCAGCTCAAGTGCCGACGTCTTCAAACGGTTTTTTGTTACTGTATATCTATCCGTACAGGCAATTCTTAGTACCACTGCATCCGAGGGGGGTTACGCACATATAGCAGCCTTTGCTATCCATAAGTGCGGCAGCCTCTTTTATTGCTGATTACTTGAGGTGTCGTCATATTTCTGCTGCAAATCAGACATGGAATCACTGAAGGTTTCCAAAGGAGTACTTAAGGTCCTTTCCAAATCCTCCTGCTCCTTGTTCTTCTGTGCTGTACGCTTTTTCCACCACTTAAACAAAATGGAAACAACAACAATTACAACGATGCCTACTATGAGGGCTATGATAATGCCCTTGTATTTTTCTGCAAAGGTCTTTTCCTTATGCATGATTCTGTCAGCCGCCATTGCACAGCCGCCTCCGAATATGGCACCGAGATTGTCGCTTTCCTTTGACCACTGGGCTTCAATATAATCGTATAATATATCCACAGCCTCACTGTCAATTGTGCCTGCGATTTCATAGCCGCATGCATCATACATATATGCATTATGATAATCATAAAGCAAAAGGATGTGCCCCTCGTCATCGAAAAGCTCATCATAAAGAGCAGATGCCTCCTCAATACCGTCAACACCAGGGTCTAATTCTTCTACAAGATACACATAGGCACAAACGCCGGTTGTGTTGTAGAAATGCCGCAAACCATTTTCCATCACGGAATATTCATCATCGTACAAAAGACCGTCAGGGTCACTGTAAAATCCGTTTACATTTACCTTGCCGGTAAATTTCTCACGTTCGATATTGGAATAGCTGTCCGAATAGCTTGGCGCCTTATTATTATAGTAATCATTGTATGTATGTCTGTATGAGCGCATCGAGCCCAAAGCAGAAAATACAATAATAAGAAGAATAAGCCCTGCAAAGATACTGGAGCAGCCTGCCGATGAACCGGAATAGTTATTTACATATACACGGTTAGGACCGTCATAGTAATAACGTCTTCTTCCATATCCATAGTAATGTCTCCTTGGTGGTGGAGGTGGTGGCGGATTGTGGTATCCTCCATGATTTCCTCCGTAGTGTCCGCCTTGTGGTCTGCTTCCACCGCCCATCATCGGATTGCCGCTTGATGTTTGCCCGCTGTAGCTTCTTCCTGTGCCTCTCGCTGCGCTTCCCCCCGAGTGACCTGAACCAAAGGCGCGGCTTGTACCGCTTCTGCTTGATCCCATTGAGCGGCTTCCGCCTGAGCTGCCTCGGCTGCTTGAACTTCTGCTGCCTGAACTCCGGCTTCCACCGCCACCGCCACGGCTTCCACCGCCGCCCATAGAACGTGCCATATAGTAATCCTCCTTAATGTATAAAATATGTCTAAAATACAAAAGACCAATTTTATTTTACAATGAAAAATGAAATCAGTAAACATATATTTTCCTACAATTCTTCTTGAGGCATATTTTCAGATGTGATACTATATCAACAAAATGAAATGGAGGGTTAAACATGCGCATTGGAATGGGATATGATGTTCATAAGCTTGTGACGGACAGAAAGCTTATATTAGGTGGTGTTGAAATACCATATGAAAAGGGGCTGCTTGGACACTCAGATGCGGATGTTCTTGTTCATGCCATAATGGATTCGCTTCTTGGAGCCGCTGCCCTTGGAGATATAGGAATGCATTTTCCGGATACGGATGAACGCTATCAGAATGTGGACAGTACCCGGCTGCTTTGTGAGGTTGGAAGACTGATTGATAAAGAAAACATGCTGATATCAAATATTGATGCTACCGTTATTGCGCAAAATCCAAAGCTTAGTCCTTATATTCAAGCTATGAGGAAAAATATTGCAAATGCCCTTAACATAGATATTACACAGGTAAATATAAAGGCGACAACTGAGGAAAAGCTGGGCTTTACGGGACAGGGACAGGGTATAAGCGCACAAGCCGTATGTCTTTTGGAAACGGTAAATAATTTTGATTACAGAATGAGCACGGATGCCTTGGCAGAGAACTCAAACTGCAGGGATTGCGAAGGCTGTAAGGGCTGTCCGTCTGAACCATAAATAATAGGTTTATATGCCAAATTTTGATAAAATGATACAAAGGTCTATGAATTTGTAAAAAAATATGTTAAAATCATAAAGATTTTGCGTGTGCAAATACATTTGAAGTTGAATGGGGGATAATCTCATGTACAAAATTTTAAAAAAAGAAGTTTTAAATCAGGCTGTTATCTTGATGGACGTGGAGGCACCTTACGTGTCTGCACGTTGTGAGGCAGGACAGTTTGTTATTGTCAGAGTTGACGAGGACGGAGAGAGAATACCGCTTACAATAGCTGACTTTGACAGAGATAAAAACAGCGTAACAATTATTTTTCAGGTTGTGGGATATTCCACAAAGCTCATGGAAAAACTTGAGGAGGGAGATTGCTTCTGCGATTTTGTGGGACCGTTAGGACAGCCTGCACCGTTTGAGGCTGACAAATGGAGCCGTGTGATAGGAATTGCGGGAGGAGTTGGAGCAGCGCCTCTTTATCCGCAGTTGAAAAAGCTCTCTGAGGAGGGTGTCAGTGTAGACGTAATCATAGGCGGACGTTCGGCAGAGTTTGTAATACTTGCAGAGAAATTTCAGGAATTTTGTAAAAATGTCTATATTATGACGGATGACGGATCTCTTGGTGGAAAGGGCTTTGTTACAAATAAGCTTCAGGAGCTGATTGAGTCGGGAGAAAAATACGATCATGCGATAGCAATCGGACCGCTCATCATGATGAAAAATGTTGTAGCTGTCACAAAGCAGTTTGATCTACATACGGCTGTATCACTTAACCCTATTATGATTGACGGAACGGGAATGTGCGGCGGATGCAGGGTTACTGTTGGCGGAGAGACAAAATTTGCATGTGTTGACGGACCGGACTTTGACGGTTTCCTTGTAGATTTTGATGAGTGTATGCGGAGACAGTCCTTCTTTAAGGAAGAAGAACATGAATGTATGATGAGATTATAATTTTACCCTGCGGATAAGGATTGTATGGGTATAAAAAATAGAGGAGATAAAATTATGGCAAATATGAGTCCTAATAAGGTTCCGATGCCACAACAGGAGCCGGATGTAAGAAATAAAAATTTTGATGAGGTTGCCACAGGCTACACTGCCGAGATGGCAATGGAGGAAGCATCAAGATGTATCAACTGTAAGAACAAGCCTTGTATGACAGGCTGTCCTGTAAATGTACCGATACCGGGATTTATAGAGCAGGTGGCAGCAGGCAATTTTGAAAAGGCTTACGAGATAATCACAAGTGAAAATGCACTCCCTGCAATATGCGGCAGAGTATGCCCGCAGGAAAATCAGTGTGAGGGTAAGTGTGTAAGGGGCATCAAGGGTGAGCCGGTTTCAATCGGAAGACTTGAGAGATTCGTTGCCGATTACCATATGCAGCATGGGACAAAGCCGTCTTATGATATTAAGCCAAATGGCAGACGTGTGGCTGTCGTAGGCTCGGGACCTGCGGGAATTACATGTGCCGGAGAGCTTGCAAGGAAGGGCTATGAGGTTACAATATTCGAGGCACTTCACAAGGCAGGCGGCGTTTTAAGCTATGGTATTCCTGAGTTTAGGCTTCCAAAGGCACTTGTGGCAAAGGAGCTTGAAAATGTAACCGACTTAGGTGTCAAAATAGAGACAAATGTTGTGGTTGGACGCTCAGTTACAGTGGATGATTTATTTGAGAAAGGCTATGAAGCCGTATTTCTTGGAACGGGGGCTGGGCTTCCGAATTTCCTTAGAATACCGGGCGAAAATCTCTTGGGCGTATACTCTGCAAATGAATTTCTTACAAGAGTAAACCTTATGAAGGGATATAAGAAGGGTGAGGTTCCTACACCTGTAAAGATAGGAAAGAGAGTGGCAGTTGTGGGTGCGGGAAATGTTGCAATGGATGCGGCTAGAACTGCAAAGCGACTTGGAGCCGAGGAGGTATACATAGTATATAGACGTGGCGAGGAGGAAGTACCTGCAAGGAAGGAAGAGGTCGAGCATGCCAAGGAGGAGGGCGTGATATTTAAGCTCCTGAATAACCCTGTTAAAATACATGGTGACGACGGCTGGGTTAAGGGAATAGAGGTTGTTGAACAAAAGCTTGGCGAGCCGGATGCATCAGGCAGAAGAAGACCGGAGCCGATTGAGGGCTCTAATAAGATTATAGATGTTGAGACGGTTGTAATTGCGATAGGACAGTCGCCAAACCCTCTGATAAGACAGACTACAAAAGGACTTGAAACTGAGAAGTGGGGCGGAATAATCGTAAACGAAGATACAAACGAGAGTACAAGAAAAAATGTTTATGCAGGCGGTGATGTCGTTACTGGCGCCGCTACCGTTATACTTGCCATGGGAGCCGGAAAGAAGGCTGCCAAAGCGATTGACGAGTCGTTTGCTTAGGAGTTTTTATGGATGATTATATTGAACAGGTAATAAGAAGAAAAAGAACATTTATGGAGCTGTTGCCCTTTGTGCTGTCATTTATAATTGCACTTGTGGGAGTCGGTGTCTTTGCGACTGTAGGGATATCGTATGGGGCGCTGGTTATCGTAATCGGTGGCTTCCTCGGAAGTCTTACAAGCAAGAAGCTCCATTCGCAGTTTGAATATATTTTTACAAATGGAGATTTTGACAGTGCCATAATATACAACCTGGTGAAAAGAAAAGAATTTTTTTCCTTTGATGCAGACCATGTTACAAGAGTGCTTCCATATGAAAGCGATAAGCTTAAAAACGAGCTTGATATTAACAAATCCCTTGTTGTAAAAAATATTACGACAGGCAGGGAGGAGAACAAGGACAGTTGGTATGCCTTCATGATTAACGATAAAAGAGGGAAACAGACTGTAGCGATTGTTGAGCTTACGGACAAGGCGTTAGAGCACGTAAAGGTATACTACAAAAATAAAATTGAAAGTTAAAAAATAAAGTAAATTATGATGCCGGCTTTGAATAAAGCCGGTATTTTTTTGTAAAAATAAGAATGGCCATAGAC
This sequence comes from Clostridium sp., assembly GCA_023664385.1. Classification (GTDB taxonomy): domain Bacteria; phylum Bacillota; class Clostridia; order Lachnospirales; family Lachnospiraceae; genus Coprococcus_C. The sequence goes on along the minus strand of JAMPFU010000001.1, from coordinate 145,776 downwards.
TGTACTTGTTTTATATAAACAAAGCTTTCGTGTGGTAATATTTCATGCTTGGGTAAAATAATATGACAAAAAACGATGATGTGGTTTCTAAAATTCTTGAAAAATTCCAACAGTATTTTCTGTTGTGGCTGACAGGAGGAATTGCATATTTTTATATGGAAATTATGTTTCGAGGATATTCCCATTATTCCATGATAATATGCGGCGGCTTTTGCTTTCTTTTTGTCGGGCAGGTTGGGCTTAGCCTTTTATATGGGAAAAGCCGCTTTTTCATTGTAAAGATAATGGCTGCGTCAGCGCTTATCATAACAACCTTAGAGTTTATCACAGGACTTATTGTGAACGTTATTTTTGATTTTGAGGTTTGGGACTATTCAAGGGTAAAGGGGAATATAATGGGGCAGGTCTGCCTTCCCTATACATTTGTATGGGGTGTTATGGGACTTCTTTGTGTATATATGACATATATGATTCAGAAGTTTATACTGGAATAAGATTTAGAAGCTTCCAAAATTAAAATAGCCGGACTCTCGTCCGGCTTGGAGAAAAAAGGTATGAAAAAAAATATAAAAAAAGCCTGTTATGGTTCTAACGGTGTCATCTTAAGACCCTTGTACATTTTGGTATATAAGCTCTTTTCATCCTGATAGAGCATAAATCCACGAGCACCGTCTTTTACGATGTATGAATACTTGTTTTTTTGCACATTCATATAAAGAACTTCATCTACGTTAAGCTCTTTCGCTTTCGCCTTTGCAGTGTATACATTAAGGGGCTCCAATTTGAATTTCTTAACGGCCTGATCAACTGTCATCTGATATACCTCCTCTTAAAAAGCTACATAAATCCACTTGATAATATATAATCAAATCGCTATAATTATTATAATTGTTTATTTACTAATAGTATATTGTATAAATTTTACAATGTCAATTGTTAAAAGTGACTAAATTGTTTTTTAAATCAGTAGATTTTAATAAAACTCATTGTTCAAATTGACAAGAAAGGGTTAAGAAAGATAAATGGATATACAAAATCAACAAAAATTACTGCTGCATGTGTGCTGTGCTCCGTGCAGCTCTTATGTTTTGGAATACCTCTATTCCAAGTATAACATAACTACATTTTTTTACAATCCCAATATTACAATACGGGAGGAATATGAGAAAAGAATAGGGGAGCTGAAACGCTTTGTAAGGGAAGCGCCCTTTGCCAAAAATGTTGTGGTTCTTGAGGGCACATACAATCCGGAAAAATTTATTGAACTGTCCAAAAATCTGGAAAATGAGCCGGAACGGGGAATAAGATGTTATAAGTGCTATGAGCTTAGACTTAGGGAAACTGCCATATATGCCTTGGAGCATAAATATGATTTATTTACTACAACGCTTTCCATAAGTCCACATAAAAATGCAGGGTGGCTGAATGAAATCGGTATGAGACTTTCCGATGAGCTTGGAATTGACTACCTTTATAGTGATTTTAAAAAGAAAAATGGATACGCACGGTCGATACAATTATCGAAAGAATATGGGCTGTACAGACAGAATTATTGTGGATGTGTATATAGCAAAAATGAGGCTGATAGAAGAAAAAATAGCTTGTAGATGAAGTTATATTGTAGTACAATAACAGATATGATATAGAATGGATTTAGAAGGGAGGCTGTTTTATGTACATAGGTGGTATGAGTAACAATTACACTGTACCTGTAAGCATGGTAGACAGGGTGACGCCTGTCAATACTGATAATACGGTAGACAGCTCCTCCGAGGTAAAGTCTACTGAATGTCAGACATGCAAGAACAGAAAGTACGTGGATGGCTCCAATGAGGCTGATGTTTCCTTTAAAACACCGGGCAATATAAAGCCTGAGGAATCCTATGCCAAGGTAAGCGCACATGAGAGGGAGCATGTTGCCAATGCCATTGCAAAGGGCAGCAAGCCGGGGGCGAAGCTTATCAGCGCATCGGTTGCACTTAAAATGGCGGTGTGTCCTGAGTGTGGCACGACATATATTGCAGGAGGAACGACAACAACCCAGATAAAGTATTCAAAATCAAATCCATATGATAAGAATGCTGATGAAGCATTTGGCGACTTGCTTGTTGGAAATAACGTAGATGAAAAGGTTTGATTAATGCGGTAGGTTACTTCTTTTTAACAGCTTAGTCATATTGATGATTGCATTTTGCTGGTCATTATTTAGCATGTTAAAATCGGACAGGAGATGCAGCTCTTTTGTTGACAGGGCATATTTACCATGTCTTATGAAATTAAAATATGTTTCACTATTTGATTTGACATCCTCAGGAGCAAACATATAAAGAAGCTCCAGTGGATTCATATTGTAAAGAGCGGATATTTTTATTAAGTTTTCTATGGTCGGAAGCCGTGTTCCCGCTTCGTAATGGCTGTATGTTGAACTGGACAAATACAGCATCTCTGCGACCTCACATTGTTTGTATCCAAATTCTTCTCTTTTTCCTTTTAGGACCTCAGCAAATGATTTTACCTGCATAATATACCTCGCTTTCATTGTATGATTTAAAATTATTAGGGAAATTTTGAATGTGGTTGAACCTTTTGAATTATCAGAAAGGGAAAAACCTTAAAAGACATTATATCACATTTTTTTGTTTTGTATATACTTAATTTTATAAAATTGTCGGAGGAATAAAATGAGCAAGGCAGACAACCTATTTATTGATATGTGTAACGATATTATTAACAACGGCTATAGCACGGAGGGGGAAAAGGTCCGTCCGAAGTGGGAGGATGGAACATATGCATATACAATCAAAAGATTTGGGATTGTGAACAGATACGACCTTTCCAAGGAATTTCCCGCAATCACCTTAAGAAGAACATATGTAAAATCTGCAATAGATGAGCTTTTGTGGATATGGCAGAAAAAATCAAACAATGTAAACGATTTAAAAAGCCATATTTGGGATGCGTGGGCGGACGAGAATGGCTCAATCGGAAAAGCATACGGATATCAGCTTGGCGTGAAGCACAGGTACAAGGAAGGTATGATGGATCAGGTTGACAGGGTAATATATGATTTGAAAAATAATCCCTTTAGCCGCCGCATCATGACGAATATATATGTGCATCAGGACCTATCAGAGATGAATCTTTATCCGTGTGCCTACAGTGTCACATTTAATGTTACGGGAAATAAGCTTAATGCCATATTAAATCAGCGTTCCCAGGATGTGCTTGCGGCAAACAACTGGAATGTTGTGCAATATGCCGTGCTTGTGCATATGATGGCGCAGGTTACAGGATTTGAAGTGGGTGAGCTTGTACACGTTATTGCAGACGCACATATATATGACAGACACATTCCTATCGTAAAGGAGCTGATTACGAGAAAAACATATCCGGCACCGGAATTTTCCATGAACCCTGACATAAAGGATTTTTATAAATTTACCCTTGATGATTTTAGTATCAAAAACTATGAGACAGGTCCACAGGTTGAAAATATACCCGTCGCTATTTAAAAGGCTAAATTTAGAAGCTGCGGCGTTCAATGATGAAGGAGAAAACAAATGGATTTAATTGTTGCTGTTGATAATAACTGGGCGATTGGAAACAAAGGCAATCTGCTTGTTTCCATACCGGAGGACCACAAATTTTTCAGACAGGTTACCATGGGAAATGTCATCGTGCTTGGACGAAAAACCTTAGCGGGCTTCCCGAACGGACTGCCTCTTGCAGGACGGGATAATATTATACTTTCTGCAAATCCTGATTTTAAGGTAAAGGATGGCACTGTTGTAAATTCTAAGGAACAGCTTTTTGAGGTGCTTAAAAGGTATAGGGACAGACAGATATTTGTTGTAGGCGGAGGCAAGGTTTACGAAATGCTTTTGCCATACTGTAAATATGCCCATGTGACAAAAATTGACTATAATTATGAGGCAGATACATATTTTCCAAATTTGGACAAGCTTCCTGACTGGCGGGTAATCGGGGACAGTGAGGAGCATACATATTTCAGCTTGGAATTCTATTATTATAAGTATGAAAACAGTAATCCCTTGGAATTTTAGTGATTGTGTCATAAATGCACAAAAAGTAAATTCAAAATGCAATAATTTATACAAAAACACTTTCAATCATCTTTGGAATATGATATAATTTTTTTATATTTATTCGAAATTTTTTAAAGTGGAGGGTTTAAAGATGAGTGAGATTATGATTACGTCCGGTTCAGGCTTTGAGGGCTATGACATTGAGGAGTACCTTGGCTTTGTAGCAGGACAAACAGTACTTGGTTCTAATTTCTTTAAGGGTATTGCAGCGAGTGTTACGGAGGTCTCTGACGCAGAGAGCGATAAGCTTACAAGCAAGCTTGAACAGGCAAACGAGGTTGCCATGCAAAAGCTTACAAAGCTGGCATTGGCAAAGGGTGCGGATGCCATTATAGGCGCAGAGTTTAACTATACTCAGTTTGCAAACTATTCAGTAGGTACAATTGCATCAGGAACAGCGGTTACATTAAAGAAAAAAGCAGAGGCTGAGAAAAAGATAGTAAAAGAGCTTTATGTAAGCAACTACTATAACAGGCTTGTGCCAAGACCTGTAAAGGTAATACTGTCAGGTGACAGCAAAAATGTTACAATCGCTACCGAATTTTTCAACTACAACATGGATGACATAAAGGCTGTAAGAGTTGACATTGAGCTTACTAATCTTTATGAGGAAAAGCTGTTGCTTAAGAACCTTGATTTTGTATTTGAAAAAGGTAATGTAACTCAGATAAGGGCAAATGATATTGAATGTAAGCTGCCTGCAAAGGATATACTTTTGATAAAGGACTCAAAGGTTACAATATCAAAATATGTCACAAGCAGAGGCGTATTTGCCTGCAATGATGTACCTGTCAATGTTTCAATGCCACTTCACAGACTTGAGGCACTCAAGGAAAAGAGAGGTATTGATGCCGTTGAGAAGTATAAGTCTGATGGCATGACATGGACATGTAACTGTGGATATGTAAATGAGGCAGGCTCAGAGGAGTGCGTTGTGTGTGCACGTAAGCAGGATGACATGAAGACGGCAGTTTCAAGATTTAATCCTGATGAGATGATTGCCAAGATGCAGACGAAAGAATTTGTTATGGAAATTAAGGACGTCCTTATGGAGTACATAAAGGAGATTGATACACAGTACAGAATGGAGCTTCTTGAAATTATGGAATCGGGACTTCAATATGAGAAGACTCGCGGCAACATGAAGGAAACAGTTATTGAGAAGGTTGAGAAGGTATTTGAGGGGCATTAATTGTTGTAAAACAAAGGACTGTGTGATAAACTAAAACTATATTTTTTGAGGTGAACGGCATGGGCGCAGGGCTTTCTATGGCTAGTGTGAACAAGATAAAGGAATTGGCTAATGCAAGGGAATATAGTCTTGCTCTTGAAATTGTCGATAGCCAGGATTTGAGTAAGTCCCTTAACCCTCAATTCCTCAGGCTTTGTGGGGACATTTATTCTCATGCCAGCCGCTACAAGGATGCAAGAAGGGTTCTTGTTATGGCACACAGGCTTGCACCTGAATCTAAAAGAGTTATATTTTCTCTGCTTGAGCTTCATTTGAATATGGGACATGAGGAGCTGGCAAAAAGATATTATGATATTTACCTGTTTGGTTCCGATGACAGCGTCGAAACCAAACAGGCAAAATATATATATGACAATGCCCATGGAGAACCAGCGGAAAAACTGATTGAATATTTGGAAGCCTCCTATATGCACAGCATGGATTATGACTGGAGCTTTATTACGTATTTACTTTTGATAAAGCTTGGACGTAAAAGTGATGCTGAAGCACTTTCTGACGTATACTGCGCCACATATAAAAACAGTGAACATTCTGACTGTATCGGTAAAATAGCTGCAGGCGATTTGCAGGTTGATTCTCTCATTTACACATATGCGAAGGAGTGGATTGAGGATAACGATGAAGATGAAAGCGAAGTCAGGAAGCAGGAATTAAAGCTCATAGAAGATGATGAATTGAGAATACATCCGAAGGAAGCTGAAATTACGATTATGTTTGAGGAAGTCGGCGAAGGGGTCGAGGAGCTTTCAAAGCGTAAAATGAAAAAGCTGATTAAGGAACATGAAAAACAGGAACGTGAGCTTGAAGAAAAAGAAAGAATGGCAAACGAGGAAGCGGAAACTTCGGGAGATGAGGCTTCAAATTCAGATAATAAGAAAACAGGTTTGTTTAAGAAGCTGTTTAAAAAATCAAAGCCAGCTGACGAGGATTTGACCGAGGAGATAATCGTAGAGCAGGCTGGTGAAGAAGGCAAGGAAAAGCTGGAAGAAACTGAAAAAGTAGAAGAAACTGTGAAAACAGAGGAAACTGAAAAAGCGGAAGAAACTGAAAAGACAGAAGAAACTGAAAAAGCAGAAGCAGTTGAAGAAATAGAGGAAACCGAAAAAGTTGAAGAAACTGCGAAAATGGAGGAAACTGAAAAAACAGAAGCAGTTGAAGAAATAGAGGAAACTGAAAAAATTGAAGAAGCTACGAAAGTAGAGAAAACCGAAAAGACAGAAGTATCTGAAAATTCGGAGCCGAAATCTGACGAAGCTTCTGATGTTGAAGTTGTTGCTGATACAGACAGTGATACGAAAGCGGAGGCAGAAACCGAAACGGCAACATCTGAAATAGAGGCGACATCCGAAACAGAGACAGTTTCTGAAACCGAAAATAATGATAATGAGAAACAGACAAAAAAATATAAATTTAATATAGAAGAAGTTTTATTAAATGATGAACCGGAGCAAGAGGATGATAGTCAGCTTGCGGAAGGCTATACTGATGATGACAAATTTCAAGATGATTGGGAGCAAGATACACTTGATGACGGAGAGACGGATATGTCGGAGTTACATGTAAAAGAAAAAGAAGCCCGAAGTGATTTGCTTATTTCAGTGGATGAGGAAAACGATGGCTTTGCTGCTGAGGCAGATACGATTGATGACCTTGAGGGCGAAGCTGATTATAATGATACCTCTGATAATGCGGATTCTGAAAAGAGTGAGACGGAAAAATTCTTTTCAAAGAAAAAGATGGAGTATGTGTTTGAAGCATCAGACATTATTATTGATGAGGATGAAGATGAGGAAGCTGATGACTTTAGCGTTATAGAGGATGATGAATTTGGTTCAATGTCCGTGGAGGATGACGAAGAAATAGAAGCCACTGCCGAGGTTGAGGAAGAAACGCAACTTGTTTCTGAGCCCGATGTGGAAGAAGAAACAGAAATCATATCTGAGATTGATGTTGAGGAGAAAACGGAATTAGCTTCCGAGGCTGATGTGGAAGAAGCGGAAATCATATCTGAGACTGATGTTGAGGATGAAATCGAACTTGCTTCTGAGCCCGATGTGGAAGAAGAAGCGGAAATCATATCCGAGACTGATGTCGAAGATGAAATGGAAGCTGCTTTTGAGACCGAGATTGAGGAAGAATCGCAACTTGTTTCCGAGACCAGTGTGGAAGAAGAAACGGAAATCACTTCCGAGGCTGATGTTGAGGAAGATGATTTTGAATTCGACTTTGAGTTTGATAGTAAGACTGAACCAGAGAAAGATGAGTCCAAGGAAAACACTGCCCCTGCAGAGGATGAAAGTGTTGTTGAAGAAGATGAAAGCATTGATTTGAATGAAGATGCTGATTTTGAATTTGATTTTGAAGTAAAGACAGAGGAAAAAGAAACTCATACAGAGGAAGCTCCTTTGAAGTCAGATGAGCAACAGACATTTGCGGTTGAGGAAACAAGGCTATATTCTGAGTCTGACATTCAACAAGAAGCAGAGCGGAAAGAATTTGAAACAGCATACGAAGCTGAGATAGAGCCAAAAGTAGATGAAACAGTATATGAAGCCGAAGTAAAGCAAGAAGTAGCTGAAACGGTATATGAAGCTGAAGTAAAGCAGGAAGAATTTGAAACAGCATACGAAACTAAGATAGAACAAAAAACAGATTTGCTTGCTGACATAGCTTCAAAGAAAAGCAATCTTGATTTTCCTGTATTTAAGACGGATTTGTTCCCTGAGTATCATGTTGTAGAGGTGGAAAATAATTTCGATGAAATTATGGAGAAGGCTCAGGATAAACTGCAGGCAAATCTTTTGAAGGAAGAACAGATGCAAAAAGAGGCAGAGGCACTGCTTGCATCATTAGGTATTGACTATGGAAGTGTAACACCGAAACAACAAGTTGAGAAGGCAATCCATAAGCCCGATAATCCGATAAATAATACCGCTTCCAGAGATGCGTTAAAGGCATCCTTGAAAATAAGTTCTGAAAAAAGAGAAATTTTAAGAAAAATAAAAGAACATAGATAGTTCTTGACGGTAGGGTTACTGAAAGGAGGCAAAATAAGTGGCTATTGATCAAAGAGAAGCATTGATTGCTGCTGTAAGGGCACAGGTTGAAAAGGAGAAGGCTGCAAAGGCTGCAAAAAATAAAAAAGAGCAGGAAAATGCGCTGTTATCCGGAAAAACTGTTACAACAAATAAATCTGAGGATGGAAAGCCGAAGTATAAGACCTTGTCAGCCGAAGATCTTGCTAAAATCGAGGAGAAAAAGAGAAAAAAGCATGCGGCTGAGTTAGGTATTGAGTTTGAGGAGGAGACTCCAGCAGCAGAAGTCGAATCGGAAGCTGCAGAGGCAGAAAGTAAGGAAGAAAGCAAGGCTGACGCGGCACCTAAAAAGGAAGAAGCTGTCAAGGCAGAAGAAAAGAAGAAAACTGCAGATAAGACAGAGGAGTCCTCACTTGGAATGAGCGTCGATATTCAGCCTGATAAATCAGGAAAGACGCTTGGTGGAGTAGGAACAGGCGGACTTGGTGATAAAGCTGAAGGTGGACTTGGAGGAGTAACAGCCGATAGTACTGAAAGTTCAGCTAAATCATCAGGCGGACTTGGATTAAAGCTTAATACAGGCTCTGATGGTGCTGGGGCTAAGTCTACCACAGGTAAGCTTAAAATTGCAGGTGCAGATGAGACCACTAAGAAAGAGGAGCCTAAACCAAAAACTGAGGAAGCGCCTAAGCTGAAAATGGCAGGAAGCTCTGCTGCTCCATCAAAGGATGACAGCTATTTAAGAGAACAAAAGGCAAGACTTCAGCCTACAAAGCTTACCGGTAGTGATGGAAGCGTAACAGTTATAGCTGATGACAGCGAAAAGGATGATACGACAACATTTGTAAAGGATGGAGATACGACTGTAATTTCCAACGGAACAAATTGGCAGACAGCCGAAACGCCAAAGTCTGGTACGAAAAATGGCGAAGATGAGATTAACATTGTTCCGAACAGAAAGACGGCGACAAATGATGTCAAGAGCATGTACGACATAGATAATGACGATGATGATGCTTTGGGAGCAGAGTTATCGAAGTTTGCAAACTATGGCGATGAGGCAGCTAAAAAGGAGGATCCTGCTGCAAGGGCAGCAGAGGAGGCTAAGAAGAAAGCAGAAGCTGAAGCTGCAAAGAAAGCCGAGGAAGAAGCAAAGAAAAAGGCAGAGGAGGAAGCTCGTAAAAAGGCTAAGCTTGAGGAGGCAGAAAGAAAGGCTGCTGAGCGTGAAAGAAGAATTGCTGAGGCTGCCGCAAAGCAAAGGGCAGAGGAAGAAGCACGTAAGAGGGCTGAAAAGGACGCTGCAATGAAGGCGGCAGAGGAAGCTCGCAAGAAAGCAGCAGAGGAAGCCCGCAAGAAGGCAGCAGAGGACGCTCGTAAGAAAGCCGAGGAAGAAGCAAGAGCCAAGGCAAAGGATAAGGCATTAAAGGCAGCGGAGGAAGCTCGCAAGAAAGCTGAGGAGGCTGCGAAAATCCTTGAGGAGGCTAAAAAGGCAGAGGAAGAAGCTGCAAAACAGGCAGAGGAAAGCAGAAAACGTATAGAGGAAGAAGCAAAGCGTAAGGCTGAGGAGGAAGCAAAGCGTAAAGCTGAGGAAGAAGCAAAACGCAAGGCTGAGGAGGAAGCAAAACGCAAAGCCGAGGAGGAAGCAAAACGCAAAGCCGAGGAGGAAGCAAAGAAGAAAGCTGAGGAAGAAGCAAAGAAGAAAGCTGAAGCTGAGGCAAAGAAGAAAGCTGAGGAGGAAGCTAAGAAGGCTGCCGAGGCTGCCCGCAAGAAGGCAGAGGAGGCAATGAAAATCCTTGAGGCTGCCAAGAAGGCAGAGGAAGAAGCCTTAAAGGCAGCAGAGGAGGCTCGTAAGCAGGCAGAGGAAAATGCAAGAAAGGCAGCAGAGGAAGAAGCTAAGAGAGCCGAGGAGGAAGCAAAGCGTAAGGCAGAGGAAGAAGCTAAGAAAGCTGCCGAAGCAGAGGAAGCAAAACGTAAAGCGGACGAGGAGGCAAAACGTAAGGCAGACGAGGAGGCAAAACGTAAGGCTGATGAGGAAGCCCATAAGAAGTTAGAAGAAGAAACAAAGAAAGCTGAGGAGGCTGCCCGCAAGAAAGCCGAGGAGGCTGCGAAGATTCTTGAGGCTGCCAAGAAGGCAGAGGAGGAAGCCTTAAAGGCAGCAGAGGAAGCAGATAACATTAAGCTTGATCTTACGATGCCGTCAGAGGACGGAAAGCTTCCGATGGCAGCATATTACCTTGAGAAATATACAAAGGTAGACAGCATATCCGCTCCGATTATTGATACATTTAACAGTATTGCAAATGATCCGAAGGAGTCAAGAAATGTAATACTTAAGGGTGAGCATGGCTTTGGCCTTACAAGCGTAGGAGAGGATTTTGCAAGAAGCTTCTATGATATGGCAATCTGTAAAGCTAAGACAATTGCAAAGATAAAGGCTGCTGCACTCAATAAGGTTAAGCTTGCAGATGCAATGACGAAGCTTAAGGATGGATGCCTTGTTGTTGAAAATGCAGGTCTTATAGCGGCAGATAGGTTGAATGAGCTTATAAAACTTTCAAGACCTGAGCAAAATAATATTGTAATTATACTTACGGGTGAGTCAAGTTCCATTGACAGACTCATGGATAGTGCAAAGCCTGAAAACGGAACATTTAAATACAGCGTGAATATGCTTGGAATTTCTACGGCTGATATGATTGCAATTGCAAAGGGGTATATCTCACAGAGAGGCTTTAAGACAGACGACATAGACGGAACACTCCGAAGCCTTCTTATGGCGATGGAAAGCGGTAACATTGACAGAATGCTTAAAACTGTTGACGATGCGCTCCTTAAATGTGAGGACAGAGAAAAGCAGAAGGGTATTTCCAAGAAATATTTACTAGCTGAAGATTTTAAATAATATATTGAAAAAATGATAGTCGGTGCTTATAATTATTTATGGCACCGACTTCTTAATTCGGCAGGATTCGTCCAAAGTGCCATGAAAGCTGTGGCAGCATGAAAAGTGACGAAGGCACTTTGTACTATTGAGATTTCAAAAAAATAAAAATTTTGCTAGTGTGTAGTAGTCGGTGGATTATTTTACGAATAGAGGAAAAAGCATTGATAAATATAGACATAGGAATAGATTTAGGCACTTCAAATACGGTTATTTATATGAAGGACAGGGGAATTGTTGTAAACCAGCCGTCTGTAATTGCATTTGAGCCTAGAAGCAAAAAGATACTTGCCGTTGGCAATAAGGCTAAAAAAATGATGGGGAAAACACCTGAGGGCATAGAGGTTGTACGGCCGATCAGGAATGGCGTCATATCTGATTATACACTTACGGAGCGTATGTTAAAGCTCTTTGTGAGAAATGCCATGCAAAAGAGAAAAATATGGGGAAGGCCAAATATATGCGTCTGTGTTCCAAGCGGTATAACGCCGGTTCAGATTAGGGCTGTGGAGGACGCAGTTTACAGAACGGGGGCAAAGGAGGTCTATATACTGGAAGAACCCTTTGCGGCAGCCATAGGTGCAGGCGTGGATGTTGATAGTGCCAAGGGCTATATGATTGTTGATATCGGCGGCGGAACAACTGATATTGCCGTTATTTCAAGAGGTGGAATAAAAAATGAGACATCCATAAAGATTGGTGGGGAGGATTTTGACGAGGCAATTATCAGGTATCTGAGAAAACGTCATAACATACTGCTCGGTAATGTTTCAGCGGAGATACTGAAGCTTGAAATCGGCTCGGTCTATCCAAGACAGAAGGATGCGGTTGGATATGCAAAGGGGAAGGAGCTTGTAAGAGGACTTCCCACAAAGCTCCAGGTTAAATCCTCAGAGATTATGGAGGCAGTTTCAGAAGCAACAGAGCAGATTGTTGATGCCGTTAAACGTGTGCTTGAGGTAACTCCGCCTGAGCTTGCAAGCGATATTTCGGAATCCGGTATTATTTTAACCGGCGGGGGAAGCAAGATATACGGAATCGATAAGCTTTTTGATGAAAGGCTTGGAGTAAAGGCAGCTAAAATTGAATCGCCTGAGCTGCTTGTGGCAAAGGGAGCGGGAACTGCAAGAAAGTATGTAAGGCTGCGGGAAAATTAAATGCATACGGCATGGCAGCGTTAAAATATATCAACATAAGAAAATGACAAAAAGCAGTTTGCATTTTTACGGAGAAGCATATGAATAAATTTGATTATGAGTATGATGATGGATTTCTCCCTTTAAACAGGGAGGAAATGGAGCTTAAAGGATGGGAGCAGCCCGACTTTGTTTATGTCATAGGGGATGCGTACGTTGACCATTCTTCCTTTGGGCATGCAATCATAAGCCGTATGCTGGAGCTATACGGTTATAAGGTTGCAATCATATCACAGCCGGATTGGAAAAATCCTGTAAGCATAGATATATACGGCAGACCGCGTCTCGCATATCTTGTAACTGCCGGAAACATGGATTCCATGGTAAATCACTATTCCGTATCCAAAAGAAAGAGGGAGCATGATTCCTATACTCCGGGTGGGGTAATGGGGAAAAGACCTGATTATGCGACTGTGGTGTACTGTAATCTTATAAGAAGAAAATATAAGGATGTTCCTATCATTATAGGGGGCATTGAGGCAAGCCTTAGAAGGCTTGCCCACTATGATTATTGGTCTAATCACATAAAGCATTCCATACTTATCGATTCTCAGGCTGATATACTAATTTACGGAATGGGGGAAAAAGCGATTGTTGAGATTGCAGAAGCACTTGACAATGGCATCGAGGCAAAGGATATATGCTTTGTTGAGGGTACGGCATATCGGACAACAAGCTTGGAAAATGCCTATGATTATATAGAGCTTCCCGCCTATGATGAGCTAAAAGCTGATAAGATTAACTATGCAAAAAGCTTTAAAATACAGTATGAAAATACAGACCACTATACTGCAAAAGCACTTGTGGAAAAATACAATGACCATATGTATGTTGTTCAGAACAAGCCTGCGGCACCCCTTACGGAGCATGAGATGGACAGGGTGTATTCACTGCCCTATAAAAGGACATATCATCCCTCCTATGAAGCACTTGGCGGCGTGCCTGCCATATCGGAGGTTAAATTCAGCTTGGTAAGCAGCAGGGGCTGTTTTGGAGGCTGCAGCTTCTGTGCCCTTACCTTTCATCAGGGAAGAATCATACAGACAAGAAGTGATAAATCCATATTGCAGGAGGCTGAAAAAATGGTGTGGGAGCCTGATTTTAAGGGCTACATACATGATGTGGGTGGACCGACGGCAAATTTCAGAGTAAAGGCATGCAAAAAGCAGGAAAAATACGGTGTATGTAAAAACAGACAGTGCCTTTTTCCAAAGCCGTGTGAAAATCTGATTGCAGACCACAGCTCATATCTTGGACTCTTAAGAAAGCTGCGTGAGCTGCCAAACGTAAAAAAAGTATTTATACGGTCGGGAATACGGTTTGACTATCTTATGGCAGATAAAAATGATGAATTTTTTTATGAGCTTTGTAAATATCATGTGAGTGGTCAGCTTAAGGTGGCGCCGGAGCATGTTTCCGACAATGTCCTGAGAAAGATGGGAAAACCGGGAAATGATGTATTTCAGGCGTTTTGTGACAAGTACAAAAAAATAAACGAGGAGCTTGGCATGAAACAGTATATGGTTCCTTATCTTATGTCCTCACATCCCGGGTCAACGATGCAGGATGCAGTTAAGCTTGCGGAGTACCTGAGGAATTTGGGTTACATGCCTGAGCAGGTGCAGGACTTTTACCCCACACCGTCAACCATTTCCACCTGCATGTATTATACAGGGGTTGACCCGAGGACGATGGAGGAGGTGTATGTTCCCAGGTCGCCCCACGAAAAGGCAATGCAGAGGGCACTGATCCAGTACCGGAACCCTAAGAATTATGACCTTGTACATGAGGCACTTGTCATTGCAAAAAGAACCGACCTGATAGGGTACGATAAAAAATGTCTGATTCGTCCAAGAAAAAATGATGAGGCTTTCAAGGCACACGGGAAAGGAAACGGCGAAGGGCATCGTGCAGACAATGTAAAATATGGAGGAGGTTTTACGGAAAATAAGGAAAATATGAAAAACGGCGACGGAAAAAGGAAGAAAAAAACAATAAGAAACATTCATAAAAAGAAGAAAAAGTAGGAGGTTAATCTGTTGCGAAATAGACCTAAATATGATATTATAGGCATATCAGTGTCGAGGGGTATGTCCTTAGACAGAACAAGGCGTATTTGACGTGGAGTTCAAATAAAAAAAAGATGGAGGAATTTTAAACAATGGCAAAGAAAGTAGTTTTAGCAGGCGCATGTCGTACAGCAATCGGTACTATGGGGGGCTCGCTTAGTACAACTCCTGCACAGGAGCTTGGTGCAATCGTTATTAAAGAGGCATTAAACAGAGCAGGTGTAGCACCGGAAGCGGTTGATCAGGTGTATATGGGCTGTGTTATTCAGGCAGGTTTAGGTCAGAACGTTGCACGTCAGGCATCTATTAAAGCCGGACTTCCTATTGAGGTTCCTGCGGTAACCATAAACGTAGTCTGCGGTTCAGGTCTTAACTGTGTAAATATGGCAGCACAGATGATTATGGCTGGCGAGGCTGACATTGTTGTTGCAGGCGGTATGGAAAATATGTCAATGGCACCATACGCTGTTATGCAGGGTCGTTACGGTTACAGAATGAATGACGGAAAGTTAGTTGATACAATGGTTCATGATGCTCTTTGGGATGCATTCAATGATTACCATATGATTAAGACTGCCGACAATATTGCCCAGCAGTGGAAGCTTACCCGTGAGGAGCTTGACGAGTTTTCAGTAAACAGCCAGAATAAGGCAGTTGCAGCGCAGGAAGCAGGCGCTTTCGATAAGGAAATTGTCCCTGTAATGATTAAGAAGAAGAAAGAGACAATCGAGTTTAAGAAGGATGAGGGACCACGTCCTGGTACTACAATGGAGGGACTTGCACGACTTCGCACAATCAATCCTGACGGATATGTTACTGCTGGAAATGCATCAGGCATCAATGACGGTGCAGCAGCAATCGTTGTAATGAGCGAGGAGAAGGCGAAGGAGCTTGGCGTTAAGCCAATGGCTACATGGGTTGCAGGAGCACTGGCAGGTGTTGACCCATCCATCATGGGTATCGGACCTGTTGCAGCAACAAAGAAGGTTATGGACAAAACCGGCATGAAGATTGAGGACTTCGACATCATCGAGGCAAACGAGGCATTTGCAGCACAGTCTGTTGCAGTTGGCAAGGACCTTGGAATTGATGTTGCAAAGCAGCTCAACCCTAACGGTGGTGCAATCGCACTTGGACATCCTGTAGGAGCATCAGGCTGTCGTATTCTTGTTACGCTTCTCCATGAGATGGAAGCAAAGGATGCAAAGAACGGTCTTGCAACACTTTGTATCGGCGGCGGTATGGGCTGTGCAACAATCGTCAAGAGAGATTAAGGAGCGGTAACGTTCTATAGAGTAAAAAGGAGAAACAGATGGAATTTATAACTTATGAGCAGGAAGGCTTTGTAGGCGTAGTTACAATAAACAGACCACAGGCACTTAACGCTTTAAATAGTCAGGTGCTTGAGGAGCTTGAGGCTACATTTGACGGAATTGATTTAGAAACTACAAGGGCGATTGTACTTACGGGAGCAGGTGAAAAATCCTTTGTTGCAGGTGCGGACATCGGTGAGATGTCAACACTCACGAAGGCAGAGGGTGAGGCATTTGGCAAAAAGGGAAATGACGTATTTAGAAAGATTGAGACGTTCCCTATCCCTGTTATAGCAGCCATAAACGGATTTGCGCTTGGCGGCGGATGCGAGATTGCCATGAGCTGCGACATAAGAATTTGCTCTGATAACGCAGTGTTTGGACAGCCTGAGGTTGGACTTGGAATTACACCGGGCTTTGGTGGTACACAGAGACTTGCAAGACTTGTGGGTGCAGGCATGGCGAAGCAGATGATTTATACTGCAAGAAATATAAAGTCTGATGAGGCGCTCCGAATCGGTCTTGTGAATGCAGTATATACGCAGGAGGAATTACTACCTGCAGCAAAGAAGATGGCAGCAGGCATTGCGGCAAATGCACCAATTGCAGTGAGAAACTGTAAGAAGGCTATCAATGACGGTTTGCAGGTTGACATGGACAAGGCTATCGTTATTGAGGAGAAGCTCTTTGGTGATTGCTTTGAGACAGAGGATCAAAAAGCAGGTATGGGCAACTTCCTTGAGAAAGACAAGGAAAAGAAGTTAAAGGTTGTTCCATTCCAAAACAAATAAAAATTAATATTAGGAGGACGTAAAAATGAAAGTTGGCGTTATTGGTGCCGGAACTATGGGTCAGGGTATTGCTAAGGCATTTGCTCAGGTTGACGGATATGAGGTTGCACTTTGCGACATCAAGAAGGAATGGGCAGAGGGCGGCAAGGACAAAATTGCCAAGGGCTATGCAAGACTTGTAGAAAAAGGAAAGATGACACAGGAGACAGTTGACGGTATCCTTGCAAGTATTACCGCAGGTCTTAAGGAGGACATTTGTGCAGACTGCGATTTAATCGTTGAGGCTGCATTTGAGGATATGGAAGTTAAGAAGACTACATTTTCAGAGCTCGATAAAATCTGCAAGCCTGAGTGTATATTTGCTTCAAATACTTCATCCCTTTCTATTACAGAGATTGGAAACGGACTTACCCGTCCTATGATTGGTATGCATTTCTTCAATCCTGCTGACAGAATGAAGCTGGTTGAGGTTATAGCAGGCGTAAACACTCCACAGGAGACGGTTGATAAGATTATCAAGATTTCTGAGGAAATCGGTAAGACTCCTGTACAGGTTCAGGAGGCAGCAGGCTTTGTAGTAAACCGTATCTTAATCCCTATGATTAATGAAGCTGCATTCATTAAGATGGAGGGCGTTTCAGATATAGCAGGTATTGACGCTGCCATGAAGCTTGGTGCAAATCATCCTATGGGACCACTTGAGTTAGGTGATTTTGTAGGTCTTGATATCTGCCTTGCAATTATGGACGTTCTTTACAAGGAAACAGGAGACAGCAAGTATCGTGCATGTCCTCTGCTCCGTAAGATGGTTCGCGGCGGAAATCTTGGTGTTAAGAGTGGCAAGGGCTTCTATGTATACAATGCTGACCGCACAAAAACACCGGTTGATGCACAGTAACCAACTCAAGCTTTAAAAAACTTGAGATACCGCATCATCGCTTTCACAAAGCATAGCTTAAATGCGGTGATGTTCCGATTTATAACTATAAGTAATGGAGGAATAATTAGAATGGATTTCACTTTAGACAAGAAGTATGAAATGGCGCAAAATCTTTTCAGGGAATTTGCGCAGAATGAAGTTAAGCCTCTTGCTCAGGAAATTGACGAGGAACACAGATTCCCAAGAGAGACTGTAGAAAAAATGGCTAAATACGGCTTCTTAGGTATTCCTGTTGCAAAGGAAGACGGAGGACAGGGATGCGACCCTCTTACATATGTTATGTGTGTTGAGGAGCTTTCAAAGGTTTGTGGTACGACAGGTGTTATTGTGTCAGCACATACATCACTTTGCGTAGACCCAATCCAGACCTACGGCACACCAGAGCAGAAGGCAAAGTACCTTCCTGACCTTGCTTCAGGAAAGAAGCTTGGTGCTTTCGGACTTACTGAGCCTGGTGCAGGTACGGATGCACAGGGACAGCAGACAAAGGCTGTTCTTGACGGCGACGAGTGGGTACTGAACGGCTCAAAGTGCTTTATCACAAACGGTAAGGAAGCAGACGTATATATCGTTATTGCCGTTACCGGAATTGTTGAGAAGCGTGGAAGAAAGATGAAGGAAATCTCAGCATTTATCGTTGACAAGGGAACTCCGGGATTTACATTTGGTACAAAGGAAAATAAGATGGGTATATGCGCATCATCTACCTACGAGCTTATTTTCACTGACTGCCGTATTCCAAAGGATAACCTGCTTGGACAAAAGGGCAAGGGCTTTGGAATTGCCATGCATACCCTTGACGGAGGACGTATCGGTATTGCGGCACAGGCACTTGGTCTTGCAGAGGGCGCACTTGAGACTACAATCAACTATGTTAAGGAAAGAAAGCAGTTCGGCAGAACAATTGCACAGTTCCAAAATACACAGTTTGTTCTTGCTGACCTTGCTACAAAGGTTGAGGCTGCAAAGCTTCTTGTATATAAGGCTGCAATGAAGAAGGCACAGTATCAGCAGGATCACAAGACTTCCTATTCAGTTGAGGCTGCTATGGCTAAGCTGTATGCAGCAGAGGTTGCCATGGAAGTGACAACGAAGTGTGTTCAGTTACATGGTGGATACGGTTACATCAAGGAATATGACGTAGAGCGTATGATGCGTGATGCTAAGATTACAGAGATTTACGAGGGTACTTCAGAAGTACAGCGTATGGTTATCTCTGCTAACATCTTAAATTAAGGAGGTACTTAACGTGAAAATTGTCGTTTGTATAAAGCAGGTACCTGATACGAAGGGTGGAGTTAAGTTTAACCCGGATGGTACATTAGATAGAGGAGCAATGCTCACAATTATGAATCCGGATGATAAGGCTGGTCTTGAGGCTGCACTTAGATTAAAGGATGAATATGGAGCTGAGGTTACGGTTCTTACAATGGGACTTCCAAAGGCAGCAGATGTTCTTCAGGAAGCAATAGCAATGGGTGCTGACAAGGGTGTTCTCGTAACAGACAGAGTGCTTGGTGGTGCTGATACATGGGCTACATCAACTACACTTGCAGGCGCTTTAAGAAAGCTTGAGTACGACCTTATTATTACGGGACGTCAGGCTATTGATGGAGATACTGCACAGGTTGGACCACAGATTGCAGAGCATCTTGGACTTCCGGTTATTTCATATGCACAGGAAATTAAATTAGAAAATGACAGCATTGTTGTTAAGCGTCAGTATGATGATGGATATCATATGCTTAAAGCCAAGCTGCCATGTCTTATCACAGCTCTTTCAGAATTAAATGAGCCAAGATATATGACTCCTGGTGGAATTTTCAAGGCGGTTGAGTCAGAGATTACGACACTGGGAAGGGCAGATCTTATTGATGTTGACGATTCAAATATCGGTTTGAATGGTTCGCCTACAAAGATTGCCAAGGCATCTGACAAGGTTAAGAAGGGTCAGGGCGAAATGGCACCGGAGGATGCTGATCCGGTAGCATATATCGTAGGAAAGCTTAAAGATAAACATGTTATTTAATTTTAAAAGGAAAAGTGGTGAATAAAATGGGCGCAATGAACGCAGAAGAAATGGAAAAATACAAGGGCGTATTCGTCTTTGCACAGCAGGTAGATAATGTATTAAGCGGTATTTCCTTCGAGCTTATCGGCGAAGGTAAGAGACTTGCTTCTAAGTTAGATGCACAGGTTACGGCAGTTTTAATCGGCTCTGAGGTTTCAGGTCTTGTAGATGAGCTTGCCGCTTACGGTGCAGACAGGGTTATTGTTGTTGACGACCCTGAGCTTAAAAATTACAGAACTGAGCCATATGCACATGCACTTGCATCAGTTATCAATGAATACAAGCCGGAAATTGTTTTGGTCGGTGCAACGGCAATCGGCCGTGATCTTGGTCCTACTGTTTCAGCAAGAGTGGCAACCGGTCTTACAGCAGACTGTACATTGCTTGAGATTGGCGATTTCCCAATCAATCCAATTCCTGGAAAGGAGCAGAAGCACAACCAGCTTCTTATGACTCGTCCTGCATTTGGCGGTAACACAATCGCTACAATTGCATGTCCTGACAACCGTCCTCAGATGGCAACGGTACGTCCTGGCGTTATGCAGAAGCTTGACAAGACAGAAGGCGCTAAGGCAGAGGTTATCAACTACAATCCTGGCTTTACGCCAAACAACAGATATGTTGAAATTCTTGAGGTTGCCAAGGCAGTTTCAGACATTAAGGATATTATGGACGCTAAGATTCTTGTATCAGGTGGACGTGGTGTAGGTTCATCAGAGAACTTCAAGATACTTGAGGACCTTGCAGATGCAATAGGCGGACAGGTTTCATGCTCACGTGCAGTTGTAGATTCAGGCTGGAAGCCAAAGGAGCTTCAGGTTGGACAGACAGGAAAGACCGTTCGTCCAAATGTATATTTTGCAATTGGTATTTCAGGTGCCATCCAGCACGTAGCAGGCATGGAGGAGTCAGACATTATTGTAGCCATCAATAAGGATGCAGACGCACCGATATTTGATGTAGCTGACTACGGTGTCGTTGGAGACTTAAACAAGATTGTTCCTGCACTTACTGAGGCAATCAAGGCTGAGAAGGCTGCAAAGTAAATCTTATGCAATAAAAATTGTTTGGGAAGGTGCTTTGGCACAAAAGCTTCCGATAAAATAAAAGAGGGCTGTCACAGGAAAGACTTTATAGCTGTTTACCTATGACAAGCCCTCTTTTTATGTTGCATTTTTACAACAAATCCTCACTGTGACAGCCCTTCTTTTATTGTAAATCCTTCATTTTCCTTAGTGCCTCCAGATATTCTGTAAGTGCCGTGATTTCAGACGTTGAAAGCTTGTTTGCCAGCTCTATTATTTTTATAGTAGGTTTCATTTCTGCAATATGTCCAAAAAGAATAAAGTCTGCTGACACAGTGAAATAATCACATATGTTATACAGTGTTTCGTATGATATTCCTTTTTTTCCGTTTTCTATTTCCGATAAAAAATTAACAGAAATATTTATACATTCAGCAAATTCTGCCTGTGTATAATCATTCGCTATACGAACCTCACGGATTCTTTTTCCGATGTCTGTTTTTCCTTGTTCTGAAAGCATATAATCAACCTCCTGAATATAATAATAAAGTATATTCTGTAACAATAGAATGACTTATTGTTGTAAAAATATCGCTAAAAGAGAGTGTTTATATTGACAAAATACAACAATTGCTGTATTTTATTAGTATAGGGGTAAGATTGTAAAAGGGAGAGATGGTATGGATTTTAAAGAATATTTGGTAAATAATTTAGCTAAAATGCGGATATCAAGGGAAAATGGGGCTGTTGGAGGACAGGCATCTAGAGCGGAGGCTATTGAATATCTTAAAGAAAAAAGATATGAGCTATCAGAGTCTAATGTACAAATTGCATTAAAGAAAATAGAAGAAATGAACAACTATAAAGAGCAAATTGAAAGTGAAATAAGTCTCTGCATGCAAAAAGATGTTGATGAATTGGTAGATTTATTTAATTCTGAAATATTTAATCTTATTAATATGCCTGTTACCGGGATTAATCCCGTAGAATTAATTGTAGAGGGGGAGGAAAAAGTAGAATTATTTTTCTATACATTTTTGAAAATTGATGAAAGAAGCTATTCAAGTTTAAGCGATGAGAATAAAGAAATAGTAAAAGAAGGATTGATTGGTAGACTATTTGTGACGGACAGAAGAATTATTATTAATAGTATTTCTTCAATTTTTCCGTTGGTTGACACCACTTGTGCAAGCATTAATGATATCAGTTCCTACGGCGTTTCAGGCATTAATGATGAAATTTTTTTTGTGATGAGTTCGGGACAAAGATTAACTGCGAGAGTTGGTCAAGGTGTGATAAAAGATTATTTAAATAGAATAGCACAGGTCATTAATATAAAGAATAATGAGGAAATGCAATGATTAAATTATTAGAAGATGAAATTAAGTATGTTAATGATTTATCATACAAGTGGAAATATGATGAAGATGATTCTCGATTCAGCAGTTTATTTGATAATTCTATTATTACATCAAATCTTCAAATGCATTGGAAAATTTTGACAGATTATTGGGTTCGCTTCGCAGAGAAAGGTGATGAATATAGTGATAAAGTTGTTAGTTTGGCTGACGAGGGAAATGTTTATGCGGTCTCTGCTGTAGCGAAAATATATCTTAAGAAGGCTAATTGGGAAGAGAAAAGAAGCATAATAGAAGATTATATAGATGAAACTATTAAAGCAGGAATAGGTTATTTGGCTTTAGAGTATGCTTCAATTTTAAAAAACAGTGAAAAAGATAAGAGTCATTATTATTTTGATATTGCCTCAAAGTATGGTTGCGATGAGGCTCAAAATACGATGCTTTTTGAAAATGTAATAACTGAACAGGAAAAAACAGTCGATAATAAAATAAAAATTTCTCACTTTTCTTTTGCATCAGAAATTATTGAACCAGGTTATTTATTGAATGATTTAGGAAGTGAATTTGCAGAGCCTATAGGTATTTCTAACATGATGGAGATTTCTGTAAGAGAAGTAGAAAGGTGCTTAGAGGCAGAGTGCAGGATGAGAGGAATTCCTGTTTTAGTATCTGTTACTAGCTTAACATCGGGAGGCTTTATGAACACGTTTTTTGCAATGGTTGAACAAAATGATGCATCAAAGGGTGGGGGATTACTTAATAAGACAGTGCTTAGAGCTTTAAAAGTGTCTCATCCGAATCCACCACAACAGTATTGCGATGAACTGTTTGTGTTTATGAATGATGGAGTAAGATTCTTTTTTATTGGTTCAAGTAAAGCATTTAAGGAAATGAATGAGTATAACACTGTATTAAGTGGAGATTTTGATCGAGTTGGGTTCATTTCAAAAATGAAATTCTTTACAGGAGGAAGACCTGATGAAGAAGCGTACAATAAAGAAATGTCATGGCATCAGGCAGTATATGAAGCATTTAATAGTTTGATTTAGAATAAAAGGTGGTTAATTTGGACTATTTAGATACGGAATTAGAAATGCCCATATTGAGTATGGAAAAAGAGTAATAAAAATGGTTTATAATGGTTTGTAAGGAATGTTAAATCTTGCTACTCTGTATGAGTATGGAGTCGAATAAGGAGGAATTCCTAAGAATTTGATAAAAAGATTATATTGCCATATGCAAGCTATTTCATACGGTAGTGAAAAAAGTGACTACTACTTTGGGCAAAATTACGTAACTGTCCATTCAAATCTGGGGAATTGAAAGATGTTGAAAAAGATACGCAATATATTAAATTTGCTGCTGACAAGGGCTTTCCTGTTGCACAGCATATGATAGGTGTTGCATATACTAATGGATAGGAGGCTTCGGTTTCATATGATTTGGTTAAAACATATCTGATAGCAGCTATAAATAATGGTATAGAGGAAGCAAAAGAAGATTTGAATATTTTGAATTTATATAGCTGATAGGAGGTTACAGAATGAGTGGACCAAAATATAGTGCTGCCGAGCTGGCAGAACAAAAAAAAATTGAGCTGGAAAAAGAACGTATAAAAAAAGTTGATGAGCTAAAAAATAAGAGAAAGATTGTAAGAGATGAACTTTTTAAAATAGTTACTGAAATACAAGAACTTGATATAGAAATCAGTTCAAGTGTGAGAGATAATGTTTCTTTTTATTCTGATGAAATAAAAAAATTGATGTTATATGTTGAACAATTGAAAATTGACTTGAGTGGAGATGCAGATGAACTAAAGAGAAAAATCGAAGAATTAACGACGATGTTGAAAAAAATGAAGTCTGTTGCTTGCGAGTTGAAACGAAAATTTGGTGAAACTGTGGTTGCCGAAAAAATAGCACATTCCACTGTGGAAAAAAAGGGAATTATATTAAATGCTTCGTTTGAGGATTACGAAAAGGAAAAGCAAAAAAAACAGCTATATTCCTTTATGAATGAGGTTTGTTTATTAAAGAGAGATAAGGAAAAAATACAACATAATTGTGAGATGTTGCTTAATTCGATTGAGAGAGGAGAATTAAAGAAAAATATAGATGATTCGGTAAAGGATTTAAGTACTTTTGTTTTTATTTCAAAGAAAAAGTATCATGAATTTATGGACTTTTATGATGAATATGTCTGCTACTGTGAAACATTTGGTCACAAGCCAGATACAATGGATGCATTTCATTCTGTAGATGAAATAGAAGATGAAATTGCTAAACTTAGAAAAAAGGCTGCTGAAATAGAAAAATTAAAATATATTTCGGACACAATAAGTGAAGTTATGTTGGAATATGGTCATGAAGTGATTCAAAGCGATATTATATTCCCTGTGGATGATAAGAGAACTATAAAAAGTGTTTTTGAATTTGGTGATAGTGACGCAATTTCTGTTAAGATTTCAGATAGGGGTGCTATTGTAATGGAAGTAGTAGCAACAGGAGAAGATTCTGAAATTTGCGAACATGAGAAAGAGCATGCTGTTGAAAAAATGATTGAATTTTGTGAACAATATCCAGAAATTGTAGACGCCTTAGAGGAAAAAGGTGTCTTTTTCGCTAATCGAAATGACATGCCACCGAGCAGAGAATTTGCAAAAAAAATCCGAATTGATAGGAAGCAATCCGAAAATATACAAAACACAAAAAAAGCAGATAGAAGAAGGCGGGTAAATGGAAAAAATTATAAGAGTAGTAATTTGTGATAAATGTAGCAGTGAGAATCCGTACGGAGGAGAAAAATGCAGAAGTTGTGGGAAAGATTTGACGTTTATACCACCTGTAGAGAAAAGAATAGCTGACAAAACTGAACAAAATGTAAAAAAATGTGAGAACAAGGAAGTTGAAAGTATTCTTCTTAGTAAAAGATATAGAAAATGCAATGCGTGTGGGACTAAAAATTATCTGAAGGATAATGAGGATGTGCGAAAATGTATTAACTGTGGAAATGATGAATTATATAAATGCAGAATAGAAGAAGAAAATATTGATGAACCTGAAAAGAAAGAAGAATCTATTCTGCATAATGTTATTTTAGAAAAAAAAGATGATTCTTGTTTGAAGGTAAAGTTAATTGAAAAGAAGACAGGAAGAATTTTGTTTATTCAGAAAAACGTTGTGTTGGGAAGAATGGGAGATATAGACCAGGATTTGTTTTTGAATTATCCATATGTAAGCAGAGTACACTGTGAAGTGTTAATAAGTGATGGGAAATGTTATGTAAAAGCAATGTCTGCGCCTGGAGGGACACGTGTTAATGGAGTATTAGTTCAAGAAGGAAAAGAAAAAATATTAAAAAATGGTGACCTGCTTTCACTGGCAAATCTACATTTTAAGGTGAATATATAATGTACATCGAAAGAATAATTTATCCAGTAGTTACACTAGGTATAGGTAAAAGGATAGCTATTTGGATGCAAGGTTGTAATCATAAATGTAATGGCTGTATTAATCCCGAGCTATGGTATACAAGAGAAAATGCAAATTTCCAAGTCCAAGACATTGAACAAAGAATAAGATTTATATGTGAAAATAACAATGTCGACGGTATTACTTTTACTGGAGGTGACCCTTTAATTCAAATTGATGATTTAACTCAGCTTCTTATCAAGATTTCTGATTTAGATAAGGAAATATTGGTCTATACAGGGGTTAAATATGAAGAAGTGTTGAAAATGTCTAAATCAAAGGAGTTACTAGATCAAATCGATATATTAATTGATGGTGAGTACATTGATTCACTGAATTTTGATTACTTAACATTAAGAGGCTCAGAAAATCAAAGAATTATATATTTGAATAAAGATTGCAAATATAAATATGAGGAATATATAGAAGAAGGACGCAAACTTCAAAATTTATACATGAATGACCATATGCTGTCAGTGGGAATACATAATAGGAGAAAAAAATGAAAGAGTTGTCTAAATGGCAAAAAGAACTTTTGATTTTTGGAGATATAAAAACTTTTATTGTAATAGAAGGAAATATATATGATATTTATTGCAAAAAATTAGAAAATGGGAAAAGTTATTGTGAATTAGATGAATATTTAGATAATCACCTGAGAGAGCAGGGATACAAAAATATTGTTTTTTTTGATCCCTTGCACGGATTTTATAATAGGTTTCATGAGGATGATTTGAAAATTATTTTTACAAAAGATAACTTTAGTTTGAACAATATTAGACAATCTGAGAATGAATATCTTGGGAAAATATATTGTTGTGAAGATAACAATCCACAATCAGTTATTGTTTGGGGTGGAAATATTATTAATACAATGATGACGTCCAATACGCTTGTAGCTTTTGTGCTGTTGTTTGGCTCGAGGTATTGTGAGACCCCTGATAATCTAATGCCTGAGGAAAAGTTCACATTTTTAAACCTATTATATGGTTCTTTAAATGCACATAAAATTTTTTCTGAAGGAACAATGAAAAAAAGCTCTATTTTTATGGTGGTGGATAAAATTAATGATATACCATCATGGTTTTTTATTAACAATCCATATTTTAAAAATATTACTATACCGTTACCTGATAATGATGGTAGAAAAGATTTTATTAAATATATAGAAGATGATCTTATAGGAATGGAATATGATAACACTAAAGTGCCAAAGGATGAATCAAATGATGAACTGATAAAGAAACTTGAGCACATTACTGAAGGAATGAGATGTGTAGAGATAAATTCTTTAATAAGCTTGTGCAAAAAAGGAGATTTACTTGTTAATAGTGTTGATGACGCTGTAACACTATACAAATATGGTATTAAGGAAAATCCATGGGAATCTATACCACAGGAGTTATTACTAAATGCAAATAAAAAAATTAAAGAAAGAGTAAAAGGACAGGATTCAGCTATAACTAGAGCTGTTGACGTTATTAAGAGGGCTGCTAGCGGAATGTCAGGGTTGCAACATTCTTCGGCAAAATCTAGACCGAGAGGGATTATGTTTTTTGCGGGACCGACTGGTGTTGGAAAAACTGAACTTGCTAAATCGATAGCTGAGTTATTATTTAATAATGAAGCAAATTGTATACGATTTGATATGAGTGAATACGCTCAACCTCAAGCTGACCAAAAACTTTTTGGAGCTCCTCCTGGATATGTGGGATATGAGGCGGGAGGGCAATTGACCAATGCAGTTCGTCAAAAACCTTTCTCTATCCTGTTGTTCGATGAGATAGAAAAAGCACATCCTTCAATATGGGATAAATTCCTTCAAGTGCTAGATGATGGAAGAATGACCGATGGACAAGGGAATACGGTTTATTTTTCTGAGACAATTATAATTTTTACAAGTAATCTGGGAATTTATGTCAATGATATGCAAGGTAATAAAATAAAAAATGTTTCTCCTGAAGATTCTTATGAAGAACTTGAAGTAAAGGTTACAGCCGGAATTAAAGACTACTTTAATTCGCAACAGGGTAAGCCGGAAATATTAAATAGAATTGGTAATAATATTATCGTGTTCAAATACATATCAAAGGACTCTGCTAGAGAAATATTAGAGAAACAAATTGATGGTGTTAAAAAATATATGTTGAATGAGAAAGGATTAGCTGTTGATTTTGATCTGATAATTGATGACCTACTAGATGTTGCAATGGGAAATATAGAAAATGGTGGACGGGGTATAGGAAATATTGTTGAAGAATATATTATAAATCCTTTAGCAAGAATAGTATATGATGATGAGAATTTAATAAATAAACATATTGTAGTTAATGGGTTTAGTAAAAATGGTGGGGTTGTAAATTTAACTTATATGGAGTAATCGAGATCGCTTATGTT
The DNA here is from genome assembly GCA_023664385.1 of Clostridium sp. GTDB lineage: Bacteria > Bacillota > Clostridia > Lachnospirales > Lachnospiraceae > Coprococcus_C. Next base: position 117,809 of record JAMPFU010000001.1, on the reverse strand, counting down.
TAATGTTGTGGGGTTCACTGACAAAGGATTGTATAGAGAAAAAAATGAAGATTGTATTTTGATTAATAAAACGACTTCCCAGGGGGGCAAAATTGAGGGACGTTTCGAAGACTCGTTTATTGTTGGAATTGCAGATGGTGTAGGAGGGAGACCAGCGGGTGAAGTGGCTTCAAAGATTATACTAGAAAAGATTTCAACAATTGATTTGCAAAAGGACGCTCCGGAGCTTTTGTTATTAAAGGTGGAGGAGGCTTCTGATTGTATTAGAGCTATAGAAAAAGAAAATATTCAAATGAAAGGTATGGCATCAACTCTAACATTATTGGTAGTGAGTGATACAAAAATATATACAATAAATGTTGGTAATAGTAGGATTTATAAATTGAAAAATGGTTTTCTTATACAAATGACGGAGGATGATACATTAATAAAGGATTATTCTTATGAAAACGTCTTTGACAATCTTAGAAATATTATAACAAAATCAATAAATGCAAATTATGAAGATGGTCTTTCACAGAAAAAATATGATAGGCCTATTGATAGTAGTGAATTTTATATTTTAACTTCAGATGGCGTACATGATTATATTAGTATTGATGATTTAGAATTGATATTAAACGATAATATAACCTTAGAAGAAAAGGTTACACAGATATCTGATAAAATTTTAGGAATAAAAAACCATGATAATTACAGTATGGTATTAGTGGAGAAATTATGATGCAAACAGAAAAGAAAGAACAAGTTACAAATGTTATGGATGCAAGGGCTATAGATAAGACGTATGTTCAAAATGCTACACAAACAGGATCGTATAGCTCTGATGCGGCAGAGTATCTGTACATGATAGGAATGGATATAAAGGGGGTATATGGTACTTATACTATAACAGATATCTATTCAGAGGGTGGAGAAGCTATTTTGTTTCTCGCAACTGCTGGAGAAAATAAGTATATCGTTAAATATTATGTTGCAGTTAAGAGAATGTCTAGAGATAAAAGAGAGGCTTTTATTTCACTTCTTTATAATCAAGAATGTCGGTATATTGTTCCATTGGTAGATTACGGTGAATATAATGATAAATTATTTGATGTATATTCTTTCTTTGATGGTGGAAATTTGGCGGAGCATGCAACAGAATTGGATTTAAGTTTTATCGTTAAAACAGTTATTCCTAATGTGAATGAAGCATTAAATGTTATACACTCAAAAGGTATAGTACATAAGGATATAAAGGCTAGTAATATATTGATTTCTAATGATGGATCATATGTTATGCTTAGCGATTTAGGAATTATGTCGCTTGTTGAGGAACAAAGCGGCATGGGATACACAAGGAATAATTTTTGGACAAACGGGTATGCGGCACCAGAGGTGTTAGGTGGCACGCCTACTATATCTTCTGACTATTATTCTTTTGGCATTACACTATTGTCATTGATTAATGGAGGCATAGATTTGTTTGCAGGCATGGATTTGCCTGACATTGTAATGCGAACGAATGGTGGAAGGATACCTTTGCTTGACAGACAGAAGTTTGTTGATAAGGTTTTTGGTACGTTTACATTAAAAGAAAGAATTGAAGGATTAATTTGTGGTCTTACTATATTTGACCCTAATGATAGATGGGGATATAAAGAAATTATTGAATGGTGTGATGGGAAAAGAGAGTTCCCTCTTATTGAGAAAGAAGAGAGAATAGAAGTCGATTTTTCCAACCCTTTCTACACTCGTGACGGCGAGAAGATATATCAATTATCAGAACTTGCAGACTATTTAGCTTCAAACTGGGATTACACAAAGAAAGATGTAATGCGGAAAAATATATCGCAATGGCTTGCTTCGCAACGCCCAGATAAATCATCATTGTTAGATGATTTGGTTGAAAAAGAAGTTGTTGTAGTAGAGGATGACATAGATTGCTTATTTTTTAAAGCAATATATTTACTGGATGATCATATACCTAAAATATGGTGGAAAGGTAAAAGTTATAAAGACTTTAGTTCACTTGCAAGTGCAGTAAAAGATGGAAAGGCTGACGTTCGGTCACTATTAGTTAAGAGGGTATTCTCATGGTTTATAAAATATAATAAATCAATACATGATAATGATGATTTGAGTGCAGTGATACGTGGACTTGAAGATAGAGCACAGAGTAATTCGGAGATGACACAGTATTTGTTTGTTATGCATTTTCTCACTGCCCAGACAGAGCGAACTATTAAAATTAATAACAAGGAGTTCCATAATGTGGAACAAATTGTAGACTATTTATGTGATTTGCCAAGTGGCTTGGAAGTGTTTTGCCAAGAACTATTAAATTCTAATCTTTTTTTTGCATGGATGATATTTAATGGTTATGAAGATCATATTAAAAATGCGACTAAAGATTTGGCGGTACTTGATAACACAGACTGTGAAAGACGTGTATTTGTATTATTAGATGCAATTGCGTCTAATAATATTAAATTAAGAAATTATGTGATACATCGAGGTGATAATGCGCATATATTTTGGCTTAAAAGTCACATAGATGATTATTTGTATTTGAATCCTTATGTGCTAAATCTAAAAAATATTTTTGTTTCTGCACAGGTTGATACAGTTAATACTATTAATGAGATTATTACATCATTGGAAAAATTGGAAGAGAGTTATATTGAGTTTGATAAAGCTCTTTATAACTATCCTTTTCAAATTGCAACTGGTATAGGTAGGGATGATACTTTATTTAGCATTGTTCCTAAATCTTCTGAAACAGCATTTATGTACGTTTATAATAATATTAGAGTTCCGGCTGGCTTTGTGCATGAAAATAATTTCCAGTCGTTATGCAGTGAGTTATATAACGAGACACATCTAGGAGCTGAGCGAGAAGTAAATAATATTGCAACATCTATACGACGTTCAATTTCAAAATCGGAAATGGATTTGAATGGTTTAAAAAATAAATTTTACTCAAATAATTTGTTAAAGGGAGTTGTCTGTTTTATATTAGCAGCTATATTTATTGGCATTGGAATATGGCTATGTACATCTATAAATAGTATGTTTTTTATGGCTGGAGGGTTTGTAGGTTCAGTTTGTTATGTTTATAGAGGATTTATTGAATTAACAAATTTACATTCTTCTGATATTGCATCTCAGATGAGTGAGAATTTAAGGTCTGTTTCAGAACAAATTAATGCATGGCAGGCATCTTCAAAAATTACTTTGGAAAGAATTTTTGAATATTATAGAGCTGTTTCTTGTAATCCAATAGTATTTGATATGAATCAATTTACATATTATCAGAAGTATAGATTGAAAGCTGAGAAAGAACTGATACCAAATGGATTGGAACAGACGACAAGGAAAGGCGAAATACCAATTGATATTTTGTCAGCAATCGGATTAGCGGTTTTAGAGTTAGGAATTGCTAGAAGAACTTTTGTAGATTATTTAATAGAAAAATATGGAGTTCAGTATTATTCGACAGAAATTTATGTTGTGATGGTTATACTAATGCTTGCAGGAATGATAGCTAATATTATTGCTACAGATAATAAATATAATTATATTTCGGTTACACGATATGTGATTATTCCGTTGTTTGGTGTGATTGGAGTTGTATTTGCACTATTGCTTGCGGTAGTGGTTGCTTTTGCTATCAGAGCTGTTGAAACTATATTAGGATTATTATCAGGTATATTAATTTTTGTTGTAATTATAGTTATTATAGGAGTATTATTAGGTGGTTCGTAGGAAAATATATTATATTGTATTAATTGTCATATTAATTATTTGGTCAATTTTGGTGTTTGTAAATAGAAATGAATTACAAGGATACGCTGTTCAAAATTATATTTTGTTGTTTCTTGGTTGCTTTTTTGCAAATAGTGTTGCTTTTCTTCCCACATCAGGACTGGCATTAGTTGTATCTTCTGCAATGATTTTTAATCCGATAGCTGTTGCTATAATATCTGGAGTGGGATTTACACTAGGGGGTTGTATAGGATATTTTGGAGGCCTGCTTGGAAGATCAAATTTACATGATGAAAGCATTACTATTATTAATGATAAATTTAGAAAATATGGTGCTTTTATTATTTTAATAACAGCATTTGTTTCTTTGCCTATTTTTGATTATGTTGGAGTATATTCGGGGATAGTAAAATATTCTTTTTCTAAGGTTTTAGTGCTCTGTTTGATAGGTAAGATACTTAAGACTTCTTTATATACTATGATAGCTATCAAGGCTTATTATTTTTAAAAGTGGGGGAGAATTATATTATGGACGGATTTGGGAGAATTGATTGGGATGATGTAAGACTTGTATCGTCTGAAAATATTGTAATGGGAATAATTGATGAACTCACCGGATTTCGCAATAAATATTATTCCATAATAGAAAATAATGATTTAAAAATTAAGAAAATAAATGATGACCATGAAATTAAAAAAAGAGAACTATCGAAGAAAATAAATGATAAAAAGGATGAAATTAGTTCTGAAAAAAATAATTTAGAAATAGTAGCACAACGCCGCAGAGATGAGTCTATATCAAAAATAAAAGCACAGAAAGACCAAAATAATGAAAAGCTTGTATTAAAAATAAAAGACATTAATTCTAAAATTAGCGATTTAAGAATTGACTGTGATATTAAAGTAAATAAGATATTGAAATTAATAAATAAAGCCAACGAAATTAAGTCATCATTAGAATTAGGTAGAAATGCCAAACTGTTTTTTGAAATAGAGAATAATCAGACGCCTGCTGATTTTTTATTTGTTGAAAAAAGAAAGGCTCTTGAAGTTGATTATTCAACTGTTCAGGCAATGGTAGATTTATTTAATTCCGAAACAGGATTATTAAAAAAGCGCATTGCGTCTGAACATGGAACACAGCTATGGTCATTTTTAAATTGGCTTTATTATGAAATCAACAAGAATGTAGAAGAAATAGTTTCATGTTGCAATGAAAAATGTTCCAAGCTCGAATCTCAAAAAAATACGCTTAATCAGGAAAACTTAACTAATAATGCCTCGTTTGATTCAAGGCTACAAGAGATTAATAATAAATTCCAGAATGATATATCTGTTATTAAAAAGGATATGGAATTAGCGATGGCTACCAGCTCTGATGAATTTGACGAACAGGATAATATGCTTGATGAAAAATTTGATAAATCGATTAAGTCCGCTATAGAAACAAGTGAGAACGATTTGTCAAATCTAATTGCTTCATTCGAGAAAAGCTTTGAAGATAAATTTCCCATTGAAAAAATAAAAGAGTATTTTGAATACCATATGACTGAAAATATGCTTGATTTTGGTAATTATGCATGTGCGAGTGAAATGCCTGAGTGCTATGAAATAGGTATGTCGGAAATAAAAATAGGCGAATATATTGTGTGTAATGAGCAGAGAGATTTTCTTGAAAATAATTATAGTTTAATTGTTTCTGATGACACGATTAGAGTTCCAATCAGTTTGAGCTTTTTTGATAATAAAAGTATGGTATACATTTATGATGTTGATTCAAATGATGATGTTATAAATGATATTCAGTTTATAGCTGCAAGCATATTATTAAATTCCCCTGCTGGAACAATTAATTTTGTATGTATAGATCCGCTTAAAGCATCGAATACATTTGCTCCATTTAATAAATTTGTTGATTATAATAAGGCTACAAATAAACTGCTAACTGGTGGAATAGCCACTACTTCAGTTGCAATTAAAAATAAGTTGTCGGTTGTCAGTGACCATATCGAACATGTGATTTCCTCATGTCTGCAAAGCAGTGATATGTCTATACAAGAATATAATAAGCTTGCGGGAAGCAATGCGGAACCTTATCAGGTTTTATTGGTGATGGATTTTCCTGCTTCTTTTTCTCATGAAAATATAAAGCAACTAGAAAGAATTATAGAATCGGGACCAAGATGTGGAGTATATACAATTTTGTTTTCGTCCAGAGCGCAATTGGCAATTTCTCCTGATGGGACGACGAAAATAATAGATAATATAATGAGAAAATCTATTGTATTCAATAAGGAAAATAATCTTTATACCAATAACACAAATCCTAATATTAAGTTTAGAATTTGGAATATGGTATCGGATGATATTTTGAACACAGTAGTACCTGCCTTTAAGAAGGGTGTTGAAGATGCAGGAAGAATTATAGTTGGTTTTTCTGATATTATAAAGCCCAATGATTGGTTTGTTGGTGATTCGACTGATAATTTGGAAGTGCCTATAGGTCAAATTGGGGTAGGTAACCTTCAGAATTTTTTAATTGGTGGTGAAGGAGTTACTCACCATGCATTGATTGTTGGAAACACTGGAAGTGGAAAAACGACTCTACTCCATACATTAATTAATAGTATGATGATTAAATATAGCTATGAAGAATTATCTATATATTTATTGGATTTTAAACATGGTGTAGAATTTAAATGTTATGGAGAGTACAATCTTCCGAATATTAAATTAGTTGCTATAGAGAGTGATAGAAAATATGGATACGATGTTATACATAGAATAAATTCCGAAATGAAAAGGCGATCAGAATTGTTTAAAGAAGTTGATTGCGAAAATATAACATCATATAGGAGAAAAACAGAGAAAAAGATTCCAAGAATTTTATTGATAATCGATGAATATCAAGTCCTATTTGATTCTAAGAAATTGGATTATATTTCAGCAGAGAGTTCAGAAATGCTTCAACGTTTGTTGGAGCAAGGACGAGGGTTTGGTATTCATGTAATATTATCTACACAAAATATTGAGGCTGCAACAAATTTTAACGCTGCTGCATATAATCAAATTGCTATTAGAATAGCACTTATGTGTACTAGCAATGTTTCAAAAATTGCACTTGGTGAGAGTGCTGGTGAAGCAAATTTGCTTATTGAAAGAGGAATGGCTGTTTATAATTATAATGCCGGTGCTAAACAATGTAACACTATATTTAGAGTGGCATTTTTGGACAATAGAGAACGAAATGATATATTAATGTCAATTTCTGAAAAATATAAGAAAAAAGGTATAGTAGCTGATACTGAAGTTGTTGATTCACATATCGAAAAAAATAAAGAACATATAGATAATTATTATTTTTCTCTGTGTAAAAGAATGATTCCTAAAAGAGCAGAAGAAGTTAGGAGAAGAATTGTCGTACCATTTGGAATAGATGACAATAATAACCTGGTTTATTGTGATTTTGAGAAAAACAATTTTGCATCTTATATTATGGGAACTGCTGGTTCTGGTAAATCTGTTTTATTAGACGACATTATAGTCGGAATTTTGATGAATTATCATCCTGATGAAGTTGAACTTTGGCTTATTGATTTTATGAAAACTGGATTTTCGAAGTATGCCAAAAAATGCCCTCCGCATATCAAAAATATTATTCTTGGTAATTCCGATGAAATGGTTTTCGGGGTAATTGATAAGCTCTATCAGTTGATGGAAGAAAGAAAAGACTTATTTTCAAGTAGAGGTTGGAATGACATAACAGACGTTCCGGTTGGTGTCTATATGCCAGTGGTCTTTGTTATTATTGATGAGTTTGCGGAAATGTCGCAGATTATCTCAGAAACAAGAGCAAATGAATTAGAAAATAATTATGTATTAAAATTAGAAAATTTGCTTAGAGAAGGACGGAAACTAGGGTTCAAATTTATTTTTGCAAGTCAGAGCTTTAATAATGGAATGAACGGCTTGAGTCCCGCAGCTAAGGATCAAATTCAAATGAGAATGGCGTTAAAAAATTCTGTTGCTGAAATTAATGATACACTAGCTTTAACGCCTATTCAAAGAAACGATATGATTGACAACTACGTTGCAACGTTGCCTCCATACAAGACACTTATAAAAACACATCTAACAGATTCTAACGATAATTATATTGTACAAGTCAACCGTATAAATAATCTTAAAATTGAATCTAAAGATATTGATGAATATATGGATGAGTTGAATACAGCATTTAATGTGTCTGCATATTCTGACAAATTATCCGATACTGAATATGTTAATAAGGAACCGTTTTTGTTTACAGGTAATATTCCAAAAACATACATGTCACAAGTACCGCTATTTGAAAAATATGAAAGGGAGGAATTGATAAATGATGACGAATATGATGACGATGATGTGGTTCTATACCCTGGAACACCTCAGGGCTTTAACGGCATTAAAACCATATTTTTGCATAGAGATGCATGTGAAAATATAATTATGGCAGGTGGAGATGTTGCCACAATTTCAAATACTATATTAGCATTTAAGGAAGAGTGTAAAAGGGCAGGAGTAAAAGTGACCTTATGGACAGATTCGCGTAATATCCTTTACAGAAAATACATTAAAAATAAGTTTGCAATTAATAATATTTGCAAAGGAATTGATGAGATATGCATGGATATAGGAAGGATTAATGATAAGAAAGACGCTGATTATTCAAAAGATGAACTTATTATTATGCTAGGTATTAGAAATTTGTTTGATGAATTTGAATTATATGATGAAGACAACGATGAGAACGACGCTGATACAAATGACAGTTTGTTATCAGATATAAATCAAGAGTTTGAGTTGCTTATGGACGCATGGAATCAAGTGATTTCAGATCCTGACAAGAGAGAAAATATAAATATGAGCTTTTCAGTTCGAGGAGATTCATCTGATGTGGTTAATGTCTCGAAAGGTGATTTTGTCAATAAAACATACGATGCTCGAAATGATATTAATAAATTACTAAAAACAGCATCAAAAAGAGGAAAACATTTTGTGGTTTATTTTGGCAATATATCTGATTTTAAGAGCATAAGACCAGATATGAGATTATATAAGCATAAATTGTTGTTTTCCATGAGTCAGGAATTCCAATATGAATTTAATGAAAGGAGTTTAAATCGTATGGAACCGACAGAGTTACTTTATGTAGGAAATAGTTCAAAATATAAATCCAATGTGTTTGTAAGTAGGGATATATCTATTGGCGGTTTTCATGTTGATGAAGAGGGGAATGTGGTGAGTTAATATGGATGAATTAATTAATGCACTTAATGAGATGAAGTTATATGTTGATAAATATCGTACTGATTTGTTAGAAGAAATAGATGGTATGCTTAAGATTATCAACGACACAAAAAGTAACCTTGGAGATGATAGTCTGGGTATATCTACAGTATCCATGCTTCTGCCTTTAGTGCAAGAGTTAAGGAAAACACTTGATGAACTTACAAGTCTATCTAAAAGGATAAAAATAAAAAGTGACGAATTAAATAAAATAATTAAAATGTTACAAGACGAAGGGGAAGGTGATTCACAATTACCATATGGGCAAAAAAATATACATAAAGAAATAATGTTTAGGAGGTAATTGTATGGATGAGTTAATTAAAGCGTTAGGTGAAGTCGAAAATGTGTTGCGAGATTATATTGATTCTATGGCTCAAAATATGCAGGAAATAGCAATGATGGTTAATGATACACAGTCTAATCTAGGGAATGATACTCTAGCAATAAAAACAACTGAAAAATTAAAATCTGTTTCAACCCAAATATCTGGTTCCATAGATGAAGCTTATGGATTGCTAAAAAAAGTTACAAATAAAAGAAATGATTTAATTGAAATAAGAAAATCATATTGATAGGAGGTATTGTTATGGGAATGACATTGGAAAATGCAAAAGCATTGAGGCAAATAGCAACAAATTCTTTAAATGTAAGTGTTCAAATAAGTGATGATGCAAAAAGATTTATGACAAATAGTAATGCGATTGGTGGGAGATGTGAAGAATTTTGGACACAAATAGAGTCTAGCTCAATGAATGCAAAGCACATTGCAGAGGAGGCAGCAAAAGTACTTTCATCGTATTCGGAGCTTATGGTTGCAGTAGCAGAAAAAATTGAAGCAAGTGTTAATTCAAATATTTAGGGGGGTATATGGAATATAATTTAGAAGAATTTAATAAGTGTAAAATAAAGGCGGAAGAAGGTGATGAGAAGGCTATTTGTGATTTAGGATACTTTTACTATTATGGTTGTGATGGGCTGGAATCTGATGTGCCACGAGCTGTTTCATGTTGGAAACGAGCAGCTTCTATGGGAGACGCAGTAGCTCAAAATTCAATGGCTTGGGCATATAAGCAAGGTGTTGGCGTTGAAAAAGATATTCATAAATTTTATGAATACAAAAGAATGGCTGCCAACAATGGAAATAAGAATGCTCAGTTTGATATTGGTGAAATGTATTATTATTGATGGTCCTGTGTTAAGATTTAGAATAAAAAATATGTGAAAGCAGGTATTGCTCTTAGATTATATATAGTATGTAAAAATGAATATATTGGTAATAAAATGTATGAATAAATTGTTTTGAGGTGACAAATGAATAGAAATAGCAATATTATAGCTCGAAAAGTACATGACTGTTACTTTCTTATAAATATAAAGGATAACTATTCAGATGAAAAGTGCAGATTATATGAGATAAATGAAGTGGGATATTTTTTATGGGAATCTATACCCTACTGTAACGGTATTAATGAATTAGTTGATAAACTGCTGGAAGTAACGTTTGATGAAATTAGTAAAATTGATGTTTTAAATGATGTACAGGCTTTTGTTTCTATACTTTATAAGTTGGGATTTGTTGAGAGTTAATATTTAGGTGCAAGCAGGAGATACATATGGAAGAAATAAATGAAAAATTATATTTAGATTTAATGGATTTTAATGAAACCAAGAGAAATGAGTGGATGAAAGAAAGAAAACCATATGCTGTTTTATTTGAGTTAACGGCACGTTGTAATATGAATTGTATACATTGTTATTTGCAAAATAATCATGTGTCAGAACAATTATCATATAGGGAAGTAATAGATATAATCGATTTATTGTATGATATAGGAATACTTTTTATAACTTTTACAGGTGGTGAAATACTAACAAGAGATGATTTCCCGGATATTTACATATATGCAAAGAAAAAAGGCTTTTTGGTAGAACTATTTAGTAATGGCTATTTGTTTGATGATAATATTATTGATATATTGAAAGAGTATCCCCCACTATTAGTAGATATTTCGATTTATGGTTCAAATGAGAAAACTTATAAGAAAATAACTGGCATAGATGGTGCTTTTAAAAAAGTCATATTAAATTGTGAAAAATTAAAAAAAATTGGGGTCAGGGTATCCTTAAAATCGCCAATTATTTTACCTACATTAGAAGAATTAGATGCAATGAAGAAATTGGCTGAAAGGCTTGATATACCATTTGTATATACATTTGATATATGTGCGACTATAGATAAAGATGAGTGTACCAGACAGTTGCAGGTGCCTATGGATTTTGCTTTAAAAAACGAATTCCTTAACTATTATGAGCAAATTCAAAGCTTAGAAAGAGTTGAGTTGGAAAATGACAAGAGAAGAAAAAAGGAAATTAAGGAGCTGATTGAAAATAATAAGGTATATGCATGTAATGTAGCCTTAAATAGTTTTGTTATTGATTATAAAGGAAATATATGCCCTTGTATGAAATTAAGACATAAAGGCGAAAAATTAAATAGAGAAACATTCGATTTGATTTGGGATAAATTTAAATATTTTTCTCAGAAAAAAGCAACAGATACATATGTATGTAAAGGTTGTGAAGCAAGATATTATTGTGACGTGTGTCCTGCTGAAATGGATTTTTTGTATGGAAATGATGAAATTAGACCTTTTAATGTATGTAAAATTGCAAATATAAGAAAAAATTTCTATTGTGGTAATATGACATTTGAAGAGGCTTTAAGAAAAGCAGCTTTTAATGAATAAATTTATAGGAGGAATGATTATGAAGTACACAAAGCCAGAAGTAAAAAAGGTGGAATTATCTGTAAAAGTTAATTCTATGGCAAGTGATCGATCTTCATGTGAGGGTGGACACTGCGTGAAAGCACGTTACGGTCAAGATCACTAGAAACTTTTGCCATAGCGTATTTCTTTTGACATATGCTATGGCAGCATTTTAAGAAAATAAAATTATTGCTGTGAAAAGAATCTGGCATTGGTGGATATGGTGAATGATGATGCTTATGGAGTCTATTGGAATATAAGTGAGCTGTAGGGAGATACCTATACTGTCGATTTTAGATCTTATACAAGTGCACATATATATTATCACGTTAATATATACATAGGCGAAACAACTACGACGGAATATGTACCCGATGTTACAGATAAGGAGGTAGCAGGTACAGAAAACTTCAATGTCTGGGATTATATGTATTGAAAAACATGAAATAAAAAATATTTTGAAACGAAATACATGTTGAATTGATAAACAAAAGAAATAGCAAATACCATTTGACCTTACATATTAAGCTTGGTATGATAGTAATATATTTTTGAATAATACAGATTATATTACAGAAAGAATCAATTGGAGGCTTTATATGAATACAGATATTATAAAGAAAATGGAAATGGTGTTGTACAGAACCGAAGATGATAATGTATCTGTTAGTGCCTTAATAAAAGATGAAACAATATGGTTAACACAAAAGGCTATGGCTGAATTATTTGGTATTGACAAATCTGGTATCAGCCGTCACTTGGCAAAAATTTTTGAAACAGGCGAATTGGATGAGAAAGTGGTTGTTGCAAAAATTGCAACAACCACTCAACATGGAGCAATGCAAGACAAAACGCAAACTACTCCAACTAATTATTATAACTTGGACGCCGTCATCTCCGTTGGCTATAGAGTAAATTCCATTCAGGCTACAAAGTTTAGAATCTGGGCAACTAATATTCTTAAAGAATATATGATTAAAGGTTTTGTAATGGATGACGAATGCCTAAAGCAAGGGGGAAAAGCATTTGGAAAAGATTATTTTCGTGAATTGCTGGAAAGGGTACGCTCCATCCGTGCCAGCGAGCGTAGAATCTGGCAACAGATAACGGATATTTTTGCAGAGTGCAGTATTGATTATGATAAGAATTCTGATATTACATATCGTTTTTATGCTACCATACAGAATAAATTTCATTATGCCATTACTGGAAAGACTGCGGCTGAAATCGTATATCATCAGGCAGATTATACAAAAGAAAATATGGGGTTAACTACATGGAAAAATGCTCCAGATGGTCGTATCCTCAAATCTGATACACCAATTGCAAAAAATTACTTAGATGAAAAGCAAATTCGCCAATTAGAACGTGCTGTTACTGGATATTTTGATTATATAGAGGATTTGATTGAGCGAGAAAATGTTTTTACAATGGAGGAATTTTCAAAAAGTGTCAATGAATTTCTTGAATTCCGAAGATACGACATTTTAAAAGACAATGGACGTATTACTCATAAACAAGCTGTTGAGAAAGCTTATCATGAATACGATATTTTCAATAAAACACAACCGATTGAATCGGATTTTGATAAAGTAATTAAAGAATTGGCAAAGGCTGACAAGTAATATGTTATTAGTTTTATGGAGGAACGTGACTGTCTAATGCAAGAAATCTTTTGTTATGTATGGCAGACAGGGCATATGGGAGTGCAGAAATATATGGAAAAACACGAAAATAAAAACTACATATCTGCCAAATCAAATAACCGCATGGTAGCATTGACAGGCGTTTTTATCGCACTTGCACTTGTTCTGTCATATCTTGAAGGTCTTATCCCTGTATTTGCTGCTGTTCCGGGGGTAAAGCTTGGCATGGCAAATATAGTTACAATGCTCGCCATGTACAAGCTTGGAGTAAAGCCTGCAATTGTTATCAGTGCCGGAAGAATTGTTCTGTCTGGAATTTTATTTGGCAATTTATATGTGATTATATACAGTCTTGCGGGAGCAACCCTCAGTATATGCATTATGATTATTTTGAAAAAGGTAAAGCTGTTTTCTGTTGTGGGCGTAAGCGTGGCGGGAGCAGTGGCGCATAATGCAGGACAGATTATCGTTGCGGTTTTTCTCATGGAAAATGTGAATATCATGTATTACCTGCCTGTGCTTATCATTTCAGGCGTCGCAGCAGGTATTGTGGTGGGAATTTTAACGGTATACATAATACGGAATATACGAATATAATAAACATATTTACTAAAAATATCCAAAATTTTAATGTTTTTTTGTTAAATTTATTGTAAAAAATCTGCTCATGTATTAAAATGTACATATTATATAATATGTTCGGTAAGGAAGCTGTCGGGACTAGTATATCTTTGCTGTAAAGCTCCCGCTTCACCTTGTAAGGCTGGAACATATTGCAAAACAAATGCAGAATAGGCAGGTGCTTAATGTGGCTGCATCATTTTTTCTGTGAAAACTTGACATATATTATGTTCGGTGGTGAAGCCGCCGTGACACGAAGTCAGTTCATGAGTTCTCGATTTACAAAGTAAATCGGAACATATGCTGAAAGCAAATTTGGAATGGGCTGATGTTCAAGAAATGGGGTAGGTTTTATGAAATACACATTTAAGGGCGGAATACATCCCTATGAGGGCAAAGAGCTTACAATGGATAAGGAAATAGTGGAATACCTCCCTAAGGGAGATATGGTATATCCGATAAGCCAGCACATAGGCGCTCCGGCAAAGCCGATTGTAAAAAAGGGCGACAGGGTTTTGGCAGGTCAGCTTATTGCCGAGGCAGGGGGATTTGTTTCTGCCAATATTCATTCTTCAGTTTCCGGTACTGTAAAGGCAATTGAGGCACGTCTTACATCTTCCGGCTCAAAGGTTAATTCCATAATTATTGAAAATGATAACAAATATGAGGCGGTGGAATTTACGCCTATCACTAAGCCTGTCAGTGAGCTTAAGAAGGAGGAAATTTTGGAGGCGGTAAAAGCGGCAGGCGTTGTTGGAATGGGCGGTGCAGGCTTTCCGACAAACGTTAAGCTGTCACCTAAAAATGCAGATGAGATTGACAGGATCATTGTAAATGCGTCCGAGTGTGAGCCGTATCTGACATCCGATTACAGAAGGCTGATGGAACAGCCTGAAAATATAATCGAAGGATTAAGAATTGTGCTTCGTCTGTTTAAGGGTTCAAAGGGAATCATTGCAGTTGAGGACAACAAGCCTGAGGCAATTAAACTGCTTAGGGAAAAGCTTGGAGCAGACGATGACATCACTGTTCATTCCATGAAAACAAAATATCCTGAAGGTGCAGAACGGCAGCTTATATATGCAAATACGGGAAGATACATAAATTCTAAAATGCTCCCTGCGGATGTGGGCTGTATCGTTCACAATGTTGATACGATTTATTCCATATATGAGGCGGTGCGAGAGGGAAAACCACTTATAACAAGAATTGTTACTGTGTCGGGAGACGCCATAGAAAATCCCTGCAATTTTAAAGTAAGGACGGGGACCTCATATGCCGAATTGGTTGAGGCGGCAGGTGGTTTTAAAGGGACTCCTGCAAAGATAATTTCAGGAGGTCCGATGATGGGAAAGGCAATTTACAGCTTGGAGCTTCCTGTAACAAAATCCTCCTCGGCAATTCTTTGTCTTAGCAAGGATGAAGCCTCTGAATATGAGCCGTCAGCCTGTATCAGATGCGGCAGATGCGTTTCGGTCTGCCCGGGACGTGTTATGCCAAACCAGCTTGCACGGCTTGCAAATGCAGGGGATATTGATGCTTTCGTAAAAAATAACGGTATGGAATGCTGTGAGTGTGGCTGCTGTTCTTATATATGTCCGGCAAAGCGTCCGCTTACACAAGTAATCGCAGGAACAAGAAAGCTTGTGCTTGCAAATAAAAAGAAGTAGGAGGAGCGAAACATGGAAGGACTAAATTTAAAAATTTCAGCATCTCCTCATGTGAGAAGTAAGGAAACAACATCGGATTTGATGTTTGACGTAATCGTTGCACTTATTCCGGCAACCGTGTTCGGTATATATAAGTTTGGGGCGCATGCAGGGCTTTTGGTTGCAGTATGTATGTTTTCGGCAATGCTGTCTGAGCTTATATATGAAAAGCTTGTAAAGAAAACTGTAACCATTAAAGATTGCTCTGCAATTTTAACAGGGCTTTTACTTGCGCTTAATCTTCCTTCGGAGCTTCCAGTGTGGATGGCAGTTATCGGCTCTGTGTTTGCCATAATTGTTGTCAAACAGCTTTTTGGCGGCTTGGGACAAAACTTTATGAACCCTGCCTTGGGCGCAAGATGCTTTTTGCTGCTTTCGTTTTCAAAGCAGATGACGCAATTTGTATATGACGGTGTTACAACGGCTACGCCTCTTGCCATTATGAAGTCAGGGGTACAGCCTGATATGGAAATTGTAGGTTATATGTTTAAGGGAAATATTGGAGGAACAATCGGTGAAACCTCAGTGATTGCGCTTCTGATAGGTGCTGTGTACCTGCTGATAAAGAGAGTGATAAGCCCTAAAATACCACTTACATATATTGGAACCTTTGCAGCGTGCATTGCAATTTATGCGGCGGTTAAGGACTACAGCGTATTAGAGTACACGCTTGCGCATCTCTGTGGAGGTGGGCTTATGCTTGGTGCATGGTTTATGGCTACGGATTATGTAACATCACCGATTACGCCTTGGGGTAAGATTATATTCGGCATTATGCTGGGACTTCTGACCTTTGTCCTAAGAATTTTTGGAAGCGGGGCAGAGGGTGTTTCCTATGCTATCATAATAAGCAACCTTTTTGTACCGCTGATTGAGCGTGTCACTGTTCCAAAAGCCTTTGGTGAGGGGGCAGATGTGAAGCCTGATGCCGAAAAAGCAGCAGATAAACAGGAAGGAAATAATAAAACTGACGAGCCGAATGCTTCTGATAATACAAATCAATCAGATAAAAGCGAAAATGTAAAATCAAAGTTTGACGTAAAAGGTATCGTCAGGGCAGTTGTTGTCATATTTGTCATAACCCTTGTTATGGGAGCTGCCCTCGGTGCAGTTTATGACATTACAAAGCAGCCTATTCTTGATGCAGCTCTTAAAGCGAAGGAGGAGGCTTATCAGGAGATTTATCCTGAGGCGGCGTCCATTGTTTCGATTGAGGAGCAGAGTGAGAGCATTACAAGTGAGCTTTTGAATGATACGTTACATACGGCGGGCTACAAGGATTGTATAATAGATGAATTTAATTTGGCAGCAGATAAAGACGGAAAGTTGATAGGCACAATTGTTATTGTTACAAATAAAAGTGGTTACGGAGGAGACATTCAGCTTGCTGTAGGCATTTCTCTTGCTGAAAACAAAATAACGGGCATTTCCTTCCTTACCTTAAATGAAACGGTAGGACTTGGCATGAAGGCTGACGAAGCCGAGTTTAAGGAACAGTTTAAGGATATGCCTTTGGGAGAAATTTCCTACACAAAAACAGGAAGCGATGATCCAAATATCATAGATGCTATATCAGGGGCGACAATTACAACATCTGCAGTTACGGATGGCGTAAATTCTGCCGTTGCAATAACCGGTTTGATTTTGGGAGGAGGCAGTGTCAATGAATAAAGTTACGGAACGCCTATATACAGGTATTGTCAAAGAAAATCCTACATTTGTACAGATGCTTGGAATGTGTCCTACCCTTGCAGTTACGACCTCGGCAATCAATGGTGCGGGAATGGGACTTGCAACAACAATCATACTTACCTTAAGCAATGCAATGATAGCCCTGCTGAGAAAGGTGATACCTGGCAAGGTAAGAATACCGGCATTTATTGTGGTAATTGCATCCTTTGTTACGATTGTGCAGTTTTTGATGCAAGCGTATGTTCAGGAGCTTTATGAGAGCCTTGGAATATTTATACCGCTTATCGTTGTAAACTGTATCATACTTGGAAGGGCAGAGGCGTATGCCTCAAAAAATCCGATATTGCCATCAATATTTGATGGAATCGGAATGGGACTTGGATTTACCCTTGGACTTACAACAATCGGCATTATACGTGAAATTCTCGGCGCAGGAACAATTTTTGGCGCAAGAATTATTCCGGAGGATTACACGATTCCTATATTTATATTTGCACCAGGTGCATTTATCGTACTTGCATTTATAATTGCAATTTTAAATAAGAGAAACATTAACAAAGCCAAAAAGGAGGGCGGCACGCCTTCTCTTTGTACAATAGCGGACTGTGCCTCCTGTCATAATACCTTATGTAAGGGAAGCACGGTAAAAGAAGGAAAGGAGGAGTAGGCAATGAACATTATTTTACTTGCAATTTCAGCGGCATTTGTAAATAACGTTGTATTAAGTCAGTTTATGGGAATTTGTCCTTTCCTTGGCGTATCAAAAAAGATTAGCACTGCGGCAGGAATGGGAGGGGCTGTTATATTCGTAATGACGATTGCCTCAACTGTCACCAGCCTTATATATTACTATGTGCTTACGCCCCTTGAGCTTACATATCTTAACACGATAGTATTTATACTTGTCATTGCGGCGCTTGTTCAGTTTGTTGAAATGTTCCTTAAGAAGGCTGTGCCTTCCCTTTATCAGGCACTTGGCGTTTACCTTCCACTTATAACTACAAACTGTGCTGTGCTTGGTATTGCCATAAGCAATGTTCAGGCAGGCTTAAATGTAGGACAGTCAATCATAAATGGTATGTTTTCGGCAGTAGGCTTTGCAGTTGCAATTATTATACTTGCAGGCATAAGGGAAAAAATTGAGCATAATGATGTTCCTGAAAGCTTCAAGGGAGCGCCTATCACGCTTATCTCGGCAGGGCTTATGGCAATTGCCTTTATGGGACTTTCAGGTCTTATTAAATAGGAGGAGGACAAAATGGATATAATATCAGTATTAATAGCAGCCGCAGTTGTGGGTGTGGTCGGTATTTTGGCAGGCGTTCTCCTTGGTGTGGCAAGTGAACAATTTAAGGTTTCCGTTGATGAGAAGGAGATTAAAATTAGGGAGCTGCTTCCCGGAAATAACTGTGGAGGTTGCGGTTATCCCGGTTGTGATGGGCTTGCTGCGGCAATTGCAAAGGGTGAGGCAGCACCAAGTGGATGTCCTGTAGGCGGCGAGCCGACGGTAGCGGCAATCGCAGCGATTGTAGGCGGTGAGATTTCAAGCAGAAAAATGGTTGCTCATGTAAAATGCGCAGGCACGTGTGAGAAGGCGAAGGAGGCATACGAATACTTTGGCCCTAAGGATTGTAAGATTGCCGCAAATGCACCCGGCGGGGGTCCGAAGGCATGTCCTTATGGTTGTACCGGCTACGGTTCATGTAAGGCAGTATGTCAGTTTGACGCCATACAGATAATAGAAGGAATAGCAGTCATAGACAAGGATAAATGTAAAGCCTGTGGTATGTGTGTGGCAGAATGTCCAAGGCATATTATTGAGATGATACCTTACGAGGCAGAGGCTGTGGTTGATTGTAATTCCAAGGAGTTTGGAAAGGATGTAAAGGCAAATTGCGAGGTGGGATGTATCGGCTGTGGCATATGTCAGAAAAACTGCCCTGAGGGAGCAATCGCAGTTGAAAATCATTTGGCAGTTATAGATTATAATAAATGCACAGGCTGTGGAACATGTAAGGAAAAATGTCCTGCAAAGATAATCCACGAATAGCCGGATGCTTGTTATCCAATAAATTGAGGAGGCGAAGATGAAAAGAGATTATGTTATTGTAGCAGATTCAACAAATGATTTACCAAAATCATTTGCCAAGGAGAATGAAATTAGAATTTTACCTTTATTATATGAGATAGATGGTGAATCCTATGGAAAGGACAAGGAGCTTCCACTTAAGGAATTTTATGACCGTATGCGGAATGGAAGCCCGACAAAGACGGCTGCTGCAAATCTTGAGGATATAAACGGTGTATTTGAGGAAATCGCAAAGGAAGGCAAGGATATTCTTTTTACATGCCTTTCTTCAGGCATAAGCAGTACTGTGGGAAATGCTATGATAAGCAAAAACGATATTGAGGAGAAATATCCTGAGTGCCATATCAGGGTTGTTGACTCCCTTTGCGCATCGGGAGGACAGGGAATGTTTCTCTATCTTGCCGTAAACAACAAGAAGGCAGGACTTTCTCTTGATGAAAACGCAGATAAGCTTGAAAAGGACAAAATGAATATTGTCCATAAGTTTACTGTTGAAGATCTTATTTACCTTTACAGAGGAGGCAGGGTTTCCAAAACTGCGGCAACGCTTGGAACAATGATTAACTTAAAGCCGCTGCTGCATGTTGACAATGAAGGAAAGCTTGTGCTTGAGGCAAAGGCAAGGGGCAGGAAAAAATCCCTGCAGCAGATGATTAAAAATTTTGACACGGCAATGGGAAGCTTTCGGGATAAGCAGGAGCTTATTATTGTCTGTCATGCAGATAGTATAGATGACGCTAATTTCTGTGTGGATATGATTAAGGAAATGTACAATCCAAAGGATATTGTAATAGGGGAAATATCGCCAACCATAGGTGCTCATTCAGGACCTGGGACAATCGCAATTTTCTTTATGGGTGACATAAGATAGAATAGTTGAATATAGTATTTGTAAAAGGGTTGGAGGAAGTGTATGCGCTTTCTGGATCTTAGGGAAAAGGAAGTTATTAACTGTAAGGATTGCAGAAGACTTGGCTTTATTGCCGATATAGAATTTGACCCTGATACAGGTAAGATTACAGCTATTATTGTTCCGGGACCGGGGAAATTATTTTCCTGTTTTGGTTCAGGAACGGAGTATTATATCAAATTTTGCAATATTGTCCGTATGGGACCTGATATAGTGCTTGTAGATATAGATGCATGTGATATGAGAAAAATAAATTACAAAGGAGACTAACATAAATGAAATGTCCGTTTTGCGGCGATGACAATACGAGAGTGATTGATTCAAGACCAGCCGATGATAATCAGGCAATCAGGAGAAGAAGACAGTGCGATGAGTGCGGAAAACGTTTTACAACGTATGAGAAGGTTGAAACAATACCGCTTATCGTAATTAAAAAGGATAAAAATAGGGAGAGCTACGACAGGGCGAAAATTGAATCTGGCGTTGTAAAGTCATGTCATAAAAGACCTGTATCAATCGATGACATAGAGGTCTGCATTGATGAGATAGAAAACAAGATATTCAATTTAGAGGTCAAGGAGATTGAGAGTAAAAAAATAGGCGAAATCGTTATGGATGAGCTGAAAAGCTTGGATCAGGTTGCATATGTCAGGTTTGCGTCTGTGTACAGGGAATTTAAGGATGTAAATACATTTATGAGTGAGCTTAAGAAGCTGCTTGACACAAATAATTAGACAAGAGGACAATATGTTAGACAGCTATATAACCCTTATAAAGGGTGGCGAAGGAGAAATAACGGAAAAAAAATCCCGCTTTATCGGTGTAGCTCATCCTGTGCTAACGGAGGAGGAGGCTTACGCTTTTATTGAAGGCATAAGAAAAAAACACTATGGGGCAAGGCATAACTGCTTTGCATTTTCAGTTGGGGAGGACAATCCACTGCTCAGATTTTCCGATGATGGAGAGCCGCAGGGAACAGCAGGAAAACCCATACTTGAGGTGATAAGCGGGTCGGGTATTCACAATATCTGTATTGTGATTACAAGATATTTTGGTGGTATTTTGCTTGGTACAGGCGGCTTAGTGCGTGCATATACTGACGCTGCAAGGGCTGCTGTGGCAGCCAGTGAAACGAAGCTTATGCAGCGTATTTTTCCCGTGGAAATAAAGACAAATTATACGGACATGGGAAAGCTTCAGTACATACTGAATGAGAGCGGCATCAATATATGCGATACGGTTTTTGAAGATAATGTTATATTTAAGGCAGAGATACCTGTAGGTAAAAAAGATGAGATCGTAAATAAAATTACTGAGGCGACAAGCGCTAGAGCTGTCATAACACTTGGCGATGAAATTTTTGGTTAAAAATGAAATACGCATACATCACAATATGGAGCGTACAAATATAACTACAATGCTGCAGAGCATGATTACGGGAAGCACCTTCGTCAGAACGGTGCTTTTTCTTATTATGGGCTTTAATAAAACCGAACCCCCAAAGCTTAAAAATGCACATAGGGATAACGTTGCAAGCCTTGTGGTTATTCCGTAGGTTATGGCACATGAAACAATTGAGAGAGCATATACTGGCAAAATGGCAGAGGCAATTGCCGATGTAAGCAAAAGCAGTCTGTCCCTGTCAGGAAGTGCAATGAAAATTTCCCGTTCACTGTCATTCATATATATGAGCAGACCAAGCAGACCTGTAAAAATCATAAGGATAAGAGAAAGCTCATATACAGGTATGTCTATTGTATAAATTTCGGTTCCTGCAATATACCTGCCTCCCGTACTGTCACTGACACGGAATATTTCGTCACTCTCAATATATGCGTGAAGCAGCAAATCAAGCTGTTCGGCTAAATCGGGAGTGGCAGCCGCATAATGAAGAATGTCTCCCGAACAGAGTTTATATATGTTGGAAAAAAGCGTTTCGGATATTGCTTCGGACAGCGTTGTGCCGGGAGCAGTATAAAGAATAATATTATGTTCACCAGAAAGCCCTCTTATATAGCTGTCAAAAAAGCCTTCCGGTATAACATAGCCACATTCTGTATGTCCTGATTTTATATTGTCGGTAAGCTGCTTCTCATTGTCGGCAATATAAAATGAGTATACGGAGCTTAAATGATTAACATTGTCAGCAAGCTTGTCGGCATGGGAACCTGCATCCTCCATATAGATACCAACCTTTATATCTGCTGTTTTTTCTGCGTCAGGCAGACACTTGTAGATTATAGTAAGGGCAAGCAGCATAACAAGTGTAAAAATATACATTTTTTTTGTAAATATTCGTTTTTGATAAACCGTAAACACGTTTTTAAATGTCATAGCCGCCTCCAAATAAGCTGTGAGATAAAGCGTTTATAATATATTTTCCGGGAAGATAACCGGAAATATGGGAAACTGCCTTTGGCAGCAGTGCATCAGGAATAATGCCTCCGCCGATGTATGCCAGTAGAAGCGTCACTGTAAACAACATCATATTGCACGCAAATTCCTGTGTGCCAAATGTACCGATAATGGCAGTGATAAGCGATACCCCGAAAGCTGCAATTAATAGGTAAGCAATATCGGCTGTATTAATATTTTTTTCCTGTATGCCGATTATAAAATGACAAGGAATATAGGCTATCATTGTGGCAATAAACATACACATCAGGTTTTGCAGCAGAAGGTGGCATTTATGTATTTTTGCAATCTCAAGACGCATAAGCATTCCATTTGAATAGTTTTTCATAAAAGGCATCATAACAAAGCCTGCAAAAAAAAGTACAAGCATAACGGCACAGGAAAGATAATGCTGCTTGACGGTATATCCGCCTTCATGGGTTGCAGATTTATTGTCCATATACTGTGCCTTGTTAAGCGAACGGTCAAGAAATGTCATGTTGACGGCATTTTGTATGTCGGAAACCTCACTGTCGGAATAACCCGCCGCTCTTGTGGTATCGAGCACACTGTAAACTGCTGCCTGTGCTATGCCGAGATATGTTCCGTAGGAGAGAAAAAGCTCATTTGTGATAAAGGAATTAGCTGAGGCACTGTCATTGGTTATAATTTCAAGAGGCGTGTTTGCCCCATACAGTATTCCATGTACAAAATCGTTAGGGATAATGAGGAAATATAATGCAGTGTTATTTTCAAGCATAGAATATCCGTCCGCAATTTTATATACTCTTGTGAGCTTCACTGCCTCCTGCATGCTGTTTGTACTCTCAAGCATGCCGATTGCCAGCCTTGCGTAATCTGAGTCTTCATCGTCGGGAAGGTAATATGCCACCGAAACAGGCTGCCGTTCATTATCCTTATAGATATTTTCAGCGATAACCATTCCTGCGGTCATGCATATTGCAAGAAGAATCAATACAGAAATAATAAGGTGTGGCAAATATTTTGTTAATCGCGTTAGGTTCGCTTTTGCAAGAAATAAAAACATTAAATCCCACCCCTTAAAATATCTACATAGCTGATGCCCTTGCTTATCAGAGCATTAGCGTCCATAAGCGTTCCATCCTTCAAAAGATAAACCTTGCTGCAAAAATCGAAAACAGTATTGTCGTGTGACGCAACGATAATGGATTTATTTTCATCGAGAAAGGCCTTCATAATTTTAAGGATGTCCTCCTTTGCAGGAAGGTCAAGGGAAGCAAAGGGCTCGTCTAACAGCAAAATGTCAGGATTATTAATAAGCGCAATTGCAAGGCTTATTCTTTTCTTCATTCCGCCTGACATTTTTTTAACAGTTATCCCCGCAAAATCTGAAATACCCATGTCGGAAAGTGGAGGGGTGTTCAGTGCTGCAGCTATTTCAGCCTTTGATAATTTTGTCCACATTTTTATATTGTCTATGGCGGAAAGCTCGTCAAAAAGTGGATTTTCCTGAGGCATATAGCCGATTTTAATGCTGTCTGCATCTGCATATTTTTTTGCAATACAAGAAAGCAGCGTGGATTTTCCAGAACCATTTACACCTAAAATACCGACTGCCTCATTTTCTGCAATTGACAGGGAAATATTGTCAAGCACAAGCTTTTTTCCATATGATTTTGTTATTTCTTCTATATGAAACATAATTCACCCTTTTAAACTGTAATTTATAACATAAGATACCATCTTTAGTAAAAAAGTACAAGAAAAAGGTGTAATTTACATAATGAAAAACTTATTAATATGGCAACTATGTTATAGACTTTAACCAACACAATATGTTATACTTTTTGATGTAGAAATAAATTTGCAACTAAGAAAAGTAATGAGGTAATGTGAATGAATGGAATGAGACTTGCAAAAAAGAACTCGCTGGCTGTGAAAATAATGGCTGCTTTTGCGGCAGCTAAAATTTTAATACTAATACTGAATAATAAAAATCAGAAAAATCTTGCATTACTGATTGTATTGTTTGCTTTGTTTTTAGCAGGAAATATAGCGTTAAATATTATAAATGACAGAAGTGATATGATTAAGTACACAACCATATCGCTGTATGCAGGCTTGGTAATTATAAGCTTTCTTACGTCCTCCAGTCTTATAGATGCCATACCGATATATGTGGCTATGGGAATGTGCATCATTTACATGGATACGTCACACATTAAGGCAACCTGTGGAATATCGGTAATCGGACTGCTTATTGAGACAATCATTCAGATTGCACGCAACGGGTTTATTCCGTCGCTTTCGTGGGTAGAGCTTTTTGTTTTTGCCATTGTTTTTACTGTGGGAATCATATATGCATGTGAGATAGTGCTTCGTGAGCAGCAGACTGACAAGCAGGAGATAGAGTACCATGTTGCCTATCAGGAGGAGATTACCGAGAATATGGTAAAGGTTGTCGACAATGGAAATACCCATATTCAGCTTCTTCAAAACAAGCTTGATAATTTTCAAAATGCAACAACAGAGGTTACCGGTTCTGTTGATGCCATATCCGCAGAGGTTTCTGACATGGTTTCAGAGATGGAGAATACATCTGACATGACGCAGCAGATACAGGATGTTATAGATACACTGATTGATGTTAAGGACAGTACCGTGGAGTCTACAAACAAGGCGATAAAATCCGTACAGTCAGGTCTTAAGGTGATTGAGGATTTGAAGGATAAATCAGAGGATATCAATGTTGCAAATGACAATGTTACAAGAGTGTCTGCTGAGCTTTGTGAAAAGGTTGCTTCGGCAGAGGAAATCACGCAGATTATATATCAGATATCAAGTCAGACAAACCTGCTTGCTTTAAATGCGTCAATAGAGGCTGCAAGGGCAGGCGATGCGGGCAGAGGCTTTGCCGTGGTTGCAGATGAAATAAGAAAACTGGCAGATGATACAAGAAGCTCAATCGACAATATTACGTCGCTGTTAAAGGGTGTTACCGAGCTGGCAAAGCATACATCTGACCTTATAGAGCAAAGTGTACATTCTGTGGCTGAACAGGCAAAATGCATCGACGCGGCTGACAATTCATTTCAGGTAATCGCAGGAGCCGTTGACCAGCTTCACATGGAGATGGAGCAGCTTGACAGTATAAGCAACAATCTTGATGCGTCAAATAATTCCATTATAGATGGTGTTGCAAGCCAGCAGCAGGCAAGCCAGAAAATAGAGTCAAATGCAAGGCAGTCAGTTGAGCTTTGTCAGAAGAATCTTTATGAGCTTAACCTTGTTATTGCCGAATTAAATCAGATTGCAGATATAATCGGAAGCCTTAAAAATAGTGATGATGAGAAAATGAAGGACATGGCGGAGGAGGCTGCCACTGAAATAACAGAGGAGTCGGAAGATGAGGAAGCTGCTGAAGATAATTATGATGCTGCTGAGGAGGAAGTGATAGAAGCTGGGGATGAGCTTGCGGCAGCAGGGGATGCTGATATGGAAGAAGCATCTGATGATTCTTGGAATGAGGAATATTCGGAGGAAGCTGCTGACAGTGAAGAAGATGCTTATGATGAGGAATATCAAAGTGAGGCGTATGCTTCTGATGAAGGATATTCAGAAGATTTGAATGGAGAATATCCGGATGAAAATGCTTCTGAAGAAGATGAATACATTGGGGAAGAATACACAGATGAATACGACATTTAATCATCCTCCTCAATGATTTGAAAATCAAGATAATCAAAGTTAATTTGCTCAATAAAGTTATCCTGATTAAATCTTGTGCGTGCGGTTCTTATGAAATCCTGCTGATTTTTCTTGAGCCATAAGGGTTTCGGCAGGTCGAATTTTACGCAGATTTCATCCAAGGCATGATAGACCTTTTGTGTTCTTGTCATGCTTTGGTTGTCTATGCATACGGTATAGTCACGCATTACTTTATTTTCTTTCATTATCTTTCCCCAAATACGAAACATAACGGCATCCTTTATAATTTATGATAGAAAACAGATTGAAGCTTTCAGTTTGTCAGTATGGTGTCTTATTTATTATTTATCATACTATATGGATGTTTGCAAGAAATTTAAAAGATATTATGGAGTAAATAGAAATGTATAAGCTTATAACAACAGACGGAAATGCAAAAAGAGGGCAGCTTAAAACACCTCACGGAGTGATTGAAACCCCTGTTTTTATGAATGTGGGGACGGTTGCTGCCATAAAGGGTGCTGTGTCTACAGAGGATTTGGAAAATATTGGTACGGAGGTTGAGCTTTCCAACACATATCACCTTCATGTAAGACCTGGTGATAAGCTTATAAAACAGTTGGGCGGTTTACATAAGTTTATGTCATGGAATAAGCCGATACTTACGGATTCGGGAGGCTTTCAGGTGTTTTCCCTTGCAGGACTTAGAAAAATTAAGGAGGAAGGCGTTTATTTTAATTCGCATGTAGATGGAAGAAAAATATTTATGGGACCTGAGGAGAGTATGCAGATACAGTCAAATCTTGCGTCTACAATTGCCATGGCATTTGATGAGTGTCCGCCTTCCACAGCAGACAGAAGCTACATCATGCCTTCTGTGGACAGGACTACAAGATGGCTTGTAAGATGTAAGGCTGAGATGGAACGGCTGAATAATTTGGAGGATACAATTAACAAGGAGCAAATGTTGTTTGGCATCAATCAGGGCGGGATTTTTGATGATATTCGTATTGAGCATGCAAAACAGATAGCAGAGCTTAATCTTGACGGATACGCCATTGGTGGCCTTGCTGTGGGTGAAAGCCATGATGAAATGTACAGAATCATTGAGGCTGTAGTTCCATATTTGCCAAAGGAAAAGCCCACCTATCTTATGGGTGTTGGAACGCCTGCGAATATTCTTGAAGCTGTTGAGCGGGGCGTTGACTTTTTTGATTGCGTGTACCCTACAAGAAACGGAAGGCATGGACATGTTTATACAAATAACGGAAAGCTTAATTTGTTCAACGCAAAATATGAGGCAGACGAACATCCGATAGAAGAAGGGTGCGGGTGTCCGGTATGTAAAAGGTATTCAAGAGCGTATATAAGACATCTGCTTAAGGCGAAAGAAATGCTCGGAATGAGATTTTGTGTATTGCATAATTTGTATTTTTATAATAATATGTTGAGAGAGATTAGGGAGGCAATTCTTGAACACCGTTTTTTGGAGTATAAGCGGTGCAAATTGGAGGGCTTTAAGAATAATTAGGAGGAATTTTTAAATGTTATTAGAAGCAGCAAGTGAAGCAACAGCAGAAGGACAGGCAGGAAGTGCAGTAGGTTTTATTTTTGTCATTATTATATGGATACTTGTATTTTATTTTATGCTTATAAGACCACAGAAAAAGCAGAAGAAGGCGATGGAGGATCTGCATAATGCTATGGAGCCTGGCGACAATATCATGACAACCGGCGGATTTTATGGTACATTGCTCGACATTGTTGATGATACAACTGTTATTGTTGAGTTTGGTAATAACAAAAATTGTCGTATTCCTATGCATAAAAATGCCATAGCTGAGGTTGAAAAGGCAGGCTCGGCAGAGATTAAGGATGATGTGGTTGATGATAAGAAGGCAAAGGAAGAAGACACAAAGGAAGCGAAGAAGCCTGCGAAGGAAAAAAAGTAGGCTTTCATACAATTATAGTTTAAAAGCATTTTAAGAAAATGGGGCTGATGTGCCGTCTGGTACGCAGCTCCTTTTTATATAGGTAATTTCTCCGAACTTCCTTATAAGGCAGGATTAAAAATCCTGCTAGGATTCGTCCAAAGTGCCATTAAAGTTATGGTAGCATAAAGAGTGACGAAGGCACCTTGTTCCTTCAAAATTTGATACAAAAATTTGGTTCAAAAATGTCAAAAAATAGTAGACTAATTATTCACTTTGTGAGAAAATAGATGCAGTGATGTTTTTCTTAATTAATTTGAATGACGGTAATGAAGCTGTTTTATTTTTAGAAAAACGTCAATTAAGAAAATTCTATAAATTGAAAGGAGTCTCAAAATGATTTATTCACAGGAAGTTGAAAACATGTGTCCGGTTGCACAGGGCGTACATCATGGCTGTGCCCCAATTCCGGAAGAAGCAAAGTGGGTTCAGGCAAAAGAGGTTAAAGACATTTCAGGTCTTACACACGGTATTGGCTGGTGTGCTCCACAGCAGGGTGCCTGCAAGCTTACTTTAAATGTTAAGGAAGGTATTATACAGGAGGCATTGGTTGAGACTATAGGATGTTCAGGCATGACCCATTCAGCGGCTATGTCAGCGGAAATTCTCCCGGGACTTACAGTTATGGAAGCGTTGAATACTGACTTGGTATGTGATGCAATCAATACGGCAATGAGAGAGTTGTTCCTTCAGATTGTTTATGGACGTACTCAGAGTGCTTTCTCAGAGGACGGTCTTCCTGTTGGAGCAGGTCTTGAGGATCTTGGAAAGGGTCTTCGTTCACAGGTTGGTACTATGTATGGTACCCTTAAGAAGGGACCGCGTTACCTTGAAATGGCAGAGGGCTATGTAACAGGAATAGCACTTGATGCTGAGGATCTTATTATTGGTTATCAGTTTGTCAATCTTGGAAAGATGACTGACTTCATCAAGAAGGGTGATGACCCGAATACGGCATATGAGAAGTCTGTAGGACAGTATGGTCGTGTTGCTGATGCAGTTAAGATTATTGACCCTAGAACTGACAAAGAGATTACTAAATAATAGAAGGAGGTAACGAAAATGGCTTTATTTGAATCATATGAGAGAAGAATTGATAAAATCAACGGCGTTTTAAATAGCTACGGTATCGCTTCTATTGAAGAGGCAGAGAAAATTACCAAGGATGCCGGCTTAGATGTGTACAACCAAATTAAGGGTATCCAGCCAATCTGCTTTGAAAATGCATGTTGGGCATATACGGTAGGTGCAGCAATTGCTATCAAGAAGGGCTGTAAGAGAGCAGCAGATGCAGCAGCAGCTATCGGAGAGGGACTTCAGGCGTTCTGTATTCCAGGTTCTGTTGCTGATACACGTAAGGTTGGTCTTGGACATGGTAACCTTGGAAAAATGCTTCTTGAGGAAGAAACCAAGTGCTTTGCTTTCCTTGCAGGTCATGAGTCATTTGCAGCGGCAGAGGGTGCTATTGGTATCGCTGAGAAGGCAAACAAGGTTCGTAAGGAGCCGCTCAGGGTTATTCTTAACGGTCTTGGAAAGGATGCTGCACAGATTATTGCAAGAATAAACGGCTTTACATTTGTTGAGACTGAGTATGACCCATACACAAACGAGGTTAAGGAAGTATTCAGAAAATCTTATTCAGAGGGACTTCGTGCAAAGGTAAACTGCTACGGTGCAAATTCAGTACCTGAAGGCGTTGCAATTATGCACAAGGAGGGCGTTGACGTTTCTATTACAGGTAACTCTACGAACCCTACACGTTTCCAGCATCCGGTTGCAGGTACATATAAGAAAGAGTGTATTGAGCAGGGTAAGAAATATTTTTCAGTTGCATCAGGTGGCGGTACGGGACGTACACTTCACCCTGATAACATGGCAGCAGGTCCTGCTTCATACGGTATGACAGATACCCTTGGACGTATGCATTCCGATGCACAGTTCGCAGGTTCTTCATCCGTTCCGGCACACGTAGAAATGATGGGTCTTATCGGAGCAGGTAACAACCCTATGGTTGGTATGACTGTTGCAGTTGCAGTTTCTATAGAGGAAGCAGCAAAGGAAGGTAAGTTCTAATAAGTGGTACTAGTTTGATGCGTAGAGGAAATTTTCACTACGAATGGATAATATAATAAAAATAAGGTTTCTCAAGCTGTATTTCAGCTTGAGAGGCCTTGCTTTTTGTGAATTATTAATTTAAAGTAAAGGAGATTGTAGAATATGGATACAGAAGTTATTGATTTAGTAAAAAAATTACAGGAAATACGTATTGATATCCAAAATGATCAGCAAAAGCTTGAGGATACAATTCAGGTAAGTCTTGCGCATGTTGACAAACTGCAACGTTTACTTGGTGAAGTGTTTGACCTTACGACGGCCATAGCATTATGTAAAGCAGGTTATTTTGTTCAGCATATTGATTTTAGCAGAAAAGAGAGTATGCATTATTATGATGCTTCCTTGTACTATGAGGATGGTACCATAGTTACAGTTCAATATTTAATGGATAATGATTTGGAGAATGGCTGGCGCATTAAAAAGAACCCATTGGAGATTGACTTAGTTAAGCTCCGTGACTTACATAAAAAGGCACAGGGCACGCTGTTGCTTGATGAATCCTTTGAAGACTGTTTTAAGTAAAAAGTTTCTATAAACAAAATATAAAAGAGGCTGCTGCATCAAGAATATAATTTTTTCTTAGTGTACAGCTTCTTTTATTTTCTCCGTTTAAAGAAAATGAGACTTGTCATGGGTAAACAACTATGTGTCTTGAATCCTTGGCGCGACAGCTCAGGAGTATAAAAAAATTAATTTACTATATACATTTTGCGGCTGATGTGGTAGTATATATTTTACGGAGGATTTTAGCCATGAGTTATTCTTGTGGTGAAGCTGTGAAGTAACGCAGCTGGTCTTAGTATAGGGGAAAGGAGGTAAAACACATGTCAGACAACGAATTGTTATTCGCAATATCCAATTTGATGGATATAAAATTAGAGCCCGTATATGAACGATTGGATAGGATAGACGCGAGGCTTGACAAGGTAGAGCAGAGACTTGACAAGGTTGAATATAGGCTTGATAAGGTTGAATTTACATTAGAAAACGATGTATTACCGAGATTAGCAAACATTGAAGCGACAATTGATAAAGACATTAAGCCGAGATTAG
>JAMPFU010000001.1:0-85953 GCA_023664385.1 Clostridium sp. | reverse complement strand
CCGAGATTAGCAAACATTGAAGCGACAATTGATAAAGACATTAAGCCGAGATTAGTAAACATTGAAGCGACAATTGATAAGGATATTAAGCCACGACTAGCAAACATCGAGGCAATAGTTGATGAGGATGTTAAGCCGCGTGTAACAAATATTGAGCTTACAATTGAGAATAATGTCGTTCCTCGTATTGGAAACATTGAATCCTGTTATATATCTACATATGAAAGATATCAGACAGGTGTTATGCAGTTTGATGTAATGCAGGAAGATATAAGCATTATAAAAAAGGTTGTGGCTGACCATAGTGCTAAAATTCAAAAGTTTGCCTAATAAGGTAGGCTTTAAAGAAAAACTAATTTGTATAATTTATTTATACGAAATAATATTTCTTTTCAAATTCTTTTTATTCTTCAATTCTGTTATCGTTTTTTGTTAGTTGTGTATTGTTACATATGTTGGTATTATTTATCTATGTTACTTATTATTTATCATTTATGTTACGTGGTATTAAATTTCTTATCATTTCATGTTATTTATTATTTTTTACTGTTTCACATTATGTTATAATTTAATTATAAATGATATAATATGCATTACGGAGCTTATACGTTTATAAGTCTCCGTAATGTTAAAACCACGTGAAGCCAAAATGCTGCGTGAAGTTATAAAATCACAGAAGTCATAAAAATCACATGAAGCAAAAAACATGTGAAGTTATAAAATCGCATGAAGCCAAAATGCTGCGTGAAGTTATAAAACCACCGAAGTCATAAAAATCATATGAAGCTATAAAATCGCATGAAGTCAAAAAAATACGTGAAATCAAAAAATCAAATGAAACTTAGAGCAGCATGATAATAATATAAGGTGCATTTATGTATCTAAAAAATTATATAAGGGAGATTTAAAATGAATTATAAAAGCGTAAATGAAATAGAGAGTTTTTCATATAAGGATTGCAGGATAGTTGAATTTAATGCAGAAAAGGATTGTATCATGCTGGTGCTTGAAGCACTTATTGTTAAAAAGGACAATTCTCAAAATACAAACTACACGGACAGCTATGCAGGGACTACAACTGTCAGGTTCATAAAGGGGAAAATTACGGACGGCGTTAAAGATGGATATAAATATTATGATGCAAATGACGTACTTATAAATGAGGTTCCGGACCGTAAGCTTGCTGAGGAGGAGCTTGGGGAACTGCTTAAACAGTGTAATGGTGCCTATTTATATTTTATAGATAAAAATGACTTTAATAAAGCTGATGACATGATGAGTTATTCCTTGGGAATTGAATTTGAAGATGAAAGTGAGGAAACCGTGTCAGATTCCTATTATCTGAATATATTATTTGAAAAGGCTGTATTTGAATGGGACAGATACATGAATCGGGTACAAAACAACTGAAATTAGGGGATTTAGCAAATTCGGGACGGCTTCATAGGACTGTTGCACACCGTACAAAATAACTGAAATGATGGAATTTTAGCTGTTTTAGCTGTTTCGGATAAACTTTTGTTGATATAAGCTGTTAAATACTATATAATAAAAAATAAGTGATAACTATTATACAAAAATGCAAATGAGATTGTAATATAACAAAAAAATTAAATGCCCTACAATAAAAGCAGTATAACAAAAAATTTAAGCACACCACAATAAAAGTAAACCTAAACTGCAATATAACAAAAAGGTTAAATGATTTATAATAAAAAGCAAACAAAAACTGTAATATAACAAAAAAATATTAAATGCTATACAATAAAAAGCAAACAAAAACTGTAATATAACAAAAAATATTAAGTACCATACAAAAAAATAAACGAAAAAAGTTATGATAAAAATAAACATAATGTCATAAATATCACAGAATCATGCTGTCAACAAATGTGTTTTCATGTTACACGGAAATGCTATAAACCATAAATGCTATGTAAGTACCAGTGTGTGAGGGAGTATTTTGGGAGTATCAGCAATAAAATTTTATCAAGGTATCCAATGTATCAGTATGTATGAAGAAATCCATTTAAAATTGATTGTAATTGCATGCAACATAAGTTAGCTCAATATATAATTAAGAGGGCAGATGGAAGGTCTGCCAGCCGGTTGTCAGAAACAATGTCATAAAAAAATATTCAGTTTAAATAGCAAGATGGATCATTCCTTACCGGCTGTAAGAGATATTAACCATAAATATATCGCAGCAGGTGGCAGACATCACGTCCCAGTCCACTGTCAGAAGCGACACCACGGATTAAGATAACAATGTGGAAATTGTGGCAGACAACACGTTCCAGTCAATTGTCAGAAGGGCATAACAGATTAAGATAACAATGTGGAAATTGTGGCAGACATCACGTTCTACTCAACTGTCAGAAACGACACCATAAATAATTTAGAATAGGAAGATACATAAAAATGAAAAGTAAGGATGCAAAACAGTATATTTTCACAATCATAATCATCCTGATTGCGCTTGCATCGATGGTTACGATTAATTTTGCGTCCTTTTACAGGCAGTCGAAGGATGAGCTTCTTGCACTTGGACGTAGTAACCTGAAACAGGAAACGGAACAGTTAAAATACTATCTTTTAAAGGGCATGAATGTTTTGGAGGTTACGTCAATATCGGTGGAATATATGATGAAGGCTGGTGCAACAAAGGAAGAAATCAGCGATTTTTTAATAGACCAGTCTGAGCGTTACCTTGTGGACGTAGATGAAAACTTTACAGGCATTTATGGTCTTTTTATGGATGAATATATTGATGGTATTCAGTGGGTTCCGGACGACGACTATGTGCCGCAGGAAAGAGAATGGTATATTGTGGCAAAGGAGGCAGACGGAGAGCCTGCGATAGTACCGCCTTATCTTGATGCACAGACAAATACAATTATCATTTCGGTTTGCAAGCTGTTATATGATGGCGAAAGTGTAATTTCTTTGGATATTTACTTAAATGAAGTGCAGGTTATGATGATGGACGTAAACATGGGGGACATGGGTTATGGTTTTATCGTTGATAAAAGCGGTTTGGTTGTGGCACATTCCGAAGAAATAGAAAAAGGAAAAAATTATAATGATATGCCTGAAATGCAGGACCTTATGACTAGAATATACGATGACGGAAAGGATACATTTGACGTTACGATTGACGGTGAAAAATGCACTGTATTTACAGAGGTCATAATGGACGACTGGTATGTTGTCATGGTTGTGAGCAATACAAAGCTTTTCCATGATACGTGGGCTTTGATTGTAAGAAACATAATCGTATGTCTTGTCGTATTTATTATAATCGTAGTATTATGTGCAATGCTGTTCCGCAGGTTAAAGTGGCATATGGAAATGCTGGAGGAGAGCAGAGCTGAAAAAGAGAGATTAAACGACGTAATCATTCAAACGCTTGCAAGAACGATAGATGCGAAGGATAAATATACAAACGGTCATTCCCAACGTGTTGCGAAGTATGCAAGAGAAATTGCAATACATATGGGAAAGTCTGAGAGTGAGATAAAGGAAATATATTATGCAGGACTGCTTCATGATGTAGGAAAGATACATGTACCTGACAGCATTATAAACAAACCATCAAAGCTTACGGATGAAGAATTTGGTTACATTAAATTACATCCGATTGCAGGGCATCATATTTTAAAGACATTGACGGAAAACCCGAGTATTGCACAGGGAGCAAAGTGGCATCATGAAAGATATGACGGAAAAGGCTATCCAAATGGACTGGAAGGTGAAAACATACCTGAAATTGCAAGGATAATCGGTGTTGCTGATGCGTATGATGCGATGACGTCATACAGAAGCTACAGGGATGTGCTTCCACAGGAAACGGTGAGAAAAGAAATTGAAAAGGGAATGGGAACGCAGTTTGACCCTGAAATTGCTAAGATAATGATACAGATGATAGATGAAGATGTAAATTACAGCCTGTGTCAAAAAATTGAATTCAAGAAGAATGTACTGATTGTTGATGACGAGGAGATGAATGTTGAATTTATCAAGTTTGCACTGGAGGATGAGCCGCAGTATGATATTTATTCCGTGAAAAGCGGGCATGAGGCACTGGAAATAATCTCAAAGGTAGTTATAGATATCATTTTGCTTGATATACAGATGCCGGATATGGACGGCTTTGAGGTATACAAACGGCTTCGTGAAAAAACGGATGCACCGATTGTATTTATGTCAGTATATAAGGATTTTGCGTCTATCCAAAAGGCAACTGACCTTGGGTGTGATGATTATATTGTAAAGCCATTCTTGCCAAAGGTGCTTGTTGAAATACTCCACAGCGTTGTACAAAATATCGAGGCACCATAATATTAGCTGCGCATTGTTTTTCTGCGTTTTTTGTCCTCGTAAAGGAGATCATCTGATGCAGCAAGTAAATCATATACATTTATGTCAGTATTACATTCAAATTCATAAATACCGGCACTCATCTCAATCGGGTATGGCTTGCCAGCCGCCTTATTGTGTCTGAGTGTCACTTCATTTATGCGTCGCCGCATAATGTTTTCATAGTTTTCTATATTTACAAGGGCAAGCGCAGTAAATTCGTCGCCACCAAGCCGTCCCACAATATCTGAACGTCTGAAAACATCCGTGAGAATGGAGGCAATTTCCTTCAGCGCAAAATCGCCCTCATCATGTCCAAATTTATCGTTAATCATTTTAAGATTATCCATGTCAGCGTATACGATAAGTCCATGTTTTCCATTGTTTTTCTTGTTGTGTATGATGCTTTGTGCATGCTCAAGAAAGCCTCTGCGGTTATACAGACCTGTAAGCTCATCCGACTGTGATATAACACTGAGACGCTGGTTGCTTTCCTTTATCTGATTGAGATTTAAAGACATTCTTGCCTGAATTTCCTGCTGCTGCTCAAGCAACAGGAAGGATTTTAATGCGGCAGAAATCTGAAAGCTTATGGAGGCAATATTGCCAAAATCCTTGTAATCTACCTCGGAAAAAAGCACGCCAAACAATTCTTCACCTGAAAAAAGCGGAGAAAGCACCATGATTCTTGCGTGGTCTGAAATAATAAAAGGGTTATTAAAAAGCTTATTTGTTGTAAGTAGCTGTTGTTCCTCAGGCACAGGGTAAGACTTATCGCCGTCATAATATGCCTTGAAAAGAATTTTATTTGGTTTTGTCCATGCAGTGCCCCTGGCATGGTGTATCGTGTTTTGATAGGTATACAGATATGCACTTTGGATTCCCACACTGCTTAAATTGTCAAGTGCAATGTCATACGGAACCTCGATGCTGTTTTCCATAAGAAACATATTTGCAGTCATATTATTTATGAGGTGTGAGATGCGGTCTAAGCCCTGCTCACGCTCCTGAACAATTTGACAGTTTGACATGGCAAGGTCACGGTACATTTTAGAAAATGTATTCACTATCCTGAGCCTATCCTCATTGTTGTCAATTCTGTTGGTAAGTGTCTGCTGCATATATATGAGAAGGTTAAAAAACAGCTCTACGGTCGTGTACTGAAGCAGGGAATTGTTTATAAGCTGCATAAAAAGAACCTCAAGGTCCTTTTCATTTTTTTCAACATTCTTTTCATCTGCCAAATCAAAAAGCATTTTTATAAAGACAGATATGTCATCCTTAATACGCTGAATGATACCGCCTTTTAAATAATTTCCGAAAAGGAATCTGTGTATGGCATTCAAATTGATATCTTCCTTGGCTGTCGTATGGTCAAATTCAAGCATACCTGATATTCCTTCGGTATCAAATTTATTGCACCCGCAGGAGGCTCTTTTTATAAAATGAGTTTTTACCTCCATATTTTCCATTTCCTGTGTTTTAAGAAAATGATGTGCATTGTATACAGCCTGATAGGAAAGCTCGGAAGCATTTGCCTCCACCGTGGAGAGAGGCGGATTTAATGTAGGCGCAAAAACGGAATTGTCAAAGCCGACAACGAGTATGTCCTCGCCGACCTGAATACCCATTTTCTGAAATGCGCGGTAGCCGCCTAATGCCATTCTGTCGTTTGCAAAAACAAGGGCTTCAATTTCGGGATGCTGCTCCACAAGCTCACGTATGATTCCCTCACTGCTTTCCTCAAAGTTGCCGTATATGATATAATCATCAATAATAGGTATGTTTTCCTCAGTAAGCACACGCTTGAAGGTGTCCATTCTCTGCATGGCGTCAACATTTGTCCGCGGACCACTGACATATCCTATTTTTTTGGCGTTATGTTCTGTGATTAAATGCCTGATTGCCTTTGAAAAACCGATGCGGTTATCGAAGGTGGCAGAGGTGTAGCCGTCCATTTTCGTGTAAAGCGCAACAACGGGAATGCCTGTAAACTTCTCAAGAAAGGCAATCTTGTCACTGTCGGGAACACGTCCTGCAATCATGCCCATCATAATATATAAAACATCTAAATGCTTATTGCAGGCAAACTCAAATAAGGTGTTGTACTGGTATTCGTATTTCAGGTGCTCGTCTGAAATATCCTCATGGTCCAAATAACCACCCGGAAATATAAACATGTTTGCATCGATTGCCTTGGCTGCCAAAACTGCACCCTTGCAGGCTTCGTTTGTAAAAACGGCATCGATATCATCTATAAGCAGTCCAATATTTAAACGCTGCCTCATTTGTGTTCACCTCTTTTAATAGGATTATATAACATTATATAAAAATATACGCTGATAGTCAAAGTATTTTATTTTATGTATTGCATTTAAAAATGAAATATGATATTGTAAATGTCAGATTAGTTCTGTTTCGTTCTATAAATTCAGTAAAATTTAGGTTCTATATCCGAACCGTTTTCCAGCTAGTATTTATGTATATGGACCGTTCGCATTTATAGAACACATTTTATATTTTAAGGAGGATGAAAAATGCTTGGAATAATTGGAGCAATGGACGAGGAAGTAAGTAAATTAAAGGAAAAGATGACGGACGTTGAGATTAAGACAAAGGCGTCAATGGACTTTTACAAGGGAAAGCTGATGGGAAAGGATGTTGTGGTTGTGCGTTCAGGCATCGGCAAGGTAAATGCAGGCATCTGTACACAGATTCTTGTTGATGAATACCTTGTTGACGGTGTGATAAACACGGGAATTGCAGGAAGCCTTAATGCTGATATAGATATAGGGGATATCGTTTTAGCCACAGACACGATGCAGCACGATGTTGACGCTACAGGCTTTGGTTATGAGCTTGGAGTTATTCCGCGGATGGAAACCTCAACATTTATTGCAGACGAGAAGCTTAGAGACTTGGCAAAGGAATGTTGTGAGCGGGTAAATCCTGACATTAAGGTATTCTGTGGCAGGGTTGTGAGCGGCGACCAGTTTGTGTCAGATAAGGCTAAGAAGCAGTACATATTGGAAAATTTTGCAGGCTGCTGTACGGAGATGGAGGGGGCTGCCATAGCGCAGGCGGCATATTTGAATAAGATTCCGTTCCTCATTATAAGGGCGATATCGGATAAAGCGGACGACAGTGCCACGGAGGACTATCCGACCTTTGAGGCAAAGGCAATCGAGCACAGCGTAAAGCTTATGACAGAGCTTGTTGACAAATATTGATGTTCAAGAGAGGAGACGATGTAATGGAAAAAATAGCGAGCTTTTTAATCGATCACACTAGGCTGTTGCCAGGCGTGTATGTTTCAAGAAAAGATAAGGTGGCTGAAAATGTTATAACAACCTTTGACATAAGAATGACAAGACCAAATTTTGAGCCGGTGATGAACACTGCCGAGGTACATACAATTGAGCACCTTGCCGCAACATTTTTAAGAAATCACAAGGATTATGGGGAAAAAACTATATATTTTGGACCTATGGGGTGCAGAACCGGTTTTTATCTTATACTTGCAGGGGATTATGAGTCAAAGGATATTATTCCGCTTATGAAAGAGCTGTATGAGTTTATGAGTACCTTTGATGATGCGGTTCCCGGTGCGTCTGCAAGAGACTGTGGCAATTATCTTGACATGAATCTGCCTATGGCAAGATATATAAGCAAAAGATTTTTGGAACAGGTGTTAAATAACATAGATGACACAAGACTGATATACCCTTCATAAGAAGGGTATACCTGTGCCAAAGGAGGAGGGGTTTATATTGGAAAATAACATGTACGGTGACGGACACGGCAGGCAATCAGGAGAAAACAGGACTGTATCAAAATATTCAGAAATAAGATATGAAAGATATTACGACAGCGTATGGGTAAAGGAACAGCCCTTTTACAAGGCTGGCATGAGCAAACAGCAGATTGAGGAAGAAATAAACTATCTAAATAATCATTTGGATTCTTTTTATGCAGGAAGCTATGTGCCTCTTTGGAAACAGTCGGTTTATGATATGTGGTTCAAATAATGTGGTTCAAATAATGTGGTTCAAATAATGTGGTTCAAATAATTTTAAAAAGTCTTTCACTTTTTAATGATATGTGATAGAATAATGAATGGTATGAATGATTATGGGTTTTTATGATTATTTGTACCTTTACATTTTACATATTAAACAGGTTGATTTTATAGAATAACCCATTGGGTTGAAACATGATTAATGAGGTGGAATGATGAATCTGAAAGACAAACTTATAAGAAAATTATTGGAGGTCGGCAAGAAACATAGAATACTTGTGTATCCTACACTTGCGCTGGTTGCGGTTATCAGCGCTATTTCTCATGCAATATATTGGGGAAAGGGTAATGGAAAGAAGCTTGTTGCATCAGCCATGGTTATGGTTATGCTCATAACGCAATCGCTTTTTCTGACTTCGTCTGCGGATACATCATCTTCTGCGGGTGCGTCTAATACTGCTTCAGGTACGGACGCCGTGAATGTGGATAATGCAAATGGTGGAGATGCAGGGGATGGCAATATTGGTTCGGATGGCTCGCAGACAGGCGAGGGAGATTTTGAAAATCTTGATATATATGAAGAAAAAGACGATAGCATAAATACAAACCTCATTGACAGTCAGTATGGTGAAAACGGTGAGATTATAAGTCAGGAATATGATTTGTATAGTGCAAATGATACATATGAATTTCCTAAAATGTCCCTTGCTGTATTCAGAGTGTACTCAAATGGCACAACAGATGGTAATAGCCTTGTGTATTCAATTCCTTATGAGAGTGGCATACCACTTACAAAATCTGATGATGGAAACTACTATGATATTGCTGACGTTAGAGCAACAGTTACGAAGGGATATATTGCCAAGCAAATATATGACATAGATAGTACAGATGGGTTGGAAATTTCAGATTTATATTTTGATACAAAATTTACTGAGCCAGTGACTCAAGACAAAATTCTAACTACTGACAGTCATTTACGACAGGGAGGACTGTCGCTTTACGTTAAAGCAAAAAGAACAAAATATGATGTTATTATAACGAATGGCTTAAGTGGTGAAGAAGAAAATCACGTAACATATAATTCCTTAGATGTCATAGATGATAAAATCCAATTTATTGTTCCAAACAAGGATTGGGCAGCAGGTAAAATTGGAAAATGGGGATATAAATATGTGGGACTGCTCAGTGGGACGACTCCGGTTGCAGACGGCGCCTATACAATTACAAAAGGAACCGGGGCCAATCAGATAAATCCTGATGGCAGCAGTAACGCTGTGTATGTTAGTGCTGCATTTGAACCTGTTGATAATATAACGATTGCGCTTGATGCACAGCCTGATGGATTTAGCTTTATGGAGCTTTTAGATGGAAAAGAAAAGGTAGAAAAAAGGGAAAATCTTAAATATACCGATACAATTACACTTCCTTCCCAGGAAGAAATGAAAGCATGGGTAAAAAATGACGGATATGAACTTACCGGTTGGAGAGATACTGTCACTAAGGAGATATATGATCCTGGTGAAACGGTATCTGTAAGCTTGCTTTGTACACGTTCAGCTAATGTCACTGATGAAATAAATGTTATGGGCAATAGCCTTGAAGCAATATGGACGTATAAAAAAGTCAAGCTTGTATCTAATATTAAAGTTGCAGGAGGAGGTAGTGCTGTATCATATGACGAAGCTGGTAATTTAGTCATAACAGCGCAGTATGGACAGGAAATCATAGGTGACTTTTATCCTGCATATGCGACTGATAACAATCCGGGTCTAAGCGCTAACTTTACCTGCGAAGTTTTATCGGGAAATATACAACCATATGGCATAGAGATACGTAACTATATAGTTAGTGGGGATGAAACTAAAATTTATGGCTTTATGATAGGGTATCCATTAACATTGCCACACAAGGTTACGGCAACCGGCGAACCGAAGATAGAGCTTAAAATAACAGATAACAATTCCATAAATGAACATGGTGCTGCTGAGGTAACATACTGTACAGTTATATTTAAGTTTGAAAAAAAGGAAATATTTATAGATGAAGACTCCATATTTGATGCTGAGGGCGAAAAACCACCTACAAAGCAGTACAATGGCATAAATACGATTAAGCTTAAGCCTGAAGGCAAGGTGCTGGAAGCGATTGATCATGATGGCGAGGTTCTTTATATTACCTTTAACGAAGAAGCGTATTTTGATAATGCGAATGCAGGAGAGAAGAAACCACTTACAATAAGCAATATTAATCTTGAACCAAAAGACTCTGGCCTGCTTGAGTATTATGTCCTTCGTGATAAAGCAACAGGGGCAGAAATTAAGCCGGGTGGAAGCTGCACGCTGAATATAGGTAAGATTACGCCAAGAGCGATTACGGTGACAGTGGAGAAGGAAACGGATAGCAAAGATCCGATTTTATTTGGTGAGGATAGACCAAAATTCAAATTAAATATTGATACTTCAACCCTCATAGAAGCTGATAAGACCGCTTATAATAATCGTGTAAGTGATGAGGCGTTTGCAAGAGAGTACCTTGGATTTACGGATTGGGTAACCAGTTGGGAAAAATACAAGGGATATTTGTCCATGCCGCAGGTGTACACGATAAAGGCAGATTTTTCCAATCCATCTAATTATGCAGTTGACAGCAAAGGCGTAGAAAGCAGCTTTACGGTTAATAGAGATATAGCCCAAAAGGACGTAAACTATAAATTTGATAGGGAGCCTGCTCCAAATGGTGTTTATCCGGGACTTATTATAACTGCAGGTGGTGGGTATGACCTGATAAGGCTTTTGGAGGACGGCGAAGATGATGTGTTTGACCTTGATGAGAACACGGTAAAGCGTTTATTTAAGCCTACCATTGATTTTACGGGAAAGGATATTAATTAC
Source organism: Clostridium sp. (assembly GCA_023664385.1). Taxonomy (GTDB): domain Bacteria; phylum Bacillota; class Clostridia; order Lachnospirales; family Lachnospiraceae; genus Coprococcus_C. Next base: position 74,682 of record JAMPFU010000001.1, on the reverse strand, counting down.
ATAGATAAGACGTTCCGTTTCCAGATGCTTAATTCGGAGTCGGGAGCCGTGACAACAATAGAAAATGTTAAGCTTAGCATTGACACCACAGGACCAGAGTATGTGACGCATACTGTGTCGCCTGACCTTCCGTATTTTAATGCGTTTAATTTTGGTTCCTACTACCATTCGCAGCAAATTGGCGGCGCCGAGGTCCCGAATATGACAATTACCATTAAGTACTCGTCGGAGGGCAGCGCCCCTGCGGAGCTTCATTACCGCTATGTTGACGAAAATGGATTTTATGAGATTGATAAGGATAGAATTACTGATTTTGTAAATCCTATTCATGACACATATAATAATGTATGGTATGCAGACGCAACAATTTCGATTGGAACAAGCGATGGTGGACAGCTTATTGTATATGCGACGGACACTACGGGCAATGATTCCGATCCGATTAAGCTTAAGATTGAAACAACGGAGGTGGATGGCAAAAAAGTCGTAACTGCCATAGCGGAAGACTATGACGGTAAAAATACGCCGCAAAATTATTATGAATGGATGGTTGAAAATATACCGCCAAAGGCAACAGTTACGGCTACAACTGTAGACGGCTATGCCATTGTGGACCAGGATAACTGGTACAATGGAGTAACCTTCGTTGCAAGCGCAACCGACGAAAGCCTGACTGGTAATGATAGTGGACTGAATAAAATAGAGTGGACCGTTACACTGCCTGATGGTACAACAAAAACCATAGTGGATGATAGTCCGAATGATTTTAAATATGCTACTGCATATGGCAAGGTAATTTCAAAGGATTTTAAGCTTACATATCAGGATCCTGAGCTTCCGATCGGCACATATTCTGCGACGGGACTTCTGTATGATAATGCAGGAAATGTGGCAGAGTTGAATACGGCAGGACCTTTTAAGCTTGACTGTAAGCCGCCTGTTATTGAGAATATAACAAAGGACGATCCTAACAGCCTGAAGGTAGGTAAGCTTTTAGAGTTTAATGTAATCGAGGGCGAAGGTGAAAGTCAGATTTCGAGGGTTGAGCTCTTTAAGGAGGTTGGCGGAACTTATGAAAGGCTGACCCAGACGCTCTATCCGAAGGAAGATGAAGGATATTTCATGTACCGCAACTATCAGATTTTAGACAATGGTAACTATAAGATTGTTGCATATGATAAGGCGGGAAATAGTGCTGAAAAGACGATCAGCTTCAGTGGAATTTCTGATGAAGCGCCGATTGCGCCTACGATTGAGGTAAACGGAACTGAGGGTAAAAATGGCTGGTATGTTGAGACGGCGCCTGCAATTACAATCAGGTCAACAACAATTACTGAGCAGGATAAGATACCTGTAAGAACACACTATACAATCGTAAACGGCGAAAAGAAAGATACGGACGTATTTTCTCAGGCACAAAAGGATTTCAATTTAGCTGAGGAGGGTAATATTGTAATTGATGCATGGGCTGTAAGTGATACAAGCAAACCGAGCAGCCATGCAACAGCAAATATAAAGGTAGATTTAAGCAAGCCTGTGATAGAAATGAAAGAGTCCCTGGTTGACGCTGAGGGCAGAGTGACAATAAACTTTGTCGCATATGATAGGGTAAGTGGAATTAATATTAATTCTGTAAAGCTGAACGGCAATACCTTAATTGTAAGTGAGAATGAGGGTACAATCGCAGGAAGCTTCCTTGCGGCAGGTAATGGTCCGTATGAGCTTACTGTTGAGGATATGGCAGGCAATGTTGCTACGCTTGAATTTGTGCCTCTTGCAATGAGCGTAAGTCCGATTACGGATATTACGTCCACAGGCGCAAAAATAGACGCAAAAATTTATGTGGGCACGTATGGTCTTTCCAATTATTACATTGCATATAGAAAGGCAGGAACGACAAATTATGAAACTGCTCCTGCAAATAAGCGTACACAGACCTATGGTGCAAGCCTTGATTATGAGTTTACGGATCTTTTGCCTGATACGGTTTATGAGTACAGGGTTTATGCCGTTACAAAGACCTCAAAGGAAACAAAGACGGTAGAGGGAAGCTTTCGGACAGGGGATGGCAAGTCGACAACTGCTGTTTACGGAAACGTAAAATATGCATATGGAATTTCTGCTGATGAGCCTATATATGTATCACTGTTTGATGGTAATACTTATATCGCAGGCAAGAAATTGGATGTCGGAGGCGGCGACTACAATTTCACAAACATATCAGATGGAACGTATCGGATTGCCGCAACAGACGGAACGCATACACAAACGAAAGCTGTTATTGTGGAAAATGGTGCCGTTGTATATCCGACTGACTATATTACAAATAATGGCGTAAACTTTATATTAAGCAATCTTTCCACCCATATGGTATTAAAGGACGGTGCTGTAAGGGTTGCGGCAGATGGGCTTGATCAGGTATTTGACAAAAGTTACACGGCGGTTATTTCCCAGGAGGACTGGAAGGCATATGATGAGGAGGGTGCTTCCATTGACGTAACCTTGTATGCAGGTTACCTTGACGTAGCAAGTGTAAGCGATACGACACAAGGCGTATTTGCAAATAATATAGGAAAGAATAATGTGATTGTCAGATATATAGAGCTTAATGTTGTCAAGACGGTAAAGGATGCTGATGGCAAGGTTATGTATACACAGGATGTTACAAGACTTGTAAAGCCGATTACAGTTGCATTTCCGTTAGGCGACCTTTCCAAGCAGAAGATTGGAGTTGCATCTATGCATGGAACAGGAAATAATGCCCAGTTTATTAACTGGTCAGATGATGATGCTGTTCTTGCGGAGGATTATATAGCGATAACAACAAGCAGGTTCTCCATCTATGCGCTTTACATGGTAGACGCAGCACCGAAATCCTACACGGTAACATGGAAGGATGGAGATGGCAATACAATGAAGGTTGAAACTGTTACGGATGGCGGCAGTGCAACGCCTCCTGTTACGACACCGAGAAAGACCGCAACAGATAAGTATACATATACCTTCTCAGGCTGGGATACGGATTATTCCAAGATTACGAAGGATACAATCATCTCAGCATGGTTTACTGCAAATAGTGTGGGTGGTGGAAGCAATCCTGGACCTGATAATCCTAGTGACAATCCTGGAGGCGGAGACAATCCGAATAATCCTGAACCTACACCGCCGCTTATTACAAACAATCCTAAGCCGCAGTATTCATACCTTGGCTCTGCGCAGTCACCGAATACAGGCGATGAGGCTCCGATAGCTGTTTTGGCATTTGTAATGCTGCTTTCCGTTTCGGGAATGATTGTTGTTATTAAAAAACAAAAGAAGCATTAATTACCATTCATAATATTTTAAATTCTTCAGATAATATGATTAAGACAGAAATGTCTTATAATAGTAGAGGAGGTAAAATATTATGAGTAATTCAAACAAAACTAGCGTACCAGAAGCTAAGGATGCTATGAACAGATTTAAGATGGAGGTTGCTAACGAGCTTGGTGTTAATCTTAAGCAGGGTTACAACGGAGACTTAACTTCACGTGAGTCAGGTTCAATCGGCGGCGAGATGGTTAGACAGATGATCAAGAGACAGGAAGAGCAGATGTCTGGTAAGTAATTCTAAGTAAGAATTATTTTATAATCTTGCATATTTAAAAATAGGAAAGGGCTTGTTTATATTTTCAGTGATATTCCACGTGAAAATCACATATATATAAACAAGCCTGTTTTATTGAAATTAAGCTAGACGAAAAAAGATGTTTATGATATAATCAAACGAATAGTGCTCATAATATATGTGAGTAAGTTACAAGGAGGAAAAAACAAAAAATGAGTCTATCAGTTGAAAAGTTAGAAGGCAGCATGGCGAAGCTTACGATAACAGTGCCTGCTTCCGAATTTACAAAGGCAATTACTGAGGCATATAACAAAAATAAAAATAAGTTCTCGGTTCCTGGATTTAGAAAAGGAAAGGTTCCACAGGCATATATAGAAAAAATGTACGGACCATCCATTTTTTATGAGGATGCGGCAAACAAGCTTATTAATGAGTATTATCCAAAAGAGGTTGCTGACTGTGAGGAGGAGATTGTATCAAGACCTGAAATTGACGTGGAGCAGATTGAGAAGGGCAAGGATTTTATTTTTACGGCTATGGTTGCTACAAAGCCTGAGATAAAAATCGGTGAATATAAGGGAATTGAAATTGAAAAGATAGACAGTGAAGTTACGGACGATGAGGTTATGGCTGAAATCTTAAAGACACAGAAGGAAAACTCAAGATCCATTCCGATTGAGGACAGACCTGCCGCATTGGACGATGAGGTTACCATCAATTATGAAGGATTTATGGATGACGTTGCTTTTGAGGGCGGAAAGGGTGAAAACCATAAGCTGACACTTGGCTCACATTCATTTATTGATACATTTGAGGATCAGATTGTCGGAAAAAATATCGGAGATAAATTCGATGTAAATGTAACATTTCCAGAGGAATATCATGCACCTGAGCTTGCGGGAAAGCCTGCTGTGTTTAAGGTTGAGCTTCTTGGCATCAATGCCATTGAGCTGCCTGAGCTTGATGATGAGTTCGCTGAGGAGGTTTCTTCCTTTGATACATTTGAGGAATATAAAACTGACGTTAGAAAAATCCTTGAGATTAAGAAGGAGAGAGAGGTTAAAAACAAGAAGCAGGAGGCAGTGCTTGCAAAGATTGCCGAGGCTACTGAGATGGAGATTCCTGAGCCTATGATTGCCTACAATCAGGAGCAGATGTTTGAGGAGTTTGGACAGAACCTTATGTATCAGGGCATTAATATGGATCAGTATCTTGCTCTTATGGGAACGACGAAGGAGCAGATGCTTGAGCAGATTAAGCCTGATGCCGTTAAGAGAATAAAGAACGGACTGATACTGGAGGCAGTGGTTGATGCTGAGAATATTACTGCAACAGATGAGGAGTATGACGAGGAGTTAAAAACTATGGCTGAGGCTTATCAGATGGAAATTGATAAGCTGAAGGAGATCGTTGGCGATAATGAAAAGGAGTCTATCAAAAAGGATATTGCTGTAAAAAAAGCGCTTGCGCTTTTATCAGATAACTGTAAGGAGGTATAGATATGGCATTAGTACCTATGGTCGTTGAGCAGACAAGCAAGGGTGAGCGTTCTTACGACATTTACTCAAGACTGCTCAAGGAGCGTATTATATTTTTAGGTGATGAGGTAAACGATACAACGGCAAGCCTCGTTATCGCGCAGCTTTTATTTCTTGAGGCTGAGGACACAACAAAGGATATAAGCCTTTACATAAATAGTCCGGGCGGCTCTGTAAGTGCAGGCATGGGCATTTATGACACAATGAATTATATTAAGTGTGACGTTTCTACAATATGTGTGGGAATGGCAGCCAGCATGGGTGCATTTCTTCTTGCCGGAGGCGCAAAGGGAAAAAGAATGGCGCTTCCTAATTCCGAGATTATGATTCACCAGCCTTTAGGCGGAACAAAGGGTCAGGCAACGGATATTAAAATTCATGCGGATCACATTATAAGGACAAGAACAAAGCTCAATACCATATTAAGCGAGGCAACAGGAAAGCCGCTTGATGTGATTGAGCGTGATACAGAGAGAGATAATTTCCTCAGTGCAGAGGAAGCGTTAGAGTATGGTCTGATTGACCGTGTTATGACAAATAGAGAATAAGTAAGAGGTGTAGCTAAATGGCTAATCGTACCGACGATAGAAAAAAATTAAGATGTTCATTTTGTAATAAAAGTCAGGAGCAGGTAAGAAAGCTCATTGCAGGGCCAAATGTGTATATATGTGACGAGTGTATAGACATATGCTCCGAAATTGTACAGGATGAGCTTGACAGCGATGTGATTGACACGGATATTAATCTTCTTAAGCCTAAGGAGATTAAAGAATTTCTTGACGACTATGTTGTAGGTCAGGAAAGTGCAAAAAAGGTTTTGTCAGTTGCAGTGTATAATCACTACAAGAGAATACTTGCAGAAAAGGACTTTGACGTAGAATTACAGAAAAGCAACATCATCATGATTGGACCTACAGGTTCAGGAAAAACATATCTTGCACAGACACTTGCCAAGCTTTTAAATGTTCCGTTTGCAATTGCAGATGCAACTACGCTTACGGAGGCAGGATATGTAGGCGAGGATGTTGAAAATATTTTACTGAAGCTTATTCAGGCGGCAGACTATGATATTGACAGGGCACAGTGTGGAATCGTTTACATTGATGAGATTGATAAAATTACAAAGAAGTCAGAAAATGTTTCCATCACAAGAGATGTTTCGGGAGAGGGTGTGCAGCAGGCACTCTTAAAGATAATTGAGGGTACCGTTGCCTCTGTTCCACCGCAGGGTGGACGTAAGCATCCACAGCAGGAGTTTATACAGATAGATACGACAAATATATTATTTATCTGTGGCGGTGCATTTGAGGGAATGGACAAAATAATTGAAAACAGAATAGGTAAAAAGTCCATTGGCTTTAATGCAGACGTAATATCCGACAGGGAGAAAAATATTGGAGAGCTTTTACAGAAGGTTCTCCCACAGGATTTCATAAAATATGGACTGATACCTGAGTTTGTTGGAAGGGTACCTGTTACCGTAACGCTCGATCTTTTGGATGAGGATGCGCTTATCCGAATTTTATCAGAGCCTAAGAGTGCAATCTGTAAGCAGTACAAAAAGCTTTTTGAGATTGACGGAGTTGAGCTTGAGTTTGAGGAGGCAGCGCTTCGTGCAATTGCCAAGGAAGCAAATGCCCGTAAGACAGGAGCAAGAGGCTTGCGTGCAATTATCGAGAAGGTTGTAATGGATTTGATGTACGAAATTCCTTCCGATGAATATGTAAGCAAGTGTGTCGTTACAGAGGCTGTTGTTACGGAGGGGGCAGATCCGATTGTAACATATCAGGAGGAGCCGCGCACGGTAAAGACAACACTCAGAAAGCATATTATGAGAAGCGAGGACAGTATCGCATAAAAGAATTAGTGTGGCTGTTGCATTAAGGATTTAAGGCTTATCATGGGTAAACGATTATATGCCTGAAATCCTTATTGTAGCAGTCCATTTTTATTAGAAAATAGGAGTACAGTTATGATTATAAAAAGCGCAGAACTTGAAACTCTATGTGGAATTACAAGTAAGCTTCCTGATAACAGTTTACCTGAGATAGCCTTTGCAGGAAAATCTAATGTGGGAAAGTCATCCCTGATAAACGGGCTTTTAAACAGAAAGGCTTTGGCAAGAACCTCCTCCTCACCGGGGAAAACGCAGACGATTAACTTCTATAATATCAATAAGGAATTATATTTTGTCGATTTACCGGGATATGGCTATGCAAAGGTTTCAAAGGAGATTAGGGATAAATGGGGAAAGATGATTGATAGATACCTACATTCCTCAAAGCAGCTTAGGGCAGTATTTCTTCTTGTGGACATCAGGCATGCACCGGGAGAAAACGATAAGACAATGTATGATTGGATTATTGCAAGTGGCTACAAGCCGATTATTATATGCACAAAGCTTGATAAGATAAAAAGAAGCCAGCAGGCAAAGCAAGTAAAGCTTATAAAGGACACGCTTCAAGTGGAAAGCGGGACAAAAATAATCCCCTTTTCCGCAATATCAAAACAAGGAAAAGAGGATATATGGGGCTTTATTCAGGAAGCCATAGCTGATTGATCAGGTATTCGTATATGGACGAGCTTTTAGAACGCCAGTTGTTGCATATAGTTTCAGCCTGTGACTTAGTGGGAACGTCAAATTTTATATCTACGAGCGTTTCCTTTCTGTCCTTTATGATGCAGCTTACGGTATACCAGTTTTCATCATTATAAAAATAATCAGCATATATTTCAGATTCGTTTTTCACGTTTATTTTTTCGTTTTCCAAATATTCAAGCACGTCCTGCTTTATGGCGTATGGAAGACGGTTTTCAAACAGGGAGAGGGCTTCCTCCCCTGAATTGGTTATTTTGTAGTGTATGGTGTCCCGTATGGTATCAGTTGAAATAAATGCGTTATCAATCAGCTCAGAAAGCGCTTCGTGTAAATTAAACACTGTCGTGTAATTTTTTTCTATTATGAAATTGGAAATCAGGGTGTTTGTCATTGTATAGTCAGTTCGGTCAAGCATAAATAAAATAATGAGCTTATAGAGCAGTAAGCCGTCTGTCATCAGTGTATTTCCTCCGTAATCCGTTTCGTTTAAAATAAATTTAATGTTAAAATCAAAGCCGAAATTATAACTCTGTTATAAAAATATACGATATGAGACAAAAAAAATCAATAAATTTATTTTTTTGTTTACGTTTTTGATTTCTTGTGTTAAAATACATATGTCTATGAGCAAATTGTTAGTCAAAAGTTTCGACAATTATTTTATTTACCCAGACATAGCTTTTTGAAGAAAATAAATATAGATAAATGAAAGGAATAATGTATGGATTTTAAAAAGATGTCTTTGGCGGAGCTTAGAAATTATGCCAAGGAAATGGGAATACGCAACATTTCAACACTGAAAAAGATTGAGCTGATGCAGCTTTTGGAAAATGTTGAAAAGATGACCTCTAAGCGGGTCGAGGTTAAAAAACCTGAGACGACAGCAGAGGAAAAAAAGACTGAGGAAAGAAAACCTGTGGACAGAAAAACGGAAGAACGAAAGCCTGTGGAACGAAAGCCTATGGAGCGAAAGCCGGAGGACAGAAAGCCTGACGCAAGGAAACCGGAAACCAGAACGGCAGATACGGCAAAAACGGAAGCATCTGCTGAGGCTTCACGCTCTGAAAAAATCATGACCTATGATGGACAGGAATACAATGCAGAATTGGATAGCGGCGAGCAGGCAAACGGAATCCTTGAGGTTATGTCGGACGGATATGGATTTATCCGAAGCGCAAATTATCTTCCGGGAGATAAGGACATATATGTTTCACCTGTACAGATAAGAAGATTTGGTCTGAAAAAGGGTGATATCATAGGCGGTCCAATCAGAATGAAAACCCAGGGGGAGAAGTTCAGTGCACTGCTTTATATTCAGCATGTAAACGGATTTAAGCCGTCGGAGGCGGCAAGGAGGGTTTCCTTTGAGGAGCTTACGCCTATTTTCCCGAATGAAAGGATTAGCCTTGATACGGCAGGGGCACCTGTTGCAATCCGTATTGTTGATTTGCTAAGTCCGATTGGCAAGGGGCAGAGAGGTATGATCGTTTCCCCTCCAAAGGCAGGAAAAACAACGCTTCTCAAAGCTATCGCCAAAAGTATAAGCACAAATAACAGAAATATGCATATGATTGTTCTTTTGATAGATGAGCGTCCTGAGGAGGTAACGGATATCAGGGAGTCTATTGAGGGTCCTAATGTTGAGGTTATTTACTCTACCTTTGATGAGCTTCCGGAGCATCACAAGAGAGTTTCGGAGATGGTAATTGAGAGGGCGAAAAGGCTTGTTGAGCATAAAAAGGATGTTGTTATCCTGCTTGACAGCATTACGAGGCTGGCAAGAGCATATAATCTTACGGTTCCGCCAAGTGGAAGGACACTTTCAGGTGGTCTTGATCCTGCTGCGCTTCATATGCCTAAGCGTTTCTTTGGTGCTGCGAGAAATATGAGGGAGGGCGGAAGCCTTACAATACTTGCAACTGCACTTGTGGAGACGGGAAGCCGAATGGATGACGTTGTATTTGAGGAATTTAAGGGAACCGGTAATATGGAGGTTGTGCTTGACAGGAAGCTTTCAGAAAAACGTATTTTCCCTGCAATCGATATATCAAAATCAGGAACAAGACGTGATGATCTGCTTCTCACAAGGGAGGAACAGGAGGCTTTAAACGGTATACATAAGGCTTTGTCGGGTGCCAAGGCTGAGGAAACGACCGAGGAGGTGCTCAAGCTGTTTGTGAGAACGAAAAATAATACTGAGTTTGTAGATTATGTTAAAAAATCACTCCTCAGACATTAAATAAAATATTTTATCAACTTTTTATAAAAATACTTGAATTTACATGTGTCCTATGGTAGAATGTTTATCGTTGCGGACGTGATAACTTAGGTAAATCATGAATTATTGTATATAGAGAGGTGAAAAACATGAGAGAAGGAATACATCCTGAGTATTTTCAGGCAAAGGTTGTATGCAACTGCGGTAATGAATTTGTGACAGGCTCTACAAAGAGCGATATTCACGTTGAGATTTGTTCAAAGTGCCATTCATTTTACACAGGTCAGCAGAAGGCTGCACAGGCTCGTGGAAGAATTGATAAGTTCAACCGTAAGTACGGCGTTGCAAATGCTTAGTTTTTGACGGATATATGATACGGCTGTTGTGTTAAAGCGTTCTTGTAGATACGTTTTAATATGACAGCCATATTTTTTACTTTATTAAAAAATTGCAGGGATGTGGAAGCATGAAGCAGGTAAGTATAGGCGGACAGGCGGTTCTTGAAGGCGTCATGATGAAAAATGATGACAAATACGCAATCGCTATAAGAAAGCCTGATAATGAGATAGAGGTTAAGATAAGCGAATTTAAGCCGGCAGGAAGCAGATTCGCTCTTTTTAAGGTACCCATAATACGTGGCGTGGTAAATTTTATAGAGTCCCTTGTGATTGGCGTGAAAACACTTACCTATTCAGCGGAGTTTCTTGAGGAGGATGAAAAGCCGGAAGCCGAAAAGAAAAAAAAGAAAGATATAGAGGAAGAAAAAGCTGATACGAAAAAAGCAGGGAAAGAGAACGCTGACAAGGACAGCTCGGATAATTTATGGATGTTCGGTACGGTAGCCGTTTCCATTGTTTTAGCTGTGGGGCTTTTTATGCTTCTTCCTGCTTTTTTGGCGTCACTGCTGGATAAATTCATAAAAAATCATTTTGCCCTTGGTCTGATTGAAGGAATCATCAGGCTTATCATTTTTATGATATATGTTGTGCTTATTTCCCGTATGAAGGAAATAAAAAGGACATATATGTATCATGGGGCGGAGCATAAGTGTATAAACTGTCTTGAGCATGGAGATGCTTTAACCGTGGAAAATGTTATGAAGCATACACGCTTTCACAAGAGATGTGGGACAAGCTTTCTGTTTATTGTTATGATTGTGAGTATACTTGTATTTATGTGTATCGATACAGATACCTTGGCGTTAAGGCTGCTTTACAGAGTGCTGCTCGTTCCGTTAATTGCGGGAATTTCCTATGAGTTTATAAGGTTTGCAGGCAGAAGCGAGTCGCTTGTGGCAAATCTTCTTAGCAAGCCGGGACTGTGGGTGCAGAGGCTTACGACAAAGGAGCCCGAGGCAGATATGGTTGAGGTGGCGATAAAATCTGTGGAGGGCGTGCTTGACTGGAGGAACTATCTTGCGGAATTAAATTCACAGGACCAGTAGCTGCAAGCTTACGAATAGGCAGGAGATTGTATAGATGCTTCTAAGAGATATGCTGAAAAACGGAACAGACAGGCTGAAAGCCTGTGGCATAGAAAATGCAGAGGGGGATGCAAGGCTTCTTGCAATGCACGTTCTTGGCATGGATTACACAAGGCTTTTTATGGAGCTTGATAAAAATTTGGAGGATGAGGCAGTCAGTGCCTATAATGGGCTGATTGAAAAAAGGGGGACGCATTATCCCTGTCAGTATATAATAGGAACGCAGGATTTTATGGGTTATACGTTTACTGTTTCTGAGCATGTGCTGATACCCCGCCCGGAAACAGAGCTTTTAGTTGAGCAGGCTTTAAGGGCTACGGTGGATAAGAGGACCTGTAATGTGCTTGATATGTGCTGCGGTACGGGCTGTATCGGAATCAGCTATATTTTGGAAAGAAGGAAAAGGGGAAATTTTGATGACAGGCTGACGCTTGTTGACCTATCTCCTTATGCCGTCCAATTATCTGAGAATAATAGCTTTTTACATGACATAAGCTGTGATATAATAAAAAGTGATATGTTTGAATATAGAGCTTCCTCGGAGGTTGATGCTGCAACAGAAAAAACTAGTGGGGCTTTATATGATATGATTATGACAAATCCACCATACATAAAAAGCAGTGACATAGATGCGCTTATGGAGGAGGTAAGCCGCTTTGAGCCGAGACTTGCGCTTGACGGCATGGAGGATGGACTTTATTTCTACAGAAGAATAATAAAAGAAGCGAGGAATTATTTAAGTGAAAACGGATGTTTTATATGTGAAATCGGTTATAATCAGTACGATGCAGTTTACAGTCTCCTTGTAGATAACGGATATAGTGATATAGAGCTTACCCGAGATTATGCGGGACTTGACAGAGTTGTTTCGGCATATATGAGGGACAAGTTTAGGCTGTAGACGAATATATTTTGTGTATTGTAAGTATAAATTTGGAGGATAAATCAATGTTTGATAAATTGGAGGATTTGGTTGCAAGGCTTGAGGAGCTTCAGAATTTGTTAAGCGACCCTGCTGTTGTAAGCGACCAGGATAAATTCAGAAGACTTATGAAGGAGCAGAGTGAGCTTGCGCCGATTGTGGATAAGTATAACGAGTATAAGGCTGCAAAGCAGACAATCGATGACAGCCTTACAATGCTTGACGAGGAAAGCGACGAGGAGCTTCGCGAGCTTGCGAAGGAGGAGCTTAACGCTGCAAAGGAGGAGCTTGAGGCGTGTGAAAATGCCTTGAAGATATTGCTTCTTCCGAAGGATCCGAACGATGATAAGAATGTTATTGTGGAGATACGTGCAGGCGCAGGAGGAGATGAGGCGGCGCTTTTTGCGGCGGAGCTTTACCGTATGTATGTCCATTATGCTGAGGGCAGACGATGGAAATGTGAGCTTGCAAGCGTTGAGGAAATTGGAATTGGCGGTATGAAGTCGGTTACATTTATGGTAACGGGACAGGGGGCATACTCTGTACTCAAATATGAAAGCGGTGTACATCGTGTCCAGCGTGTGCCTGAGACGGAATCGGGTGGACGCATCCACACGTCAACGGCAAGTGTTGCCGTTCTTCCTGAGGCGGAGGAAATTGACGAGATAGATATACCTGAAAAGGATTACAGGATAGATGTTATGAGGGCGTCAGGAAACGGAGGACAGTGTGTCAATACAACGGATTCTGCCGTAAGACTTACCCATTATCCAACCGGCATTGTGGTGTATAGCCAAACCGAGAAGTCACAGCTTCAAAACAAGGCGAAGGCATTTGCGCTTCTTCGTGCAAAGCTTTTGGATCTTGAGATGCAGAAGCGGCATGACGAGGAGGCAGACCTTAGAAAAAGCCAGATTGGAACAGGCGACCGTTCGGAAAAAATCCGTACCTACAATTTTCCACAGGGACGTGTTACCGACCATAGAATTGGACTTACATTGTATAAGCTTGATAAGATTATGAATGGCGAGATACAGGAAATTATAGATGCCTGCATTGCTGCCGACCAGGCAGCAAAGCTAAGCAAGATGCAGGAGCAGAGCTAATTTTCGGGCGAGAGACTTTTCAATGAGAAAAATAACATCTTTAGGATGCGGCGATGTTCAAGAATAGGAGGATCTGTTATGAAAAATGTTGATAACAATGGTGTTTTAGCAGATGTGTCTGAAGAAAAGAAATTATCCGTGCTGAATAAGGAAATTGATGCCTCTAAAATTATTTTGGAGGAGATTACAAGGCTTACGGCAGAAAAAGATTTTGACCTTGCAATGAATAATATGCTTGCCAATATTGGCTCGTATTTAAAGGTCGGGAGAATGTATATTTTTGAGGAATATGACGACCACTATGCCAAAACTTATGAGTGGCGCGAGGAAGGCTTAGGTGTCAAGCGTGATGAGTTTGGAAGCCTGTCGTCAAAGATTATAGTGCAATGGCTGGAGGAGCTGGGGAGTGGCAATTGCATTCATGTTGACGATGTGGAGAATATAAAAAATTCCCAGCAGGAAGTGTATGAGCTGCTTGTAAAACGGAATGTAAGGAACATTATTCTTGCGCCTATTATGTCCGAAAATAAAATGATTGGCTTTTTGGGTGCTGACAATGCGCCTGATGAATTTACAAAATTGATTATAGATTGTCTGGCTGCGCTTGGCTCATTTATCGGTGTCAGGAAGAATGTGTTTGTGGAAAGAAAGGAAATCGAAAAACAGAATTTCAGATTGTCACAGGAAAAGAAAAGGTATCGTGACGCACTTTCAAGCAATTGTGAATATTGTTATTCCTTTGATTTGACGGAGGGCATCATATACGATAGGTTTCGGTCAGGACATGGCATTGATATCATAACGGAGTTAGAGCTTAATCTGCCTGTAAGCTTTGATGTGCTGAATAAAATTTATATTGCAAAGTATAAGATTAAAATATTAAACAGGGAAAATGCGGATGTTTTTTCCTGCGAAGGCCTTAGAGAGCAGTATGAGCAGGGAAAGACGAATGTTGTAACTGAATATTACAGCTCTGTTACGGACAGATATTCCAGAGTTTCGGCGCTTTTGTCGGAGGATGAGCTGACAGGACACATTTATGCAGTTATCATAGCGGAGGATATCACTGAGGATAAAAAACGTGAGGAAAGCCGTGTCAAAGAGATTTTGCAGGCGAAGGAGGAGCTTACTGCATTAAATGAGGAGCTTCAGGCAACCCTTGAATCTGAATTGGAAAAAATTGCAATTATAAGTGCAATCGGCAATATATATTTTTGCAATATTCTTATAGATTTGGAAACAGGAACGATTGCAGAGACAATTGATGTCGGTAATTTTGGCAATTATTTTTATTTGGGAAGAAGCATAACGGAGGCATTTGCCGAGGTGGCTGAAACTGAAATTGAGGCGGACTTTCGCAAGGAGCTTTTGAAGTTTACGGACATAAGCACCCTTTGTGACAGGCTTCAGAATAATCGTGTCGTCAATTTCGATTGCCTGAGCGTAAGAAAAAGGTGGGTAAGAATTAGCTTTATTGCCGTGAGGCGTTATGATGACGGCAGGACATATCAGGCGCTTGTTACAGCACAGTATATTGATGAACAAAAGCAGCGTGAGTTTGTACAGCAGGAGGCGCTTATGGCGGCTTATGAGTCGGCAACAAAAGCTAATTTGGCAAAAACAAACTTCCTTGCAAATATGAGCCATGACATAAGAACGCCGATGAATGCCATTATAGGAATGACTGCAATCGCTGCCACAAATATAGATAACAAGGAGCGTGTTGCTGACTGCCTGGCTAAAATTACCGTATCAAGCAAGCATCTTCTCGGACTTATCAATGAGGTGCTTGACATGAGCAAAATTGAATCAGGCAAGCTCAGCTTAAACGATGATGCATTTTCAATTCCGGATGTTGTTGACCATCTGCTTACGATGATGAAGCCGCAGATAGATGCAAAGGGGCATGAGCTTAAAGTAACGATAAAGGGAATTTCCCATGAAAGGGTTATCGGCGACAGTCAGCGTTTGGAGCAGGTATTTACAAATCTTATGAGCAATGCTGTAAAGTACACGCCTGATGGTGGAAAAATAGAGCTTATCATTTCAGAAAAACCGATTAATAAACCGAATCTCGGGTGCTATGAATTTGTTTTTTCAGATAACGGAATCGGAATGGATGAGGAATTTCAAAAGCATTTCTTTGAGCCTTTCACAAGGGCTGAGGATTCACGTATCAATAAAATACAGGGTACGGGACTTGGAATGGCAATCACAAAAAATGTTGTTGAGATGATGAATGGAAGCATTAAGCTTGAAAGCAGAGTCGATGAGGGAACGAGAATAACCGTTACGGTCATACTCAAGCTCCAAGATGATAATGAAAATTTTTCATATAAGGAATTTATTGATCTGCCGATACTTGTGGCAGATGATGATGATATTGCCTGTGAGATGGCATGCATGGTGCTTTCCGAGCTTGGAATGAAGGGTGAATGGGTGCTTTCGGGTAAGGAGGCTGTTGAACAGGTTGTGCAAAGACATGAAAATGATGATGATTATTTTGCCGTTATCTTAGATTGGAAAATGCCTGATATGGATGGCATAGAAACGACAAGGCAGATCAGGAAGCGTGTGGGGAAGGACGTTCCTATCATTATTATATCTACATATGACTGGTCGGATATTGAGCTTGAGGCAAGGGCGGCAGGCGCAAACGCATTTATATCAAAGCCGTTGTTTAAATCAAGAATGGCATATGTATTCTCAACGCTTATGAAATGCGAGATGCGGGAGGAAGATAAAAAGACGCTCGAAAGCATTATAAGGAATGACTTTAGTGGAAAAAGGGCGTTGCTTGTTGAGGACAATGAATTAAATACAGAGATAGCAATGGAGATACTTAAAATGGCAGGACTTGAGGTTGACCATGCGAAAAATGGAAAAGAAGCCCTTGATATTATGACTGCAATTGAAGATGATTACTACGACATCATATTTATGGATATACAGATGCCTGTCATGAACGGATATGACGCAGCAAGAGCCATACGCTCCCTGCCAAGGGAATATACAATGCGAGTGCCGATTGTTGCCATGACGGCAAATGCCTTTAACGAGGACATACAGGCGGCAAAAAATGCGGGAATGAACCAGCATGTTTCCAAGCCGATAAATTTCCAGCAGCTTATGGACACGTTAAATAAGTGGGTGTAATTGCCACACAATCATACATAATTCGGTAATTGCAAAACGTATCTTTTGAATAAAAAAATTTATAAAAAATAAATAATGCTTGCAAATGAGAACAAATGTTCGTATAATAGTCTTATGAATGAGATTATAGCAGATCATACGACAGAGGAAAAATTAAATATACTGGCAGATGCGGCAAAGTATGACGTTGCATGTACATCAAGCGGTTCCGACAGAAAAGGAAAGAAAGGATTTCTTGGGAATACAAAGGCATGTGGAATATGTCACAGCTTTGCTGCAGACGGCAGATGTATTTCACTACTCAAGATTCTTATGACGAACCATTGTGTTTATGATTGCAGGTATTGTATTAACAGAGCCTCCAACGATATTCCGAGAGCTACATTTACCCCTGAGGAGATTTGTGGACTTACGGTTGAGTTTTATAAGAGAAACTATATCGAGGGGCTTTTTTTAAGCTCGGGTGTTCTTAAAAATCCCACCTACACAATGGAAAAAATGTGCGAGACGCTTTTGCTGCTTAGAAATAAGTATCATTTTAACGGATATATTCATGTGAAAACAATTCCGGGAGCGGCAGATGAGCTGCTTGCAACGGCAGGGTATCTTGCCGACAGGATAAGCGTTAATCTTGAGCTTCCCACAGCAGAAAGCTTGTCGAAGCTCGCCCCGAACAAAAGCTTTAAGACCATACTTGAGCCGATGGGTAAGGTAAGTGATACGATTAAGGCACACAGAGTTGCCATAGGGAAGGACGCAAGGATGGAGAGAAGCAGGGGGAATCTGTATCTTTCCAACAGCATTTTCCAAAGCAGGCAGGGCATAGAAAGGCAGGAAGGCATAACTGAGGCTGCGGTTAAAAATGCCCTTGTGCCGTCAGATGGGGGAGGGCTTAAGAGAAGCTTTGCACCGGCAGGGCAGAGTACACAGATGATTATAGGTGCTACTGAAGAGAGTGACTATACGCTTATTAAGACGACGGAGAAGCTTTATCAGAGCTATGACCTTAAACGTGTTTTTTATTCAGCCTATATACCGCTCAATGAGGATGCCAACTTGCCTGCTATACATACGCCACCACCGCTGCTTCGGGAACACAGATTATATCAGGCTGATTGGCTGCTTAGATATTACGGCTTTCAGGCAAATGAGCTTTTATCCGAGGAAAAACCAAATTTTAATGAGCTCCTTGACCCAAAATGTGATTGGGCACTCAGGCATCTCGAATATTTCCCTGTGGAGGTTCAGCGTGCGCCATACGACCTGCTTTTAAGAATTCCGGGTATCGGTCCAAGGTCCGCAGGGAGAATTATTTATGGAAGAAGATACGGTACGCTTGATTTTAATAATCTGAAAAAAATGGGTGTAGTATTAAAACGTGCGCATTATTTCATAACCTGCAACGGGCACAGGCTTTATAATACGCCTATAGAGGAGCAATACATTACAAGACAGCTTATTGATACAAACGGAAGGGATAACTGGAAGATAAATAATCAGAATAAGACTTACAATCAGATGTCTCTTGCCGATTTTGGGATAGGATAGCATATGAAGATATTTTGCTGTGAGGACAGATTTGAGGATATGCTCACGTGTATTTATGATGCGTGGAGCTGTGCAATAAAAGAAGGACATGACAATATAAGGCTTGTGAGAGAGCCGGTATGGCAGCAGTCTTTTTTCGATGAGTATACACATGTTGATGCAGATAGGGAGAAAACGGAAAAGGTGATACGTTCCATAAAAAAATCAATATCAAATCAGGCTTATTTTTTAGTGTATTACGCATCACTTTCTGTCGAGGAGGATGCATTGCAGGCGATATATAATTTTCTCAGGGTGGGCTTTGCGGTTGGAGCGAAGGTATGCTCCATGTATGCAAATCCTCAGGTTATGCGCATTTTGGAGCTTAAGAGAAGAATTGGAAATGAGAGCCACTTTTTTAAGGAGTTTGCAAGATTTACCTCCTTGGAGGATAAGGCTTATGTTTGTCATATTGAGCCTAAAAATAATGTTGTTACAATAGTGGCGGAGCATTTTGCTGACAGGATGCCCTCGGAGCACTTTGTCATTGTGGATGATAACAGACGGCTTGCCGTTGTGCATCCGAAGGATGAGGAGTCTTATATCATGTATCTTACAGAACAGGAATTTGATGTATTAAGCCGCAGTGAGGAGTTTGAGGATGCGTATACGGGGCTGTGGAGAACCTTCTTTCAGTCCATAGGCATTAAGGAACGGGAAAACAGGGCTTGCCAGCGCAATATGTTCCCAATCTGGATGAGAAAGCATGCGGTGGAATTTAAGGATTAGTTTTTTAGTGTTTTTTCTTTATTTTATGCCATCTTTTTTCAAAAAACACTTGAATAATGCCATATGTTGACATTATAATAAGGACATATTTTAAGATCTTAAAAAAAAAGAAGGAGCAGGGTAACATGGATGAGAAGAAAACGATTCTTATAGCAGATGATGCAGAGCTTAACCGTGAGCTATTGAAGCAGATTTTCGATAAGCAGTTTCACGTCCTTGAAGCCAAGGATGGAGAACAGACAATTAAAATTCTTGATGAACAACATGATGAAATTTCAATGCTGTTTCTTGATTTGATTATGCCCAAGAGAACAGGTCTTGAAGTAATGAAGCATATGAATGATAAAGGGTATATGAAAACCATTCCCGTTATAATGATTACCGGGGAAGCAACAGATGAAACGGATATGAAGGCATATGAATACGGAGCTTCTGACATCATTTACAAGCCTTTTGCGGCGAAGGTTATTTTACGTCGTGCCATGAACATATTGGAGCTTTTTGAGAGCAGGATTCATATGGAGAAGAAGCTTGAGAAGCGTACGAAACAGTTGATTGCAAGCAGGGAGAAGCTGGAAAAAAGCAATGAATTTTTGGTTAATGCTTTAAGCTCTGTTGTTGAGTTTCGAAGCCTTGAATCAGGGGAGCATATTAAGCGTGTTAAGTTTTTTACGCGTATATTCCTGAATTATCTTAAGGCGTACTATCCAGAATATGAGCTTACAAAGGACCAGATTGACCTTATGGTAAATGCATCTGCATTGCATGACATAGGCAAGATTGCAATTCCTGACAGCATATTGCTTAAGCCGGGCAAGCTTACAAAGGAAGAATTTGAAGAAATGAAAAAGCATACGATTTATGGCTGTGAAATTCTTGAGAAATTCAGGCAGGAGGACAGCGATTTTTATCGTTATTGCTATGATATATGCAGGTATCACCATGAGAGATATGACGGAAATGGTTATCCTGACGGACTTGCAGGCGAGGACATTCCAATATGGGCGCAGGTTGTATCAATCGTAGATGTTTATGACGCACTGGTAAGCAAGAGAGTTTACAAGACGCCTTATGCTGCTGACGTTGCGGTAAGGATGATACATGACGGTGAGTGTGGGGTATTTTCGCCTAAGATATTGGATTGCTTTGACAGGGCAAGAGATATTTTATTTGAGTCATCGGAGGCATTTAATTACACTGATTATACAGTGGAAAATGACGCTGATGCACCACTGTAGAAGATACATAAATGAATAATTTTCTTATCAAATAAAAAGGGGCTGTCGCAGTAAGGCTTTAAGGCACATAGTTGTCTATCTGCGACAGCCTCTTTCTTTTTGGTTTTATAAGAAAGTTCTCCAACCGTTCTTTTTTGGCAGGTTTAAAAATTCAAATTTATCTTTATCAATAAAAATTTATCGAAAAACAATAAAAATATATTGACATTCAATGTAATTGGTAGTATTATCCTTTCAGATATATCTAATAGGTTGAATTAAAATGCAGGATTTGAAAGGAGGATATTATGAAGGACAGTAAAATTACAAGGGTAACAAAGCTTCTGCTTGATATTATGTTTTTTGGAGGTATCATTGTTACCTTGACGCTTCCGGTAAGCTTTAAGTTTTATGGAAAATACAATGATTTTTTTGAAACGTATTATACGCAGCTTCTCATTATCTTTTTTATCTCGGGGGTTTTCGCAGTGCTTATTTTAAGGGAGCTTAGATGCATTTTTGACACTGTGCTTCGGGATGACTGCTTTGTGGAGGAAAATGTAAAAAGCCTGAATCGTATGGGCTTATACAGCTTTGCTATTATGCTTGTATCACTTTTAAGATGTCCTCTTTATTTTACGCCTGCCGTATTTATTATCGTGATTGTATTTCTTGTAGCAGGGCTTTTTTCCAGAGTGTTAGCCATTGTCTTTGCAAGGGCTGTGGAATATAAGCAGGAAAACGACTTTACAATATAGGGAGGCGCGCAAATGGCGATAATAATTAATCTTGATGTTGTTATGGCACAAAGGAAAAAAAGCTTGTCTGAGCTTGCAAAAGAAGTTGACATAACGCTTGCCAATTTATCCATATTAAAAAATAACAAGGCAAAGGCTGTCAGATTTTCAACCCTTGAGGCTATATGCAGGGCACTGGACTGTCAGCCTGGCGATATTATAACGTATGTACCTGACAAAGAGGAGGGCGAAGAAAATGGATGATAATATGATTTTTTATGAAATAAAGGATGATGAAACAGAAAGTGAAAAATCTGCTTTACGATTTAAAGTGCTTGGGTTGCCTACAATTATATATGCCATTGTTTATGGTATCTGTCTTTATAAAAACCTGACCGGTATTATGACGCCTGTATTTACAATTGCTACGGTTGTATATCTGTGGTTTGTTCTGCCAAGGCTTTCTGAGGATATAACATTAGGGAAGGAAAAGACAAAAAGGCTGATACCGTATTTTGCAGGTATCATCTTACTTGGAATTTCCGTATTTATGACATCGGATATGTTTCTTATTGTCTGTAACTATTGTGGAATTATGCTGCTCACAATGGCGGCGCTTATCAGATTTTTCTGTGATGAGGCGGGCTGGAGTGTAGTAAAATATTTATTGGCAATGCTTGAAGCTATACTTGTGCCTTTGGTTCAGTTTCATATGTTTTTCTATGACGGGAAAAGATATAGGGAGGCTGGCAATCATACAATAAAAATAAACAAAAATGTGAAGTATGTCGCCATTGGAATTGTATGTGTAATACCGGTGTTTCTCGTTGTAGTGCTGAATTTAGCATACGCAGATGTGATTTTCGACAAAGTGATAGACTATTCTTTTTTCAATTTTTTTGGCAAGGTTTTTGATAATACGAGCATAACGTGGGATTTTATCGGTTGTATTATTCTTATAGTCTGTGTGCTGCTGCTTGTTTACGGGCTTATGAGCAGGCTGTCTGTTCGTCGCGTCGCACAATATGAGCTGCCTGATAAAAAACTCAATTCCGTAATTGGAATTACCTTTTGCAGCGTACTTACCACAGTGTACCTTTTGTTTTCCGGCATTCAGATTTTAAGTCTTTTTATGAGAGAGCGCATGCTGCCTGAAGGGTATTCCTATTCTTCGTATGCAAGGGAGGGCTTTAATCAGATTCTTTTTGTTGCTGCCCTAAATCTCTTCCTTGTATTTGTATGCAATACCATATTTGCAAAGCATCAGACACTTAAAATTGTTCTTACAATCATGTGCGGCTGTACTTATATTATGATTGCTTCCTCGGCAAGCAGGCTTTTTATGTATATTATAGCATACCACAGACTTACATATCTTCGTGTGCTTGCGCTTTTTATGCTGCTTTTGATTGCTGCTTTGCTTACAGGGGTAATTGTAAGCATTTATAAGCCTGATTTTAAGCTTATGAGATATTTTATCGCAGTTACTTCGGTATTGTATATAACCTTATCCTTTGCGCACCCGGATTATATGATTGCAAAATATAATATATCCAGAATCAATATTCATACTGTACAGTCCTATGATTTTGATTTACAATATTTAGTAAATAATATGTCCTGTGATGCTGCCCCTGCAATGTATGCCTTTGCAGAGGAGGTATATGAAAGCGAAGCCTCAGAGCATACACAATATGATACGTATTTCCGTTCGTATTTCCATGATGTTTCTCATGAGTATGGCATATTTGACGGCGTAAGGTCATTTAACCTATCAAGATACAGGGCACATGTATATGCAGAAAGGTATGATTAGCAGAAAGGTTAATTTTTATGGATAAAAAGAAGCTGCTTATTGTGGAGGACAACAGGGATATAAGCATGATGCTGACTGAGTTTCTTACGGAGCATGGGTATGAGGTTATGTGTGCATATGACGGACGGCAGGCGTCCGATTTTATAAAGAATCATGAATATGACATTATCCTTATGGATTTGATGCTTCCCTACAAGAGTGGAGACAGCCTTATCAAGGAGCTTAGGGAGCGTGCAGACACGCCTGTCATATGCCTTTCGGCAAAGTCGGGCATGGATACAAGGCTTGAGGTGCTTAGAATGGGAGCAGATGATTATATTCTCAAGCCCTTTGACTTAAATGAGGTGCTTGTGCGTATAGAGGTCGTGCTGAGAAGAAGTGTGGCAAGGGACGTAAAGAACAGTGAAAATGGCAGCGGACGGTCTGTTTCCGTAGGCAGGCTTATATTTTTTATTGAGGAAAACCGTGTGGAATATCAGGGTAAAAACATAAGCCTTACATCGAAGGAGCTTCATATTTTGAGGCTTCTTATGGAGCAGCCAACGAAAACATTTACAAAGGCTAATCTTTATGAGTCGGTTTGGAATGACGTATATTATTATGAGGATAATACAATCAATGTCCATGTGAGCAATTTAAGAGGCAAGCTTAAAAAGGCAACGGGGCATGATTATATTGAAACGGTATGGGGAATCGGGTACCGTATGAAGGAGGAATAATGGTGAGGCTTTGGTTTTTCTTATGCATACTGCTGTTCCTTCTTTGCGTTTTTCTTGTCATATACCTGATTCATTTAAAGGGTGAGATGAAAAATATAAAAAGAGAGCTTGGGGAGACAAAAGCCATGTCGTATAACAGGCAGCTTACAGTAAGCCTTTTCGACAGGGATTTGACAGAGCTGTCCTCACAGATAAATGACAATCTTGACTATCAAAAAAAGCTCAAGCTTGAGGCTGAACGGTCTGAAACGAGGCTGAAGCAGTCCGTATCGGATATCGCCCATGATCTTAGGACGCCGCTTACGGTTATAAAGGGAAATTTGCAGCTCCTTTTGGAAAATGATACCCTTACGGAAAAGGACAGAAATTATATTAATACATGCATGGATAAGGCTGACATGCTCAAATGCATGGTGGATGATTTTTTTGAAATGTCCCTTTTGGAAAGCGACGGTCAAGTCATGCAGATGAAGGAGGTAAACGGAACAAACATTATTATGCAGTTTATTGCAGACCATGAAGCCGTCATCCGTGAACACAATTTAGAGCCTGATATAAGGCTGCCTGAAAAAAGCGTGATGCTTTTGGCAGATGAACAAATGCTTACCCGCATGCTTGGAAATCTTCTTGGAAATGTTTTAAAGTATGCAGAGCAGGAGTTTGTTATTGCAATGGAATTAAAGGAAAAGGACAACAAGATGCTTTGCGACATATCATTTTCAAATAAGCTTTCAGAGGACGCCAGCATTGACGTGACGCATTTATTTGACAGAACCTATAGGGGAAGCAGGGCGAGAACAGGTCAGGGGGCAGGGCTTGGACTTTATATTGTGCGGCTTCTCGCCGAAAAGCAGGGAGCGATAGTTTTTGCCGAGGAGACAGGGGGCAGGCTGAGTATACACATGCTTTTTAAAATTTCGCTTTGAAATTTTTAGGGTAAGATGATAAAATATCCTGCGGTATGAAATAAATTAACTAACGACACACGTTTTGCCAAGGGCATGTAAATCTGATTACGGTACATGGTTACTTGGTGTGGCGTGTGTTTTTTGTTGGGAAAGAGAGGAGAATATTATGCCAAGAAACCAATTTCAAAGAATGATTTTTGCACTTATTACAGTTGTGATTACGGTGCATGCCTATGTGTTTTACAGTCTTTATATTGTAAATGGGGCAACGCTTATGTCCGTAAATAATGAAACGTCTGTAATCAGGGCAATCAACAGCCAGGGCGGCGTCTATATGCTTGGAAGCTTTGTTCCGGTTTGGTCGGTAGTTTTAACTGAATTCTGCCTTGCCTACATACTTGAGGTAATCATGGGAAGTCCATTATCCTTTAAGCTTGCTTCAAGAATATTTGACCCGAGAAAAAATCACCCTATGATTTTTGAGAGTGCAATCATATGTGCTACGGTCGGTCTTATGTGCCCTGCAATGAGCCTTATTGCCGCATTTTTGTATTATCCGTACTATGCGGGATTTTCCATAATAGGCCTGCTTGCAACATGGCTTAAGCTTGTATGCTACAATTTCCCATTTGCATTCTTTACGCAGCTCTTTTTTATCCAGCCTGCGGTACGTGTCATATTTAAGACCATATTTGCCAAGGATATTAAGGCGAGAATGGCAAAGGGTGACGAGGAACGTGCAGAGGATGAAGCAGATGTTATTGCAGACATATTTAAGCGGATGGAGGTAATTCAGGAGGGGCTTGCCCACGAAAGAAGACAGCGTAAGCTCTTAGCGGAAGAAATTAGCGGAAGAAATTGAAAAAAGTAATTGATAAAAGCTTTCGGCAATGTTAATATTATGGTTAGGTTTTAGAAACGCAGACTGCTGTTAAAAAGGAATAAATAACAGCTTTATATGGACTGCCACCGGGTAGTGAGTGCAGATGCATTCGTTTATACATCGTTAGGTCTTAGAAGATGTATATGCGGATGCATTTTCTTTCATGCAGAAAGGATTTTGGAGAAATGATAGAAAAGAAGCTGAGAAAATTTATAGTTCCAAGTGTATTTGCAATGCTTGGCATTTCTTTATATGTTTTGGCGGACACATTTTTTATTTCCGTTGCGGCAGGGGCAGATGGAATTACTGCATTAAATATGGCGCTTCCCGTCTATGCAATTATGTATGCCGTCGGATCTATGATTGGGATTGGCTCTGCCACCAGATACAGTCTCGATAAATCCCTTGGAAAAGAGGACTATGATGTGTATTTTTCCAATTCCTTTGTATGTACATTGCTGCTCAGTCTGTTTTTTGTGGCAATCGGCATATTTGCACCGGGAAATGTGCTAAGGCTTATGGGTGCTGATGACAATATATTGAAAACTGGCATTTCATATATGAGAATTGCGCTTTTGTTTGCGCCTGCATTTATGTTGAATTATACAATGACGGCTTTCGTGAGAAATGATAACAATCCGGGTATTGCCATGGCGGCTACGCTGTCAAGCAGCATATTTAATATCATTTTTGATTATATTTTCATGTTTCCAATGAACATGGGAATATCGGGGGCTGCCCTGGCAACAGGAATTTCCCCGATTGTCAGCATGGCAGTGTGTTTGCTTCATTATTGCTCAGAGAAAAATACAATACGGCTTGTGAAAAAATTACCCTCAGCCCAAAAGCTTATTTTGGCATGTCAGCTTGGCATATCAGCCTTTGTGGGTGAGATTTCAGGAGGAGTGACAACGCTTACATTTAATTTTGTGCTGCTAAAAATTGCTGGGAATATAGGCGTTGCCGCATATGGTGTTGTGGCGAATATTTCAATTGTCGGCATCGCTGTTTTTAATGGAATTTCACAAGGGTTACAGCCTATGGCAAGCGAGGCGGGCGGCGCAGGCGATGAGGACGCAAAGAAAAGAATTTGCAGACATTCCTTACAGATTGGAATGATAATATCAGCCCTGCTTGTCTTTGTCTGCTGGATATTTGCAGATGGCATTGTAGCTGTATTTAACAGTGAAGGGTCAGCGCAAATGGCAGGTTATGCAGCAGCGGGACTCAGACTTTACAGTCTTGGATTTTTAATTGCAGCCGCAAATATTGTAAGAGCAGGATTTTTTGGGGCGATAGGCAGTGCGAAGGAGTGTTTTATTATCTCTTTGATGAGAGGAATCGTTGCAATTGTGTTTTTTGCGGTTGTGCTCTCAAAATTTATGGGCATATACGGGGTATGGCTTGCATTTCCGGCGGCAGAGCTTACTACATTTATGATTTCAATGGCAGTCAGGCGAAGCATTTAGTATTTTAATTGCTTTTATAGTATACTTTGTTGTATAATATGCCCCAAAAGGTATCTTTTGATATTACCTAATTATCTTAGATTTGAAGGGAGTTAAATATGGAATACGAATTTGATGACATAATGGGGTTTGACAAGCTAGGGCTTTATTTTGAGGTGCATATGGCTGGTGCAGATGGCGAGAACTTTAATTACAGTGTTTATTTTTTAGATGGTGTTACGGATGAAAAATTTGCGGAAGTTGATAAGGCGGTATCAGATTTTTTCAATTCCTTTGATGAGGAAGAAGACTTGGGATATTTTGACGTATCAAATGAAGATGACAAGGTAACTATTTATCTTGATTTGGGAGGCGCAGACCCTGATAATGAGGACACTGCAATAAAGGGTATTTTAAAGGCGCTTAATAAGGTATCGGGGATAAAATCGGTTATTGTAAATGAGGATTGTGATTTTTAAATAAATATTGGATTTTTATATTCAGGTCATATTGATATTGCCGTTAAGCAACAAGACATTAGAAAAATTTTCAGATGGGGAATTGAGGTATGAAGGAAATTAGAAAATTAATTGCTTGTAACTGGAAAACACTTGTAGGCTTTGAGCTTATTTATAAGCTTGCCTCTGCGATTATTTTTGTACCGCTTATATGGGGTCTTTTTGACCTTATCATGCGGGCAAGAGGCTACTATTACCTTACTCTTGAAAATATAGGCAGCTTTCTCCTAAATCCCTTTACAATTCTTGCACTTTTGCTTGTGTTTGTTGTTGCAACGGTAGGCGCAATGATTGATATAAGCGCTGTTATATTTATTCTTGACCAATCGGCACGGGAAAATAAGGTGCATCTTCAACAGGTTGTTAAGTTTTCCGTAAAAAATGCATTTCGGGCATGGAAGCCTAAAAATTTTATGCTTGTCATTGTGGTGCTTTTGTTTATGCCGCTTGCAAATATCGGAATGGCGTCGGGGCTTTTGTCAACTATATCAATCCCTGAGTTTATTATGAACCATATAGAAAAAAATGCGGCATTGTCAGTGTTGTTTGCTTTGGCAATGCTTGTAATAACAATTCTTATGATGCGGTGGATGTACGCCTTCCACTATTTTACACTTGAGGGGTGCAGCTTTAAGGAGGCAAGAAGAAAGAGCGGCAGCCTTATCAAAAAGAGAAGATTCAGAGATTTCTTATCTATGCTGCTCACACAGCTTGTTTTTGTTGTTACATATATTTTGTTTGTCTGTATTTCAATCATAATTGCATCATTTGTTGGCAAAATATTTTCAGGCGCATTTATACTGAAGTGGTTTGGCACTACTGCCATATGGATGATAATTATTTTTTCCTTTTGTATTTTTGCAGGGCTTTCCATACCTATCAGCTATGGCTGTATCAGCGTTCTGTATTATCGGCATAAGGAGACGGCAGGAGAATACATAATTCACAGCGCTGCCCCTGAATATAATGTAAGCGAAAACCGTATGCGTTTTATACATTTCTGCAATGTTATTTTGGGCTGCGTTGTTGTTGTCCTTGGGCTTACGCTTGGATTTTTCTTATGCTCGGGAAAATTAAATCCAAATATTGAGTATGTACGCACAATGGAGGTTACGGCACACAGGGGCGCCTCTGCATTTTATCCTGAAAATACGATGGCGGCATTTGAGGGTGCAAAGGAGATGGGCGCTGACTGGATAGAGCTTGACGTCCAGCAAAGCAAGGATGGACAGATTATAGTCATGCACGATACAAATTTTAAGAGGACGACAGGCGTTGATGCAAATACATGGGAGCTTACCTATGAGGAAATATCAAAATTAGATGCAGGAAGCTTTTTTGACAGTGCATTTGCAGGAGAAAAAATCCCGCTCCTCTCACAGGTTGTAGCGTTTGCCGAGGAAAATAACATAAAGCTTAATATAGAGCTAAAGCCCACAGGACATGAAACCGATTTTGAAAAATGCGTGGTAGACGTGGTGAAGGCTGCGGGCATTGAAGAAAACTGCGTCATTACGTCACAGGTTTACGAGGTGCTGGAAAACGTGAAGGAATATGACAGCGCAATCACGACCGTTTACGTTATGAGCCTTGCCTACGGGGACATAAATAAGCTTGAGGCGGCAGATCATTTTAGCGTGGAGGC
Source organism: Clostridium sp. (assembly GCA_023664385.1). Lineage (GTDB taxonomy): Bacteria > Bacillota > Clostridia > Lachnospirales > Lachnospiraceae > Coprococcus_C. The sequence goes on along the minus strand of JAMPFU010000001.1, from coordinate 45,846 downwards.
AACGAATGCCACGCCGAGTCTTATTTCCAGCGTCCACAGGGAGGGAAAGCAGCTTTATGTGTGGACGGTCAATACAAAGGAAAGCATTACGAAAATGGCAGAGCTTAATGTGGATAACATTATTACGGATGATATTGAGCTGGCAAGGAAGTGTATTTATGAAAGCAGGTACAGTAATTTGCTGGTGGAGTATATAAAGCTGTTTGAGTAGGTGGTGCTGTAGAAGCTTTCGTTGCATCAATCTTGTTTTGATATACTCTTAATTGTAATTGGCGTAACCGATGCAATCATCAGTAATGAATTGGATTTTTGTATAATAAAAGTGCGAATTACATAGAAAAAGAGCAGTTACAAATGGTAACTGCCCAAAAAGAAATTTCTTTTATAATTCACTGGCTTACGCCAATCAGCATTGGGTAAATACTAACCCCAACATATCAATTCACTGTCTTTCGACTACTTAACTTTATCACGATTTATTCTTTGTGTCAATCTTGTTTTCCTTTTTCAATGCTATTATATGCGCTTTGTGATAAATTATTACAAATTTGCTTCATTTGTTCATTTGTAAGTTTTATATCAAAGTAACCTTTTTTTGAATTCTCATATTTAGATAGCCTTTTTTTGCTTACAGATTGCATCATGAAAGTACAAGCATAACATTCTTTGCTTTCTTCTGGAAAACCATCAATAATACCTAAATCTACAATTGTATTTTTGTTTTCATCTATCCATTGTGGATCATATTCTTTTTTAGAAGTTAATGGAACGACCAAGGCAGTATATTTAGATTCATATATTACAACAGCAAAATGTAAATCTCTAAATTCACTTCCGATATTTCTTCCAAAATCTATCCAATAAACATGTTGTCTTGGTTTTTTAAATAATTCTTGGTCCATTTCTGTTTCAGATTTTTTACTTTTAAAGATTGCAATATTTTTTAATATAACTTCATCAAACCAAGACAACAAATTTGTACAATAATTATTTTCAATATCAAGTCTTTTTAGTTTGATAAGATTTTTATATAGTTTATCTAATTGATTTTTAAGTTTTTCATTACTTAATTCTCTCATATAATTATCTCCAATTGCAAAAAATATTTTCTACCATTATACGACAAAAAATGTATCAAACAAGAGAATGTACGTCAGAAAGAACGATTTATCACAATAACAAAATAAGTATCACAGCATCAGGGCATATAGAAAATAAAAAAATAAATTATTTAAGAAATTCTTTATATTTCTTTTTTATTATATATTCAGAATGAAAGAAAACTGGTAAAAATACCTTAAAGGAGGATAAAAATGCCGGACACATTAATTGAAGTAAAAAAACTGAAAAAGCAATACATGAAGCAGACGGTAGTAAATGACGTGTCCTTTCAGATTAAGGAGGGTATGATTTGTGGTCTTATAGGACCAAACGGCGCAGGTAAGACAACGATAATGAAGCTGCTGGGAGGACTTGTTTTGCCTACGGAGGGCGATATGAATATTTTTGGCAGCAGTGATGAAAATGGACTTGCAAAGGCGAGAAGCCGCATGAGCTTTATGATTGAAACCCCTTATGCAAAGGAGAAAATGACGGCAAGGCAGAATCTTGAAAAGCAGAGAATACAAAAGGGGATTCCTGACAAAAAAAGAATAGACGAGGTTCTAAAAATCGTAGGACTTGAAAATACAGGAAAAAAGCACGTTAAAAACTTTTCCCTTGGAATGAGACAGAGGCTTGGAATAGCCATAGCCCTTCTCTCAAAGCCTGAAATCATGGTTATGGATGAGCCTATAAACGGACTTGACCCTGAGGGAATTGTTGAAATCAGGGAGCTTCTCCTCAAGCTTAATCGGGAGGAGCATATAACGATAGTCATTTCCTCCCATATTTTAAGCGAGCTGTCGCTTCTTTGTACAGATTACATTTTTATTCATCACGGCGAGCTGATTCAGTCGGTTTCCGCAGACGAGCTGAAAAAGCTTTGCAAGGAATATTATCATATTCACACGGATAATGATGAGCGGGCAATTGTGATATTGCAGGAAAAACTAAATGCGTCAGATTATGACATAGAGGAGGACGGAAGCATACGTCTATACGAGCAGATGGATAATCTTGTAACTGTATCGAAGGCCCTATATGAGGGAGGCGTTGTTCCAATAACCCTTAATGTTAATGAAGCTAATTTGGAAAAATATTATATGGATATGGTAGGTGAGCAGAATGTGGAACATAATGAAAGCACAGAATTATCAAATTAAGGGAGATAACCTTATCATATATGGACTGCTTGTTTCCCTGCTTCTTCCTGTTGCCGAGCTTTTCCTTGACGATGCGGGACTTGATTATATGACGGGCAGCCTGTATGCAGTAAGCATGTTTTCGATGCTTCCCTTTGTTTTTTTGATTATTTCACTTATTATTGTCACAAGAATAATCGGATGGGATATGAACGACAAAACAATTAATTATGAGATGTTGTCAGGACACTCAAGGGCACAGGTGTTTTTTGGAAGGCTGCTTGTCGCATTTGCATGGACAATTATTTCGTCAGTAATTGTGGCAGTCATTCCTCTTATTTTCTTTACAATAATAAATGGCTGGGGTTACAGCTTAAATGTGAATGATTTTGTTATAAGATTTGCAGTTATGCTTTGTCCGTATATAAGGTGGATTTGTGTGATTGTTTTTATAACAGTATTGGCAAAAAACAGCAATGCGGGAATCGTCCTTGGATATATGCTGGTAATGGGTTCGCTTTTTCCGCTTATGCTTATTAAGGAAGTATTGGATATTAATACTGGCAGTATATTTGCATTTCCAAATCTTGTGGCATTATCAGAATTTTCAAATTCAATCCCTCGGCTTATCGGCGATGAAATGGTAACCGTCTATGATGGAACGATTGATGCGTCACTGCTTAAAGGCTCGGTTATCATATCACTTGTTGTCGGGGCAGTCTATGTTTTAATCAGCTATAGAATATTTAAGAAAAGGGATATGTAGGGAGGGAAATGAATTGAAGCATATAATAAAGGCACAGCTATATCAAATCCGTAAAACAAAGTTTAGCTTTCTTATTTTTATCGCAATAGCATTTATGAATTTGATCATGTACTTTGGTGAGCTTGATTACGAGAATTATAAAATGTCTGCCGGCAAATACATTGCAGACATGAGTGTAGATATGCTTTCTACTGCCGTTATCTTTGCCATTGTATTTACAGGCTATGTTTGTGGCGGAGACTTTATAGATAAGACGTCAAACTATGAGCTTATGTCGGGACATACAAGAAGGCAGGTGTATTTTGCACGTGCCATTGTCAGTATTATTGTAGGAACAATCGGTACGGCGATTTTGGCTATCCTGCCTATCATTTTTGGAAGTGTGGGATATGGCTGGGGAACGGAGCTTGCCGTAGGCGAGGTGCTGCTTCGGTTTGGACTTGCCATGCTTGTTGTCATGCGGATAATATGTGAATTTGTTTTTCTGACCTATGTAGTGAAAAATCCATATATAACAATGGCAGGGGGATATATGGTATTTATGCTTGCACAGCTTATTTCCGAAGGGATGCTAAATGGCGACTCCGTCTTTTTGGGAGTGACTTGTTTTAATAAGCTTGGAAGCTTTGAATCGTGGTATACATATTCCCTTGGTAACACGACTGATATGATAATGATTTATGATGCCACATTATCCGCTGGCGATATTGCATCCGTTGTGGTATCATCAATTGGGATTGGCAGCTTGTTCTTATGGCTGGGATATAAATTTTTTGCGAAGGATGATATGAATTAGGAGGTAATGAAATGATAAAAAGTGATTTGTATTTGATATTGATAGAGCTTGCTTTTTCCATTGGGCTTTACTTCCTTGCAGATTATGCGGATAAGGTGAAAAGTACGAAATGGAAGCTTTTGTATGTTGTTCCATTGATTGTGTGTATGGCATTCATTGCATTTACAGGTGAGGAAATATCACTGTTAAGCGTTTATATAGCAGTCATTGTTCTTTTGATTGGTTTTTCAAGGGAAGAAGCTAAAATGCGCAGGCTGGCGTCTGCAATTGCGGTGCTGCTCATTATTCCAAGCATTTTAGTATGTAATTTATATAAAGGATATAGAGCGCCAAACTACCTTCAGGAATTTAAGGAGGGCTTTGATGCAATGCAGGAGCATTATTGTCTTGCAGAGCACAAGGGCATTGATTGGGATGCGCTTTATGAGGAGTATGAACCACAGTTCAAGGAGGTGGAAAAAAAGCATGATGCCGTGGAGAATTATATTTTGTGGACAAAATTCTGCTGTAATTTCCATGACGGGCATGTGGCATATTCGCTGAATGATAGGGATGTTTTAGAGAAGGCGCACGAGATTATGTACGGAAATGATTACGGACTTTCTCTTATGACACGCTCTGACGGAAAAACAGTTGCAGTAAATGTGGAAAAAGACAGTGACATTTACAATGCGGGTATCAGAAACGGTACGGTTATAACCGAGTGGGACGGCAGGAATGTAGAGGCGGTTATCAATGATGTTGAAATCGGTTATTATGACGGTATGCCATACAATCCTGTCAAGGAAACCGAAGATTTCTATAGAGCCGTTTTTGCCGCAGGAGCAGGCGGTGATAGTGTTACAATAAAGTTTATAGGCGAGGACGGGACAGAGCATAGCGTGAGTGCCGAAAAGCTTGGGGCATATGCTGATAGGCTTGAAAGGACAATGAGCATACTGGCAGACGGAATAAAAGCCGACAATGTGACATGGCATGAGCTTAGTGACGATACCTGTATCCTGCGTTTAACGCTTATGATGTATGATACCAATTCCTCAACGACAGGAAACTTCAGCGCCATGAAGGAAGAAGTAAGGGAAAATATGCTTGCCTTTCAGGAAAAGGGCATAAAAAATATTATAATTGATTTGAGGAACAATGGCGGCGGCGACCCTAATTTTATTCTTGCCATTGCAGAGCTTCTTGCACCGGAGGGAGAACACCAGTATGCATATGACAGCGTGTGGGACGAGAAGGAAAAATGTTATCAGTATGATGAGGCGACAGGAAGGTATGTTCCTGGAAATGAAATTGCATATGAAGGGGAAAGTGTGTGGGGCGACGGACAGATTGTAATTTTGGTAAGCGCAGGCACAGTAAGTGCGGGCGACCATTTTGCTGATATCATGAGCATTTATGATAATGTGACGATTATGGGCTTTACGTCCTCAAACTGCTCAGGGCAGGCGATAAAAGGCGTGACGTTTGAAAAAGGAGCCTTGCAGTTTTCATCGGTGCCTACGCTTAGGGAGGATGGCACCATATACATTGATACAGATGCATCAAGGCAAGCGACAATTCCATTAGACGTGAAGGTGCCGTTTGATGAGAAGGCGGTTGCCTCCATGTTCGAGGCTGGCGAGGATTACTTGATGGAATATGCGAGGGAGTATATAGAGGGACAGTAGAGATGGGCAGTCCCTTGAACTCGTACACATACCACTTGGCTGCATGGCTGTGTACGAGTTCAGGGAATTGCCCTTCTTTAAGTTACATTACCTCGTCTACAGCCTCTTTAATAATCTGAAGTCCCTTCATAAGTGTGTCATCAGGTATGGTAAGGGCAGGCATTGGCTTCACAACGCTGTTGTCTCTGCCTGCAAGCTCAATAATAAGTCCTCTGTTAAAGCATGCTCTTGAAATTGCTGACGCCTTTTCACCCGTTCCCACATCAATTCCAAAGATACAGCCGATACCGCGAATTTTAACTCCGTCACGGGCAACATTTTTTTCAAGGAAGTCACGTATTATAGTCTCCTTGCGCTTTGCCTCTGCTTCAATGTTATTGTCAAGCATAAACTCAAGCCCTGCCTTTGCGGCAACCATTGCAAGCTGGTTTCCCCTGAAGGTTCCATTATGCTCGCCCGGAAGCCATATATCAAGCTCAGGCTTAAAGAGGGTAACGGCAAACGGAAGCCCATAGCCGCCGATTGATTTTGACATAACAAGGATGTCAGGCTGAATACCGGCTCTTTCAAAGGAGAAGAATGTGCCTGTACGTGCACAGCCGACCTGTATATCGTCAATAATGAGAAGAATGTCGTATTTATCACAAAATGCCCTTACGCCCTGAAGCCACTCGTTGCTGAAAACATATATGCCACCTTCTGCCTGTACGGTTTCAATTATAAATGCGGCAGGCTTGTCAACGCCTGAATGGTCGTCCTCCATAAGTGTTTCCATATAGTTCAGCGTATCTAATTCCTCAAACATATACGGAGCAGGAATGTGGGTGACATTTGTAAGGGGAAGTCCTGCACCCTGTCTGTCAGTTCTGTCGGTAGTCAGTGAAAGCGCCCCGAGTGTCATGCCATGGAAACAGCCCATGAGGCACCATATATTTGTGCGTTTTGTAACCTTTCTTGCAAGCTTAAGTGCTGCCTCTATGGCATTTGTGCCTGTAGGGGCAGGAAACATAATTTTATAGTCAAGTCCTCTTGGCTTCAGCACTTTATTTTGAAATGTGTCAATAAAGCCTGCCTTTGCATCCGTCATCATGTCAAGGGCATGAAGGAAACCGTCATTTTCAAGGTATTCGATTAGTTTCCCCTTGATGTAATCGTTGTTGTGACCGTAGTTTACGGCTCCTGCGCCACAGAAAAAGTCTATATATTCCTTTCCGTTTACGTCAGTGATAATGGAACCCTTTGCCTTTGCAAATACCTCAGGGAAGCTTCTGCAATATGAACGTACATTGGATTCGTATGTTTCAAAAACCTCTTTCATTTCCATAGCTGTTACCTCTTTTCCTAACATTTATATTTCATTTACCATGTGTTGTATGTCCGTTTTTTCAGTGCGGCTTAAATGTCTCAAATTGTTTCAGCCTGCTGTCATAGGCACTCATAATTGTATCTTCAAATGCAAGCCTTGGATTTTCAATCCCCATAAGCTTCATAAGATATTTTACAAACAGAGGGTTTGATATCAGGAACGGACCGATGGTGTATGTTCCGTAAAAGTTGTTTTTCCTAAGTCCCTCAAGCACTGCGTCAGGGTTGATGCCACACCCTGTCGTTGCCTTATAAAAATAGCAGTCAGAGTTGTCGCCGTAGGAGTGGCTGAATTGGGATTTAAAGCCTAAAAGCTTCATATCCTGAAATTCTCCTAATATATAGGAATTGTGCCTGTTAAACATAAACCGCTTGGCATATGTGTTAAATAAGCCAAGGCAGTCGACGCGGCTTTTATCTTCGTTTTCAATATAAGTACCAAATATTTCCATGGCATTTCCCGTCATAAGAAAGATACAGCCCTTGTCGATAAGCTCAGTTATGCGCTCCTTGTAGGGTGTGAGAGCATTGATGACAAGCTCCTGCTGCTTTTCCGACATGGCACCCATGAAAACCATTGACACATCCTGACTTACAAATGCAGGCGTATCAAAAAGGCTTGTATCTATAAATGTTCCGTCAGGAATACATTTTTTTAAATATCCCGTATTCATCAAATCGCCGAATAAGTTGGCAAATTCAGGATAAAGTGTTTCAATGATTATATTTTCCGCCATATCCTATGCCTCCTTACGTAAGTCTGTCAATAATCTTATTTTGTGCAGCGGCTGCGGCATTAGTTGCATACACTTGATGAAGTATAAATACTTTTTCGGTTTTGTCAAGTCTCAAATATTCATGCGCCTTTGTTTCATCGGGAACGCATGTTATTTTGTCCTCAGAAACACCTGCAAGAAGAAGCCTCAGCTTATAATCCTCGCACCGTTCGCCGCATACGATAAGGTGGTTTATGTCAGGCTGATTGAGATATTCAAAATCAGCGTCATACATCCATGTAACAATTTCAGGAGAGTGGGAATGACCGTAAATGTCACCCAGCATCAGTATAACCTCTTTTTCGCCCTGCTGTCTGCTTACAAACTCAAATACGCATGAGCAGGCTATCGGATTAAAGCCCTTGGAAAGGTGGGTAATCACCTCAACACCCTTTGCCTTTTTGCTTGAGTATCTCGTTTCAAGCACCTTTACCTTGGCAAAGGAGGAGGAAATTTCCTCCGGGGAAAGCCCAAGCTCCCTTAGAAGTGCAATTGCCGTAACCTGATTATATGTGTTAAAAATGCTGTCCGTAATAAGCGGATATGTCTCGTCAGCCCCGCCGTGCTTAACGGTAATGGTCCCTGCATCAAAATCAGGCAGGGCGGCATAATCGCTTTCGGGTGATGTAAAACCACAATTAGGGCAGTATGCATTTCCGATATGATGGTATTTTATATAATTGTATTTCAGCAGATGATAGCATTTTGGACATATCCTTGCATCGTTTATAATATTTATATCCCCATCATGGTCAGTTTCCATGTGGGCGATAGAATAGCAGGTTCTTTCATTATCAGGGGCAAGCCCTGCGCTTATGACATCATCAGCGTTTAAAATCATGTGCGTGTCCTTTGGAATATGGTCTGAGATTAGATTAAATATATATTCCGTATGCGCATTTCTCTGTAGGGAATCCCTGAAAAGGTTTGTGCATACTGCATAGTCAGGATGAATAAACGGATAAATCAATTTGGAGCTGCGCTCGTCCACCTCAAAAAGGGCAAGCTTCTGTTTTACCTTGCCGCCAAGGGTTGCATGGGACAGCAGCGACGTAGCAATGCCTGCATTCAGGTTAGAGCCTGCCTTATTGTTTAGTACATCATAGCTGCAATCGGAAAGCACGTCCAATATCATGTTGCAGGCAGTTGTTTTTCCGTTTGTTCCCGTGACACATATAATTTTTTCGGGTTTGTCTATTCTTCCCAAAAAATCAGGACACAAATTTATGGCAAGCCTTCCCGGAAAATGGCTGGCGTTCATTTTAAGAAGCTTTCCCGTTCTGTATGCGGCTTTTCCTATCAATAATGCAAATCTAAAACGCAGTGTTTTTTTCATTCATGTGTCCTCTTGTAAAATAATAAAAATTAACCACAGATTACTTTACCACAAATTGTAAGAATTATCCATATAATTATAAAGTATATCCACAAAAACCAAAAAATGTTTTTTTGAAAAAAATGAATAATATTTCCTATGGTAAAATGGACAGGCTGCTGTTATAATAGTTGTATCTTTTAATGGTTATGAGAGTGAGGGCATAATGTGAAAAAATTTTATGATGTGCTGGATGGACTGCAAAATGATGAGAATTTATCCATACTAAAAAGCTTTAAACAGCACCGTGTTACAACGAGGTTTGACCACAGCAGAAATGTTGCCATAACAAGCTACAAAATATCAAAGAAGCTGAGATTGAATATAAATGAAGCGGCACTGGCAAGAGGTGCAATGTTGCATGATTATTTTCTATATGATACAAAGAGCGGCGAGGTAAGTGCTTACAGGCATGGCTTTAAGCATGCGGAAACTGCACTTAAAAATGCAATGTCGTTGTATTCCTTATCGTCTATGGAGAAAAATATTATTTACAGCCATATGTGGCCGCTCAACATCACACATCTGCCAAAATCGAAGGAGGCTGTCTTGGTGTGCTTTGCAGATAAATACTGCGCCATAAAGGAGTTTATGGGAATAAAACGGGCATCCTCGAATTAATTGTGAAATATGGCTTGTAATGCTAATGCTTATGGGAGCGTGGATAAGGTTCTTTTATGCTTGTAAGACCAAGCAGATAATCCACGCTCGTATTGTAGTAATTGGCTAACTTTATTAATACGTCAGTAGGAATGTCTCTTTTTCCTATCTCATAATAAGAATAACAAACCTGCGAACATTTCAAATAATCTGCTATATCTACCTGTAATAAATCATTATCTTCCCTTAAATCACGTATTCTGTTATACATTGGACAATACCCCTTTTTAAGAAAAGTATATGTAAAACAATTTGTTATATTGACTTATAAAACAAAATGTTTTATACTTTTTCCATGAAAAATGAATAATGGAGGAAATTATGAGGAAAGCCGTATACATTTTATTAGGAGGTTTTGAGTAATGAAAAGAAAAATAATTAGTTTTATGCTTTGTACCATACTGATGGTTGCAACAGTGGGAGCCAGCTATATATCAAGCAGTGCAAGCGATGAAAACGTACAGAACGATATGCAGGTAAATAATGATGTGGAAGATAGATTGACGGAGGGAGCAACAGATACGGATGTAGCTGCTTTGGAACAAGTGACAACTACGGAAATGGTTGTTGATGTGGAAAATTCAGAAGCAACAAATGCTGTTGCTGTATTAGACAATGGAAGTTCCTCTGAAAAATCAAGTACTGAGGATTTGGGTAATGAAAAAAATGGACAGAAGAACGAGGACGGTATAACGGATATTGATGCAGATACGGACACAGCAGGAAAGCTTGAGGATGGCGAGGCATCTGATGAAAAGAGTGATGTGAATTTTGACACTGACATGGACACAGCAGGAGGGCTTGAGGATGGCGAGGTACCTGCCAAAAAGCGTGACGAGGACATGGTGCTGTCTGACGAAGAAGCAACGGAAGAAATGGCAAAAGATAATGAAACTACTGTGGAACTGCTTGACGAGGACACATCAGAGGAAGAACTGCTTGTGGGGGCAGAGGTTGAAAAGTTGGAGAATGTTGAGTTTCGTTTTTGGGCTCGGTCAGCGAGTGTGAACTCACAACCATTAAATATGGAGTATACTATTCGTGGGCGTGTACAAAATGACAATGAATTTAATGTTTATTTAGCTTGCCTGAAAGGTTATGTAATAGATGAAAAGGGCAATGAATATAACATACCGATTTCTGTTAGTGCAGGGAAAAATCCTGACAGCGATACTTATAACATTACAAATGATACAACAGGATATTTGGGGTACAATAATGAAAGCGTATTAACAGATGAAAGCGTTTTGGTTGCTCCGACAACAGATGCATTTTATTTCATTAGATGTACTGTGCCTTCGGAACTTGAGGGTAAATTTTCAATGCGTATATATGCAGAATATGTAAGGTTAGATGATGCAAATGGTAAGGTCGTGGCATCATACAGTAAAACAGATGTCTTTTACTTAGGGTATAACCGTGTAATAAACATAGAAAACAGCAATTATGATATAAAGGAAAATTGTGAAGGAGTCCTTGATAATGTTGATATAAATGTTTACCATGATGGCAATTATCTTACTGCCGAAGCCGAGGCAAATTTTTATATACAAATAAGCAATCATAATGATTATGACCTATTACTTGAAGAAATAACGTCTCGTTGGGCAAGAACGGTTTTGGGCTTACCACAAGATGCTGAGCATCAGTATAATGTTGTAGTTCGTAATGATGATGTTTTGGATTTTGTTCATAGCAAAGGTATGCAGATAATAGATGCGAATGGAAAAAATATTGTTAATGATTGTTGTCGTGACCATATGGGCTATTATGTTCGCACTAGATTAAACCCCATGGAAGAGTGGAGTTTCATTAAGGCGGGGGAAACTGTAACATATAAAGTGAATTGTACACTGTCGCCGGATGATGATGGAAAGCTTCAGCCTATAGATTTTACGATAGGGGTCAGTGATTATTCTGATAGTTATAGAAATGATGACAATAACTGTACATACAGATGCTTTTTCATGCCTTTCGGTGATATGCCTGCCGTTTCTATCGACAAAGCAGACGAAACAGCACCCGACATAAAGCTTGACGATGAAGCCTATGACGAGCTTATCAACTCAGCATTTACAGAAGCAGAGATAAAAAGCGGCAAGCACTTAAAGGTGGACCTTATTGTTGCGGCATTGTCGGAGGCAGATGTTGAACAAAGCGAACTTGAAACAATAAAGGCAGTCGCAAAGAAACGGAAAATTGCCGTAATTCTTGATATGAATATCGTAAAATTCATTGACGGAATTATATCGGGCAACGTGAATCAGCTTGATAAAGAAATAATAATGACAATTGATGTGCCAAAGGAATTTCAGGCTGCCAACAGGAAATTCTCTATTATAAGATTGCATGACGGCATAGCAGAGGAATTGCCTGACTTGGACGACAATCCAAATACGGTAACATTTACCACAGGTAAGTTTTCATTCTACACGCTTATATACGAGGATGCAGGGGAGGGAACAGCCCTTGAACCGCCTAAGAATGATACGCCTAGTACGGTTGAACCAACTAAAACCAATGTACCTGATGCAGCTGTAACACCAGTAAAAGCTGCTGACAACACAAAACAGGCAGCGTCACCAAATACGGGAGATACAACACCTGTAGCAGTTGTGTTTATCTTGATGCTTGTATCAGCTGTTTTGGCAGTAATCTGTACTAAGAAGATAAAGAGAGATAACAAGTAAACTATAATATGCAAAAAGAAAGATACTACGCAAAGGAACAACTGTCCACAAGGGTGGGTTGACCTCGCATCTAGGATAGAAATACCACCCAGCCAATGAATGAACTGACCTCCAAAAGCTAGACCAAAAATCTAACGAGTGGAGGTCAGTTTTCTATGCTTTAAGACAGTAATGACAAATCGGATAAATGAATTCGCGTTTGTCCAGTGTATGCGTTCTTAAAAAAGATGTTTTTGAAATAATAATTGTATAATTGTATATTGTAAAAAACGCCTTGCATTATATACGCTATTGTGCTAATATTTCCCTAAAGCATAAATCTTTCTATGCTGTTTTGGGGCATAAGCCTCATCAAAAAATCAGAAAATTCGGAACGTCGATGCTTTGAGTTCATTACATTACAATTTAAGCAGAGAGGTTGTCTGTATTTGAGAAGGATGCTGTATAGATTGCTTTGGGTAACCTCTTGCGACATGTAGTTAAAGGAGGAAACCTATTGGGGAAGGACATTGCATACCAAAACAAAGACATTATAAGCAAAATATTTGCCGAAAACCTGAAGGAAAAATCATTTAAGGCATATGGACTTGACATACCTAAAATTGTTTAGGTTCTGCCGACAAACCTGCCTGAAATAACGGCAAACGAGCTTCGTATCGACAATCTGTTTTTGTTAGAGGACGGAACGGTTGCCATTGTCGATTACGAAAGCGAGTATAAGGTGGAAAATAAGATAAAATACATATCATATATTACAAGGGTTTTGGAACGGTACAGGCGGGAAGGCATCTATAACATACAAATCAGAATGATAGTCATATATACGGCAGACGTGAGCAGGGTGCAAACCGAGGAGGTATATGATACAGGGGCATTCCGTTTGAATATTGAGGAAGCTTTCTTGTTTATAAGAAAGTTCTCCGAACTTCCTTATAAGGCAGGATTAAAAATCCTGCTAGGATTCGTCCAAAGTGCCATTAACGTTGTGGCAACATAAAGAGTCAGAAGGCACTTTGTTCGCAGAGCTAAATTCGGAAGAAATAAGGAAGCGTCTTACAGAAAAAATACAGAACAATGAGACACTTACGGACGAGAAATTGATGGAATTTATCATTCTTCCTCTGACATACAAAACGATTGAGGAAAAAAGAAAAGCAATTGATGCTTCAATAGATTTGGCGAAGCAGGTAACTGACGTAAAAAAGATGGTATTTCTGCTTTCGGGAACTCTTGTTTTCACTGACAAGGTAATAGACAGAAAAACCAGCAATGATGTAAGGGAGTGGATTAGAATGACACAGGTAGGAAGATTATTTGAGGAAGAAAAACAACAGGCAGTTAAGGTGGCATTTGGTGAAGGAAAATTTAAAACGCTTATTACATTGATTTGCCGCAAATTAAGAAAATCAAAAGAAATAGATGTTATAGCCGATGAATTAGAGGAAGACATAGAGGTTATATCAGAAATATGTGAAGTGGCAGAAGCCTATGCCCCTGATTACAATGAGGAGCTTGTATATGAAGCATATAAGAAGCAATATATGGCGGTTTAGTCTGTAATTATTAAACGAAAAGAACGAGGAATAAAACTATGACATATCCAAAAACGATTGATGAGCTTAGAATGTGGGCGGAGGATAATAACCTGCCTCTTGATGATATGCGTACTTATATTGGGACGGATTACAGGGGAGCAAAGGCATATGGAATTTATAAAGAGGAAGAAACCGGTAAGTTTATTGTTTATAAGAATAAGGCAGACGGTACACGGTCAGTAAGATATGAGGGCTACGACCAGGCATATGCAGTAAATGAGCTTTACATGAAAATGCAGGAGCGCATAGAACAACAAAATCAGGGAAACAATTATCCAAGCTATGCACCTGAGCAAAATAATTATAGCCACCGAAAAAGGGCAGGTAGCCACTTTTTGGGTTGTTTTGCAACTTTTACAGCAATTTTTATCATTATGGTTTTAGTGGTGACTGCATTTGTAATTGTGAGGGATAACAGGAGACCAAGCTCAGGATATTACCTTTATAATGATACATATTATTATTACCAGGATGATGACTTTTATTATTATGATGATTATAATGATGCATGGTACTATACGGATTATGTCGATAGCGAGTTGATGGACAATTATCGGGATTATTATGAGTCAATCAGTTATTATGATTCGTATGATATAGTGAATTTTCAGGATTCAGGTTATTATGATTGGGATGATGATAACGATTACGACAATGATTATGATGATTGGGATGACGACTGGGACGACGATTGGGACAATGACTGGGATGACAGCTATGATGACTGGGATTCAGACTGGTAGGAAAACAGCAATAAAATGATGAAAGGCTGTCAATATGAAGAAAAATAACTGGATTTTGACAACAATTACAGAAGGGCATTTATCATGTGAAAATTTAAAGCTTGAGAGTGCAGAGATTAGTAATATAGAAACGATTTTAGAAAAGAAGTTTGGAAATCAGTTGAAAAGGCATGGCATTATTGTGTCGTATGATTGCTGGTCAGGCATATTTATCATGCCGTTTTATAAGGATGCAGAATGTTATGCAGCCGCAGACAGTCTGATAAAACAGATTTACGATTATTTGTGTGAGTTGGAAAATGGGGCAGTATAGAATGACTGAAGCAAATGGTACAGTCGTTCCGTACAGCCCCATTTATAATAGCTGTAAATGATTCAAACAAATTTCTTCATTTCACAGGCATATATTTGTCGAGATATTCCTCTATCTTTTGATAATATAAGTGAAACTCCTTATCATCGTTTTGTAAGCCGTGCCCTGAATGTTCACAAACAATATAATCGTGGGGAATGTTGTGCGCAGTCAGGGCTTTGTCAAGACGGACGGAGCCGTTAAATCCCTGTACCCGGTCATGTTTGCCATAGGCCATAAGTGACGGAACTGAGTTGTCATCTACCCACAAAAGAGCAGAAATATCCTTCATTGCTTCATCATATGCAGGAGTACCGAACATGCTGACAGAAATCTCTTTGCCTGCCATAATGCCAAACAGTCCTGCCGCTGCTTCCTTACTTTCGGCAGTATTTTGGTCAAGACCGTAGCATCCCCAGTCTTCGGGATAAAAGCAGGAGGGACCGACGGCACCGAATACCATTTTTACAGGAACCGGCGAAGTTTTCGCATCACGATAGGCATAAAGCATTGCCAGACAGTGACCTGCCGATCCGCCTGAGATTGCCATTTCATCAATGTGATACCCAAGCTTTTCCGCTTCGGCAATCACAACTGGTATACTTTCTTTAATTTCTATGGATTGGGAGTAAACGCTTGTTTCAGGGTGTGCTTCATCACGCAGGGTATAGTTAATTCCTACTGCCACATAGCCCTTAGAACAAAGCCACTCAAGCGTTTCTCTATCGTCTGCTTTATCGCCAGTTGTAAATCCGCCTGCGTGAAGATACACAATAAGTCCGTAATTTTTCTTTGAATTATCAGCAGGAACATAGAGGTCAAATTTATTTGATTCTGCTGTTCCGTAGGAAATATCCTTATATACTGTGCCGACAGAATCATTCCACTCAACAGTGTAATCCTTCGCCCATGAGCGTGGCATCGTTTTGCTGGCAATACCTATGCCAAAGGAAATAATAAATGCTGTAATGTATATAAACGTCCACATGATTCTGCCTCTTTTCTTAGGTTTTTTGGTTGTACTTTTTTGCTTTCTCATAGGAAATTCCCTCCAAACAGCGTACCGCCCAACATTAGATTCATAAATGCACGCATGGCAAGTCGTCCAAGGACAAATGCGACTATCATGACTACTAGTAAAATAATGATTCGTTTTTGTGTAAGTGTCATTTCCGTATACCCATCCTTTCTCAAAATATATAGTTTCTATGTGTTATCATAATGATACATTTGTTTCAACGATACAATTATATCGCCCAAAATACCTGTTGGCAATAGGAGGGACAAAAATGAGACAAATAAAGGAAAATGTATCATCGATGAGAAATGTGCGTTATATCCATTGAATAAATGCTGTCTTGTCTTGACTGTTGTAGCCTGCCTTTTGGTAAAAATTCAATGTGCTTTCTTTCTTAGAGCCTGTAAGTAGCATTATTTTATAGCAATTTTCTTTTATGGCAAGCTCTTTTGCGAAATTCAGGCATTGTGTTGCCAGTCCTTTTTTTCTGTATGCTTCATCGGTTATTACATTTTCAACAAAAGCGTATGGCTGTTGGTTGTGGGTCAGATTGGGAATGATGACGCAGACACAGGAAGATACTATTTCTCCATCTTCTTCTGCAACAATTACATGATGATTTTTATCCTGAAGAATATTGTCCCAAATCCGTAAAAGCGCATCTGTCTTTTTCGGCATAGGGTTATCGTGCAATTGCATGTACAATTTTAATAAACCGTCTAAATCGTTTTTTGCTATTTCTCTAATCATACTGACCTCGTTTCTTTCAATGCTTATCGTAGTTAGTTACAAGTATTTGTTATAGTATAATAGTTTGTTCGCTATTTGTGAAGCTTTCTTTTGTTTTCAGATTTTGTTTACAAAAATATATTGCAATATATACAATCTTATGTTATCATCTCATTAAAGCATAAGTCTTTCTATTCTGTTTTGGGGTTTTAAATCCCATTCAAAAAATCAGAAAAATTCGGAACTTCGATGCTTTGAGTTCATTACATTACAATTTAAGCAGAGGGGTTGTCCGTATTTGAGAAGGATGCTGTATAGATTGCTTTGGGTAACCTCTTGCGACACGTAGTTAAAGGAGGAAACCTATTGGGAAATGACATTGCATATCAAAACAAAGACATTATAAGTAAGGTCTTTGCTGAAAACCTGAAAGAAAAATCATTCAAGGCATACGGACTTGACATACCTAAAATCGTTCAGGTTCTGCCGACAAACCTGCCTGAGATAACGGCAAACGAGCTTCGTATCGACAACCTGTTTTTGTTGGAGGACGGAACGGTTGCCATTGTCGATTATGAAAGCGAGTACAAGGCAGAAAATAAGATAAAATACATATCTTATATTACAAGGGTTTTGGAACGGTACAGACGGCAGGGCATCTATAACATACAAATCAGAATGATAGTCATATATACGGCAGACGTGAGCAGGGTAGAAACTAAGGACGTATATGATACAGGGGCATTCCGTTTGAATATTGAGGAAGCTTTCTTATCAGAGCTAAATTCGGAAGAAATAAAGAAACGACTTACGGAAAAAATACAGAACAAAGAGACGCTTACGGATGAGGAATTGATGGAATTTATCATTCTTCCACTGACATATAAAACGATGGAGGAAAAAAGAAAAGCAATTGATGCTTCAATAGATTTGGCGAAGCATGTAACAGATGTAGAAAAAATGGTATTTCTGCTTTCGGGAACCCTTGTTTTTACCGACAAGGTAATAGACAGAAAAACCAGCAATTATGTAAGGGAGTGGATAAGCATGACACAGGTAGGAAGATTATTTGAGGAAGAAAAACAGCAGGCAGTTCAAGCTGCGGTTAAACAGGCAGTTACGCAGGCAGTTCAAGTGGCTTTGGTTGAAGGGAAATTTAAAACTCTTATTACACAAATTTGCTGTAAATTAAGAAAATCAAAAGAGGTTGATATTATTGCTGATGAGTTAGAGGAGGATATAGAGGTTATATCAGAAATATGCAAAGCTGCTGAACCCTATGCCCCTGGTTATGATGCAGAGCTTGTATATGAAGCCTACAAGGAGCAGTACATGACAGTTTAGCTGTTGTATCTTCAATGGCAAAATGTGGAATTGTATAGTAAAAAACGATTATTTCAGACAAAATGGCATTAAAAATTGCCGTCTAAATACGTTGTAATAGTTAGACGGCAATTGAAGCATATCTGTAGCTGACAGATAAAAATAAATTTACATTATTATGCGGGTTTAAGGTGAAAACCCCATGACGATTTCTTATGCTCTTGAAAGGTATTCGCCTGTTCTGGTATCAATCTTGATTGTATCACCCTGATTGACAAAGAGCGGTACATTTAATGTAGCTCCTGTTTCAACCGTACAAGGCTTTGTAGCGCCGGTAGCAGTGTCACCCTTTACGCCTGGCTCACACTCAGTAATGAGAAGCTCAACAAACAAAGGTGGTTCAACTGCAAATACGTTTCCGTTGTGGGAGTTGATTTTACACATTTCGTTTTCCTTAACGAATTTAAGGGAATCTCCAATTACATCTGCATTTAATGCTATTTGGTCGTATGTTTCCACATCCATGAAATGGAAAAGCTCACCGTCAGAATATAAGTACTGCATGTCCTTTCTGTCAATATGTGCCTTAGGACATTTTTCAGTAGGACGGAAGGTTTTTTCAACCACGCCGCCGTTCTTTATATTTTTAAGCTTTGTTCTTACGAAAGCGGCACCCTTGCCAGGCTTTACGTGCTGAAATTCAATAATCTGATATACGTTACCGTCAAGCTCAATAGTAACGCCGTTTCTAAAATCTCCTGCTGATATCATAATTTTCCTCCTTAAATTTGAACATCACCACATTGGAATTTTGGCTTTGCCAAAGCGATAACGTCACAATTAAATCACATATGGACTTATTTTATTATAATCTGTATGATTTTTCAACTATTTTTTCACTTGACATTTACCCTTGACATTTACGAACTGACATTTTCTAACTGAGATTTCCCGTCAGTTATTTTACCTAATAGTTTCAAAAGTTGAAGTTCTATCCTGCTAAGATTCGCCCAAAGTGCCATTAAAGTTGTGGCAGAATAAAGAGTGATGAAAGCACTTTGTTCTACAATGCTGCCTGCAAAAGCAGAGTTTCGCAAGCATCTAAATTTTATAATATAAAATAAGATTCATATTTTTATATTACAGGCATATAAATACTATTAAGGGGTGAGACTTTGAAGAATACTATATGCAGATTATTGTCGCAAAATATCAAAGGTCTGCTCGAACAGTCAAATATAAATTACGAAAAGCTCATTGAACTGAGGCTTCGCATAAATGAGCCTTTGATTCTTATGTTTTCTCATGGAGAATATTTTGTGTGTGAATATGGCGGTATGACGCAGGACCAAAAGCGGGCATACAGGGTCACAGGCGCAGACATAAGAGCAACGATTGATTACGTGTCCGATTATTCGCTATATGCTTATGAGGATGAAGTAAGACAGGGATTTATTACCGTTCGGGGAGGTCACAGGGTAGGCTTAGCAGGTCAGGTCGTATTGGATAATGGGAGAGTTAAGAGCGTGAAGCATATTTCGTTTATAAACATTAGGGCGTCCCATCAGATAAAAGGGTGTGCAGAACATGTACTGCCGTATTTAATCAGGGATGGCAGAGTATTACATACTTTAATCATATCGCCTCCGGGGCAGGGAAAAACAACATTACTTAGAGATATTGTAAGATGCATTTCGGATGGAAACGGCTGCTTACGGGGGATGAATGTGGGTGTTGTTGATGAGCGTTCGGAAATAGGTGCGTGTTATATGGGCGTCCCCCAAAATGACGTGGGACTTCGGACGGATATTTTAGACGGCTGCCCGAAGGCTGAGGGCATGCTTATGATGCTCAGGTCCATGAATCCCAAGGTAATAGCCGTTGATGAAATAGGGAGCAGGGAGGATATAGATGCAATATCCTATGTTATAAACTGTGGATGTGCAATTTTGGCTACAATTCACGGTGATTCCGTGGACGATATAAGAACAAGGCCTGCTCTTAGGAAGCTGATAGAAGAAAGGGTATTTGACAGGTATATCGTTTTGGGCGGCAAGAACACAGGAACAATCGAGAACATATTTGATGAAAGGGGCAATGAATTATACATACATTCGCTTTGTATTGCAAATTAGCGGGCAGTGTATTTATTGCCGCAGGTGGGTTGATGCTGGGTCTCAAATTCGCGTTTGACATGAAAAAACGGACGGCGCAGCTTAGGGAGCTTCAAAGAATTGTAAGCTATCTTGAGGGGGAAATAACATATAGACATGCCGTATTAAGCGAGGCATGTCTTTTGGTGGCAGCAAAATGTGGACAACCTTTTAGAAAATGGCTTGAGGATTTGGGAAATGAGCTTACCCTTGAGGACGATGAGAGAAAACCGGAATCCTTTTACGAAAGCTGGTGTGCTTCCCTTATCTTTCTCAGGGAAAATACAAAGCTTAAAAGAGGAGACATGGTGGTTTTAAAATCTCTTGGACAGGCATTTGGGTATCTTGATATACAGACACAGCAGATGACCTTGGAGCTTGAAAAGGAAAATCTTTCTAAAATAATAAAATATGCTGATGAGAAGCTTGTAAGCCATATGAGAATATCGGTTGTATTTGGCGTGCTGGGTGGACTGATGATTGTTATAATGCTTGTATAGGTTGGAGGATATATGACTATTGAAATTATTTTTAAGATAGGTGCAGTAGGCATTATAGTTTCATTGCTCAATCAGGTTTTGAAGCATTCAGGCAGAGATGATCAGGCTTATCTTGTCAGCCTTGCCGGTCTTATTATAGTTCTGTCGTGGATTATACCGTATGTTTATGAGCTGTTTGCAAATATTAACAAGCTGTTTGATTTTTAAAGGGTGATATATATGACGCTTGGAGCTATTATGGCATTTGTTATTATTGCAGTTATACTTTCCCTAAGTCTGAAATCAAGAAATCCGGAAATGAGCAGCATGATTTCTCTTGCCGTGTGCATTGTTATCATTTCTCTCAGTGTGGTAAGAATCGGAACGATAATTGATACATTAAAGCAGCTTGCCGCATACATAAAAATAGAATATACATATGTGATTATTTTGCTTAAGCTTGTGGGGATTGCCTATATATGTGAATTTGCCGCCGGCATAAGCAAAGATGCAGGCTACAGTGCGGTTTCCTCACAGATAGAGCTTTTGGGTAAGCTTACAATGCTTATGGTGGCGCTTCCTGTACTTATGCAGGTGATAGAAACTATATTGGAATTGTAATGAGGTGGATTATGTCTGGCTTGCAAAATATCGGTAAGGTTGCTTTTTTAACTGCCTGCATTGCAGTTTTATTTCAGTATAATAGTTGTACAAGCTATGCAGAAACAAAGGTATGCAGAGAAACGGATGATAATTTCAGCGCAGATGAAGATAAAAATAGTGTAAATGCAAGTAATACAGATAAAAATGATGCAAATGCGAGCAATATAGATGGCAGCAGGATATATGCAGGTCATGTATATGAAATTGATACAAATGAAAGTAATGAAAACAAGAGTAAAATAAATGAAAGCGATACAGATGAAAGTAATGAAAACAAGAGTAAAACAAATGAAAGCAATATAGAATTTGTTATTACGGACGAGCTGTATATGGATATATACAACGAGATTGGACTGAATGAGGTGCAGCATGGCATTAACCGTATGGGAATGGAGGATATAAGCTTCAACGCCATATTTTCAGGAATTAAAAATAATGATTTTAACTATGTAAAACAGAGTGTATGGAAAATAATAAAAAAAATAACCGTTGAGGATATACTTGTAAATAAACAGCTTATTATTCAGCTTATTATTATCGTTTTGATTGGCTCGGTTTTTGTGAAGCTTTCAGGCAGCTTTAACGGAAGCTTTGTAAGTGAGCAGGGCTTTTATGTTACATATTTAATTATAACGTCTATTTTACTTTCGTCCTTTCTTATCAGTCTTGATATGGTAGAGGATGCTATAGACAGCATCATTTCTTTTGTAAAAATTGTAATTCCGGTTTATGCCCTGTCCATGAATTTTGTGGGCAATCCGGTTTCGTCTGCGGGAATGTACGAGCTTATCATGGTCGGCATATGGCTTGTGCAGATTGTCATTTCGGGCGTTGTGCTTCCGATGATTAAATTTTATGTGATCGTTTCCCTTGTAAATAATCTGAATAAGGAGGACAGCCTTTCAAAGCTCTGCACCCTTGTCCGGAACATTGTAATATGGATGCTGAAAACAATCGTTGTTTTTGTTGTAGGGCTTAGCATTATAAAAAGCCTGCTTGAGCCTCAGCTTGATGCACTTGGAAAAAATACGATAAATAAAATTGTGTCAGCGATTCCGGGCGGAGGAATGGGAGCCTTAATCACAGGCACGTTTTTAAAGGCTGGGGTCGTGATAAAAAACAGCATCGGAATTGCAGGCATTCTCATACTCGGAATAATAGCCCTTGCACCTGTACTAAAAACCTTTATCATTATGATGCTGATACGGGTAACCTCGGCAATGCTGCAGCCAATCGGCGAAAAACGGTATGTAAATGGAATAGAAACGCTTGCTTCGGGCATGTCGCTTTTACTTAAGGCAATAGGAAGCTCAGTGGCGCTTTTTATGCTTGTTGTGGCAATTATGGCGTATGCAAGCAGCGGATAGGAGGTCTGTCATGTTATATGGGTGGATGAAAAGTCTTGTTCTTTATCTTATTATGTCGGGGCTTGTGCTTAATATGGCGCCGTCAGGAAATTACAGAAAATATATATCATTTTTTGCAGGGCTTCTTATCGTAATTATTATGGTACGGCCGTTGTCATTTCTTTTGAAATTTAATACGGAGGATTTGGAGCGCCTTGCATACGGCATGGAAAGCTATATGCAGGATAAAAGCATTTTTAAGGACAGGGATACTATGTATGATTATTATGATATGGGAGTGAAAACGACAATCATTACGTCACTTGAAGCTATGGGATATGACATAGAAGATGCTGCCGTAATAACAAATCAGGATAAAAAGCCCATAAGCGTAACGCTTTACATAAAAGGCAGCTTGAACGAAACGGAAGTGAATATAATAAAAAATTATATATTTGAAGTCTATTATGTGGATGTTGATAGTATAAATATAGTAAGACGGTGATGTAATGGGGATTGATTTAAAAAAAATAAAGGATTTAAAAACAGATAAGATAATAACCATAATACTTGTAGGCGTTTTGCTGCTTGTCGTATGTATGCCCGTAAAGGATAAGTCGGACGATGGGGAGCCGGATGCTGCCCGGGACAGCTATCAGTCCTATGCCGAATACTATGAGCAGAGGCTGGACAGTATTTTGGAAAACTCATATGGGGAGGGAACTATGGAGGTTATGGTACATATATCTGAGGACACAGGGTCTGTGGATATGTATGGACAGACTGACAAAAGGGTAGTGATAGACGGTATTCTTATAGTTGCCAATGTTGACGGGCAGCAGGCAGTGTCTGACATTACCTACGCTGTTTCGGCTCTTTTTGATTTGCCTGCCCATAAGGTGGCGGTAATAATTAAAAAATAGTAGGAGGGTATATGAAAAAATCAATAAAGAAAAATCAGATCATTATTGCGGCATTAACAGTGCTGCTTGGCGTTGCAGGTTATATTAATTTTTCAGGCAATTCGCTTGACCTTGCCAACAGTGACAAGGACGATGACAAAACGCAGTCAGCGTTTGCGGAAACGGATGTAGACGAAGCTGTCGGTGAAATCACTACATACGACATGGAGGCGGAGGAAAACATAGAGCTTAACTCTGAGCAGGATGAAATAGGGGAGGCTGTGCTTACATCTGCTGACACTGCCACAAACAGCCTTATTAATTCAAAGCTTAACAGGGAACAGGTGCGCTCTAAGGCAAAGGAATATTATCTTGACATAATAAATAACGACGGCATGGACGAAGCGGCTGTTGCCTCTGCAACGGATGCATATGTGAAGCTGACTGAGGATATGGAGAAGGAGTCGGAGGCAGAAATACTGCTTGACGTAAACGGATATAAGAATGCCATTGTGTCCATTTCAAATGACAATGTGGACGTAATCGTCTGTGCGGAAAGCCTGACCGACACTGACCGGGCACGTATTGAAGATACGGTTGTGAGAAAGACGGGATGCAGCGTTGACCAGATTATTATTACAACTGTTTCCCAATAAGAAAATGAATCCGTTTTTTGTTTGGTCTAATAAATAATGCTATATGTTGCAAATTTTACAAATATTGGGTATAATTACTTCATCTAAATTAAGGAATGGAGGCATGCTTTGTGGGTGAAATAAAGGATGGAGTAATAGAAGAAACAGAAAATAAAATTGGAAAGGTCAGTATTGCTGATGATGTGGTTGCATCCATAGCGGGTATAGCGGCTATAGAGGTAAAGGGAGTGTCAAAGCTGACAGGTAATATTTCCAAGGAGCTTGTTGCGAAGCTTGGTAAGAAAAATCTTGCAAAGGGAGTTAAGGTTGACATTATCGAGGGAACGGTTGATGTAGACCTTTCACTTGAGCTTGAGTATGGCAACAGCATAAAAACCGTATCTGAAAATGTGCAGATTAAGGTAAAACAGGCGATAGAAAGCATGACAGGACTTGCGGTTGGCTCCGTAAATGTAGTTGTGTCGGGGATTAAGCTGGAGAAAGAATAAAATGACTAGGAGAAAACAGAGAGAGAACATTTTTCGTATACTGTTTAAGCTTGAATTTAATTCTGTGGATGAGATGGAGGAGCAGATTGGTTATTCCATAGACGGACTTGACGGGCTTGGCGATGAGGACAGAGACTATATTGTAGCTAAGACAAGAAAAATTATAGACTGTGTCGGCGAGCTTGACAAGACAATATCAGAGGTTTCATCCAGGTGGAATATTGAGCGAATTGGAAAAGCCGAGCTTGCAATTTTAAGACTTGCCGTATACGAGATGAAGTACGACGAGGATGTGCCTTTTAGGGTGGCAATAAATGAAGCGGTTGAGCTTGCAAAGATATATTGCAATGATGATGCAAAAAGCTTTGTAAATGCATTGCTTGCAAAGGTGGATGAATAGCTTGAAGATTTTTAGCGTCAGTCAGGTAAATAATTACATCAAAAATATAATAACCCAGGACTATATGCTTAAGAGCATCACCATAAAGGGTGAGGTTTCAAACTGTAAGTATCATAGCCTGGGGCACATTTATTTTTCACTAAAAGATGAGTCAGGTTCACTTCCTGCGGTTATGTTTAAAGGGAATGTTGCAAATGGACTATCCTTCAAGCTTGCTGAGGGACAGTCCGTTATTGTGTCAGGAAGTATAAGCGTGTATGAGCGTGACGGTAAGTACCAGCTCTATGCAAACAAAATTACATTGGACGGCGTAGGGAAGCTCTACGAGGAATTTGAACGGTTGAAATACAGACTGAATGACGAAGGACTTTTTGACCCTGATTTAAAAAAGCCAATTCCCAAATATCCAAAAAGAATTGGTGTTGTTACGGCTAAAACGGGCGCGGCAATCCAGGACATCAAAAATGTTGCAAGAAGGAGAAATCCGTATGTGCAGCTTATTCTTTACCCTGCAAAGGTTCAGGGAGAGGGTGCGGCAGACACTATCGTTGCAGGAATAAAAACACTTGATGCCATGGGTGTTGACACGATTATTGTAGGACGTGGCGGCGGCTCCATAGAGGATTTATGGGCGTTTAATGAGGAAAAGGTTGTAAGGGCGATATACGAGGCTGAAACTCCTATTATTTCAGGTACAGGACATGAAGTTGACATAACGCTTACGGACTATGCGGCAGATCTGCGTGCGCCCACACCATCGGCGGCATGTGAGCTTGCAGTCCCTGATGTTATCAGTACGCTTAACGGTTTAAGCAGTCTTTGGGACAGTCTAAATGCACATATGTCAAATAAGCTTCATGTGGCATCGCTTAAACTGGAGGGGCTTATGTCAAGGCTTGAAATATTAAGCCCAGTGGCAAGGCTGAAACAGAAAAACCAGTATTTGTCAGAGCTGTATGATAGGCTGGCGGGCGCTATGCAAAAAAAGCTTGATGACAGGAAGCATATGCTTGCCATATATACAGAGCGGCTGAATGGACTTTCCCCTACGGCAAAGCTTGTGGGAGGCTTTGGTTATGTTGAGGCAGATGGTAAGCCTGTCCTTAGTGCAGGGGGTGTGAGCAAGGGACAGGATATAAAGCTTACGCTGCATGACGGAGTGATTTCTGCAAGGGTTACAAAGGTTAATCCACTTTAAAAATTATGGGTAAGGAGTACATGTTATGGATGATAAGTTTGTCATTGAGGACGCCTTTGAGCGTCTTGCCGAGATAAATAAAAGCCTTGAGGCTGAGGGGACAAGTCTTGACGAAGCCCTCAAGCTGTATGGAGAGGGTGTTAAGCTTGTAAATGCCTGCAAGGAAAATCTTGAGGGTGTTGAGAAGGAGATACAGATTTTAAATGAAGTATGACGCTAAGGATATAGAAAAAATAATATTCAAATATATTCCGACTGCAAAGGGGTATCAGGCAAAGGTCATGGAAGCCATGGGTTATGCAGTAAATGCAGGAGGAAAAAGGCTAAGACCCATGATGATGCAGATGTGTCACGATATGTATGATGACAGGGATGACGAGGCACTGCATGTTTTCATGGCGGCCATAGAGATGATACACACATATTCCCTGATACATGATGACCTCCCTGCACTTGACAATGATGCGTTAAGGCGTGGAAAACCTACCGTGCATGTCAGATTTGGTGAGGACATTGCCATACTTGCGGGAGACGGGCTTTTAAACTACGCCTATGAAACGGCGGCGAAGGCATTTACAATAAGACCTGCTGACAGTGCAGTTGAGCAGGCATATAGTTATCTTGCATCAAAGCCTGGAATTTATGGAATGATAGGCGGACAGACCCTTGATGTAACGAAATCCGGCAAACAATTAAGTGATGCTGAGCTTGAATTTATTTATATCAATAAAACCTCTGCGTTGATTGAATGTGCCATGATGGTCGGGGCTGTTTTGGGCGGTGCCGGTAAGGAGGAGGTACTCCTTTTAGAGCAGGCGGCGAGAAATGTTGGAATTGCCTTTCAGGTTCAGGACGATATTCTTGATATTGTTGGAGATGAGGCATTACTTGGAAAGCCTGTAAATAGTGATGAAAAAAACGAAAAGACTACATATGTAACGCTCCACGGAATGGAAAAATCAACGGCATATGTTGCCGAATTATCGGAACATGCCGCAAGGCTTATAGACAGTCTTTCCGTAAAAAATGAGGATGTAAAGAGGGAGCTTGTTAGGCTTATTAAAAGGCTGATAAACAGAGATAAATAAAAATGGAATTGTTAAATAAAATAAACCATGAAAACGACATAAAGAACATAAACAGGGAGGATTATGACAGGCTTGCATATGAGATTAGGCAGTTTCTGATTGATAAGGTCAGCAAAAACGGCGGGCATCTTGCATCTAATCTCGGCTGTGTTGAGCTTACCATGGCACTTCATCTTGCCATGAATTTTCCTGAGGATAAGCTTATTTTTGATGTGGGGCATCAATCTTATACCCACAAAATTTTAACGGGAAGAAAAAAAGAGTTTGACATGCTCAGGAAATATGGCGGAATGAGTGGATTTCCTAAAACAAGGGAGAGTGACTGTGATGTGTTTAACACAGGGCACAGCTCCACAAGCATATCGGCGGCTATGGGCTTTGCAGTTGCACGTGATCTGAAGGGAGGAAATGAAAAGGTCGCTGCTGTTATAGGCGACGGCTCCCTGACCGGCGGCATGGCGTATGAGGCAATGAACTGTCTGGCACAGACAAAAACAGGCTGTGTTATTGTTTTAAATGACAATGAAATGTCCATAGATAAGAATGTGGGCGGAATGTCGAAATATTTAAACAATATTCGTGTGGGTGCTGCCTACAATGATTTCAAGGTTGGCGTTGAGAACAGCCTTTTGTCCACAGAGACGGGCGAGTGGGCGGCAAAAAAAATAAAGCGTACCAAGGATGCCATAAAACACCTGCTTGTTCCGGGCAGCTTTTTTGAGGAGCTTGGAATAACCTACGTGGGTCCCATAGACGGACACGATATAAATGCAATGGTTTCCACCTTTAAAAAGGCATTTCGGTTAAATAAGCCGATTATCATACATGTTATAACGAAAAAGGGAAAGGGCTACCGTTATGCGGAACGGCATCCTGACTATTTTCATGGAATATCTGCATTTGATAAGGAAACGGGAAGGGTGCTTGAGAAAAAACAGTGCAAGACCTATACTGATATTTTTGCAAACCACATGGTTGAACTTGGGGAACTGCATGAAAACTTAGTGGCAGTCACCGCGGCAATGTCAATTGGGACAGGGCTTCATAAATTTCAGGAAAAGTATCCTGACAGAATGTTTGATGTTGGAATTGCAGAGCAGCATGCAGTTACATTTGCGGCAGGGCTTGCTTCGGCTGGAATGATTCCTGTTGTAGCCATATATTCATCATTTTTACAGAGAGCCTACGACCAGATATTGCATGATGTGTGCCTTCAGGGGTTACATGTTATTTTTGCCATAGACCGTTCAGGCATTGTAGGGCAGGATGGGGAAACCCATCAGGGAATCTATGATATTTCTTTTTTGTCGCATATGCCGAATATGGTTGTCATGGCGCCCAAAAACAGATATGAGCTTACCCAAATGATGAATTTTGCATATGGGTATGACGGACCTGTTGCAATAAAGTATGCAAGAGGTGCCGCATATAAGGGTCTGTCTGAATTTTCGGAGCCGATAACACTTGGAAAAAGTGAGGTAATAAAAAGGGGAACGGATATCGCAATTTTTGCATGCGGCAATATGAATGAGGAAGCTGCCAAGGTTGTTGATATGCTTGAGAAGGACGGTCTTACGCCTACATTTATCAATGCAAGGTTTATTTCCCATGTGGATACGGAGCTTTTAACTAACATATGCCAAAATCACCATATCCTTGTGACGATGGAGGAAAACATCATCAGGGGCGGATATGGCGAGATGGTCGACAATGAAATCATAAAAAATAAGATATGCCTGCAGGAAAATTTTGTTCATATAAATTGTGGAATTAATCAGGCTTTTGTTGAACAGGGAACAATAAACGAGCTTAGAAATAAGCTTAATATAGATGCGGTGTCGGTATATGGCAGGATTAAGGAGTGTCTTGACGAATGCAGGAAAAGATAAAAAGAGAAAGACTTGACGTGCTGCTTGTGGAAAAGGGAATTGCACCCTCAAGGGAAAAGGCAAAGGCAGTCATTATGTCAGGAATCGTATATGTTGATGGCAGCAGGGAGGACAAGGCAGGTGCGGCATTTCCTGTAAATGCTAATATTGAGGTAAGGGGAAACACACTGAAATATGTAAGCAGAGGCGGTCTTAAGCTTGAAAAAGCCATGCAGGAATTTAACATAAGTCTCAAGAAACAGATATGCATGGACGTTGGTGCATCCACAGGAGGTTTTACGGATTGTATGCTGCAAAACGGGGCGGCACGTGTTTACGCAATTGATGTGGGACACGGTCAGCTTGACTGGGGACTTAGAAACGATGACAGGGTCGTATGCATGGAAAAAACAAACATAAGATACGTTACTCCTGAGGATATAGGCGAACTTGTGGATTTTTCCTCAATTGACGTTTCCTTTATATCGCTGAAAAAGGTTCTGCTTCCCGTAAAAAATATCCTTGGAAATCAGGGGAAGATTGTCTGCCTCATAAAGCCGCAGTTTGAGGCGGGACGTGAAAAGGTTGGAAAAAAGGGCGTTGTCAGGGATAAGGAGGTTCATAAGGAGGTTATAGAAATGGTGACGGCTTATGCGAAAACCATAGATCTGTATCCGCTTATGCTGGATTTTTCTCCCGTTAAGGGACCTGAGGGAAATATTGAATATCTTTTATATCTTTCAAAAAATGAAGATGATTTAGGTTTATCTGCAAAATATGGACATGTTGATATAGACAGGGTAGTTGAAAGCTCCCATGATGCGTTAGACATATAATAGCAATGATTAAAATTTTGTGTTTCCATGCACAATACCATAAAGGATAAAATTTATGAATAAATTTATAATATTTACAAATACGGACAAGGACGAGGGACTTATCCTTTCAAAAAAAATAACCGAATATTTAAGCAGCAAGGGTGCAAAGTCATCCCTCGTTTGTGATGCCGTTCTTGATAATGGTGCTATGGACGAGCTTGTAAAGGGAGCAGATGCTGCAATTGTTTTAGGCGGAGACGGTACAATGCTTAGAGCCACCCGGGGTATCGGCGTTTATGACATACCCCTTATAGGAATAAATCTTGGAACACTTGGCTTTTTGACAGAGGTTGAGGAGACAGGCGTATTTGATGCACTGGATATGCTGTTAGAAGACAAGTACATAATTGAAAACCGTATGATGATTGAAGGAACTGTTGGTAATAAAACCTTCCATTCGCTAAATGATATTGTAATTACGAGAGCGGGTTTTTCACGTGTAATCGGACTCAATGTATACGTGAACGGACAGCTTCTTGATACCTACGAGGCGGATGGTGTTATTGTTTCCACGCCGACAGGGTCAACAGGCTACAATCTGTCCGCAGGAGGACCTATCGTAAGTCCAAGGGCAAGAGTGATTGTTGTAACGCCGATTTCGCCGCATTCTCTTACCACAAAAAGTGTTGTGTTTGACAGCACGGATAAGATAAAAATTGAGATTGCGAAAAAGAGAAAAACGCAGGAAACGGAGGCTATTGTATCCTTTGACGGTGGAAACAGCATAGACCTTGGGGCAGGTGACGTTGTATCGGCATGTATTTCCCTGCGTACCGTTCGGCTGATCAAGGTGCATGATGTGAATTTTTACAGTGTGCTTCGGGACAAAATAGGAGGTTGATATTTTGAAGGAGCAAAGGCAGAGTGCAATTGTGAAAATCATAACTGAAAATGAGATTGACACCCAGGAGAGCCTGCTTAAATATTTAATTGACAGCGGCTTTGACACGACGCAGGCAACGGTATCAAGGGATATAAGGGAGCTTAACATTACCAAGGTTTCCTATGAGGGAAACAGGCATAAGTATGTGCTTGATAATAGCCGCCTTGAGCAGTCGGCAGCGAAATACAGGCATATGCTTGAAAATTATATAATATCAATTGACTGTGCAGGAAATCTTATCGTCATAAGAACCACGGCGGGAATGGCGATGGCTGTGGGAACGGCAATAGACAGCCTGCACGATGATGATATTATGGGCTGTATTGCAGGTGATGACACTTTGTTTATTGCAATCAAGGACCCTCATAGAGCAGATGAGATAATTGGGAGTATAAAAAAATGTTATTAAATTTACACATAAAAAATATAGTTTTGATAGACGATATAGATATAAGCTTCGGCGATAACCTTAACATTTTGACGGGTGAAACAGGAGCAGGAAAATCAATTATAATCGGTTCCCTCGGCATATGCATGGGAGGAAAATTCTCAAGGGAGCTTCTTCGGGACGAGGAAAAGGATGGCTTGGTTGAGCTTACATTTTCAATTGATAATCCACGTATCAGGGAGCTTTTAGAGGATATGGAAATTTATCCTGATGAGAACGATGAGCTTATTATTTCAAGAAGGATAAACAACGCAGGAAGAACAATAAACCGAATAAATGATGCCACCATTACTGCCGCAAAATTAAAGGAAGCAGCGGCAATCCTGATTGACCTTCATGCACAGCATGAGCAGCAGACGCTTTTAAAACCAAATAAGCATATGGAAATTCTTGACAGATTTGGTGGAGCTGAAATTGCCGATGCCAAAAAATTAGTGGAAGCAGAATTTGAAAAATATAAATCCATTTTAAAAGAAATAGAAGAAAATTCCATGGATGAGGCTGAAAAAAATAAGCAGATGGATTTTCTGAAATATCAGATTGATGAAATTTCTGCAGCAAAGCTTGTTGCAGGGGAAGATGACGTGCTTGAGCTTGCGTATCGGAAATCGGTTAATTTAAAGGAGATACTTGGCACTGCCGACGAGATATACAAAATAACCGGATATGAGGAGAGCGCTTCGTTTGCAAATTCCATAGGAAGGGCGATTTTGCAGATGAAAAGACTGGTTGAGCTTGATGGTGACCTTGCGCCTGCAAGTGAAATTTTAACCGATATTGATTCCATGCTGAATGATTTTAACAGGGAATTATCCGATTATATGCAGAATATGGAATATAATGCCGAAAATTTTGCAGAGGTTGAGGAGCGGCTTAATTTAATCAATTCCTTAAAGGCAAAATACGGAAAAACCATACCGGATATCCTTTCTGCCCTTGAAGCTTTTAGGGAGAAGCATGAAAAGCTTGTATCCTATGAGCAGTACATGGAGAAGCGAAACGGTGAGCTTGAAAAAGTAAAAAAGGACCTTGAGGAAAAATGCAAACGGCTTACGGATATAAGGAAAAGCACTGCAAAAAGACTTTGTGGCATGATTAAGGAGGCTTTAAGCGAGCTTAATTTTTCCTCGGTTGAATTTGACATGAGCTTTCATGCTTTGGATAAATTTACGGCAAACGGAGCTGACGAGGCACATTTTATGATTTCTACCAATATTGGCGAGGCTGCAAGACCTCTTTATGAGGTGGCGTCAGGTGGAGAGCTTTCAAGAGTCATGCTTGCCCTGAAATCCTGTATTGCATATGAGGATGATACGCCTACGCTCGTTTTTGATGAGATTGATGTGGGAATAAGTGGTAAAACTGCACAGAGCGTTGCTAAAAAGCTTTCCATTATAGGAAGGAAGCATCAGGTCATCTGTATTACCCATCTGCCACAGATTGCTTCCATGGCAGACTCGCATTACATAATTGAAAAAAGCGTGGAAAAAAATAAAACAACAACCAAAATAAGGAAGCTTGACAGTGAGGAAGAAATCCACGAAATTGCAAGGCTTTTGGGTGGTGCCGAGGTAACGAAAACAGCACTTGCAAACGCACAGGAAATGAAAGATTTGGCAGATAAAACAAAAATATACTGATTATATAAACCGAAAATATTTGATACTAAGAGTACATGTCAGCATGTACTCTTATTTTTTTTACTTTATAAGAAAGTTCTCCGAACTTCCTTATAAGGCAGGATTAAAAATCCTGCTAAGATTCGAACTACAGCGTCGAAGACGCTTTGTTCTTGGAATGGCTGATGTTCAAAAGAAAAGGAGGTATTTACAATGAGTATTAAAGCGTACAGGCAGATGTTATGCGCCATGTTAGCTGTAGTATGCTGTTTAATATGTGTAACTGTCTTTCATGATATAAATTCATTTACAAATAAATTGGCGGTAAGCGGTAATGGAGAAGCGGCGGAAAAGCTGTATGCACATGAAACCGGCGTTGAGGCGGATTTGCTTCAGGAGGGGCAGACAGAGAAAACGGTTCTTGGACAGTCTGCCGAAAATGAAAATACAACGGCAGCCTCAGAAAAGACGGAAACAGTCCATATGGTAATGCCATCAGGTAAGCCAATCGGCATTTATGTAAAAACGGATGGCGTAATGGTTATTGGTACGGGCGAGGTAAAAACAAAAACAGGCGAGAGCTGCTGTCCATGCATGAACCTGATAGAGAGCGGAGATTACATTACTGCCATAAATGGAATGAAGGTAAACGACAAAGAAGAATTAATCAGTAATGTTGACAAATACGGAAGCAGTGAGGTTATGATAAGCATAAAGAGAAAGGGACAAAGTATGGATGTAAGCGTAACGCCTGTGCTTTCTGTTAATGACAAATATATGCTTGGACTTTGGGTAAAGGATGACATTTCAGGTATTGGAACGCTTACTTATATTGATGAAAATGGATTTGGCGCTTTGGGTCACAGTATCAATGACAATGATACAGGAGAGCTTTTAGTAGTAGGAGACGGAGCAATCTATAACACGCAGATTATAAATATTGTACGGACAGACGGGCAAAGTCCCGGAAGGCTGGAGGGGCTCATTGATTATTCTTCAAAAAATGTAATCGGCAGGGTGAATGATAACACAACCTATGGCATAAAAGGTTATATGACTAAAAATGCGGGAGATTATATTTCCTCAGGTGAATGGATGCCCATAGGAAGGAAATCTGAAACACATTTAGGCTCTGCGCTGCTTTTATCTTCTGTATCGGGTGAACCGAAATATTATGATGTGGAAATTACGGGGATAGATATCTGCGAGAGCAGTCAGAGTAAGGGACTGGAAATAAAAATTAAGGATCCCGAGCTTTTAAATCTTACAAGTGGAATTGTGCAGGGCATGAGCGGAACGCCAATTATACAGGACGGAAAGCTTGTTGGAGCGGTAACACATGTTTTTTTGAGAGATTCCACACGAGGCTATGGAACATTTGTTGAAGACATGATAGAATAATACCACATGGGGGACTGTCGCACTAGGAGTATTTATAGTATAATATACGACAGCCCTATAAGACGGCTAAAAGTAAAATATAAAGGAGGAATCATCATGTGTACAGCTATCACCTACACAACGAAAGACCATTATTTTGGACGTAACTTTGATTTGGAGTATTCCTATAATGAAACAGTCACAATCACACCAAGAAATTTTCCTTTTAAATTCAGGAGGATGCCTGAAATAAAACAGCATTATTCCATGATTGGAATGGCATATGTCGTAAAAGACTATCCTCTTTATTACGAAGCGACAAACGAAAAAGGGCTGAGCATGGCATCCCTCAATTTCCCTGAATATGCACATTACAATAAGGTACAGGAGGGGAAGGATAATATCGCTACCTTTGAGTTTATTCCATGGATTGTCTGTCAGTGTGAAACTGTGGCTGAGGCAAGAAAGCTTCTCGAAAAAATAAATATTACGGATGAGCAGTTCGATGAAAGCCTGCCAAATGGAACACTGCACTGGATGATTGCTGACAAGGAAGCGTCCATAACCGTAGAAAGTGAAAAGGATGGCTTAAAGATATACGATAATCCTATGGGAGTGCTTACGAACAGCCCGTCCTTTAACATACAGCTTGTAAATTTAAGCAATTATCTAAGCGTCACGTCAGAGCAGATTGAAAACAGATTTTCTGATAAAATTACCCTTACCCAGTACAGCAGGGGCATGGGTGGTATCGGTCTGCCGGGTGATTTATCCTCCATGTCAAGATTTGTGAAGGTCGCCTTTACCAAGCTAAATTCCATATGCGGCGAAGGAGAGGGTGAGAGCATAAGCCAATTTTTTCATATACTTGGCTCCGTTGAACAGCAAAACGGCTGTGTATGTATGGGTGAGGGTAAATATGAGCGGACAATTTATTCCTGCTGCTGCAATGTTGACTATGGCATCTATTACTACACAACCTATAATAACAGCATGATTACAGCCGTATCTATGTACAATGAAAACATCGACAGCAGGGAGCTTGTGACATATCCGCTTATCTGCGAAACACAGATAAAGCATCAGAACTAGATTTTAATGATGCATGAAATATAGATAAAAATAAAATTTAAAAACACTAATAAAAAAATCATCTCTTTTACATAATAAGTAAAGGAGATGATTTTTTTATTTTATAGGAAATTAAAAAACAGGAGGGAAATCTATGACAAAAAAGTTAAGCTGGGTTTCAAAAATCTGCTTCGGTATCGGAGCATTTGGAAAGGATGCAGTCTATGCTATCGTGGGTACATACCTGATGATGTACCTGACAGATTACAGAAGCGTGGCGCCTGCATTTGTGGGAACGCTTTTTATGGTGGCGAGAATTTGGGATGCTTTTAATGACCCGTTTATGGGAATGATTGTTGACAATACAAGAACGAGATGGGGGAAGTTTCGTCCTTGGATTTTAATTGGAACAATTTTAAACGCAGTTGTTCTTGCGCTTTTGTTTTTGGACAATGGACTTGAGGGGAAGGGGTATCTTGTATGGTGCTCTGTATTTTATATCCTGTGGGGCATGACATATACAATTATGGACATACCATATTGGTCCCTTGTTCCTGCACTTACCGAGGATGAAAATGAGAGAAGCCAGATATCTGCCATACCACGTATATTTGCAAGTCTTGCATGGCTTGTAATCAACTCCTTCGGTCTTATCATGGTATCAAAGCTTGGCGGCGGGGACGATGTGAGAGGCTTTTCCATTTTAGCGTCAATCATCTCAATTGTATTCATCTTGGCGTCAATTGTAACCTGTCTTACCTGTAAGGAGCAGGTTGTAACGCCGAGTGCGGAAAAGACAAGCATTAAGGGAATGATAAATGTGCTTTTCAAAAACGACCAGGTAAAAATTATACTTGGAATCGCCCTTTTCTTCAATATTGCGTATCAGCTTTCAAACAGCTTTGCCCTTTACTATTTTAAATATGTGGCAGAACGCACCTATGCTGAGGAGG
The DNA here is from genome assembly GCA_023664385.1 of Clostridium sp. Taxonomy (GTDB): domain Bacteria; phylum Bacillota; class Clostridia; order Lachnospirales; family Lachnospiraceae; genus Coprococcus_C. The sequence goes on along the minus strand of JAMPFU010000001.1, from coordinate 9,272 downwards.
GAAATGGAGTGCTTTATCCTGTCTATGCAGGCGTGGCAGGCTTTGCGCAGATGGGGTCGATGGCTGTCCTTCCGTTTTTGTCACAAAAAATCGGCAAAAAAATATCTTTCTTTTTTGCAAGCTTTTGTCCTGTTATCGGCTTTGCCCTTCTGTGGATATTCGGCTATTTCATACCAAAAAATGTTGTGGCTGTAGGCGTGTGCAGTGCAATCGTAAATATCGGAATCGGCTTTATGCTTGTATTTATAACGGTAATACTTTCTGAGGTTGTAGACTATGGCGAGTATAAGCTTGGAACGAGAAATGAAAGCATACTATTTTCCATGCAGACCTTTGTGGTTAAGTTTGCAGGAGCCTTTAGCGGTTTTTTAAGCGGTGTGGGTCTTACTCTGATTGGCTATCAGGCAAATGTCCAGCAGACACAAGGCGCAGAAAATGGTATGCGGGTAATCATGTTCCTCATTCCTGCAGTGCTTTCAGCATTATGCTACCTTATATATATCAAGGGATATAAGCTCACGCCTGACTTTTATAAAAAGGTAAGGGAGACAATAGATTTGAACAGAAGCATGTCTGACATTAACAGACAGAAGGAATCATAAAAGGAAAGAGGTTGTCATGTTATGGATATAGGCAATCCACACCATATGAAAATAGGAGGATAAACAGATGTTGTTAGGAGTAGATTATTACCCGGAGCAGTGGGACATAGCCATGCTTGAGCAGGATTTAGATACGATTGTGGAGCTTGGCTGCAACGTAATCAGAATTGGGGAATTTTCATGGCATTTGATGGAGAAGGAAAAGGGATGTTATGATTTTTCGTTTTTTGATAACGTGATTGAAAAGGCAAAAAAGCGGGGCTTGAAGGTAATTATGGGAACGCCGACGGCAACCATACCTGCGTGGCTTGCAAAAAAACACCCAAGCATACTTTCAGAGTATGAGGGAGGAAAAAAGAGAACCTTTGGAGGAAGGCATGTTTACTGTTTTTCCAGCCCTCATATGTATAAATATTCTGAGAAAATTGTGAGAGCGCTTGTGGAGCATTATAAGGAGGAAAAGGCGATTGCTGCATGGCAGATAGACAATGAGATTGGACATGAGGGAAGCGATGTCTGCTTTTGCGAGAATTGCAGGAAGCGTTTTCAGGAATTTTTGAAAGAAAAATTTGAGGATGATATAGATAAATTAAATGAAACCTATGGTACAACCTTTTGGTCGCAGGAATACAATTCCTTTGAGGAGATACCTACGCCTATGGAGACAATAACGACCCACAATCCATCCCTTCGCCTTGATTGGGAACGGTTCAGAAGCAGGCTGATTGTGGACTTTATAGATTTTCAGGCAAAGCTCATTAAGGAAATAGCACCTGATGCTGTGGTTATGCATGATTTTCCGGGCGGAGGACTTACAAAGCATGTAGATTATTCAAGGGTTGCTGCTTCCATTGATAAGACTGCCTATAATAATTATCCCGTATGGGGAGGGCAAAAGGAGCCCCTTCCTCCACATGAAATCGCATTTGGACTTGATTATATAAGAGGACTCAAGGGAGAAAATTTTTGGATAACCGAGGCAATTATGGGAGCGCAGGGACATGATGTTACCGGCTTTCTTCCAAGACCCAATCAGGCAAAAATGTGGTCCTACCAGGGCATGGCGCATGGCTGTGACGGACTTATGTATTTCAGATACCGTGGAGCAACAAAGGGTGCAGAGCAGTTTTGTTATGGGGTCATTGATGCGGATAACGTAAAGAGAAGAAGATTTTATGAGGTGCAGGATTTTTTTAACAACATCTCAGGCTATGAAGCTGAATTATCTGCTGAAATAAAAAATGATGTTGCGATTGTATATGATTATGACAGCCTTGCCTCCTTCCGTATACAAAGGCAGAGTCTGCTGCTTGACCCGCAGGCAGAAATGCAGAAGTTTTATAAGGCATTTTATGATGTAAATGTGGGGGTTGACATCATACCATGGGACAGGGATCTTTCAGGCTATAAAATCGTTATTCTGCCACAGCTTATTATTACAAAGCCTGAAATGGAACAAAGACTCAAGGCGTTTGTAAAAAATGGTGGTACGGCAGTTCTCACCTACAGATGTGCAATTAAGGATGTGGACAACAATATTCCATTTGGAAAGACGATACCTGTAAATTATAATGAGCTTACGGGAATAACCGTGGAGGAAACAGAAAGTCTCCAGGAGTATGATGCATTTCCGGTTATCGGACACGGCGATTATAAGAAAATAAACGGATATGGTGGAATATTCAGGGATATGATTTTAGATGACGAGACGGCAGAAATGCTTTTTTCATACGGAGATTTGTTTTATATGGGATATGCAGCCGTTACGAGAAAAAGATATGAAAAGGGAAGCGTTTATTATATCGGCTGTGGTCTTGAGGAAAAAATTTTAAAGCTGCTTATGGAGACTGCCATGCGTGAAAATGATATACAGATGCATCCATCTGAGGAAGGCGTTGAGATTGTGGAACGGGGCAGCGAAAATCAGAGGATAAAAATGTATATCAATCATAATCAGTCAAAGATTACGGTTGACGGCATGGAGCTTGAAGCCTTTGAGTGTAAAATTGTAGAGGAAACGTAAGTTTTTTATAAATTGGAATGATTTTTGGTATAGATATGGTATAATGTGCGTAAACAGTATTCCAAGGGAGGCAGGACATGAACAATATTGATAAATTAAGGCATGATTTATTGAAGGGAGCTATGGATGACAGAATAAAATCCATTTATGTTGAACCTGACAGAGTAAAGTATAACCGTGAACGGTATGTAAGTGCCATTGACAGTTTCTCAAAGCTTTTCCCTGAGGAAAATGAAATTGAACTATACAGTGCGCCTGGAAGAAGCGAGGTGTGTGGAAATCATACCGACCACCAAAATGGTGTTGTTCTTGCGACCTCGATTAACCTTGATGCCATAGCCATAGTATCAAAAACAGAGGACAATGCAGTAAGGCTTGTGTCAGGCGATTTTCCAATGGAGGTAATAGACGTTACTGATGTTGCAAAAAGGGAAAGTGAGAAGGACACTACAACTGCTCTCATAAGAGGCGTGCTTGCAGGCTTAAAAAATTTGGGCTATAAGCTGGGCGGCTTTAAGGCATATGTTACAAGCGACGTGATTATGGGAGCCGGCATGTCCTCCTCTGCAGCCTTTGAAAGCCTGATCGGAACAATACTATCAGGACTATATAATGACATGACGGTTTCAGCCGTTGACATTGCAAAAATCGGACAGTATGCTGAAAATGAATATTTTGGAAAACCTTGCGGGCTTATGGATCAGATGGCATGCAGCGTTGGCGGTATGGTATACATTGATTTCGCAAATACGACAAAGCCTGTAGTGGAGAAGGTTGAATGTAATTTTGAGGAGGCTGGGCTTAGTCTCTGTATCGTGGACACAAAAGGCTCACACGCTGACCTTACGCCTGACTATGCTGCCATACCTGAGGAAATGCGTCAGGTGGCAGAATATTTTGGAAAGGATTATCTTCGGGATGTACCGGAGGAAAAATTTTATAAAAACATAGCCGTCCTTCGGGATAAGGTTTCAGACAGGGCAGTGCTTCGGGCAATCCATTTTTATACGGAAGAAAACCGTGTGGATAAAGCTGTCAGCAGGCTTCGTGCTTCAGACTATGCAGGCTTTTTGGAGGTGCTGGAACAAAGTGGTAATTCTTCAGCAAAATATTTGCAGAACATATATAGCCCCAATGATTTGACTGCACAAAATGTAACGATTGCGCTTGCTGTTTCGGAAAGCGTTTTGGGAGACAAAGGAGCAAGCCGTGTCCATGGAGGCGGCTTTGCAGGCACGATGCAGGCGTTTGTCAAAAACGATGCAGTGCCGGAATATAAAAAGGCAATGGAAAAAATATTTGGTGAGGGAAGCTGCCATGTACTTAAGATAAGACCGTATGGTGGAATAAAGGTTGTGTAGGAGGTTGAAACGGCATGATAAATTCCTGTATAAAAAAGTTAATAAAATACGGGCTTGAAAAAAAGCTTATTAAGCCGGAGGATGAAATATATACAACAAACATGCTCCTTATGGAGCTTGGGCTTGAGGCTTATGAGGAGCCTGAAGCAGTCGATGAAATAAACACGCCTGAGGATTTGGAAAATACATTAAAGGAAATGCTTGACTATGCGCTTTCAAAGGGAATAATCAAGGAGGATTCCGTTGTCCTTAAGGATTTGTTTGACACAAGAATTATGAACGTGCTGCTGGAAAAACCGAGCAGCATCATAAAGGAGTTTTGGGACAGATACAAAATATCGCCAAAGGACGCAACCGATTATTACTATGCGCTTTCCAAGGCGTCAGATTATATAAGGACATATCGTATCAAAAGGGATATGAAATGGGTTGTAGATACGGAGTACGGAGAAATGGACATAACAATAAATCTGTCAAAGCCTGAGAAAGACCCGAAGATGATTGCGCTTGCAAAAACGGTTACATCTACCTCATATCCAAAATGCCAGTTATGTATTGAAAATGAGGGCTATGCGGGAAGAATAGACCACCCTGCAAGGCAGAATCATAGAATTATTCCCATTGAGATTAACGGATGCAGATGGGGATTCCAATATTCACCGTATGTTTATTACAATGAACATTGCATTGTATTTAATGGTGAGCACGTTCCAATGCGGGTTGATAGAAATACATTTGTGAAAATGTTTGACTTTATTGATTTGTTTCCACACTATTTTGTGGGTTCAAACGCAGACCTGCCGATTGTAGGAGGCTCCATACTTTCCCACGATCATTTTCAGGGTGGAAATTATACCTTTGCAATGGAGAAGGCGCCTGTTGAAACTGCACTCTGCTTTGAGGGGTTTCCTGATGTGGATGCAGGCATTGTGAAATGGCCGATGTCGGTCATAAGGCTTAATTCTTTCGACAGGGAACGGGTGATAGAGCTTGCAGATAAAATACTAAGGTGCTGGAGGGCGTACACCGATGAGGCAGCATATATTTATGCCGAAACCGATGGGGAAATGCACAATACAATCACTCCGATTGCCCGCATGAAAGCAGGAAGATACGAGCTTGACCTTGTTCTCAGAAATAACATAACCACTAAGGAGCATCCTCTTGGACTGTTTCACCCTTGGGAAGAATATCACAACATTAAGAAGGAGAACATAGGGCTGATTGAGGTTATGGGTCTTGCAGTGCTTCCTTCAAGGCTCAAGGGTGAATTGGAAAAGCTTGCAGACGCCATTTTTGCGGGCAGTGATTTAAGCATTGACCCTGACCTTGCAAAGCATGCCGCATGGGTCGATACATTTCGGGATAAATGTGACGCTGTATGTGGAAAGGTCTGTACTGATGGAGCGGGTTTGGGCGATACATTTAAGGGCGTTGTATGTGATAATTCCCGTGACGAAACTATTATGAAAGAGCAGCTCATGGAGATTCTCAAGCTTGAAATAGGAAATGTATTTCAAAAGGTTCTCCTCTGTGCAGGCGTGTATAAGAGAGATGAGGAGGGGCAAAAGGCATTTATGCGTTTTATAGATTATGTGAATGAGGCATAAAGTTCTATGGAGATTGTGTCAAGTTTTCTATGAAAACCTGACATGCAGTATGTCCGGCGACACAGTCGCCGTGACACTGTGCCGCCGCAGAGTTCTCGATTTACTTTGTAAATCGGAGCATATTGCGAAGCAAAATTAGGATGCGGCGACGTTCAAAGAAAGGAGGATTTTAATATGAAAATACTTGTAACAGGCGGGGCAGGATATATAGGAAGTCACACATGTGTAGAGCTTCTGAATGAGGGATATGAGGTTGTAGTAGTCGATAACCTTTACAACGCAAGCAAAAAGGCTTTGGACAGGGTAAAGGAAATAACGGGAAAGGGTTTAACCTTTTATGAAAATGACATAAGAGATTACGATGCCATGAGCAGCGTATTTGCAAAGGAAAAGCCCGATGCTGTCATTCATTTTGCTGGTCTTAAGGCTGTGGGAGAGTCTGTGGCAAAGCCGCTTGAATACTATGAAAATAATATCGGTGGAACCATTCATTTGTGCAGGGCAATGAGGGAGAACGGCTGCAAAAATATTATTTTTTCTTCCTCGGCAACGGTTTATGGAGAGCCTGCATTTATTCCCATTACGGAGGAGTGTCCGAAGGGGGTATGTACAAATCCTTACGGCTGGACGAAGCATATGCTTGAGCAAATTCTGACGGATTTGAATACGGCAGACAGTGCGTGGAACGTAATACTGCTCAGATATTTTAACCCGATAGGAGCGCATAAGAGTGGAATGATTGGCGAGGACCCTAAGGGCATTCCAAACAATCTTCTTCCATATGTCGCACAGGTGGCAATCGGAAAGCTTGAGCAGGTAGGCGTTTTCGGAAATGATTATGACACGCCGGACGGTACAGGCGTGAGAGATTATATTCATGTCGTTGACCTTGCAAGGGGGCATGTAAAGGCGATTGACAAGCTGAAAGAAAATCCCGGCGTAAAGGTTTATAATCTTGGAACGGGAAAGGGCTACAGCGTGCTTGACGTGATAAAGGCATTTGGAAAGGCATGTGGAAAGGAAATTCCATATGAGATAAAGCCAAGGCGTGCAGGGGATATAGCAGCCTGTTATGCAGACCCGTCTCTTGTCAAGACAGAGCTTGGATGGGAGGCAGAGTACGGCATAGAGGAAATGTGCGAGGATTCATGGAGATGGCAGTCTGCGAACCCTGACGGATATGGAGAAAATTAAAATTTATTAATGGGGATGCTATGAGCGAAAAAATAATGCCTGATAAAAAAACAATGAAACAATTACTTTCAAGGCTGATTCATTTAAAAAAATTAACAGACAGCGCTTTACTGATAGGCGAAGGAATTATATTTGAGATAAATGAAATTATCATCGGCAAAAAAGAGTCGTATTTAAAGGATAAGCTTGCTAAAATACCAATTGAGAACATAAATTTTAATAAAAGCAGTGTTCGCATATCGGCATTAAAAAAAGCAGGGATAAATGACGTATATAAGCTTTTATCTTACAGCAGGCAGCAGCTTATTAAAATAAACGGATTGGGAAAGCAAAGCGCAGACACCGCATTAAATCATGCAGCTATGATAAAAAATCTGTATGAGAAAAGATTTAAAATCAGGCTTAATCCACATGGCAATGATAAAGATAAAAGGCTTATACATTTACTGTATGTATATAGGATAACGGAAGATCTCACCCGTGACATAAAAACATTTAGGGATAAATACGGCGAGCTTATTCGTGTATTCATAACAAATGGAAAAAGGCTAAAGTCGTGGCTTTATCTGCTGTTAGCTTCTGAAAAAAAGAAGCAGTATTTACTTTCCTCCTTTAATGACAGCGTTTGTTTTTTGGAAAATGACATCACTAAGTTTGCCATTGAACAGGGGAATTATATTATGTCAACCTTTCATGGAGATATGACAACTGCCCTTGGCGATTTTGCAAAGGACAGCGTTACATATTATACATTGCTTGAGGAAATGCTTGGTTACGAATATGATGAATACGGTCAAAATAAGGAAATTGCTTCTAAAATAAATGCTTTTGGTGCGGATTTTTCTTTGATAAAAACAAAGCTTAGGAAATATCAGTATTTTGGAGCAAAATTTATATTGTGTCAAAAAAGGGTATTGCTTGGAGACGAGATGGGACTTGGAAAAACAATTCAGGCAATTGCTGCAATGGCGCACCTTCAGGCAAAGGGAGGTACAAGTTTTTTGGTTGTATGTCCCTTAAGCGTTGTTGTCAATTGGGTTAGGGAGATACAAAAGCATAGCGGACTTAGGGCTTTCAAAATTCATGGGGATAAAAAGGAAGCTTTATATGCTGAATGGATAGAAAATGGCGGAATTGCGGTAACAAATTATGAAACTGCAAAGACGTTTTCCAATGTATTTGACAAAAGGCTTGATATGCTTGTCGTGGACGAGGCGCATTATGTCAAAAATCCCGATACGGACAGGACGGCTGCCGTAAGGCGGCTGCTTTCTAAAACCGAATATGCCCTTTATATGACGGGAACACCTATGGAAAATAAGATAAGGGAAATGTGTTTTTTATTAAATTCCTTAAAGCCTGAACTGAATATTGCTGAAGGTGTGGACAGAATATATGAGCCTATGGAGTTTAAGGAGAGAATTTCAGAGGTCTATTTAAGACGCGACAGGGACGATGTGTGGGCTGAGATGCCGGAAAAGCTTGAAATATCCGATTGGTGTGATATGAACGGCTATGAAAGGGAAAGGTACATAAAAACGCTTATGTATGATACCTTTATGGAGGTCCGAAGGGTGTCGTGGAACGTGGGAGACTACAGAAGGTCAACAAAGGCGGAACGACTTATGGACATTTGCGGGGAGGCAATTGATGAGGGCAGAAAGGTTGTTGTTTTTTCTTTTTTCTTGGATACAGTGCATTTTATAGTGGACATGTTTGGCACGTTGGCGTGCAAGCCTATATACGGATCCGTTTCATCAGAGGAAAGGCAGGCAATCATAGATGAGTTTACAAACAGGGCTGATAAAAAAATTTTAGTATGTCAGATTCAGACAGGCGGAACGGGAATGAATATTCAGGCGGCAAGTGTGGTTGTCATATGTGAGCCGCAGTTTAAGCCTTCCATTGAGGAACAGGCAGTATCAAGAGTGTATAGAATGGGACAGACAAGAAATGTAATCGTTCACAGGCTTCTTTCCGAGAATACCATTGATGAGGAGATAATGAAAATTTTATACAGAAAGCAGGAGCTGTTTGACATATACGCCAAACAGTCGGATCATGTTGAAGAAAGCATAATAAACAGCTCAAATATTGCTGAGATAATGGAAAAACAGCTTAACATGTATGGAGTAAAGAGAGATGCTCATCCATTCTGACACTAAAAGCAGCTATTGACAAATCGGCAGATATAATAAATAATTTTGTTTAATTTGAATTTAGGAGCAAGTTATGGTAGAAACAACGCTTTGCTACATAGAGCATGAGGGCTGTTATCTTATGCTTTATCGTAACAAAAAGGATAAGGATTTTAATAAGGGAAAATGGATTGGAGTCGGAGGACATGTCGAACAGGGTGAGACGGTAACGGAATGTCTCCTAAGGGAGGTTCAGGAGGAAACAGGACTAACCTTAACCGAATACACTAAAAGGTTAGGGTAAAGTTTTTGTAGGAAAAATAAATAGATAAAGGAAAGAGCAC
>JAMPFU010000019.1 GCA_023664385.1 Clostridium sp. | reverse complement strand
CATAAACGACACATTTTTTGCACGAACGACACGTTTTATAATAAAAATGTCCCTAAAAGGACAGCAGGTCACTCCCCTGAACTCGTACCGTGCCTCACATAATAGAACGAAGTTCGAATATTAGCAAAATATCAATATGCTAAAGATAGCCGATAACCATAAAAATACAAAACAAAAGATGCTTGCCTTATGTGCCTTAAATCCTTACTCCGACAGCTTTAAGCTAAGCTCATATTGAAACGTATCTAGCATATTGTTGTGTATGTTTACGGCATCCTTTATGTCGTAATCGATGAGAAGGTCATTTTTTATGGCTACAATACGGTTGCTCTTTCCGTATTTGATTATCTCCACTGCATATGCGCCCATGAGCGAGCCATACATTCTGTCCTTTGCAGTCGGCTGTCCGCCTCTTTGGATATACCCTAAAACGGATACACGGGATTCAATGCCTGTTTTTTCCTGTATCATCTCTGCCAACTCAGCGGCATCAATTACGCCCTCTGCCACAACGACAAGATAACTGTTTCGTCCGTCAATATGACGTTTTTTTATGGCATCTATTACACTATTAAAGTTTCCGTCCCATTTTTCAGGAAGAACAATAGCGTCGGCAGAGGTTGCCATGCCTGCCCAAAGCGCAATGTAGCCCCGCTTTCTTCCCATGACCTCAACAACGCTGCATCTTCCATGTGATACGGAGGAATCCCGGATTCTGTCTATTGCCTCCATGGCTGTATTTGCCGCCGTATCAAAGCCCAAGGTGTATTCCGTACATGCCACATCACGGTCTATGGTTCCCGGAATACAAATAATATTGATTCCTTCCTTTTGAAACTCAATAGCGCCCCTTAAGGTTCCGTCACCACCGATTGCCACAACAGCATCTATATTATTTTCTTTCAGATTTTTGGCAGCCTGCTTTCTGTACTCAGGCTTTAAAAACCGTTCGCTTCTGCTTGTGAAAAGAATTGTGCCACCCTGGTTATTGATATTACGGACGTCATCTAAGGATAGTTGCATTGTCTCCCAATCAATCAGTCCGTCATAGCCTCTTAAAACACCTACAACCTCTATGCCAAAATTATACGCACTGAATGTAACAGCACGTATGGCTGAATTCATGCCCGGCGCATCACCTCCGCTTGCTAATACTGCTATTTTCTTTATCTCACCCATAACTACTCTCCTGTTTCTTTCTATGTAAAATTTATGCCTCATCATCCAATCTTCTCAAGCCTGCCACCTCCGATACAGGCAGTGAAAAGCAGATAGCTCCTGCCGGAGTATTTGTCCCGCAATTTTGGTTAATTGCCTTCATAATATCAGATTTTTTGCCTGAAGGCGCAAGAATATATATCATATCCTTTTCCTGAGCAAGGGACACGCCGAAAAATTTTTCAGCCTTCTGTCCTCCTGTTCCCTTTGCATGAAGAATGGTTCCGCCTGTCGCATTGGCGCTTCTTGCCGCATCCATAACCATATCTGCATGTCCTTCATTTAATATAACAACGATAAGCTCATTTTTAAAATTCATATCAGGTACTGTACCTCCTAAATCCTGACCATCTGTAAGATATGCTAAATTTTTACCACCGCTGACGCTCTTTATCGGTATCGCCATCATAATTCCATTTCCCGGTATATCAATATACATCTTCCATTTTGCCGCCTTCATAAGCTGCTTCATTGACGCTTGCGTTACGATTGTTCCTATAACGGCTTTCTCTGTCTGTTGAAGGTCATACAACAGCAGATGCTCCGATGTTGCAGTGCCCTTTCCCAGCTTTGTAAGCACGATGGAAAGCGCAAGCTCATCACATATATCCTGCAGCTCCCTGACCCTGCTTCTATCTATAATTGCAAAAACATAATAAAGCTCCATTTACGACACCTCCCACAATTCGATTGTCTCATCATCGCCGTAAGCACTGACAAAATCCAAAGCAGCAGCTTTTTCCGTTGATTTTAATGTGGATATGGCACCCATAATCTGCACGGTAATCAGCGGCATCATTGCAACTATGGCAACAAGCCCAAAAGCATCTGTCATTACATTTCCACCGATTACATTACAAATTCCCATAGCAAATGGAAGCATAAAGGTTGCTGCCATAGGACCGGACGCAACGCCTCCCGCATCAAAGGCAATTGCCGTAAAGGTTGCAGGAACAAAAAATGCCAATAAAAGCGCAATGATATAGCCAATGAGGACGAACCATATAATCGGTATGCCGGTCAAAACACGTATCATGGCAATTCCCATGGCAATGGACACTGCTATGGACAGCGTTCTTCCCATTGTTTTTTCCGAAATTGCACCTGCAGAAAGCTCTGCAACCTGTTTATTCAGGACATGTACGGCAGGCTCCGCATTAATGATAAACCATCCCATTACCATGGCAAGGGGAACAATCATCCATGTCATGTTTTTTTCGACAAGCGCACCTCCGAGCACATATCCCAAGGAGGAAAAGCCGACATTCACTCCCGTAAGAAAAAGCACAAGACCTATATATGTAAATACAATACCTACTACTATTTTCTTAAATGGACGTTTTTCCAATTTAAGGGAGAAAATTTGAAAAATCAGAAAGAAAACAAAAATAGGGAAAAGCGCAACAACCACCTCATAAAAATAATCGGGAAATGCAGCAAGATACCCCTTGCCAATGTCAACGGAAACTGCAAATTCATTCACAAGCATGGCTGACGCTTCAGACGTATTATTATTGTATATAAAGCCAAGAATCAGCACAGCAAGAATCGGACCAATTGAGCAAAGTGCAATCAAACCGAAGCTGTCAGATTTTGCTTTTTCATCACTACGGATGGACGCAACACCCACACCCATGGACATAATAAACGGAACGGTCATAGGTCCCGTAGTCACGCCGCCCGAATCAAAAGCAACCGATAAAAAATTTTCATCTGAAAGATATGCTAAAAGAAATACAATTCCATAAAGACCTAATAAAAGCCACTTCATCGGAATGCCGAAAAGAATACGAAGCATGCTGACCATAAGGAAAAAGCCGACTCCCACAGATACCGTTGCAACAAGCACCTTTGTATCAATTTCCGGAACATTTGCCGCAAGCACCTGCAAATCAGGCTCTGCAACCGTAATTACAATGCCGAGCACAAAGCTTAAAAGCATAATAAACCACAGCTTGCGGGTATTTGTCATTTTAGCTCCTATATGACTTCCAATCTGCGTCATTGACAAATCTGCTCCGATGGTAAAAAGACACATACCGACAATAATCATAGCCGTTCCAATTAAAAATGACAGCACTAGCCCACTGCTTATAGGCACGACAAAAAGACATAATACAAGAACAATACATGCAATTGGTAATACAGATGAAACAGATTCCTTCATCTTTTCCTTAATAATATTATGTCGTTTCAAAATTTAACACCTAATTGTCTTCGCCATAAACAAAGCAGCAATTCTTTCCGTTATTTTTTGCCTTGTAAAGCATCTCGTCTGCCATCTGTAAAATATCAGATACATTTTTCTCTTTTGTATCAAGCTTCTCCTTGGAAACAATACCGGCACTGGCAGTAATACCCTGAAATTCCTTTTGACTTTCGTACTCAGTTCTCATCGTATAAAGTAGATGCTTTGTGTCTCTAATTGTTTGTGATTCTTCCTTGTCGCATACAACAATCAGAAATTCGTCGCCGCCCATTCTGGAAATAAATGCTTCTGAAAAACATTCATTCAGGATTTGGGCTGTTTTTACCAAGGCATTATCTCCTGCCTCGTGACCATACGTATCATTTACCTGCTTGAAATTATCAAGATCAAGCATAATAAGCGTAATATTTTTTTGATCATACACTTCCTCAAGGAAGCTCATAAGACCTCTGCGGTTACTTAATTTTGTAAGGAAGTCCGTATTGGCCCTATATTCATTTCTGCGGGAAATGCTCCGCTCCAGGGTGATATCCGTAAGCGTAACCAGCTTACCTATCGTTCCACCAGCGCCATCCATAATCGACTCCTCATCAAATACAAGGACACGCTCGTCATCACCGGCTAATGTAACAATTTCTTTAATTTCATCCTCGACTAAAAGCTTCTTTGCCAAGCTTTTCTTCCATGCTTCACTTGATTTTCCGATAATATCGCCAAATGCAGGAAAATACTCATCAAATTTTTTATTTTTATTGAAAACAATATTATCAACAGATTCTACAAGAACAGCATAAGGCATACTGTCAAGGATCATATCTAGCTCCGTGCTTATATTTTTAAGCTCCGTTACATCATGGGCAATTCCACAAGTTCCGAAAATCTCTCCATCCGTATCAACTAGTGCAGACTTATAGCTCTTTAACAGACGTATTTCATGCTTAGCCTTTATACTTTCCTCAAATGTATTTGTCCGTCTGCTTTCCATAATAATGGCATCACTTTTCAGACAGACCTCCTCGTCCTCCTTGCTTGCATCCCATATGTAACAATGTCCTTTTTTATATATCTGCTCCTTTGTTTTTCCAACCATATCGCAAAAGCTGTCGTTGACAATCAGATGGGAGCCCACAGTGTCCTTGAACCACGCAATATCAGGCACGCTGTTAAGAATGGTATCAAAACAAATTCCGTACTTTCTTGCGTCGGCGTCCTTCTTCATCCTATTGGCAAGACGCCCAAAATGAATTTGCAGAAGCTCGCTGTCATAATCCTCAGATACAACCCACAAATCACTTACATAAGATACAATATCCTTATCCTTGAGCAACGGATTTTCGTTATCGATAAGCAAAACACATTCTGCGCTGCTTATATCATGTCCATGAAACTCCGATTTGCCAATACAATCATAAATGTAAGCCAAATCAGGCTTGCCTGTATCTGCCACCACAGCCGGAATCGACTCAAATGTATAATCACAGTCCTCTAAAGGCGTAACCTCCTTTAGTGCAGCTTCAACTTTATTGTTCTCGCTTATAATTTTAAATAAAAAAGAATGATGATACATAGTTATTCCTCCAATGTCAAATGTACCCTTAATGAAAACCATCCTGCTTTTTCAAAAGATAAAATATCTCATAAAATTATATGCTAACAATTTTACCATACATGAAAATAAATTTCTATAGTTATTGTGTTTATTTGCGTTTTATTCCCTATATTAGGTCTACAATAAGCTCCGAGCCAATGCCTGAAACACTAAGCACATTTTCCGTATCAGTTTTCAAATTCGCTTCGCCTTCTTCGCCTTGCAAAAAATAGGTCTTACACCTTCTGCCCTTATTTACCAGCTTCGGACAATTTTCCCGCCTGACATGGACAATCGCTTTTGCGTTAAATTGATAAAAATCCAGCCTGCCCGTTATAGTATCAACCGTTACGTCATAATCGGTCTTAGAGGTAAACTCAAGACTTCCTTTGCTGTTTGTTATCATAACCTGCGCGGCATCCCCGTCATATTCAAGCCTTCTTATGTTAAGTCCTTTTATATCCAAATACCGCACCGAGGCGGCAAGCTCGCAGTGGTCGGCATATTTTTCAGGCAGCCTGATGTCGACATTTAAAGCCTCCTCCGCCTCAAAACGGCTTATTTTATTTTTATTGATACATTCTATGTCCAGCTTATTTTTCTTGCCGTTAAGCTTTATTTTAAATATGCTTCCAATGTCGGAAAACTTATCTGATTTCAGACATATATGCAGCTTTTCGTCCGTACCTGAGGATAAGGTAACTGCATTTGCACTTCCGAGATTAATGTCGAAGTGATTTTCGCAGTCAATATCATATACCGTCTCGCTTTCGTATATCTTAACCTCCTCCTTATCAGGTACATCAGATGAAACAAGCTCATCAATTGTTGTCTTAAATATCTCTGACATGATTATCATATTTTCCATATCGGGAAGCCCTTTTCCTGTCTCCCATTTTGTGATTGCCTGTCTTGACACGCCTATTTTTTCTGCAAGCTGTTCCTGGGACAACCCCTGTTTTTTTCGTATGTTTCTAATTTTTTCTGAAAAATCCATAATAGTTACTCCTTCAAAAGTGAATATGCAGTTATTTTCTTAATCGGCGCCGCAAGCAACACACTAATTATAAAGCTTGCAAATGTGAAGAGCAATGAGAAAATAAGCAGAAACCAAAGCGGTACCTCAAAATGGTTTTTCATTGCACCGAGCATACCAAAAATAACATTATCAATTGCAGGCATATACATAAGTCCCATAACAGCAGATATAACCGATGCCAAACCGATTACCGGAACAAAGCCAAGTGCCGACTGCGTAACAAGCTGTCTGCTGGAGTAGCCGATTGCCTTATAAATTCCAAACTCCTGCCTGCGGCGTGTGAGCATTGAATTTATGATAATATACATGACAAGCAGCACAACAAGCACAGAAATGATAAAGAGTACAATTGTCACAGCCGAAACAATGCCGGAATACATCTTCTGTCCGTTTTCCGCCAGTTTTTTATAATTAAGCGTATCGGTTATAAGCTCCGGATAATCCGTTTCCCATTTATCAATAAAATCCTCTACAGTAACATGGTCTGCGTAAACATTAAGGGTGCTTAAAAGATTTTCACTTATCCTTTCATAGCCCTTTTTGCTTAACTCGCATACCTCACCAGTATTATTTATACTCTGCACATATCCCGTAACGGTATACATGGCAGAATTATCTCCAACCGTAAGCTCAATTTCACTTCCGATATCGTATTTGTCTGACAGGGCGCTTCCGATTGCAATTTCATTATCTGCCACAGGATTTTTTCCCTCATAGCATATATCATTTGTAACAAGGGAGAAATCCTCGCATACAAATGTGGTAAGGCTTCCGTCTGCATAGCTTGCCTGTACAGTCGCATATTCAAGCACAAGCTCCACATCCGTATCATTTTCAAGCTTTGTTTTTAATTCCTCAAGCTTGCCCTCCTTCGCCGTAAATATTACAGCAGGCGTCTCCTCAGAAAGTGTATCCATAAAATTATCAGGCTTAATATTTACATTATAAAAAAGCGTGCCCGCAAATGCCAGCAGTACCGTGATGCCAAAGGAAACTGCAAAAAGCAGCACATTCTGACCTGCTGACGAAGCAATCTGCTTCAATATCAGCGTAAAGCCAATTCCTGTTTTCGTGCTTTCAAGTGGAAAATGATTTTTGTCCACGCCTGTACCTGTAATTCCTCTGATTGCATTTATCGGCTGGAGAATCCGTATCTTTTTTGCTGAAAT
The DNA here is from genome assembly GCA_023664385.1 of Clostridium sp. Taxonomy (GTDB): domain Bacteria; phylum Bacillota; class Clostridia; order Lachnospirales; family Lachnospiraceae; genus Coprococcus_C. Next base: position 43,596 of record JAMPFU010000019.1, on the reverse strand, counting down.
ATATGCAAAGGCAAGTATTACGATAGTCGGAATTAGGATTGTCAAAAGCGCAGCCATAATATCGAGGTCAGGCGTAAAGGAAAATCCCGACTGCACTGCCAATATGCTGGCAACCGAAGGAATTAAAAATATGGAGATAATCGTTCCTATCAGTGCTGAAATTCCACCTACCAGCGTATACGGAATAACCGATGAGCGTATAATCATGCTGCTTGTGTAGCCAAGTGCCTTTAAAACACCCATATCCGTCATTTCTTCCTCAATTGTATTCCTGATACGGAAATTACTTAAAAATATACTGACAATCAGTATGATTGCCGCAAGTGCGATAAATATTACAATCAAAAGATTACATACCATTGTACGCGCCTGCTTTGAGGTGTCACGGTCATTTATCTTGAGCATTGCAATTCCTTCATCGGAAAGAAGCTTTGTAATATCATTTTTTACATCCGTTAAATCCGCACCGTCCGTCACCTTCATGGAATATTCCATAACAAGTCCTGCTTCATGGTCCTTTGCAAAATCATCATACGCTTCCTTCGGAAGATATGCGCCGATAAGACCCGTACCATAATTGCCATACTGCATTTCAGAAACCACGCCGTCTATTGTAAATGTGTAATCCGTTCCGTCTATGGAATAGGTAATGTCTTCCCCTGCCGAAAAGCCGCCAAGCGCCGTCATATACATGGGTACCTGTACCGCTTTGTCCGTCATGCCGGTACACTCGCTGACTTCAAGACGGTTCAAGCTTCTTTCACTGTCTGCATTGTAAAAAACCGTATTCATGTCAAAATCCGAATCGGCAAAATCACGGACGGTAGCTGACACAAATACACCCTCATGCTCCTCTACTTCCAAAATACCGTCTACCTTAGCAATTTTATCTGCAAGTCCGTCATAATCCTGAAGCTTAGGAATCAGTACATTTACATCTGCCGTATCTAAGCTTTCAAAATAATCGTCATATGCATCCTGCGTCTGAAATGCCAGAACAAGGGCAATATTCATAATAAGCGCAGTAATCAGAAGCATAACACCAAAGGATATGTACTGCCCCTTTGATTTTTTCAGATTATGCATTGCAAGCCTCATCTTACCACCCCATTTCCGTAATAAAAGCCTCAAACTTTGCTGTACGTTCAGGGTCTTCACTATAATTTCCAAGGTCGCACTCGCCAAAAATCTGACCATCCTTTATGTATAAAATCCTGCTTCCCCTTAATGCAGATTTTTTATCATGGGTTACCATAACTATGCTTTGTCCCTTTTTATGAAGGGAGGAAAAAACATCAAGCACTGCCGCTGAATTTGCTGAATTAAGCGCTCCTGTAGGTTCATCGGCAAACAAAACCTTAGGATTGTTTATAACTGCACGCACAATCCCTGCACGCTGCGCCTCACCGCCTGAAATGAGCGAAGGCATTTTTTTCTGTGTGTTTTCAGGTATATTTACAAGCCCAAAAAGCTCCTTTGCACGCTTTACAATGTCTGCCTTATCCTTAGACGTAAGCACGCCTGCCGTTATTACATTATCCATAAGGCTCATTTTATCAATCAAATAAATCTGCTGGAACACAAATCCACATTTGTCCCTGCGAAATACAGCCAGCTTGTCGCTTGTAAGCTTCGTAATATCCGTTCCAGCAAAATCAATCTCACCGCCGTCAGGCTTATCCATGCCTGAAAGGGAATACATGAGCGTTGATTTTCCCGCTCCTGAGGAGCCCATGATAACAGTAAAGTCGCCCTCATAAATATCTACATTCAAATCTGAATATATTGTCTGTAAGCTGTCCCCTTTTCCAAAGCTTTTTTTCAAATGCTTTGCCTGAATAATCGTTTTTTTGTCCATAAAAAAATACCGCCTTTTTATACTTTTTATATTAGTATGCAAAAAAGGTGGTATTTCTTCTAGCAACAATTGTTTACTTTCTGTATTTTTTCTATGCTACTTTAGGTAGCATAACGTACTAGACCTCAAAGCCTTCAATTAATTCCTTAAATCTCTGAATATTGTCTGTGCTGTCCTTCAGATGGTCATATCCCTCCATGGTTTTCGCCACAGCAGACTCCGACTTTTCTGCAATAAAGCCTATGCCATCCGCAGACTCATGAATTGTTGCATTTACAGTTTCAATTGTCGTTGCAATATGCGTAAGCTTACTGTTCAAATCAGATACCTCTGTGGATATTTGTTCCATGGCAACGGCAAAATTTTCTGCATCCTTTTCATATTGCTCGCCTACATTTTTAAATGCATCGTAATCCTGGACAACCGTTTCCTCAAGGAATCCCATGATTACCTGTATACATTCTGTCATATTCTGTACGGCGTCATTTGCCTCGCCTACAATTGCATTTATATCGTCAACCGTCTGGAAGGTCTGACTTGCCAAGGCTCCAATCTCTGTAGCCACAACGGCAAAGCCTTTTCCTGCCTCGCCTGCTCTTGCTGCCTCTATATTGGCATTCAGCGCAAGCAGATTTGTCTGCTCAGAAATATTGCGTATATTGTCAGTCAGCTCATTAATCTTTGCGACTACCATGGATTTCTCCACTGCCTCCTCAGTCCTTGCCTTCATCGTACCATAAATCCGCATTGCTTTATCCGTTGAGGTAAGCGTACCCTCATAAAGCTTTCTTGCATTTGCCTTAATTTCTCTTGATTTCTTCTGCTCTGCATCAGAAAGGCTCTGTATATCATTTACGTTATCTCTAATCGCACTTACGTTATCCACAATCAATGCTGTGTTGGCAGTTGTCTCCTCCATGCCTGCCGCAAGCTCCTGTGTCGTTGCAGAATTATCCTCAGCTACGGCATTATTTTCCTTCATTACACCATCCAAGCTGTCCATATGGGCAAGAAGACTATCCTTAACCCGATTCATATCATTGACAAACTGACGCAAAACCTCCTGCATCTCCCCGACGGCTTTTGCCATTGTACCCGTTTCATCATTCTTTTTTACAAGCATGTCTAATTCATCAGACTTACGGAAATCAAGCCCTGCCGTCTGCTTAATAACACGTGTTATGTGGCTGATAGGGCTTGCAATATTATTGCTTATGATAAAGCCGAGCACAAATGATATAATAATTCCAAGAAGCAAGAATCCTAAAATCTGTAAGGAAAGCTTATTGGCACTTGCTTTTATTTCGTCAAACGGAACCGTCAGCACAAGCTTCATTCCATTACTTAGCTCCGTAAACGCAAGGTATTTCTTTTCTCCATTATAGCTGTACTCCAGTATTTTTCCCACATTGGAATCATCCATTACAAATTTCTTAACCTCTGCAAGCTCCCCATTGTTATATTCCGCCAAATCCGTTCCCGTGGAAATTTCCTTGTGATGTAATATTTTTCCCTCTGCATTTACCAAAAAGGAATAGCCTGAGTCAAAAATGGCAACCTCATCGATATAATCTGTTATCTGTCCAAAATCAATATCCATGCCAATAATACCAACAGATGTTCCATCTATATATACAGGAACAACATAAGAAATCATATATACATTTATATTTTCATTTAAGTATGGATCCATCCAAATAGGCGCCTTATTTTCAACGGGTATGTAATACCAGCCTACATGTGCCAAATCATCCTTCTCATACATGCTGAAATCTGTCGGCGTCACACCTTCAAATGGCGCTGTCGTGTCATTTCTCGTAAGAAAAATACCTGATGTAGGCTCCGTAAAATCCGGGTTATACCGTATGTAAGCCGTAATGGTCCCATCCGTATGCTCAGAAAATTTGACAAAATCCTCCATCAAGCCATCCGTATAGGCCGTAACGTAAGAATTATTATTCTTAAAGCTTGAAAAATCCAAACGCTCTATGGAAATATCTGTAAGGGTATCTACAGACTGTTCAATCCTTGATATTAATGCATTGATTTTTGCTCCTGCATTCTCACTGTTTAAAACAAGCTCCTTTTCTGCATCTGCATTTGATAAATTTCTTGAATTAGATATGCTTAAGAAGCTTATTGTGACTGCACAAATTAAGGAGCAAACAACAATGGCAGCCGTAATCTTTGTCTTTATGGATTTCAAATGAATCCCCCCTTTTTGTGATATGTTTTATTATAATCTAATATGGGGCATTTAACAAGAAAAAAGTGCCTTCTTATAATCTTATATGGTACAATTAACAAGAAAAAAAGTGCCTTCAGCACTTTTATATTTTATAGGAAATTCCTCTGAATTTTTATAAGCAGGATTAAAAATCCTGCTAGAACTTTAACCAAACAATCTTTCTTTGCTCAGTATCTCGTCCATAATCAGACAAACCGTATTCAAATCTGTCCGCATTTTCTGCCTGCACTCCTCCAATTGATTCACATTTTGCAGGCTGCTTCCAATCTCAAATGCATCATGTCCACCGTTGAGCGCTATATTGACATGGTCATTTCCAAAGCAGATATTTGTACGTGCCGCTGCCAAACGGTCTATCTTTATGATATTTTCCATAAACTGCGGCGTTAATATATAAAATGCAAACTCGTCATCTGTGGTCTGCACCTCAAATTTCTCATTAAATTCTACACTTTCAAGCTTAACCGTGTGCTCCGAAAGGGCAATGCCAAGCTTACTCCAAAAATTTATATATGCATTTGTAACGGCTTCTCCTATCTTACTTCCACGCTCCAAAATTCTGACCCGCTTATTTCCGATGGGTTTGTCAAGCGCAAGACTAATAACAACGCCATTGAATACCGTGACCGTTTTGTCATTTTTTTGTGACTCAAGCTTAATGTCACAATAGGTAATTTGTTTTCCCTTATATGTACCCTTTATATAATCTGACCCATAGCTTTTTGAATAGCTTGGAAGCACGCCTGACGTTCTCAAAAAATCTTCATCAAAGGAGCCATTTGGCTCGTATTTAGAAATAGTAAGCCGCTCGGCAATAATCTCCCGTACAACCGTTTCCCCCACAAATTGTTTCAGCTTTCTTTTCACGCCTTTGATACCTTGAACCACAAGAAACATACAGAAAAGATAGGCGATAGCTGCAATAAATATATATTTATGGAAGGGCTTTATCCCTCCCGTAATCACATTTACCATCAAAAAAAGCAAGCCTAACGGTATAATACATGCAATCACTGTCATCAGCTTATGCACACCCGAAAGGCTTTGCTCTTTCATTTGATATTGCCGTATTGTTTTTATAATTTTATCATCACTCATTTTGTATTCTCCGCTTCAATGCTATTATCAAAAAGCTTCTTTTTTATTATAAGGCAAGTTTTCCTGCCCCACAACACTATAATTTCGACGATAGGCTTCACTTAATTTCACGTTCTATTTGAAATACATTTCTTTCAATAACCAAATAGGCATTTTCTCCCTATCTCTCTAGGCTTGGTTAAAAAAATCTATAATCTCCTCTGCACTCACAGACTGCATTCCATTTGCGTCAACACCAACATCATATCTCCTGATACCCATTTTGCGGTTCTCAATATTATAATCTTTGTGATTATGCTGATGTCCATGCAATGCTATCGCTCCTTTATAATAACCATTCCATTCTGCAATCAGATAATGAAAAAGTACCGACCCCATTTCTCTCTTTCTTTGATTTAGCAAAAATCCTCATCAGATAACCTATGCAAATTAAAATTTGTCATTGTAATATTACAATTTTTTATAAAGCTCCAATAAATTCAGCAATTTATCTCCAAGTTGATTTGAGAAGGACCAAGAATCTGCTAACCCTCGCGGGTAATATGGATAGAACAAATGACTATTCCTTATTCTTCCCATTTTATTCAATTCATCTAAGATAGCATAGAGCTGTGTTTCAGATATATAATCAGGACGCTTCGAAGGATTATTGATTTCATCCTGTACAAGAGTTTTGACTTCTTCAAGCATTGAACCAAAATTTTCCATATTCGTTCCTCCCTCAAATCCAAATTTACCAAATCGGGATTTAGCAATTACTTAATATCAAAATCTTCTGTTTTTAAATCAGAATAATATCTACCAACTGTAGCAGTAAATTTTAAAACACAATAATCTGGATCAGTTACACCTTTTTTATAAAACATTGTGTCTCCTTTTTCCCAAATCATATTTTTAGTTTCTTGGTCTGTTAAAACTTCCATTTTTCCTTTTAACATAACGCCAACATACCTAATTAGTCCTTTGTGATAAAAGTATATACTGGCATTGGGATTATCTTTATATTGCTTTACTCTCATAGATGAGGTATTAGTAGAAAAATAAAATTCTGTTAGTCCTATTCTTTTTCTAGGCTTTAACATTGCTTTTACATTAGGATAGTTTTCATCATCAACTGAACATATAAAACTTACTTTTTGTTTATCAATAAAATTTTCTATTTTCTTTAGATTCATAATACTTCATCTCACTTTCAAATTGCTCGGCTTTCATTCTATCAGGGATATCATTTATTGTATATTTATATAACTTATGATGATAAACCATATATACATCATCGCTTTCTGAATATTTGCAATGGTCAGCACTCCCAACGAACATCATACAACTGCAAAAATTTATTTTCAGAATTTTTGATTGCCACTTACCCCTTTATGATAGATTTCTTCCCATTTATCGTCCTGCATCCATTCATCATTTAAAGTGATTTTGTCTGCATCAACAGCATTGGAATAAATCATGTCATGATTATCTTCCATGAATTTTTTAAATTCTTCAACTGTTTTTATTGATTCCATATTTTATCCTCATATTTTACACTTGAATATCAATAGTATAATACTCTATCAAACAAATTCAAGCAACAAATAATGTCATTATTATTAATAAACATTTATACCTAAAATAAAGAAGTCCCTGCCACTGCGGTTAAACAGTATCAGAGGCTTCTAACTTTATTAAAACTAATTAAATTCTGTAACGTACATATATCTGACTTCCGCCGCCTGCCGTAAAGCACCACAAGCTGTCCTTTCTTCTCCTCGTATTTATCCTGCAAAATTGCAATTCGGCTTCTCTGCCGATAAACATAGCAAACGCCTCCATAACTCAAATCCAAATTTACCAAATCGTGATTTGATATTATTATGCATTATAAAAAGAAAAAAATCAATACTAATTCTTGATTTACGTTGTAACTTCGTAAAGCAAACTTCGTAAGTCAAGGTTCAATTTTATAAGGCTATCATCCAATAATACATTTGACGAACATTTAATGTAGTATCACTTTTTCTTTGGTCTTATATACCATTTGTTTTTGGTTTTCTCATAAACCTCCACTCCCTCAACACTTGCAACAAATTTAGAGAACTGCGAATATCCTGACTCTTTATAGCTAAATTTTGGAAACTTAGTATGTATTTCATTCCCCAGCATACGTAAAGAAATATCCTCTTTTGCCTTTTCTTTTATAAAGTTGCAAACTTTCCTTTCAATATTGTTATTGTTTTTTCTTACAATATACATACTTGTTCCTTCTGTTTCAATTTCAACGTTTGTTTCATCTTCAATAAATTTTTTAAAACGTGAATATCCATAATTTCTTTCATCAAAATCAGAAAATATACGTTGCAGTTGACTTTTTGTTGAACCTAAATGAGCTCTCAGCCCCTTATTTTCTGCCTCAATCACCAAAGAGTTAATTGCACTTTTTATTTCTCCTATTGGTGTAATCACATTTTTTTCAGGTTCTGAAATACTGTTTTCTTCTTTATCATCTTTCATTTCAGATTCATCTTTATCAAGCACGTTATCATCTTTAAGCACAGCTTCTTCCATGTCAGTTATTTTATCATCTTTAGCATCAGGTTCTTCTTCATCAATAATTTTATCAAGGAATTTATATTCATTACATGCTTTTACAAATGTTTTTGACGCCATGCTCTGTCCCATACCAACTACATATATAGCATCTTCTTTTATTCTGTTTACAAGTCGGGTAAAGTCGCTGTCTGATGAAACAATGCAAAAAATATCTACATTTTGACGATATAAAATATCCATTGCATCTATTACAAGCATTATGTCCGCTGCATTTTTCCCTGATGTATAATTTTGTTGATAAATGGGAACAATCGCATATTCTTTTGATTTTTTATCCCATTCAGCAAGCCTATTATTGTGAAAATCACCATACATTCTTTGATAGGTAATATTTCCATATTTCCTTATTTCTGACAAAATAACATCTATGTATTTTGCATTTGTATTTTCTGCATCTATTAAAAGAGCTATCTTCTTTTCTCCATTTATAAGCATATTTTCTTCCATTTTAAAATCTCCTTTATTTTAATTTTTTTTAAGAACAAAGTGCCTTTGCTCCCTTATGCTACTACAGCTTTAATGGCACCTCTTAACAAAATAAAAGAGGCATTATAGCATACCCATAAGAATATCAGGAATAATCTTTTGGGTAAATACTTTAATGCCTCGAAGCTATCTGCAACGTTATCCTATTTCAGGGAAATAGACGACCAATATTTAATTTTTGTAGGTCCTGCTAATGCGGTTAAACAGAAGCAGGGACTTCTACTTTTATTAAAACTAATTACATTCTATAACGTACATATATCTGACTTCCGCCACCTTCAGCGTTTTTCCTCAGATATACTACATCTCAGCGATTGCAGCCTGTGCAGCAGCAAGTCTTGCAATTGGTACTCTGAATGGTGAACATGATACATAATCAAGACCAATCTTGTGGCAGAATTCAACGGATGAAGGATCTCCACCGTGCTCGCCACAAATACCAACGTGAAGCTTTGAATTAACAGGCTTACCAAGCTTAATCGCCATCTCCATAAGCTTACCTACACCTGTCTGGTCAAGCTTAGCAAATGGGTCATTCTCAAAGATCTTCGTGTCATAGTAAGCATCAAGGAACTTACCTGCATCGTCTCTTGAGAAGCCGAATGTCATCTGAGTAAGGTCATTTGTACCGAAGCAGAAGAAGTCAGCCTCTTTTGCGATTTCATCAGCAGTAAGGGCAGCTCTAGGAATTTCTATCATAGTACCTACCTCATACTCAAGTGAAACGCCTGCATTTGCGATTTCTGCGTCAGCAGTCTCAACAACAACCTTCTTAACATACTTAAGCTCTTTAATCTCACATACAAGTGGAATCATGATTTCAGGCTTAACATTCCAATCAGGATGAGCCTTCTTAACCTCGATAGCTGCACGGATAACTGCCTTCGTCTGCATCTTGGCAATCTCAGGATAAGTGACTGCAAGACGGCATCCTCTGTGACCCATCATAGGGTTAAACTCATGGAGTGATGCGATGAGAGCCTTAATTGCCTCAACGGACTTGCCCTGAGCATCAGCAAGCTTCTTAATGTCAGCCTCCTCAGTAGGAACAAACTCATGAAGTGGTGGGTCAAGGAATCTGATTGTAACAGGATTTCCTTCCAGTGCCTCATAAAGTGCCTTGAAGTCTCCCTGCTGATATGGAAGAATCTTCTCAAGTGCTGCTTCTCTCTCCTCAACTGTATCTGAACAAATCATTTCACGGAATGCTGCAATTCTGTCCTCCTCGAAGAACATATGCTCTGTACGGCAAAGACCGATACCCTCGGCACCAAGCTCTCTTGCCTTTTTCGCATCAGCAGGCGTATCTGCATTTGTACGAACCTTAAGCTTTCTGAACTTGTCAGCCCAAGCCATAACACGTCCGAACTCACCTGCTATCTGAGCGTCTACGGTAGGGATAAGACCTGCGTAAATGTTACCTGTTGTACCGTCAATTGAAATCTCTGAGCCCTCTGTAAATGTCTGTCCTGCAAGTGTAAACTTCTTGTTTTCCTCATCCATGTTGATGTCACCGCAACCAGATACACAGCAGGTACCCATGCCACGGGCAACAACGGCAGCATGGCTTGTCATACCACCACGAACTGTAAGAATACCCTGAGCAGCCTTCATACCTGTAATATCCTCAGGTGAAGTCTCAAGTCTTACAAGAACAACCTTCTCTCCTCTGTCAGCCCATGCAACTGCATCATCAGCAGTAAATACAACCTTACCACATGCTGCACCAGGAGAAGCTCCAAGTCCCTTTCCAAGAGGTGTAGCTGCCTTAAGAGCTGCTGCATCAAACTGTGGGTGAAGAAGCGTATCAAGGTTACGTGGGTCAATCATTGCAACAGCCTCAGCCTCTGTCTTGTGTCCCTCGTCAACAAGGTCACAGGCAATCTTTAATGCTGCAGGAGCTGTTCTCTTACCATTACGGCACTGAAGCATGTAAAGCTTCTTATTCTCAACAGTAAACTCCATATCCTGCATATCATGGTAGTGATTTTCAAGTATATCACAAACCTTGATGAACTCTGCATATGCCTCTGGGAATTCCTGCTCCATCTGAGCGATTGGCATAGGTGTACGGACACCAGCAACAACGTCCTCGCCCTGTGCATTGATAAGGAACTCACCCATAAGCTTGTTCTCACCTGTTGCAGGGTCACGTGTAAATGCAACACCTGTACCGGACTGGTCATTTAAGTTACCGAATACCATAGGCATTACGTTTACTGCAGTACCCCATGAATATGGAATATCGTTATCTCTCCTATATACGTTTGCTCTTGGGTTGTCCCATGACTTAAATACTGCCTCAATGGCAAGCTTTAACTGCTCTACCGGGTCTGAAGGGAAATCCTGTCCTAACTGCTTCTTGTACTCAGCCTTAAACTGACCTGCAAGCTCCTTAAGGTCATCTGCCGTAAGCTCAACGTCAAACTTAACGCCCTTCTTCTCCTTCATCTCGTCGATAAGCTGCTCAAAATACTTCTTGCCAACCTCCATAACAACATCGGAGAACATCTGGATAAATCTTCTGTAGGAATCATATACGAAACGGGCAAATGCCGGATCCGGGTTACCCTTAATCATAGCAGCTACTACATCATCATTTAAACCGAGGTTCAGGATTGTGTCCATCATACCAGGCATAGATGCCCTTGCACCTGAACGAACAGAAACGAGAAGTGGATTTTCAAGGTCACCAAACTTCTTGCCGTTTACCTCCTCCATCCAAGCTACACCTTCCATAGCCTGTGCCATAATTTCGTCATTAATCTTACGACCGTCCTCGTAATACTGAGTACATGCCTCTGTTGTAATTGTAAATCCCTGTGGTACCGGAAGACCGATCTCAGTCATCTCAGCAAGGTTTGCACCCTTACCACCAAGAAGATTACGCATGGACATGTTACCTTCCTTGAAAGTGTATACCCACTTATTTGCCATTTAGTTATACCTCCTAAGTATTTTTTGTATTATTTGTAGTTTAGAGTCTGGCAGACTCCACCACGCTGTCAGAAATTATACCATAAATTTACCAATTGTTAAATAGATTTTTTCCAAAAAATGTAAATTATGCACATAAAATGTTTTTATCAAACTCAATATATATATTACCCATTTTTACTCATTTCATAACTGCTTACTTATCAAGCAGAAAGTCCGCAAGTATTACATTGCTCACATCGATTCCCATATCAGTAAGATAAATCCTATCTCCGTCAGTTGCCATGTAGCCCTCATCAATATATTTATTTAATACAGGGGCATATACCTCATATATATCCTTTTTAAACCGCTCGGCAAAATCCTCCCTGCTTACCCCGCACATCATCCGAAGCCCAAGGAACATAAATTCCTCCATGCGCGAATCAATATAAATCGGCGTTACATTTTCCCTTAAAATCCTCGTTGTTTCATTGTAAAGCGTCTCAAGATTATCCGTCTCCACAAATCTGTCCGATAAATCCTCCATAAGATTGAGATACTTAAATATGTCCCTTAGATTGCTGAAACGCTTTCCCTGAAAATAGGAGGAAGCGCCAAGTCCAAAGCCGACATACTCTCCCCCTGTCCAATATACCATGTTGTGCCTGCACTCATAGCCCGGCTTTGCATAGTTGGATATTTCATATCTGTCATATCCGTTTGCAGACAGAAGCTTCTTTGTAATCTCATACATTCTTCTTTCTATCATTTCAGGAGGCAGCGTGTCCAAAATAGAAGCATCGTTTGCAAATGGCGTTCCCTCCTCTATGGATAATGAATATGCGGAAATATGCTCCGGTCCATACTCGATAACCTTTGACAGCGTGTCCACATAGGAGTGAATACTTTGTCCCGGAAGTCCTGACATGACATCGATATTGATGTTGTCAAAGCCTGCCCGTCTTGCCGCCTTATAGCTTGCCACAAACTGGTCGTAATTGTGAAGCCTGCCCAAACGCTTCAGCATACTGTCATCGGCAGACTGAAGCCCTATGCTGATACGGTTTACGCCTGCCTGCTTGTAGCCGTTCAGCTTCTGATGGCGCAGCGTTCCCGGGTTTGCCTCTATTGTAACCTCCACATTTTTTTCAAGTGTAAAGGTCTTTTTTATAAATGCCATTATGTTTACTATCAGCGACTCATCAAGCAGCGACGGCGTTCCTCCGCCTATAAAAATGGACCTTACTATATATTCGTCTGCGATAGGCGCATAAAGCTTTATCTCCTGACAAAGACAATCCACATACCGAAGCATTGTTCCGTAGCTTTCACCGTCATAGGAAAGAAAATCACAATATTTACATTTGACGGCACAAAACGGTATATGAATATATAAGCTTAAAAATTTTTTCATATGTCATATTACTCCTCATCCAATTTAAGTACACTCATAAAAGCTTTTTGTGGTATCTCAACATTTCCCACCTGACGCATACGCTTCTTTCCTTCCTTCTGCTTCTCCAAAAGCTTTCTTTTTCTTGTTATATCTCCGCCATAGCACTTGGCAAGCACATCCTTTCTCATTGCCTTTACGGTTTCCCTCGCTATTACCTTGGAGCCGATTGCCGCCTGTATCGGTATCTCAAACAAATGTCTCGGTATCTCCTCCTTGAGCTTCTCACACATTTTTCTTCCACGCTCATAGGCAGTGTCCTTGTGGAGAATAAATGAAAGTGCGTCAACCTCCTCCTTGTTGATAAGAATGTCAAGCTTCACAAGGTCGGATTTCACATAACCCTTCAGTTCATAATCAAAGGAGGCATATCCTCTTGAACGGGATTTCAGAGCGTCAAAAAAATCATATATAATCTCATTTAACGGAAGGTCATACTTGATAAGCGCCCTTGTTTCCTCCATGTATTCCATGCTTTTATAGATGCCCCGCCGTTCTTGGCAAAGCTGCATAATGGCTCCGATATACTCTGTGGTAACCATAATTTCTGCGGCAACAAAAGGCTCCTCCATATAATCGATTGTGGAGGGGTCAGGAAGATTGGATGGATTTGTAAGTTCAATCACCTCGCCGTCTGTCTTGTGCACCTTGTAAACGACGCCCGGTGCAGTTGTGACAAGGTCAAGATTATACTCCCTTTCAAGCCTTTCCTGAATTATCTCCAAATGAAGCAGACCTAAAAAACCGCATCGGAACCCAAAGCCAAGGGCAATGGATGTTTCAGGCTCATAGCTTAATGAGGCGTCATTTAGCTGCAACTTTTCCAAGGCGTCCCTTAAATCAGGATATTTTGCTCCGTCTGATGGGTAAAGTCCACAATAAACCATAGGGTTTGCCTTTTTGTAGCCCGGCAATGCCACGTCGCATGGATTTTCTGCATCCGTTACCGTATCTCCCACCGTTGTGTCCTTAACGTTTTTAAGGCTTGCCGTGATATATCCAACCATGCCTGCACTTAATTCGTCACAGGGTATAAACTGTCCTGCACCAAAAATGCCGACCTGCACAACCTCCGCCTCTGCGCCTGTTGCCATCATGCGGATTTTGGTTCCCTTTGTAACCACCCCATCAAATATACGGCAGAAAATGATTACTCCCTTGTATGCGTCATATAAGCTGTCAAAAATAATTGCTTTTAACGGACTGTCAACCTTCCCTGACGGAGCAGGTATTTTCTTCACAATCTGCTCAAGCACCTGCTCTATGTTAATTCCGTTTTTGGCAGAAATAAGGGGTGCGTCTGCCGCCTCTATTCCTATTACGTCCTCAATTTCATTTATTACCCGCTCCGGCTCTGCTGACGGCAGGTCAATCTTGTTAATTACAGGCATGACCTCAAGATTATGGTCAACGGCAAGATATACATTTGCAAGCGTCTGTGCCTCTATTCCCTGTGCCGCATCCACAACAAGAATTGCCCCCTCACATGCGGCAAGGCTTCTTGAAACCTCATAGTTAAAGTCAACATGTCCGGGAGTATCAATCAGATTGAATATATATTCCTCGCCGTCCTCCGCCTTGTAAACAATACGGACAGACTGCGCCTTTATGGTTATGCCACGCTCACGTTCCAAATCCATGTTGTCCAGCACCTGAGCCTGCATTTCCCTGTCTGTCAAAAGTCCTGTTTTCTGTATAATTCTATCTGCCAATGTAGATTTGCCATGGTCTATATGTGCAATAATACAAAAATTTCTTATTTTTTTCTGATCTAAATGTGCCATTTCCTTATCCTCATATGTTAGCGCAATATTTTAGGTATTTGTAAACCTTCGGTTTTTCGGTGTTCGTTACACTCACATAGTTACGAAGAACATTCGATTGACTGCAAGCCGTCATCGAATGTTCTTCGTAACTGCGTGAGCGTTTATGCGTTCATTCTATCATACTCGGCACGCTAATTACAACTACTGAACTTTATTTTGTCCACTCAAAACATCATTTAAAATATCTGCCAGTGGTATCATTGCATTTCTTGCCTCCTCAACAGTATTCGTCTGTGCCCCAAGCTCAATCAAGGTTGCCCTCGGCATCAAATCCAAATTATATCTGTAACCGCTTATGTAGATGCGACGCATTAAATCCCCATATTTTGCCTTTCCTGATAAATGAAGCTGAAGGCTGAAGGCAAGGTTGTCGATTTTATTTGGATTATCCATTGACTCAATATCACCGTTCACATTCAGCCTGCTTACACCGTTAAAAAACATAATCTGCGCCGTAGGCTTTCCATTTATTACCCTGACGAGGTGCAAATCCTCCCGCACGCCATCCCTGTGAAGGTCAACGATAACCTCGATGGACGGATACTCCTCCAATATAGCTTTTACTCCCTCACGGGACAAATCGTATGCGTAGCTTCTGTCTAAAACACCGTCAACCATATCGTATACCGTTCTGTCGTGGTAAACCCTTATGCCATAATCCTCCTCAAGTATTCTTGTAAGCTCATCACCTATCCCTATTATGGTATCCTCCGTAACCCCTTCACGGCTGTCAGCAAAAGCTTCGCTTCCATGGGTGTGATAGATTAAAATTTTATATTCGTCGCCTGAAAGGTCAATGCTAAAATCCTTTGACATAAGCACCTCACCGTTTATCTCGTCTGGATTTATGCTGGTGGATTGCGCTACAGTATAGCAGTTAGATACTAAAAATTCGTAATCCATAAGCTGTTCCATCGTATAATGAATACCAGCTATATCTGAAATTGCAGAAGCCTCCGTCACATCGGGCTGTCCATTTTCCTCCTGTGACGCAGAGGTAGAAGTGCCCGTCTCCATTGTAAGTATTGCATCTGTTTGTGTGGAAATATAGTCCGCAGGATTCACAATATCCTCATCGGACACAAATCCTCTGTCCCCAAACAGAAAGCTGTCTGCAAATGCATGATCCTCCACGGCAACAATAGGCACAATGTTATTGAGAAGCCACTGCTCTTTCCTTTCCATATCACCAGAACAGATAAGCATTTCATTTTTTAAATCGGTAAGCACCATAGCAGACAAATCAGTTGCGATAAGAAGCATACATGTAATACAAGAAAGCAATATGAAAATAATTATAATTCCTGACCTGATTTTTTCCATATTTAATTATATGCCTGATTTTTTTTATCATTCTATAAAACTTTGGAAGATTGTCTTGTCATTCTATGAAGCTGTTTATTGCCTCAGAAATTGTGTAGCTTATTCTTTTTACGGACTCGTCTATATTTTTCGGCGTCACAAACATTGTTGCAAGCTCAGGCGACACAAGTCTGCTTACCAAATCAAATTTTTCATTGTCATCGAAATCCATTTCGTAATGCTTATCCTCTCTTGTGGAAAGCTCATTTACCATGGCTTCCATTGCCTCGCTTATAATCGATGTGACGGAAATAACTGTGGGAACGCCGATTGCAATTACCTTTACCCCCAAGGTTTCCTCATTTAAAGATAACCTGTGGTTTCCCACCCCTGAACCGGGACTTATGCCTGTGTCGCAAAGCTGTATTGTAGTGTTAAGCCTTGACGGCTCTCTGGCTGCCAATGCATCAACTGCAATGATAGCATCGGGCTGAACCTCCTTGCAGATGCCCTTTAAAATGTACAAGGTTTCCACGCCTGTCTGTGCCATAACCCCCGGAGAAATTGCACTTAATATTTTCGTATTTTTTATAAGCTTTTCCTGTATCAAATGTCTTGTAATAAAAAGATTATCAACAACATACGGTCCAAGTGCATCGGGCGTTACGTCCCTGTTTCCGAGTCCTACAACAAGTATGTTTTTTGCATCCTGAAGCATCTCCTCCAAATTATTGTAAAGCACCTGCAGGAACTGCTCATGTATGCTTTCATCCGCCTGCAAAAGCTCCTTATTTTCAAGGGTAATGTAATTTCCTATGGGTTTTCCTAAAAGCTTGGCTCCTGCTTTATTTTTTACTGTGATTTTACTGACATTGACTCCGTATTCCACATAGGATGACAGGTTTACTCCGTCAAGGCAGTCCTCATTATTCAAATCCTCCTTCAGCTCAACGGCAAGGTCAGTTCGTATAAATCTATCCATAAAAATAACTCCTTATCCAATAAATAGATAAGGAGTAGGTTATACAGTTTTTATGTTTTAATTCATATATGTGCTACATCTGTTTTCTTACAACGCTGTATTCGTCCCCATATTTATAATAGGGACAATTATAAAACGTGTCCGACATAAATCTTGACATCTCGTCCTCATCAAGATTCACGTCACAGACATAACACTCATATTCATCATCATACATATAGTATGCACAGGAATCGCAGCTTGACTGCCTTTCCTTTTTTTTCTTTTTTTCTGCCATCTAAAAGCTCCTTTCGTATGTACGATGAACTGTCGCAGTAAGGATTTAAGGCACATGGTTAAACAGCTATGTGCCTTAAATCCTTACTGCGACAGCACCATTGCTTATGAAAGTTTTTTTATAAGACTTCCGAGCACAGGCTCAAACTTTGCGCCATACCAATGTGTTTTATCTGATATTGTTTCTTTAATACATTCAACGGTATAGTCAGCCGCTATCACAGCCGCATCATATGGGGATTTTCCTTTTAAATGAGCTCCCACAAATGCAGATGCATATATATCACCCGTTCCGTGACAGCCATTGCTTATCTTCTCATGCTTATAATATTTCGTTTCTCCTGCCTCGTACACCATTACGCCAGTGCTGTCGGCATCAAAGCCTATACCTGTCAAAATAACTGTCTTTTCTTTATTTTTAATAAGGCTTGCAATCAATGCATCAATATATTCCCTGTCATAATTTTCCTCATACGGCATACCTGTTATAAAGCACGCCTCCGTTATGTTTGGAAGTATAATATCTGCCTCCTCGCACAACCGTCCCATTGCCTTGGCAAATTCATCATCAAAACCCGGATAAAGCTTGCCTCCGTCTGCCATTGCAGGGTCAACAATACGCATACTAGCTTCTTTTCCAACTGATTTCATAATTTCAGTGACATAATCAATCTGCTTTATGCTTCCAAGATAGCCTGTATAAAATGCATCAAAGGTAATACTTTCCTTTTTCCAATGGTTTAAAATATCAGGCATATCCTCGGTTAAATCTCTGAAGGTATAGCCTGTAAAGCCTCCTGTATGGGTAGATAAAACTGCTGAAGGAAGCACACAGGTTTCATGACCGCATGCAGACAAAATTGGAAGTGCAACCGTAAGCGAGCACTGTCCCAAGCATGAAATATCCTGAATTGTAAGTATTCTTTTATATGACATAGCATAATCCTCCTTTAGAACACAGTGTCTTCGGCACTGTGGTTTTACTTTTCATTTCTCACAAGTTTACTCTTGTTTGGTATTATTGAAAAGCCCCATTTTAATTATTTTTTATATGGTCAGATTATGCATTAGGAAAAATATATGCTCTCCTGCTTATCAGAGCATAAGGTGGGAAAAAAATATTACACCCTCCTGCTTATCAGAGCATAAAGATAGATGGAACATCTCCACAAATATACGCTGCCCCTGCGTCCTCGAGCTCCTGCCTGCTTCCATAGCCAAACAAAACTCCGAGGCAGTCAACACCACATTCCTTAGCTCCAATAACGTCAAACCTTGTGTCTCCAATCATAAGCACCTTATTTTTGTCAATGACATTCAGGGCGTCAAGGGCATATTCGATAACCACACTCTTTTTGTTCCGCTTTCCCTCCATGTCGGCACCTGCCACAAGCTTAAAATACTGACTGATTTGAAGGTCATCCACAATAAGCCCTGCAAATTTTTCAGGCTTTGAGGTTGCAACCGCAAGGGTTTTTCCCATGTCAAAAAGAGCCTTGAGCAGCTCCCTCATGCCGTCATATATATTATTTTCATAAATGCCCTTTTTTGCATAAACGCTGCGGTAATCAGCTACAGCCTTCGCTGCCTGTTCATCGTCCATTCCATAAAAGCTCTGAAAGGAATCAAACAGGGGCGGACCTATAAATTTGTTTAATTCTGACATATCGCCAACGTCAATGCCCTGCTGCTTCAACGCATACGCAACCGAATTTCTGATGCCCGGTCCCGTATCTGTAAGCGTCCCATCAAGGTCAAACAAAAAAACGTCATATTTATCTGTAATATTCATACACAGACTCCTTATTCTTAATCGGGCTGTCACGGTAAGGATTTATGGCACACATAAAATTACACAGACAAGCCTCTTATATTTTGTATTTTTATGGTTACCGGCTATCTTTAGCATATTGATATTTTGTCTGTTCTAGTATGGTTTGTGGGGCACGTACTGCTGTCTGAGTGCACAGCCTTATGCTGCAAATGGTATGTGTATTTTGAATTGCAACTTTTTAAGACCGTAAGAATACCTCGCATTTGAAATTTGCGATGTATGATTACATGCTGCTTCAGCACAACTCGCTTCGCTCAGACAGTGCTTTGCAGCATGTTTCATCGCAAATTATCAAATGTGGGTATTCTAAACGGTCTTGTTGACAAATTCAAAATACACATACCATTTGACAGCATAGCTGTGTACGAGTTCAAGGAAGTGCCCCACAAACCATACTAGAACAGACAAAATATCTTAATATGCTTAGATAGCGCAGGTTGTAAAAATACAAAAGAAAAGAAGGCTTGTCATGGATAAACAGCTATGTGCCTTAAATCCTTACTGCGACAGTCCCAATTCAAGCACCATCTCAGCTTTGTATTGCAAATGTAAGCTCTGCAATTACAGCAACCTTTCCGTCTACCTTTGCAGTTGCCTTTCCGTAGCCCACAGGTCCTTTCCGTTCCGTAAGCTCACACTCCATCTCTATTACGTCACCCGGGACAATCTGCTTTTTAAATCTTGCATTTTTTATGCCGCCAAAGAAAACGATTTTTCCCTTGTTTTCCTCCTCAGTTAAAATGGCAATTGCACCTACCTGTGCAAGTGCCTCCACCACAAGTACTCCGGGCATAACGTGCTGCTGCGGGAAATGTCCCAAAAACTGCATTTCATTTACGGAAACGCATTTCACTCCCTTTGCCCATTTCCCCGGCTCATAATCTGTAACCCTGTCAACAAGCTGAAACGGGTATCTATGTGGAAGTATCTCCTGAATTTGATTTGAATTAAGCTCCATATCTATTCCTCCCACTTCTTAATAATGATGCACGCATTATGTCCACCAAAACCAAGAGAATTTGATGCGGCATATTCCACCTGCACATTTCTTCCCTCATTTGGAACAATGTCAAGGTCGCACTCCTCGTCAGGAACTTGATAATTTATTGTTGCAGGTATAAATCCGTCATACAAAGCCATTGTGGTAAATACAGCCTCCACAGCTCCGCTTCCGCCAAGAAGATGACCCGTCATAGACTTTGTAGAGCTTACCATAAGCTTTTTTGCATGGTCGCCAAAGGCTGCCTTAATTGCCTTTGTCTCGCCTGCATCATTTAAGTGTGTTGATGTTCCGTGCGCATTTATATATCCAATATCAGAAGGCTGTATGCCCGCATCCTTCATTGCCATCGTCATGCATGCAGCTCCGCCTGCTCCGTTTGGTTCAGGTGCAGTTATATGGTACGCATCACAGGTTGCGCCATAGCCGACAAGCTCTCCGTAGATTTTTGCCCCACGGGCTTTGGCATGCTCATATTCCTCAATGACAAGCGCCGCAGCACCTTCACCCATAACAAAACCGGCTCTCTCCTTGTCGAAAGGAATGGAAGCCCTACTAGGGTTGTCAGTCGTATTAAGTGCCTGCATAGCTGTAAAGCCGCCGATTCCAAGATCTGTGATACAGCTTTCGGAACCACCACATATCATAACATCAGCATATCCGTCCCTTATATAATGGAATCCGTCTCCAATTGCATTATTTCCGCTGGCACATGCAGTAACAACACAGGTACACATGCCCTTAAAGCCAAAGCGTATTGCAATGTTTCCTGCTGCCATATTTGCGATTGTCATAGGAATGTAAAATGGTGAAACCTTGTCAAAGCCACGCCTCTGACCAGTAACCATATTTGCCTCTGTTGTTTCCAAGCCGCCAATTCCACTGGAAAAAATGATGCCGCAGCGAGCTTGGTCCTCTTTTTCCATGTCAAGTCCACTGCTGTTAAATGCCTCATCAGCCGCCACAAGCGCAAGCTGGGAATATCGGTCCAACCTTCTGGCTTCCTTTTTATCTATCACAGCCGACGAATCAAAATTCTTGACCTCGCCTGCCACCTTAACTGCATGGTTCGTAACGTCTATTCTTGTTATAGGTCCAATTCCACACACGCCTTTTTTTACGTTTTCCCACGTATCCTTAAGATTGTTTCCCAAGGGATTTACCGTACCCATGCCTGTTATAACTACTCGTCTTTTCATACAAAACTCCTTTTCACTCATAAATTACATTGCCATGCCGCCGTCAACGCATATTATCTGTCCCGTTATATATCTTGCCTCATCGGATGCAAGAAATGCCACGAGATTTGCCACGTCCTCACCCTTGCCGATTGTGCGCATAGGTATGGATTTCATGGTTTCCTCAATTACCGGCTCCGGAAGCTTTGCAGTCATGTCCGTCTCAATAAAGCCCGGTGCCACTGCATTTACGGTTATCCCTCTTGAAGCAAGCTCCTTTGCAACCGATTTTGTCATGCCGATAAGTCCTGCCTTGCTGGCTGAATAATTAACCTGTCCTGCATTGCCTCTCACGCCGACAACACTGCTTATGTTTATTATTCTTCCTGCTCTCTGCTTCAGCATCAGTTTAGACACGCCCTTGATACATAAAAATGCGCCCTTTAGGTTGGTGTCAATTACCTGGTCAAAATCCGCCTCATTCATTTTAAGAATAAGATTGTCCCTTGTGATACCTGCATTATTTACAAGTATGTCGATACTGCCAAATTTCTCTTTTACGGCATCTATCAGTCTTGTTACATCCTCCGAAACGGCAACATCAGCCTGCACAGCCATAGCCTGAACGCCAAGCTCCCCACAAAGCTTTACTGTTTCATCTGCCCCCTCAGCTCCATGTGCATAGCAGGTAACAACATTTGCCCCTGCCTTTGCGAGTGCGAGGCAGATTGCCCTTCCAATGCCGCGGCTTCCGCCTGTTACAATTGCCGTTTTATTTTCCAAACCCATTCTTTTTATTCCTTTCTGCAAAAAATTTTCATAGCATATAGTTAAGATATAATAATATCAAAATAATAATAATCAGCATATTACTCTCCATTACCCATTCGACTTTGCCTTTTTCAAACGGGCAGTCTCCTTGTCATATGACACACTACATATCAAGGTTAAACGCCGAGGGCAGCAAGCGTTGCATTCAGACTGTCTATATCCTCTACGGAATATGTAGTAAGCGCCCTGTCAATTTTCTTGACAAATCCACTCAATGTTTTACCTGGTCCAATCTCAACAAATGTGTCTACGCCCTGCTCTATCATATATTTTATGGAGTCCTCAAAATATACGCTGCTCTGTACCTGAAGCTCCAGCATTTCCGGTATCGTCTTACCCTGCTCAAGCTCCTTTCCCGTCGCATTGAAAAGTACAGGGAAGGACATTTCGCCAAAGCTTTCACTCTTAAATCTCTCAGCAAGCTTATCTCCCGCAGGCTTCATAAGTGATGTGTGGAACGGTCCGCTTACAGCTATCGGCACAATTCTTCTTGCGCCCTTTTCCATCATAAGCTCTCCTGCCCTTGTTATAACAGGCGTATCTCCCGAAACGGTAACCTGAACCGGCGTATTGTAATTTGCAACCTCTGCAACATGGCATGGACTGTCTGCAAATTCCTCCTCCGCCTGCTTACAGCATTCCTTTATTATCTCCCTGTCAAGGCTCATAACTGCTATCATTCCCGTGTCACGTCCCGTAACAGCCTCCTCCATGGATTTTCCCCTGTATGCCACAAGGTCTATCACCTGCTTTTCATCAAAAACGCCCGATGCGTAAAGCGCAGAATATTCTCCAAGGGAAAGTCCCGCTGCAATAGACGGCTTAATTCCTTTTGCAAAAAGAAGCTTTGTAACCCCAACTGCAAATGCAACCATACAAGGCTGGGTGTATCTTGTCTGTCCAAGCTGCTCGATTGGTCCCTCAAAGCAGCATTTTTTCACGTCAAAATCAAGCGTAATATTGTCAAAAACCTCTCTAAATTCAGGGTATGCATCATACAAATCCTTACCCATGCCAACATGCTGGCTTCCCTGTCCTGCATATAAAAATCCTATTTTCATAGTAACCTCCGTTTATTTTATATCTTCAGATATCATATTCCTTCGTCTTTATTTCAACTCTCCATAAATCCGTTCCAGCTCTCTTGCCGCACCCTCATAAAGCTCTTTTAGTATCTCGGCAACAGGCTTTATCTCCTTGACAAGTCCACAAACCTGCCCTGCCATAAGGGAGCCATTTTTTGTGTCTCCGTCAAGCACTGCCTTCCTTAAGGAGCCGAGGGTAAGCTGTTCAAGCTCATCCCTTGTAACGCCCTGTGCCTCCATTTTCAGATATTCCCTTGTCATGTTATTTTTAATTACCCTGACAGGCGCTCCCGCTGAACGTCCCGTAACTGCCGTTCCGTTATCCTTCGCCTTTACAACTGCCTGCTTGTAATTTTCATGTATTGGACATTCGTTGCTTGCAAGGAGACATGTACCTATCTGCACACCGATGGCTCCAAGTGCAAACGCCGCAACCATTCCTCGTCCGTCTGCGATACCGCCTGCGGCAATAACAGGAATGTCCACAGCATCAACAACCATCGGAACGAGCGCCATTGTTGTCATTTCTCCCACATGTCCGCCACTTTCGCCGCCTTCTGCAATCACTGCGTCAGCGCCCATGCGCTCCATGCGTTTCGCCAAAGCTACGCTCGCAACAACCGGAATGACCTTGCTTCCTGAAGCTTTCCAGTCCGCTATATACTTCTCAGGACTTCCTGCTCCTGTTGTAATGACGTCAACCTTTTCCTCTGTAAGCATTTTTGCAATATTGTCAACATCAGGATTCATAAGCATAAGGTTCACGCCAAAGGGCTTGTCCGTAAGCGCACGGCACTTATCAATTTCCTCCTTTATCCTCGCAGCGTCAAAGCCGCCTGACGCAATAAGCCCAAGTCCGCCGGCATTTGAAACCGCCGCCGCAAATTCTCCAAGCGCAATATTTGCCATACCACCCTGAATAATCGGGTATTTTATACCAAGAAATTCATCTAATCTCATACATGTACTCCTTTATTTTTTATATTTTATAAGACAATCATCCAAACAAAGTGTGCTTACCACTCAAGATATGCGCCGCCCCATGTAAGTCCACCGCCGAAGCCGACACATATAATCTTCATTCCTGCTTTCAGCATCCCCTTTTCATTCATCTCATTTAGAACAAGCGGAATACTTGCAGATGATGTGTTTCCATATTCGTCAAGGTTTACATAAAACTTGTCAAGCGGCTGCTTTACCTTTTTTGCAACCGACTCGATGATTCTCAGGTTTGCCTGATGGCATATAAAATAATCTATGTCGTCAGCCGAAACGGAAGCCTTTTCCAAAAGCTCATTTACAGCCTTTGCAACTGTACTGACTGCAAACTTAAACACTTCGCTTCCAACCATATGTACAAATCTTTCTGTCGTATTTTCATTTGGACAAACAAGAACCTCATCATTTCCCCTTGAACCAAGAACATAGCAGAATTTATTTGAATCAGTAAGCTCAATTACCGCTGCCCCTGCACCGTCGCCAAAAAGCACACATGTACTTCTATCCGTCATGTCAAGCATACGTGAAAGGGTTTCACTTCCAACAATCACGCCATATTTTTTGCCGCTCTGCATCAGAAGTCCTCTCGCCGTTACCATTGCATAGGTAAAGCCTGAGCAGGCAGCGTTTATGTCCATGCATGGTATTTTCTCAGGAAGCCCTAGCTTCGCCTGTATCATACACGCCATGGAGGGCGTAAGGTTATCCGGCTTAACCGTGGCAACAATACAGACTCCAATCTCGGACTTGTCAATATCTGCCCTGTCAAGGGCTTCCCTTACTGCCGCAAGCGCCATTGATAAATTTGTTTCCTCCTCAACAAAATGTCTTCTTCTTATACCTGTCCTTGATGATATCCACTCATCGTTTGTATCTACAATTTTACTTAAATCATCATTTGTAACAACCTTAGGCGGTGCGTAATGACCCGTAGATACAATTCGTAATCCTTCTTTTAACATAACTTTTTTATTTCCCCTCTAAAATATATATGACACACCAATGCGTACCTGAATTATTCAGCCTTTTCACTTAAAGCACATTCAGAAAATCCTGGTCGATATTTCTAAACTTTTTGTATCTGTGTCTGCTTAAATCATCAGGGCTCATCTTGCTGTACTTCTCAAGCTCCCTGCCGATATATCTGTCAGTAACCTTAAATACAGCCTTTGGATTAATGTGCGCTCCCCCTACAGGCTCAGGAATAATCTCATCAATCACGTGAAATTCCTTTAAATCCTGTGCCGTAAGCTTCATCATGCTGCACGCCTCATTGCTTTTTGTAGAATCCTTCCAAAGAATACTTGCATATCCCTCAGGAGACAGTATGGAATAAACTGCATTTTCAAGCATGAGGACACTGTTTGCAACGCCAATTGCAAGCGCGCCTCCACTGCTTCCTTCCCCTGTTACAATCGCTATTACAGGCACCTTCAGTCCACTCATTTTTGCAAGATTTACTGCAATTGCGCTGCCCTGTCCGTTTGTCTCAGCCTCAAGTCCCGGATAAGCGCCCGGTGTATCTATAAATGTGATAATGGGACGTCCAAATTTTTCTGCCTGCCTCATAAGTCTGAGTGCTTTACGGTAGCCCTCCGGTCCCGGCATTCCAAAATTACATTTAATATTTTCGTTTAAATCGTTTCCTTTTCTGTGACCCAAAACAGTAACGGGAAGTCCTTTGTAAAGGGCAATGCCGCCAAAAATGCTTCCGTCCTCCTTACCGAGTGCATCTCCCTTTTGCTCAAAGAAATCCTCAAATATGGCGTCTATATATTCCGTAATCTTAGGTCTTTTCTTATGTCTTGCAAGATAAACCTTGTCGTGCGGTTCAAGATTTTTGCACATCTTTATCAGGTCATGCCGTTCTCTTTTCAGGACATACATTTGTGCCTCGTCCCTGCATTCCTGCGACATAATATTTTCTATTTCCTTGTCAATTGCCGTTATTCTCTCATCAATTACTTTTACCATAGCTACTTACCTCTCTTACAGTGAAGTCGAAGAATATGCGCCAGCACCTCTCGCATTTTATCTCTTGGAACGATTTGGTCTACAAAGCCGTGTTCCTCCTGAAATTCTGACCTCTGAAAGCCCTCAGGAAGCTTCTCACCTATCGTCTGCTCTATTACTCTCGGTCCCGCAAAGCCAATCAGTGCTTCAGGCTCTGCAAGGGTTATATCTCCGAGTGTTGCAAAGCTTGCAGTTACACCGCCCGTTGTCGGGTGGGTGAGCACTGAAATGTACAAGCCGCCATGTCTGTTAAAGCGTTCCACTGCGGCACTTGTCTTTGCCATCTGCATCAGTGATATGATTCCCTCCTGCATTCTTGCCCCGCCGCTTGCCGTAAAAATAATAAGTGGGAGCTTCTTCTTGTCGGCATATTCCACTGCATTGGTAATTTTTTCACCTACAGCCATTCCCATGCTTCCCATGAGGAATTTACTGCTCATAACTGCAATTACAGCTTCATATCCGTCAATCTTTCCCACGCCTGTATAAACAGCCTCCTCCAGTCCTGTTTTTTCCTGAAGGGATTTTATTTTTTCCTCGTACTCAGGATAATTTAAGGGATTTGAAAATGCTACCCTGCATTTGAGTGGTTTGAAGGTACCCGGGTCCACAAGAAATCTCACACGTCTGTCAGCAGGTATTACAAAATGATAGCCACATGCCATACAGACATTCATATTATCCTTAATGTCTGCCTTTTTGAATGACTGCTTACATTTCGGACAATTCAGCGTGTCATCTGCCGACATTTCCTCCTTCGCATTTGCAGCTACATCCTCCTCCGTACTATCACTGCCGAAGGTTGCATCAGCAGGAGACTCCTCCTTTTTGCCGTTTTTTTGAAACAGCGCACTGATTCCTAATTTCATTTTAAATTCCACCTTTGTCTTTATTTGATAGGAAACTTTTTTGTCCACCATAGAAGCATGGCAGGACAATATTTGACTAATTTTACCATGTAGTCAATTAAAAGTCAATACGGTGAAAGGGCTGAAACCCTTTATTTTACGTGGTTTTCAAGACTATTTGACGTCGTTTATAAGATTGGAAATTGTATATGGATATTATAGTATGAAGTTATTGATAACCGCACGGCAAGACGCATATTCAGGACTTTCGTAAAACATTTGTAAAATTTTGTAAAAAAAATTTAAAATTTTACTAGGAAAAAATCATATACTGTGGTAAACTAGGTATGTTATTTTTTTCGGGAGAATTTAGACATGTTATTTTTACTTTTACTTATCATGATATACAGCGTGATATATCTTGCCATATACATACTTGCACACCGTGACGGAAGAATGGTCAAACCACTCACTGTAATGACTGCCGGTATGCTTATATTACTGCTTCTTACGGCAGCCTATATTTTGTCACTTGGCCACTGGTACATAAGTGTTGCGATATGTATGGTTATGTTTGGTCTTGGACAGTTTTTCGTTTATCTTTTAAACTATTAAGCTTTTATCGGTAATCTCGCTTTTGCTGTGTAAGCACAAACCTCTATTTTTATAACGGAGACATTTGCAAGCATTTCCTCTGTAAAATCAAAATCCTTTCCCGTCTGGTGAAGCATCAGCCTTTTCAGCCCATACGTTTTAGTTTCCACGTCAGAAAGCAGAAACGCTTTTCCGTCACACATGATGCTTTTGTATGCGTAACCGTAGCTGCATGCCGTATCACCTGCAACAAGTCCATGCTCCATATCTAATTCCACTGTAACCAAAAGACCATTTTTACCTGTGGATTTTATTGCCTTTATTTTTGTGCCGTCAATTGCACCATGCAGATAAAATGTAAGCCTTCCATCGGCATCAAAATCATAACCATAATTCATCGGAATAATATGTATTCTTTCATCATAGGAAAATCCGATGCGGCATACCTTACAGACCGCAAGTATTTCCTTTATATCCTTCATATCCGTAAGCTGTCTGTCTTTTCTCCGCATTTCCATAAAAAACCTCTCTCTATGCTTTCTTATATCTTTTGCACAAAAAAGCCCTTGTTTTAGCCACTTGTACAATGAAGTTATAACAGCTCCTAATATTTTAAGATTTCAGCATCCTGATTTTTTCTTTGCAATACGGCAGACGCTCTCTGCCAACATACTATTATTTTAAATAATGTCTGTATATTCCCTCATATTTTTGTTTACCTCATCAATATGAAGTCCCTTGTAACCGTCAACCATATTGTATGCTGCCTGCATATCCTCTGCAATTTGGAGCATGTCAAGAGATACGCCCGTGGTTATATCGTCAATTGATATTTCAAATTCACCTGCATTTGTGGTGATTGCATCCTCTGGCTCATTGTACGGCTCATTTACAAGAAGCTTTTTAACCTCCTGGCTAAAGCTTGGTGCAGCCTTTGGAAGTGAAATGTACCTTTGATTTGCCGTTCTTTCCTTGTAGTCCTCCTTGAGAACGCAGAGCTTATCTCCCTCTCCTATTGCACGTACAAAATCGGTAGCTGCCAAATGCATGACCGTGTCACGATTTTCATTTGTCGTGGACACAAACATGACGTTAAGATTTTGAAGTGTCGGTATCTTTTCAGAATATGCAACTGCAAGCATTTTTTCAGGTGCAAATGTTCCTACACCGATAAGGAAATCCCTGTATAGCTTTTCCATTTCCTGCTTCACCATGACAATTCTGCCATTATCTATATTGGACTCATTTTCAACCATAAGCCTGATAAGCCCTTCCTTAAGCTCAGTAATCTTCGCCTGTGTTACATAATCTGAAGGAAGATATTTGCGGTTTACAGGATTTCTCAGTATTTTCTTAACCTTTACTTCGCCTGCGGCGCTGAGATCCTCTACTGCATATTTCAGGTCATCTCCAAACTGGGAATAGATTTCCTGCAGGCTTTCCGCCTTTTGCCTAAGTGCCCTTACTATATCGCCAAAAACATCCTGCTTATCCATCTCGTCAATCAGGATGCTTCGCTCTTTTGCCAAGGTTTCCTTGATACATGCGTCATAATATCCGTTTTCTGTCTCCTTTTTTGCATTCGGAAACGTGAAAAATCTTTTTGCCACCATATCCTTTATTGATTCAATGATTCTCGAATATTCGTTATTGTGCTGATATGATTTGTGCAGCTCCGACATTTTTTTAACTTCCGCAATGAGATTTCTATCCTGCTCGCCGTTTCCTATTCCTGCGGCTCCGATAAGCTCAATGACGCCAAATGGTCCGTACTCCTTCAGACACTTTGTAATAAACTCGTCAACTGAAATACGAATCCTGTTCTTTAGCGATTTTATTGTTATGTTAATGTCATTTTCAAAGCTTGCAAGACTATTTGCCAGACGGATTCTTAAATTATCCTGTCCCTTTTTTATAAATTTATAAGCCGGCTTTTCGTACTGCCTTATCTTTATAATGCCAGGCATATTAAGACCTATGTCATCTCCCGGCTTGCCCTCCAAAAATAGTTTAAGCTCGGAAAACAGCATGTCAACGTCCTCTTTTACCTGTGGCTTATCCATAGGGGATGCAAACAATTCCTTAAAGCTTTCGTTAAATATCTGATATTCGCAAATGTTCTCCATCTCCCTGACAGGTATTCTGTAGTCCACAGAGCTTATAACCTTAAAGCCGCCGTTTGCCGATTTATCCAATAAAACATCCCTTAACAGCCTGCGTTCTCCTGAACCGTCATCGTTTCCAATATATTTGTTGCTTGCAATTTTATATAAAAACTCTGCAACATCACTGTATATGCTTTCTTCCGGAAGATACCCCTGCTCATCCTTTTTGCCTGAAACAAGCATACAGGAATCGAATATATTATCCTTCATGCTTAATCTGTGGGTTGTACTCTCAAATCTGTATGCCTCATCCTTTTCTACAAGATGCATGAAATAGTTTATTTCCTTTAAGGTTGCACAACCGTTTGCGTTGAGAAGCGATACCTTTTCAGCATCCTCCCGAAGTTTAAGATTTCCGTAGAGCACATCAGGCATGAGAAGGCATGCGCCTATCCTGAAATTCGTCCACTTTCTTGACCTTGCAAACGCTTTTATGTTATATGCAACATCTGAAATAATGCCGCTTCCCGTTCCACCTGCCACGCTTGAAACAAGAAGCACATCCAGCTTTCCCACAGCAGATTTGTCATACAACTCCTGAAGGCGCTCAAATAAAAGGATACGGATATCCTCATATGCGTTTGAGAACATAAGGCGTCCAATCTGCCTGTTGCCCTCGGCACCTCCCGTTCCAATTGTAAGCTCAGGGAAATCCTCCTGCATCCAGTTTGCAAGATTTGGGTGAACCGGATTATTTTTAATTCCATCTGCGAGTATGTTTTCAAGATTAGGTCTGTAAATACTAAAGACCTCAAGAGCGTTAAGACCTACGCCCATTTTACTTTCCTCAATGGTGTCCTCCATGGATGGTATGTCTGAATCTATGAGAAGAAAGCTGATATTATCCTCAGGCATAATCTCATTCATCAGCCTACCCTTAAGACTGGTAACAACCTTTCCGCCTACTCCGCCTAAACCGATAACGAGGAAGTCACCGTTAAACTTATTCTCGTCATCCTCTTTTCCAAAAATACGAATATCCTTTAGCTTACTAAATTCTTCCTTTTGAGTATCAATCAGTATCATTATACATTCCCCCACTATCCATTGAACGTTACCACATCAAAATTTATCGTATTAAAAATAATCGTATAAAACCCCACCACATGATATTTTATCATTATGACAGTATATTTGCAAGGTAATAATGTTTATAATGTAATAGCAATATTTTTTACAAAAAATCAGATATCCTCTGGTCTGTGAACCAAGTTTTTCAAGAAATCCAATAAAAACAGCCTTTATTTACAGTTTAATATCCTGTAAGTAAAGGCTGTTATATTTCCACATTTTTATCAATGGCATGGCTACCCCATTATTATCAAAGTTTAAACTGCCATATACTGTTTCTTATAGGCTTCATATACAAGCTCCTCATTGTAATCAGGGGCATAGGGTTCTGCCGCTTTGCATATTTCTGATATAATCGCAAAGTCCTCCTCCAACTCGTCGGCTATAACATCTACTTCTTTTGCTTTTCTTAATTTGCGGCAAATCAGTGTAATAAGCTTTTTCGTTTCGCCATCTTCCATTCCCTCTGCACGTCCATCCTCAAATGCTTCCTCACGCTCCATCTTCATATGTAATTCCGCATCATATTCAAATATGCTCATACTCACTACCTCCGCCTTGTTTTGCAAAAGAAATTCCTTTAATATTCCTTCGTTGATACATTCATCAACAGCCTTTGGCACTGCTTCCTCAAGGGGCATATCCTTATTATATTCCCTGACTTTTGAAACATACTGCATATACTCCCAAAGGGCAGGGCATTTCTCCATTAACTCACTGTTGTAACCCTCATTGATATTAAGCTGCGTCACGATAAGCTCAAGACTTACCTTTGCCGTCTTTGTCATATATGCGTCCGACAGCCTGTATTCCTTATATTCGGGCTGCGGTTCGCTTCCGTTGTAAAATACGATAAATTTAGGTGTTGGAAGCCTAATTAATTTCCTTGAATAAATATTATCATATATCGTAAGCTTTTCAAATACCCTTGAAACATATCTCAAATATCGAAACGGCATATTAGGGTTTACCGTAGATTGCTGCTCGTACATATCAAGGGTAAAATCTATGACGCAGGCAACGTCATTTTTACAGCTCATGTATATGGCATTTTCAAGCGTGACAATCTCCAAATCGTCAGGGTTATCGTAGTCTGTTCCGTTTATGCCGTTGTAAAGTGCAAGCAGTTTTCTCTTGTCTTTAAGGAGCATACGGAATACGGTATCTTTGTATTCCCGTATCACTGTTTGTACGCCTGTAAGCGCCTGCCACTGCTCCCATGTAAGCAACTTCTGCTTCATGTCTTGTTCTGATTTCTCATTATTTTTCATTTGGTTTCCTCCTTTAACTAAGTGTTGCAGGAGGTTACTCAAATCTGTCTTGCTAAAATTTTGCTTGTAGCAAAATCCGTTTGTATTGGAATTTCGCACATACTGTAATTTTGCTTATATTGATATTGTTTTGCAGCAAAATTTCGTTTGTACTAAAATTTTATCTATACCGTAATTCTGCTTGTGGCAAAATCCCTCTTGTACTGCAATAAAATCCCCAGTAAAACATCTGCATACCTTATCCTTCTCAAAAAACGGACAACCCCTCTGCTTAAATTGTAATGTAATGAACTCAAAGCATCGAAGTTCCGAATTTTTCTGATTTTTTGATGAGGCTTACGCCCCAAAACAGAATTGAAAGATTTATGCTTTAATGAGATGATAGCATAGAATTATATATAATGCAATATATTTTTATACAGAACATTACCACCGAACATTACCAACCAAAAAACAAAAAATACATTTATAAAATATATTTTTAAATATCAGATTATCCTCTGGCCTGTGATTCAAGTTTTCCAAGAAATCCAATAAAAAAGCCTTTATTTACAGTTTAATGTCCTGTAAATAAAGGCTGTCCTATTTCATAATATGTTTGTTACCATGCGTATAAGCATGACAATTATGTTTTAAACCTACTATATATGTCCATCAATATATACATAACCTAAAGCCTATCGCATATGTCCGTCACCCTGCAAATATACAAAGTTTCCACGCCAATCATAAGTGTGTGTGTTTACCATCAATGTTCCGTCTGCATTTGCATAGCCGTAGCCTTTTCCGACCTTGTTTGTCGTTCCTGCCCATACACATGTGTCTGAAAATTCAAACCACTTATTCTGCTCTATGACACCGTACGGATTTACATAGTAAAGCTTCTCTCCTGCTTGGTCATAGGTCATGACGTCCACGTACATATATCCGTACACATCAAAGAAGCAAAGGTCATCCACGGCATCTCCTGCTATTGACTTTTCCACGTGATGAAAGTTGCTGAACACTTCATGTCCATCTTCATCAAAATATATGACATGCTTTCCGTCAGGGTGGTACGTAAGCCTGTTTCTCATTGCTGTTCCGTCTGCCTGGAAATAGTAGGTGTATGTTCCGTCGCACTTAAATTCGTCTATAACAGGGTCACCGTTACTGTCGTAACATCTGATGTCACCATAAGCGTCTTTGGAAAAATCGTATCCTTGGTAAGATGAAAAACGACCCATGGCATAACAAACTAATCTTGTATTTTTTCCGACTGTACAAACATTAAGAATATCATAATCCATCTCATATGTAAGCTTTTTTGTATTCGAATTCCAACCTGAACCTGACATATATTTTTCAATACCTGTAATATTAGAAAGGTCGATTGTTCCTTTAAATTGCGGTACATAAATATCCAAATGACTCAAATCCAAAAATGATATATCTGTTGTTATGTTACTGTCAATATTAAGGTTTTTCAACGCCGTGTTTTTACCTACATTCAAACTTGTCGGCTGGTTATAATTGCACCAAAGTATCTTCAATGCCGTGTTTTTACTCACGTCCAAACTCGTCAATTCATTTTCTCTACACCAAAGCTCCTCCAATGCCGTGTTTTTACTCACGTCCAAACTCGTCAGCTTATTATTATCGCAACTAAGTCTCGTCAATTTCGTGTTTTTACTCATGTCAAGGCTTGCCAGTTCGTTATTATAGCAGTAAAGCCTTGTTAATTCCGTGTTTTTACTCATGTCAAGGCTTGCCAGTTCGTTATTATAGCAGTAAAGCCTTGTTAATTCCGTGTTTTTACTCACATCCAAACTTGTCAGCTTGTTATACTCGCATTCAAGGATCTTCAATGTTGCGTTTTTACTCACGTCAAGGCTTGTCAGTTCGTTATTATAGCACAAAAGAACCCTCAATGCCGTGTTTTTACTCATGTCAAGGCTTGCCAGTTTGTTATAATCGCAGTAAAGCGACCCCAATGCCGTATTTTTACTCACATCCAGACTTGTCAGTTCGTTATTCCCGCAAACCAAATGCCCCAATGCCGTGTTTTTACTCACGTCAAGGCTTGTCAGGTTATTGCTATGACACCGAAAGTCTTTCAATGCCGTGCATTTACTCACGTCAAGGCTTGTCAGGTTATTGCTATGACAGTCAAGTTCCTCCAAAGCCCAAAAGAACTCAATACCCTTTAAACTATATATCCCACACCAAGATACATCTATACTTGTTACATTTTCAATATCGTCAACAATATCATCATTATTTTTGTCAAAATTTTCTTTTATGTATTTCCTAAAATTCTCATCAGGGAAATTGGTTGCATTAATCTGCACCTGATTAGCTTCCACTTCTAACGTGTCCTCAACTAAAATTTCCCCCTCAGCTTCTACCCCCCCCCAATGCGTATGCATCAGATGAGGTTGCTTCCATCTGCATCTGTTCTTCATCTAATTCCTGTGCCTTTATGTTTACAGGCATAAGACCAGCAAGCAATGCAGCAGACATAATTAAAGATAACATCTTCTTTTTCATGTTGCTTCCTCCTAAATTTTTTTATTTTGTTACTTTTTACATTACTTTTTCATACTAACATTTTTATTTACATCTTACAAGTATTTAATGTAAATACCGTTTCAAATACATTTGGAAAATACGGTTTTGTAAAAAGTCAGCTTAGCCCTTTATACATTGTCCAATTTTTCCAAGAAATCCTAATAAAAAACAGCCTCTATTTACAGTTTGATGCTGTAAATAAAGGCTGTTTTATTTCATAATACACTTGTTATGATGCGTATAAGCATGACAATTATGTTTTAAAACCTACTGCATATGTCCGTCACCCTGCAAATATACGAAGTTTCCACGCCAATCATAGGTGTATGTGTTTACCATCAGTGTTCCGTCTGCATTTGCATAGCCGTAGCCTTTTCCGACCTTGTTTGTCGTTCCTGCCCATACACATGTGTCTGAAAATTCAAACCATTTACCCTGCTCTATGACACCATACGGATTTACATAATAAAGCTTCTCTCCTGCCTGGTCATAGGTCATGACGTCTACATACATATATCCGTATACATCAAAGAAGCAAAGGTCATCCACAGCATCTCCCGCTATTGACTTTTCCACATGATGGAAGTTGCTGAACACTTCATGTCCGTCTTCATCAAAATATATGACATGCTTTCCGTCAGGGTGATATGTAAGCCTGTTTCTCATCGCTGTTCCGTCTGCCTGGAAATAGTAGGTGTATGTTCCGTCACACCTAAATCCATTTATAACTGGAACTCCGTTTTTATCTTTACATCTTATATTTCCATCAGAATCCCTGTAAAATTTAGTGCCCTCATATTCAGCAAAAAATCCCGAAGTCGTATATGGAATTACCTCTTTGGAGCTTACCATTCCGCACGTAACACATTTTACAACCTTTTCACCATCCTGACCGTCCTTCGGTTCAATTGTATATGTCTGATAATCATGCCCCTTCGCACTTCCATATGTATATGTTTCCGCATTCTTTTCACCACATATTGTACACACCTTATAATATTTTGCAGGCTCTGTGCAGGTTGAAGGACTTGCGAGATTTACTGCTAAAGGTGATGTCTCTTTGCCAAATGTATGTAAAGCGAGCGTAACTGTCTTACGGACTTCAGGATTAAATTTTGATTGAAATGTAATGTTTGCATCCCCGTGTTTTTTTACCGTCAAAGTAACAAATTCTCCACTAATAGAACTGACATCCACAACATCACGATTATCTATAATCACGTCATAAGAATCTCCATTATCAGACGGTGTAGGAACTAACCAACAATATATATCTGTACCAACAGGACTGTTAGACGGAAAAGAGCTATAATATGTGCTATATCTTCCTGTCGTATTAAACCAAGATTTTATAGATGTAATTACCTTTACGCTTTTGGTTATACTGCATTTTTTACAACTCATATCTGCATATCCATTTACTACGCCATTATTCACATAGTCATGTCCAACTGTTTTTTCCTGTTTATTTACAGAATGCATATCTGCTAAATCAATTTCATAAAATGTAAGCGTTGATTTTTCAAAAGTATACCACACTACTTTATTGTTTATCACAAGAGGAACACAATCCGAAAGCTTTGCCTCTGCCGTATATATATTGTTATCTATGCATTTCCCGGTTCCGTCAATCATCGTATAAGACACTGTATTTCCTCTAGACCATAATAGCATATATTTATTTGAAGCTATCTTGAAAAAATGAGGCGTCGATGTCGTCCCGTCACCTTCTGCATAATTTGTAATCCATGTAGTAGAAACAGCATTTGTATTTTTATCTACCGATGACACAAATATATTTCTTGTTGTTCGGGATAGATTTTCAGTGTCCTGCACAACGGAATTACCTGCAACAAGGTAGTAACTATCTGCATTTTCAAAGCCTCCTACTGATGCACCAGTTGCGTTTTGTCCAGTTGCTCCTGGAAAGCTCATTACATTCACAGAGCTACAGCTAGAAGAAAATTTACCACTGGTAATATCAGAATTATACTTAACCAATACGATGGAACGTGGGTACGCATCCCCATGGTCTATCGTAA
This sequence comes from Clostridium sp., assembly GCA_023664385.1. Classification (GTDB taxonomy): domain Bacteria; phylum Bacillota; class Clostridia; order Lachnospirales; family Lachnospiraceae; genus Coprococcus_C. The sequence goes on along the minus strand of JAMPFU010000019.1, from coordinate 7,066 downwards.
CAGCTTTATTATTTTCAAGCTCGATAAACTGGTTGAAGGAGTGACTTACATAACCACGTCCGACATTTGAAACGCCCGTAAGGGAATCCGTAATAGTCATGTTGTCAGTATCTACCTGAATTGTAACATTAGCCTGATGGTTATATCCGTCAGAACTTTTGTACATTTCATGGCTGGTATGAATGAGAAGCCATTTGCCCTGATGTGTCATTCTTGCCGAACCGGCACTAAAAGGTGTGGTGGTATTACAATCATATAATCCAACCGATGATATTCTGTTCCATGACTTGTCATATTTTGTAATTCGATAAACTTCTACATTAGCACTTTCTTCGGAATTAGTTTGTCCTGTCAGAAGATAATAATTTGTTTCCGTCTCGTAAAAGCCTCCAAAAATAGGAAGCTCCTGCTTAATCTTTGACTCATTTTGAAATTGATAGTTCATATCATAATATAGAACACCAATCCCATCAATTCCGTTTCCTGCCTGAACAACCATAAGCTTATTATCTGCAGTCTTTGTTAGGTAAGAATAAACTGGCGCAGCATATCTGCTGTAATTTTGATTATCCACATTCGTACCAGTATATTCAATACATTCTTCTTTGGCAGATGCAGCTATCCCAAGCAAATTATCTGCACAAACAACCGAAAGTATAAGCATTATACTAATCAAATAAGCAAATATTCTTTTCTTCATATAAAGCCACCTTTCAAACAAACATTTTGCACATATTTTACTCGTTTTTATGCCAATTATTTCATATGTCCGTCACCCTGTAAATATACGAAGTTTCCACGCCAATCATAAGTATGTGTGTTTACCATCAGTGTTCCGTCTGCATTTGCATAGCCGTAGCCTTTTCCGACCTTGTTTGTCGTTCCTGCCCATACACATGTGTCTGAAAATTCAAACCACTTGTTCTGCTCTATGACGCCATATGGACTTACATAGTAAAGCTTCTCACCTGCCTGGTCATAGGTCATGACATCCACATACATATATCCGTATACATCAAAGAAACAAAGGTCATCCACTGCATCTCCCGCTATTGACTTTTCCACGTGATGGAAGTTGCTGAACACTTCATGTCCGTCTTCATCAAAATATATGATATGTTTTCCGTCAGGATGGTATGTAAGCCTGTTTTTCATTGCTGTTCCGTCTGCCTGAAAATAGTAGGTATATGTTCCGTCACACTTAAAATCGTTTATAACAGGGTCGCCGATGCTATCGTAACATATGACGTCACCATAAACATTTTTAGAAAAACTGCACCCCTGATAATTTGAGAAAAGACCTACATTACCTAAAACCAACTTTATGTCTTCACTAACTTCATAACCTGCATAATAATCATCACGTATTTCCAGCTCATATGTAAGTTTTTTTGTACTCGCATTCCAACCTGACATGTATCTTTCAATACCCTTAATGTTAGAAAGGTCGATTGTTCCTTTTAGTTGTGGTACAGAAATATACAAGAATAACAAATGATTATCGGATATATCCATGGTCATGTTACTGTCAATTTGCAGGGATTGCAATGACTTATTTTTACTCACATCTAGGTTTATCAGTTGGTTTCCACTGCAAGAAAGGCTATTCAATGACTTATTTTTACTCACGTCCAGGCTTGTTAGCTGGTTTTCATTGCAGTCAAGATACACCAATGACGTGTTTTTACTCACATCAAGACTTGTTAATTGGTTTCCACCACAAGAAAGCCTCTCCAATGACATATTTTTACTCACATCAAGACTTGTCAGACAATTAACATCGCAGTCAAGCTGCTTCAATGCCGTGTTTTTACTCACATCAAGGCTTGTCAGATGGTTTCCACCACAATCTAGATACTTCAATGACGTATTTTTACTCACATCAAGGCTTGTTAAATAGTTATAACCGCAATTAAAGTTTACCAATGCAAAAAAGAACTCAATACCTTTTAAACTATATATTCTTCTTCCATACACACTCATAATTGTTATATTTTCAATATCATCAACAATATCATCATTATTTTTGTCAAAATTTTCTTTTATATATTTTCTAAAATTCTCGTCAGGAAAATTGTCTGCATTAATCAGAACCTGATTAGCTTCTACTTCCAAAGTGTCCTCAACTAAAATTTCCCCCTCGGTTTCCATTACATTCAATTCATACGCATCAGATGAGGTTGCTTCCATCTGCATCTGTTCTTCGTCTAATTCCTGCGCCTTTATGTTTACAGGCATAAGACCTACAAGCAATGTCGCAGACATAATTAAAGATACCATCTTCTTTTTCATGTTGCTTCCTCCCTAAAATTATATATAGTTTCTTTTTTATATTAACATTTTTATTTACTTCTTACAAGTTTTTAACTGCAAATACCTTTTCAAATATATTTGGAAAATACAATTTTGTAAAAAATCAGGTTAGCCTTTTGTATATTGTTCAATTTTTCCAAGAAATCCCAATAAAAAACAGCCTCTATTTACAGTTTGATGCTGTAAATAAAGGCTGTCCTATTTCATAATGTGCTGCCACTATGCATGTAAGCATAATCTAAAGCCTACTGCATATGTCCATTACTATATATATGCATAACGGTTATTACCTACCGTATATGTCCATCACCCTGCAAGTATACGAAGTTTCCACGCCAATCATAGATGTGTTTGTTTACCATCAGTGTTCCGTCTGCAGTTGCATAGCCGTAGCCTGCTCCGACCTTGATTGTCGTTCCTGCCCATACACATGTGTCAGAAAATTCAAACCACTCGTCCTGCTCTACGACACCATATGGATTTACATAGTAAAGCTTCTCTCCTGCCTGGTCATAGGTCATAACGTCCTTATACATATATCCGTATACATCAAAGAAGCAAAGGTCGTCCACTGTTTCTCCTGCAATAGACTTTTCCACGTGATGGAAGTTGCTGAACACTTCATGTCCGTTTTCATCAAAATAGATGATATGCACTCCGTCAGGATGGTATGTAAGCCTATCTTTCATTGCAGTTCCATCTCCTTGGAAATAGTATGTGTAAACACCGTCTGAAGCAAAGTCATTAATCACCATATGCCCGTCTTTATCAATGCATATCAAATCTACTCCATTCGGATGGTATGAAAGATAATCTTTCATTGCAGTTCCATCTCCTTGGAAATAGTATGTGTAAACACCGTCTGAAGCAAAGTCATTAATCACCATATGCCCGTCTTTATCAATGCATATCAAATCTACTCCATTCGGATGGTATGAAAGATAATCTTTCATTGCAGTTCCATCTCCTTGGAAATAGTATGTATACTCACCGTCACACTTGAATTCGTCGATAACTTTTTTGCCTGATTCATCTACACAGGTTATATTACCGTCTTCATCCTTATAGAAGTCATATCCGTCTGCAGTTGCAAACTTATCTCCTTCTGCTCCTGTTGCTGGAATTACTGTATCAGCTTCTGTGATTTCAGTAGTTAATGCTTCATCACTGAAATACTTATCACAGACTGAACAGTGCCAGTATTCGATGTTTCCAGCTTCTGTCTCTGTTGCATCCTTGGCTTCCGTCTTTGTTGCAGTGTGTGCTGTTGCATCAATTGCAACCTCTACCGGCTTGTCAATTTCCGTAATGCATATTTCGTCCGAAAACATCTTTTCACAAACACTACATGTCCAGTATGCCTCATATCCTGCCTCTTTACAGGTTGCTGCTTTGCCTTCTGTTTTTACTGCCGCATGACCTGTAGTGGAAATTACTAAATCGTTTTCCTCAATTTCGTTTCCGTCAACATCTAATAAAATTCCACATACTTTACATTTTTTATGGGCTTCAACTCCATCTTCCGTACAAGTTGCAGGGACCTCATTTATCTCCACAACCTGATCCGGATCATGTATACCACACTTATCGCCTAATATTATACCGTCAACCATAATCTTAAGTCCCAATGTCTGATCGGCAGTTCCATTGCCATCCCAATCAAATGCATATCTGTAATTTAAGGAATCCTTACCATCAGCTTTAAATTGGTCTATCCAATCCTGCGTAACCAATCCCCATACTGTTATATAATCGTCGCCATCCTTATAGTCAGTAAAGTTTTTTGCTGCACCACCATTCAGCTTATATGTGATATCCTCTGACGCTGCCGATGCAGGAATCGTAATCTTAGCGCCTACCCAGTATCCATCTTGATTTCTTCCAGCGTTAGTGTCCTTCGGAAACCATCTAAGCTCTACCTCATCATAAACAAGGATTCCATTGTCATTATCTGGCGTCGGCTGTGTTATAGTTTCAATGGTTCCCTGATCAGTTCCATTCCAAGTTAACGTTATACTGTCAATCATAATTTTAAGTCCTAATGTCTGATCAGCAGTTCCATCGCCATCCCAATCAAATGCGTATCTGTAATTTAACGAATCCTTACCAGCAGCTTTAAATTGGTCTATCCAATCCTGCGTAACCAATCCCCATATCTGCATATAGTTGTCACCATCTTTATAGTCAGTAAAGTTTTTCGTTTCACCTTCATTCAACTTATATTTGATAGCCTCTGGGTCTGCTGACGCAGGAATAATAACCTTAGCACCTACCCAATACCCATCTTGATTTCTTCCGACATTAGTGTCTTTTGGAAACCATTTGAGTTTAACATTTTCATAAACAAGAATTCCATTATTATCAGTTGGCGTCGGTTGTGTTATTGGTTCAATGGTTCCTTGATCAGTTCCATTCCACCCCACATTCTGTCCTGCTACTTGTTCTTCTTGAGTTGCCACTTGCGCTTCTTTAACCTCTGCTTGTTCTTCTTGAATTTCTACTTGTTCTTCTGCTTTTACAGGCACATACGTCATGGAAGCTGTACAGGCGGCTGTCAATGCAATTGCCAATATTTTTTTTAATTTTCTCATAGCATCCTCCATAAAAAATAATTTGAATGCTTCTGCCTTGTCCACTCCTCTTTCCTCCCTTCTGCTGATAAATTTGTGCACTACAACAAACTTTTTAAATTTATAAAAGTGTACTTTTTCATAATTAAAAAAAGGGGAAAATTATTTTTCATGCACTCGGTTATGGTGCTCATAGATAATAGAATATCCTCTATTTTCTGTCGAATTTTACGAATGTCTTATAAATGCTTGAAATAATTTGTTTATAATGATATTATAATGGATATGTAATGTTTCTGTTATTTTTGTTCGAAAAAGTACACTTTTTCAAACAAAATGTTTTTTTATGTCAGACTCTCCAGCTTTACCGCCTTAGAATAAAATGTTCCTACCGGCATTTCACAGGCATCTGCCGCTTGTTGAAGTGTTATTTTTTTACTTCTCCATGCCACATGGACTTCCTGAAAGTTAGTCGGAAGCGGTTGTGGGGGACGTCCAAATTTTACACCCCTTGCCTTAGCTGCCTCTATTCCCTCCGCCTGACGTTTCCTGATATTTTCACGCTCATTTTGCGCTACAAATGAAAGTATCTGAAGCACTATATCTGCAATAAAGGTTCCTATTAGGTCTTTACCTGTACGCGTGTCCAGCAACGGCATATCAATCACGCAAATATCCACGTCTTTTTCCTTTGTCAGAATATGCCATTGATTCTGAATTTCATTATAGTTTCTCCCCAAGCGGTCAATACTGACGATATACAGCAGGTCACCCGACTTCAAGCGTTTTATCATCTTCTTATATTGAGGTCTGTCAAAATCCTTTCCCGACTGTTTATCAATATACAAGTTCCCCTTTGGGATATTCTTTTCCCACATTGCATCTAGCTGCCTGTTTTCATTCTGATCCGTGCTTGATACCCGAACATATCCATATACCTGTCCGATCATATCCATTCGACCATCTCCTTTCACATATCATAGTGTTTTATTTTTGATAATTTTCCCCATTTCATACGTAACATTTTCATTTGAGCATTTCAAGCACTTTTATTCCTGCCACTAACAGTAGAACAAGGTGCCTTCGCCATTCCTATAAATAAAATAAAAAAAGCTGCCCTTCCGTTTCAAGTCTAAATATCTATCAACGAAAGCGACAGCTTTTTATATTATGTTTGTTATTCTTTCATTTCTTACTTTTCTATGCCACATTCCGTACAATACTCTACTGTCTTAGTCTCTGCCGGATGTTCGACTTTCTCTGTCCAAGCTTCTTGGTCTGGTACTATATTGCTAAAAGAACTCCACTCAGCGACTGCATGTTGCATATCAGTATTCAAGAATTGATCCTGATGAGCACGCACATCAATTTCTGAATAAACCGTATTTCCGCAATAATTACACATGTACCCATATTCTTTATGAGTCACAGCCGGATGCTCAATTATCTCAGTCCAAGCCTCCTTAACTACCACTGTCTTTGTAGTCCAAGTGTGTTGATGAACAGGAGCTTCAGTAACCTGTGGCGCAGATGCCTCGGTTGTCTGCGGAACAGATGTCGAACTTTGTTCGGTAGTAGCTTTCCGAGTGGTTGTCTCCTCAGTAGTAATTTCTGTAGTTTCTGTAGCCTCAGTAGTAACAAAAGCTTCTGCTGTAGTGTCACTCCTAGTACTCTCCTTATCGGCACAACTAGTAAAACCAACTGCCATTGTCATAACTGCTATTGTAAGTATAAACTTTTTCATATAATCAGTCCTTTCCTAGCTTTAAGCCTTTTTATTTTTTCCTTGTACCTATTTGTAATTACTCACAGACTTCAAAAGGTTTTACTTTCTTCTTAATAATACTGCTAGTCGGACTGTAGTGTCAAGTAAACTGGCAAGTTGGCACTTTTTTCCATCTTCTCTACGACAAATAATCATATCAAGTCCTTTACATGTTCCAGTTTCTTATAGGCTTCGTATACAAGCTCCTCATTATAGTCAGGAGCATAGGCTTCGGCAGCTCTACATATTTCTGATATAATCGCAAAGTCCTCCTCCAACTCGTCGGCTATAACATCTACTTCTTTTGCTTTTCTTAATTTGCGGCAAATCAGTGTAATAAGCTTTTTCGTTTCGCCATCTTCCATTCCCTCTGCACGTCCATCCTCAAATGCTTCCTCACGCTCCATCTTCATATGTA